>DADR01000018.1 GCA_002495055.1 Methanoregula sp. UBA247 | reverse complement strand
GGCAAGCGAGGGGGATTTTACAAATGTTCCTCCGGTGCCGAACTCCCTACAATGAATGCAGAACCCGCAGTTCTCTACCGGCTCTTTTTTGTCTGAAAGGCACTGCACCTTCCCCTGTGCTGCCGGCAGGATCCGTATTTCTTCTTCAGTCATCGATACTCATGTCACCTGCTGTAATCGTTGGTCTCTGGCTGATATAATACTCATGAATAAGGGTTTAACCCCCCGTGGCGAAAAGTATTCTTTTTCCTCATGTTCCCTCCTGAAACCGCACGAGCAGTTAAAACCCCGTCCTGCCTGATATTTTTTAAAAAACCGGAAAACATCGTTCAGCACTATCCTTAAACCTGTTCAGCACAACATTTGTGGTATGAAGGTGTGCATAATGTGCGGAGNNCGATCCAGCACCTGGTCTCACACCTTTCGAACCTGGGCTTCCGGGAAGTGGTGCTCACCTTAGGTTATATGGGTACTGCTATCGAAGAAGCCCTTGGTGATGGTTCACTGTTTGGTGTCGATATCACCTACGTCCATGAAAAAACCAAACTCGGAACCGCCGGCAGTGTAAAAAACGCACAGCGGTATCTCGACGGGCAGGACTTTTTGGTCGTTGGCGGGGACCATGTTACTGATTTGAACGTGCTTGAGTTTTACCGCGCTCACCAGAAAGAGAAGGCAACCACAACAATCGCGCTGATCTCCATAGACGATCCGGGAGAGTATGGTATTGCTGAAATCGATGTCGGGTATGAGATTAAACGCTTCAAGGAAAAACCGGCGCCAGGGGAGATCTTCTCCAACCTTGCAAGTACCGGGATGTATGTCTGCAGCCCGGAAATTTTTGACCATATCCCGCCCGCGACAAAATATGATTTTGCCCGGGACCTTTTTCCCCGGATGATGGAGGAGAAGCTTGTATTGAAAGGCTGGCTTGCCCGGGGTAACTGGACTGATGTGGGAAGTCCCCACTCCCTTCGGCAGGCTGAGCGCTGGAAGCTGCAGGAAATCACCTTTACCGATATCATCGGGAATCTTTCAATGCATGGGGCGCAGATCCAGGGCCCGGTCCAGCTGGGTGATTCGATTACGCTGGGGAAAAACACCAGGGTCATCGGTCCTGTGGCGATTGGCCCCGGAACAACTATCGGTGATAATGTGTTAATCGGGCCGTACACGACCCTGGGAGAAAAATGCATTCTCAGGAATAATGTGAAGGTTTTTTCATCATCACTCTACAACCGGGTCATTGTCGGAACAAACAGTACCATCTCGGGATGTATTATGGACAACGACACGCATATCGGCGAACACTGCAGTATCGAGAATGATACCGTCATTGGACCCCGGGTAGTCCTGCGGAACCGCGTGGTCGTTCACTCGAAGACCCGTCTCTGGCCAGAGGTTGTTGTACCGGATGGATCTATTGTAAAAGAACATATCCTGAATGAAAAGTACGACCTCCACTATGAAGGTTCCTGAAAGTCAGCCCTGCCTTCAACCTTCAACAACCCGGATTTTTTTACCATGAAAAAAAGAGTATCCGGTTCTTTTGACGCTGGAAACGCTGCTATCCTCTCTTAACCAGCCGATGGGTGATCGCAACGAGGGGGTGACGGGCGTAATCGAGCACCTGGACATCTTCCAGAGTTTTTAAGTTCATCGCGTGTGCGGTCCGTTCCATACCCAGTTCGATATCTTCCTTTATATCGATAATATAGGCATCAATTGCTGTTATTCCAAGACGTTTGGCGGCGATTGCCCGGTGATGTCCATCTACAAGGATTATCCTTCCCGGGCGCTGTACAACGATAATCGGTTCTGCGAGTCCTTTTTTGATCTCGTATATACGGCCTTCCAGTTCATCCTCGTAAATCTTTGACTGGGTAGGCAGGAGATCCCTGACCGGCACGGTCCCCCGTCCCAGCGTGGGATCGACTCCGTAGAGCTTTTTCAGCGTGGAAATGAAATTGAAGACCTTTTCAGGGGAAACATGCTCAATCTGCGAGCGGATCACATCAGAATTCGAGATGATGCCCAGCAGGTGGTTTTTTTCATCGACGACCGGAAGTTTCTGGATCCCGCTCCGGAAGATCACCCGTGCAGCATCATTGATGTCCATATCCTGGTCAGCAACGATAAGGTTCTTGGATACCACGTCTTTGACAGGAGTTGTCAGCTGGACAAAGAGCAGGTCCCTGGCTGAGACATAACCGACCACTTCATCGCCATCTACGACCGGGAAACCGTCATGGTGGGTCTTTTGTATTTTTTCGATAATGTCTTTCACCGTGCCGTGAAAATCGACACTGACGACATCATAGGTCATGTAATCCTTGACCCGTTTTTTATCCATCACTACAGATTTTAGTGAAAAGAATACTAAAAGTCATCGGAAAAAAAGGGGAGAACAAAGCATTATTCTCTTGCTGTTTGTGATTTTGGGGAGATTTTTGACGTGTTGAACGTGACTTCCAGGACACCATTTTAAAAATGAGGCTTTCGCGTCTTTTTTTTGTCACGTCGGCAGGCAATACAACCATCCGTTGCATGGATCCATACGTCTGCTCCCGGATGCAGCAGCCTTCAGATTTTTCCTCTTTTTCTCCTGTGCGTTCACACGAAATTTCCCGTGTTCCCATCATTTCAGCAGATTGGTTAACATTAAGTTAGTGTTTATTACTAATAAATATTATTATTAAACCACTACCAGCGGAATAGTTTATGACAATTGGACTATGATATAATAAGGAGGGAACAAAAAGCATGGGAGAAAAGAAAAAGAAAGAAGACTCGATGAAAACGGTGAAACAGGTACTTATTGTGGGTGCCTGTGTGCTTTTTGTCGTACTTATGGTTATTTCCGGTATGGGGACCGGGTGGCTGACTATATTTACCTCCGTGAAGCAAGGTGATTCGGTTGTCCTTGATTATACACTCTTTGACGCTGCAGGAAACCCCATAGTCACCTCGGAAAAGGCAACGTACGACCAGGCATTGGCACAAGGCCGGGAAATCTTCGGGTCAAAACAGCTGACAATTATCTCTAACCAGACGATGGAAAAACCCATTTACCCGGTGCCGGTATATGCTTCATCCGGGTCGAGTGTAAAGCAGCTCGCGATTTTTCCCTGGGAATTTAACGCGATCAGTACCGGGATTGTCGGTATGAAGGTCAATGAGCAGAAACGGATCACCATTTCTTCAAACATGTCAATGACCCAATCCATGTCATCTGCGGATCTGGCGACTATCAAACTCGACCTGAACAATGTCAGTATCGGTGACAATTTCTATGGTCTTGTTCCGGAAAACGCCGAAGAGTATGCAAACAACACAACGTCAAACAACTACCTGCGGATTGGTGAAGTTTCAGACAAAGCCCCGGAAGGTATTGAAGTTGACTTCAGTTATTCAGCGGTTAATGTCAGGGTTATCTCTATCAACAACCGCTAACTTCCCCACAAACTCTTTTTACGTTTGCTGTCCACTCATGTTCATGGCAGTGCGTGTGATCTGTTTTTACCAGCCGGGGTGTATGGGCTGCATGGAGCAGACCCCGATTAATACCGAAGCAGGACAAGCCCTCAACATCACCATTGAGGAGATTGACGTAATAAAGAATCCGCACTTTATCAGGGAATTTACATTAAAGGTGACACCAACAATAGTAATACTCAGAGATGCTACCGTTCTGGAGCGGTTCGAAGGAGTTGTCCACACAGAACAACTCCTGGAGGCAATTAAAAAATATTTATAACCGGATGCCGTAAATCCGCTTTATACGGTGGGCGACGGTCTTCCAGCCCTCTTTTCTCATCAGCGGCCCGTCACGCAGTTTCAGGTGAGAGATTTTGAACCTCTTTCCTGAGGCGACATACATCTCCCCCACGACAAACGGTTGTTCCCCGTCAACCTCCATATAGACCGGAGCGGTTTTTCTCCCGTCATGGATAGAGATTTTTACTACCACCTGTTCGATCGTCCGGGTCCACAGGGTAGTGATATCGGGTGCTTTTGCCCGGTTCTGCCGTTTCGCTCCACATTCAATAGAACTTACCTCGACCCCGAAGGCTTCTTCCCCGCACTCAGCAACGAGGTGGTCTCCGACACTGCATTCGTCATCTTCTCCGAGTTCAATCCCGCAGACCAGCGATGTCCCTTCTTTTGAAACAATCGTTTTAACCAGGATTGACTGGGGTTCTTTTTCTTTTTTCATGCGCTGGTGGTGACCGCAGGTGGTGCAGCGGACGAGCAGATCACGCGATTCGGTGACTACCTCGTGTTCGGTCTCCTCGTTGCACTCAGGGCAGTGGACGGTGATAAACATTGAATATCAATGGCAACCCTCACATGATAAAGCATGGAGGCTCAGGAGACAGTCTATTGCCGGGGACACCCGCTCGTCCTTGGCAACCACCCGACAACGTTTGAGGTGACCCGTGAGGACCACCTCACGAAAAATGGCAACTGTATTATCGGTATTGCAGCGGACAAAGGCTGCAGCGGGCTGTCATACGAATTCAAACAGGTGCTCTCCCATGATGATGCGGTGCTTTTTACCCGGCTGTTATGCGGGGGGGTTACCGCAGAAGTGAAATCACGCGGTTCTGTTAAGTTTACCCTGGATCATCCGACCGACATCGTCTGGCGACGGAGTTCCTTTGTCTGCGGACGGACAATCGGTATCTGGTCCGACCATGTGGCAGCAACCCTGCCAGAAGCACTCATCGCAAACCTTGTCGCGGGAAAAGAGATGATCGTGACCATGACCGCTAGGCGTCCCGGCTGAGCGTGGTAATTTTTAACTCAGCTTCGGTGAGCAGTACCTCGCACTGTTTTACCAGTACTGCCCCCTGTTCATACAGTTTCATGCTCTCATCGAGACCGGTGTTGCCGTCCTCGATCTTTTCAATGATCTTTCTTAACTGTTCGATCTTCGTCTCATAGGTCTCTTTCATGATCCACCTGCTCAACGATTACCTGGCTGCTGCCATCGAAAAACCTGATTTTCATACAATCTCCCTTTGTTATGGCGCCTGCACTCCTCACGACTGCACCCTGCTTCTCTGCAACACAGTATCCCCGGGCAAGAATGGCAAGCGGGTTCCGGCTTCCCAGTGCAGTTTTCATCTCCGCAAGAAGCAGGCGTTCACGTCCGAGTCGGTTTGAAAAAGCCCGTCCGAGCCGGTCTGACAGGTCAGCGGTGTTCTGTTTTCTTTCTTCGAGTCTCCGGCAGAACCTCTGCGGTCGGAGCCGGTCCCGGAGGTCAGAAATCTCATCCCGTGCCCATGCGACCCGGGCCTGCAAAGCAGTGTTCAGCTGGGATTTAAGTTCCCGTAACCGGGCTGTCAGCACGATACGGTCTGGTACTGCCAGTTCTGCAGCAGCCGAGGGTGTAGCAGCCCGAAGGTCGGCAGCGAGATCGCTGAGCGTTACATCCACCTCATGCCCGATTGCACTGACGACCGGAACAGGGCACGCAACAATTGCCCGCACGACATCCGGGTGGTTAAAGGGGAATAAATCCTCAAAGCTGCCGCCTCCACGGGCAACGATGACCACATCCACCATACCCGCGAGGCGGGTAATCGCGGCGGCAATCTCGCGGTGAGCCAGTTCACCCTGAACTGCCGTGGGTGATATGATAATCTCCAGCGGGTACCGTCTTCCCACTACAGTCCTGATATCATGGATTACCGCACCTGTTTCTGAGGTGACCACGCCGATTCGAGCCGGGAATGCGGGGAGGCATCGTTTCCGTTCAGGGAAAAAACACCCCTCGGCGGCAAGCTGTTTTTTCCACTGTTCCAGGAGCAGAAATTTCTCTCCCAGGCCGGCCTTTCTCATCTCTTTTACCTGGAGCTGGTATGATCCATGGGGTGCGTACGTCCTGACCGTCCCTGCTACGATGATCTCCATGCCCTCAGCAGGATTGAATGAAAGCCGTTCTGCATCGGATCGCCACATGACACACTTAATCACTGCAGCGGTGTTACCCCCGCCTTTCTCCGAGAGCGAGAAGTAGCGGTGCCCCCGCGCATGATGGGTATAATTGGTCACTTCTCCCCTCACCAGGATATCCTGCAGGAGTGGATTGTCCAGGAGACCTTCGATAATCGCTGACAGCTCAGAGACACGGTAAGGTGCTTTTTCACAAACGGGGGTGACATCAGGTCGGTTGAACCAGTCCATCAACCATTATTAGGCTAAAACCGCATATCAAATAGTACTACCATGGTGTCATTTTCCGTCGCGAGCATGTTCTTTCACGAGTACACGGTCAGCGAGATTTTCTCGTATGTATCCCGCGCAGGCTTAAACGCGATGGAGTTCTGGTTAGAGACCCCGCATTTCTGGCTTCGTGACCTGCCTGTGGATGAGGTGATTGCGTGCAGGAACAAACACCCCGGGATTAAAACACTGACGGTTCACTCACCAATCCTGGACATGAATCCCTGCTCGATTAACCCGGATGTTGCCCGGATCTCCGTGGATTACGCCGTCCGTTCCCTCGGGATAGCCGGGCAGCTGGGTGCCCCTGTCCTGACCGTGCACCCGGGCAGGAGGACGGCAAAACGACCCCCGAGTGATGCGGACTTCGTCCGGTTTGATCACTATGTTGCCGCACTTCGTGAAGCAGCGACAAGGACCTCTATAAAAATCGGTATGGAAAATATGGAACCTGTCGTGAACTCTCTCCTCTGTACTCCTGAGCGTATGCGACTTCTCCTGGACGAGGAACCCTGGTTGTTCTTCACGCTCGATGTTGCCCATGCGATGGCAAAATCCGAAGATGAAGTAATCCGCTATATTGATCTCTGCCATGACCGGCTCATCAACGTCCATATCAGCCGGTTTGATCGGGGCAAGGCGCATTTCCCGCTCGACCGCTCTGCCTCCATGGAAAAAGTGATGGAATCCTTAAAAGACCACCACTATAACGGCAGTCTGACGCTCGAGATCGAGGATTTGAACCTGGGCCGTCCATTATCAGCAGAAGAAAAAATCGTCCTGCTGGCACAGGATTGTGTCTTTATGCAGGAATGTATGGAATAATGCGCAGGTTTTATTTAATTCCTCCCCGAATAGGTTAGTGTATTTTTATTTATGATCCCCAATAATCTGCGTGCACCGGCACAGCGTGAAATGCGATGATCCAGGATGTTATCGAAATCCTGCTCTTTGTCCTCTGTGTCCTTCTTTCGGCGTTTTTTTCGAGTTCGGAAGTCGCTCTTATCTCTATAACCCGGGCAAAAACCAGGACGCTTGTCAATGATGGAAAACCCGGTTCAAAAGCCCTGGCGGCATTAAAAGAGAAACCCGACCGTCTGCTCATCACGATCCTCATCGGGAATAATATTGTTAATATTGCTGCTGCATCCATTGCAACTGCCGTCGCAATCCGGATATTTGGCGATGTGGGGATAGGAATCGCAACCGGGCTTGTCGTAATTATCCTTCTCGTATTTGGTGAAATAGGGCCAAAGATCTATGCAACCCGGGCATCGGATTCATTTGCACTCGCCATTGCACCGGTCATTCTGTTCCTTTCCCATATTTTTACCCCCCTGATCTGGCTAATCGAGCGGGTGAGCCCGAGGTTTGGCATTGGCAAGGAGACTATTGAACCATCAGTGACTGAAGAGGAGATCAAGGAATGGATTGATGTCGGTAAGGAGGAGGGCACTATTGAACAGGCGGAGCAGGATATGCTCTACTCAGTGCTTGAGTTTGCAGACACCACCGCCCGCGAGATCATGACGCCACGAGTGGATGTCGTTGCCATGGAAGATACGGTTTCCTTTGAAGAAGCGATCCGGGTCTTCAATGAGTCCGGTTTCTCCCGGATACCCATCTACCACGACCAGATTGACAACATCACCGGTATCCTGAATGTCAAGGATGTCTTCTCTGCCATGGTCAAACACCGGAAAGATTCGACCATAAAGGAGGTCATGTATGACCCGATGTTCGTGCCCGAGACAAAAAAGATCGACGACCTGTTAAAAGAGCTCCAGGTGCACCGGGTCCAGATGGCAATTGTCCTTGATGAGTACAGCAGTTTTGTCGGGATCGTGACCGTCGAGAATATTCTTGAGGAAATCGTCGGCGATATCATGGACGAGTATGACAAGGAGGAACCAGATGTCCAGAATATCTCCGAAGGTGTCTATGTGGTCGATGCCCAGATGTGGGTGGAGGACATCAACGAGCAGATGGAGATTAACCTGCCTGTCGATGAATCCTACGAGACCATTGGCGGCCTTATCATCGACCGGCTCGGGCACATCCCCCTCCACCCCGGGGAAAAAGTTGAGGTCAATGAGGGAAAAATTACCCTGGTCGTGATGCAGATGCACGGGCGGCGGATTGTGAAAGCCAAGATTGTCAAACATCCCCCGACCGTGAACGGAAATTCTTAAAAAAACGCGACGGGTTATCCAGAAGTTTGAGGGAGAGGACGATGAAAAAACGTATTGCGGTGCTGGCATCCGGCAGGGGTTCGAACTTCCAGGCGGTGATCGATTCCCTCCAGCAAGGAAAAATTCCGGCAACCTGTATTGCTCTTATCACCGATAATCCGAAGGCATATGCGATCCAACGGGCAAATATCGCAAAGATCCCGGTAACGGTCATCGATTATGCATCGTTTCCCTCACGCGAGATGTACGAACGTGCTCTCCTTTCGGCAATGCATAAGGCCAATGCGGACCTCTTCGTGCTCGCGGGATATATGCGCATCGTTGGTGCAGATATCGTCCGCTCATTTCCGGGGAGAATGATGAACATACACCCGGCCCTCCTGCCGAGTTTCACCGGGCTGCATGCCCAGCGGCAGGCAGTACATTACGGTGTGAAGGTATCCGGGTGCACGGTGCATTTTGTTGACGAAAGCCTTGATGGCGGACCCATCATCATCCAGCATGCAGTCCCAGTCGTCGAAGGTGATGACGAGGAATCGCTCGCTGACCGGATCCTGCAGCACGAACATGTGTGTTATCCTGAGGCGATACGGCTGTTCTGTGAAGACCGGCTGGAAATTATCGGAAGGTATGTCAGGGTCCGGTAAGGGTTTATTCTGAAATACTCTGGACATAATGAAATTGCGATTCTCATTTGCGAATAAAACAACGTTGAAAAGTAAATCAAATAAAATCAGAATTATCCAATTCGATCGATTTTCCCGTGAAGACCTGATTATTCAGAAATGATAAGGGGATTATCAACTCATTAGTTATGATGAACGTCGCCGCCCCCGACAGGGCGTCCCCACGGTGGATCAGTAGTTGTACAAACTCCCTTCCCGCCGTACCTCGGAAAGGCCATGAGACGGGATCCTTCCTATTACGTCAGGGTTCAGCTATTGACCTTTCGCGTAAAACACGATGGCCGTCCCTATGAGAATCCCCCGGAAAATATCAGGGGATCCTCAGTGAATGTCCCAATCACGCCACTCACTTTTCACTAAACCGTACTCACCGTTCCTTTTTTATCCCGGGCGCTGATAATTTACCACAACTTAAAACAGAATTACACAAGATCATGAAAGAACGATCCCGCAACCCTGCGACAAAAAAGATTGCCCGGGAGCGTATTGAGATCCTGTTCGATCAGGCGAAGCGTGCGTTCGGTGCACATCCGGAACGGAGTAACCGTTATGTCGAACTTGCACGCCGGATCGCGATGCGCCAGCGTATCCGGATCGACCGGGAATACCGACGCCAGTTCTGCCACCACTGTTACACGTTCCTCGTACCGGGGAAGAACATGCGGGTGCGGGTGCACCGGAGCAGTGTTGTGGTCACCTGTCATGCCTGTAATAAAAAGACGCGATACCGTGTGGTGAGACCTCTTGTCCAATCAACCTGACCGGTCGATGCAGGACCTTAAACCGACCGTATGGATCGGTAAACAGGGCTGTACCGAAACCATGATCGATGAGATCATGCAACAACTCAAGAAACGAACGATGATCAAGGTAAAATGGCTCCAGAATATTGAGATTGACCCAAAGGCGGTAGCCTCACAGGCACAGGCAAGGCTCGTGGATGTACGGGGACGTACCATGGTTCTGGAAAAAATAAAGAAAACAGGCAAAAAATAACACGTATTTTTCGTAACTGCCAACTGCGGAGTTCTGCTTCTCGAAATGTATAAAAACCTTATCCTCTAATAAGTAAAGACTGTTATTGAATAATTCAACAGTGAGGTCTCCAGATGACAACAGTATTCGATGCCATTCCTGATCACCTTATCAGGAAGGTCGCAGAGGAGCTCAGGAAACGGAAGGAAATCACTCCTCCGGACTGGGCTGCTTTTGCCAAGACCGGGGCACATAAAGAGATGCCGCCTGAAGATCCGGACTGGTGGTATGTCCGGGTAGCGGCAGTGTTGAGACGCGTCTATGTCGATGGCCCGTTGGGTGTCGAGAGGATGCGAAGTTTTTACGGCGGAAAAAAGAACCGTGGTTCAAAGCCCAATGCATTCAGGAAAGGCAGCGGGTCAATCCTGCGCAAATCCCTCCAGCAGCTGGAAGCAGCAGGGCTTGTTATCCATGACAAGACCGGCCGTAAAGTGTCCCCCGCAGGGATGGCATTCCTTGACAACATGGCCCAGGAAGTGAAGAATAATCCCCCGGCACCAGTACCAAAGCGGGTAATACCCGCAGAACCCGAGCCTAAGAAGGCAGAGGGCAAACCCAGGAAGGAGAAAGGCGAAAAGGCTGCTGGCGCCAAGGGTGAGAAGGCCGAGGGTGCAAAAGGCGAGAAGGCTGAAAAGAAACCGGCAGCCAAGAAAGCGGAAGGCAAGAAGCCGGAAAAAACAGAAGTACCGAAGTGAGGTAATCCCATGGGAGACGACGAGCTTAGTGAACTCCGCAAACGCAGGATGGCGCAACTGCAGCAGCAGGCCGGCGATCAACAGGCGATGCAGGCAGAGCTCGAACGCCAGGAGCGTATTAAGTCTCAGATGCAGATGGTGCTCATGTCGATCCTCGAGCCCGATGCCCGGGAGCGCTTAAACACCATCAAGCTGACGAAACCGGATTTTGCCGGTGCTGTTGAACAGCAGCTCGTCCAGCTTGCGCAGAGCGGGCGTCTCAAGAACAAGATCACGGATTCGCAGCTCAAGGACCTGCTCAGGCAGCTTGCGCCCAAGAAACGTGATTATTCAATTACACGAAGGTAATGAAGGCAGGAGTGCTCTTCAGCGGCGGAAAGGACAGTTCCCTTGCAGCAATAATGCTGGGTACGTATTACGAGGTTGAACTCAACGTGTTTGTGTTCGACCCGTCCCGCCAGGTCCCGTCGGTGGATGCTGCGGCACGAGCGCTGGGATTTCCTTTAATCAAGCGAGTATTTGACACAGGGTTGCTGGACGAAATGGTGGACCTGGTGAAAACGTGCGGGTATCCGAACGATGCGATCAACAGAGTACACCAGGTTGCCGTTGAAACCCTTTCCTCGGACTACGCGGTAATCGGCGATGGCACACGGTTCAACGACCGGGTGCCGATGCTTTCACGTGCAGAGGTGCAGAGCCTGGGAAACCGGACCGGGTGTTCCTACGTGCGACCCCTGCTCGGGTATGTCAAAACCGAAGTCGACCGGCTGGTCGACCGGTTTCTCGTGGTACAATACGGGGAAACAGGGACTATCCAGAATGGGGATTACGAAGCCGAGATCCGGGATGCAGTTGCAGCCCGAAGGATAGATCCCGCAACCCTGTTTCCGGCGCACCATGACCAGTCCCTGGTCATCGGCAGAAAATAATATAATCGGTATGGTGAAGGAAGATGAGTAAATTAAGCAAAGGCAGAAAAATACGGCTGGCAAAAGCATGCGACCAGAACCGGCGTGTGCCCCAGTGGGTAATGGTCAGGACCAAGCGCTCCGTTGTTGCGCACCCAAAAAGACGCAACTGGCGCAAGAGTACGCTGAAGGTGTGAGATCATGGCAGAACAGATGCAGGAGCATATATATATCATCCCTCTCCGGGATGCACGCCGTATGCCCCGCTGGAAGCGGAGTAATGGCGCCATAAAAGATATCAGGAAGTACCTGGCAAAGCACATGAAGAGTGACGACGTGAAGATCGACAAGGGTATCAATGAGATGGTGTGGAGCCGGGGCAGTACAAAACCCCCGTCAAAGATCAGGGTTCGCGCCATGAAGATGGAGGACGGGCAGGTCCAGGCTGAACTTGCACCGGAATCGTGAAGTATGGAACGCACGATCACGCTTGCAGGCGATCCGAACATCGGGGTTTTTTCACGGGTACTCGGCTCTATTGCCATAATTCCCCCGGACTCTCCGGAGGACTACAAACAGGCACTTATCCGGGCACTTGATGTTGAACTCGTGGAAACGACCGTACAGGGAAGTGCTATTATCGGCTCGCTTGTTGCCGGTAATAACCGGGGAATTATCATGAGCGGGCTTGCAACCGATGATGAGATTGCAATCCTGGAAAAGCACCGGAAGATCCTGCTCTTAAAAGAGTCGATGAACGCTGCAGGGAACGTGATTATGGTAAACGATACCTTCGCTGCAGTCCACGAGGACATGCCTTCGGAACTCGCGCATGAGATTGGGGAGTTTTTAGAAGTTGAGGTGATTCACCTGACACTGGGCGGGGTGAAAACCGTCGGCATGGCCGGTGTTGCAACTAACAAAGGGATCATCGTTCACCCGCGGGCTACCCCGCACCAGATTGCCCGGCTGGAAGAGGTTGCAAAGGTCCCGGTCGGTACCGGCACGATCAACATGGGCAGCGGACTGGTTGGCACGGGTCTTTTGATCAATGAGACCGGTTACATTGCCGGCAATGCGACAAGCGGGTTTGAACTGGGCAGGATTGAGGATATATTTGGATTTCTGGAGTGAGAATCATGGTTACGGAGAATCAGAAGTTTGAGGTCAAAGGGACCTTTTTGATGGGCAAAGAGTGGGCGCATTACTCAAAAGTGATCGAGGCACCCAATGCAAAGCAGGCAGAAGAACGCACCTTTGCGGTCATCGGCAGCAAGCACAACTTAAAGCGACGGTATATCAAAGTCGATGGTGTCACCCCGGTCAAGGGCGAGTAAACCTTTCTCTCTTTTGTTTTCGCAGGGATTGTTTTGTAAGCTCATATTGCTGATTAAAACTGTTTAAAAAACCTGAACGCTCAACAGGGGTTTCACCCCCGCCGCTTCGGCTCCCCCCATTGCGATAACTCCCTGAAGTGGTAATAACAGCACTATCGCACAGTGCAGGGTTGGTCAGGGGAGACAGGCACTATCCTTTGGTTTAAAGTATCTGCCACTTTTTACTTCATTTATTGCAAAAGGAATTCTATTGAGCCTCACTTCATATAATTGATATATTATAAAAGTTTACAGGTTTCCCAATGAGCATAGACTTAATGAACCTGGTTTTTCACCCGAATACTTTTTTTGAAGAAATTACCTGCGAGAAGAAAAATCTGCTTCTTCCTTTTGTGTTTGTCGCACTCATGGGCTTATTCGGGATTTGGCTCCTCTGGCGCTTTACGTTCGGATATTCTCTCTCTATTATTGTTGAGATGATGGCGCTTCCATTCATCGTGTGGGTGATTGTAACGTTGGTGATTTTTTGTGCAGCACGGATATTTTCCGGGACCGGTTCACTTTTTGCTACATTCCAGAACATCGGGTTTGGCACATTCCCTCTGACCCTCGCTGTTGCTGGATCTGTTCGTATTGTCGCAGTCATAAATGGGAGCCCTTCAACACTTGCTGATTATTCGCTTCTTCCTTTTCTCTCCTGGATGGTATTACCTTTCTGGAGTTTCTATCTCTGGTATTGTGGTACGCTGCATGCACATCATCTTTCACGGATGAAGGCAGTGGTTGCAGTCAGTGTAGTTATTATTCTCCTGTATGGTGTATGGTACATCAATCCATTTGGAGGTACAATGTGAACGGCAAACAATCGTTTTTTTTACGGATTTTTTTTTGAGCGAAATAATTGAAACATCAATTTTCCCTTCGGTCCTCCTTCTTCGTGCCTGTGCCACCCAATCTATTTTCAATTCCGGCCAGGAGTTCCCTATATATCCCTCCTGGTGAGAAACACCCTCACATGGATACGGTGATTCGCGACCGGTTTGTCAAGCAGTGGCAGAAGTACTGCCCGGTTGCAGAGCTGCCTATAACATTTGAGATCGGCGAGAGGAGCAGGATAACCGGGAAAGCAAAGACTCCTGACGGCTGGCGATGCATCATCTGCGACCTGGCACGGGTGAGGAAAGGGACCTCGCTTGTCTTTGACCGCACGTCAGTCACCTGCAGCGGTGGCCTGTTTTACCTGGGCTATGAGACGCAGCGCAGCGAAAATTTCCGGTACTTCCTCTCCTCAGGAAAACCCGGGGTTGTCGACGGGGAGCGCTATAAAAAGACGCCGGAGATCATCGATGAGATCGATACCCGGCATGTCTCCCTGCCTGTTAGCGACCGGTGCTATATGTTCCGGCGCTGGGATAAGCTGACCCGGGAGGACAACCCGGATGTGGTCATCTTCTTTGCACGCCCCGAAGTGCTGTCTGCACTGTTCACGCTCGCTAATTTCGACCAGGTCGACCCAAACGGTGTAATCTGTCCTTTTGGGTCCGGATGTTCCTCGATCATCCACTATCCCCGGCTTGAACAGGAGCGTGACCACCCCCGTGCGGTCCTGGGGATGTTTGATCCATCTGCCCGGCCCTGTGTCCCGGTGGATATCCTGACCTTTGCTGTCCCGATGAAGAAATTTACAAAGATGATTGACTCGATGGAGGAGAGTTTCCTGATCACGAAAACCTGGGACAGGGAAAAGGCAAAGATTGTCCGAAGCCATGCAGTGCATACCTCCTGATATACCAGATCACTTTACCTCGTTACCCGGGGGGAAACCGGTGGTCGGGACATAAAAAATCCCCGTATTTTCTCTCTGCGCCCGTATCGGTACTATCGTGGCCGGATAGATCATATCCCTTTTTTACCCTCACCAAAGGATGCATTTAATGATGAATGACCCTGATTATAAAATGCGGTCATTATGAAAAAAGAGGTAAATGCCATTCCGGATGATCTCCGTGTCAACCCCGGCAGGCGTGTGGATCTCCGGAAGGACTTTGATCCCGGTTATACGGGTGGTTTTTCAAAAAAAGAGGACACCGAAGAGTTACTCGTACAGGGACTCAGCAGGCTGGCAGAACAACAGGACATGCTCTATGCCCAGAATACCTATGCCCTGCTGATCATCGTGCAGGCCCTGGATGCCGCTGGTAAAGACAGTACCATCAGGCACGTGATGTCCGGGGTGAATCCCCAGGGTGTCGAGGTCACAAGTTTCAAGGTGCCCAGCACCGAAGAACTCGATCATGATTACCTGTGGAGGACGAACAGGGTGCTTCCGAGACGGGGCAATATCGGGATTTTCAACCGTTCGTATTATGAAGAAGTCCTGGTGGTCCGGGTACACCCCGAACTCCTGGACCATGAACAGGTCCCTTCCCACCTGAAAGATAAAAATATCTGGGAACGGCGGTTCAACGAGATCAACTGTTTTGAAAACTATGTCGTGGATAATGGTATCATCGTCCTGAAATTTTTCCTGCATGTCTCCCACGAAGTCCAGAAAAAGCGGTTCATTGAGCGGATCAACGAACCGGAGAAGAACTGGAAGTTCTCGGCAAAAGATGTCCATGAGCGGAAATTCCGGGATGCGTATATGGCCGCATACCAGGATATGCTCAACGCGACGAGCACTCCTCACGCGCCATGGTATGTGATCCCCGCTGACCACAAGTGGTACACCCGGCTCGCGGTCACTGCAATAATCACTGATACGCTGGATCGCCTCAAACTGTCCTACCCTGTCGTGAGCAGTGAAGACAAAAAAGCCCTGCTCGCTGCAAAGGAGGAGATGGAAGGAGAAGATGGCCAGGGGATCGTTAAAAAAAAGAAGAGCTGAACTGAGCATAAGAGAAGTGATCGTATACGGCCAGGAAAGATCGTGCATTTTTACCGGTTTTTCCTTCCTCATGATTCGTATGCATGCCCGTCTGCAAAATTAACAAGGTCTTTTAGTTACCAGACAGTCAGATACCCTCCGGAAGATGAATGGGTTAACAAGGGAATACCATGGATGTCATAGAAGCGCATAATCTTCATAAATCCTTTGGACCTGTCGTTGCTGTCGACGGGGTCAGCATTGCAGTAGAAAAGGGAGGTATCTTTGGTTTTCTTGGCCCCAATGGCGCGGGAAAAACAACTACTATCCGGATGCTCACCGGCGTCCTGACACCGGACGAAGGAACAGCACTGATCGGCGGGATTGATATTCATAAAAACCCTCTCGGTGCCAAGATGAAGATGGGTATCATCCCCGAAAATGGCACGGTCTACAGTGATCTGACTGCTGAACAGAACATTCTCTGGACGGCAAAATTTTATGGTCTGGATAAATCCCTGAGGGAACAACGGGCTTTTGAGATCCTCGCACGTTTAGGGCTAACCGGACGGAGACACGATCTTGTCCGAACGTTCTCAAAAGGGATGCGGCAGAGGATTAGTATTGCATGTGCCATTGTGCATTCCCCTCCTGTACTTGTCCTCGATGAGCCGACTACGGGACTGGATGTATACAGCCGCCGGCTCGTGATCGATACGATCCGTCATATGAACGAGGAGGGCAGCACGATCCTGCTGACGACGCATAATATTGAAGAAGCCAACGCGTTATGTTCGTCAATCTGCATTATCAATAAAGGGAAGATTGTTGCAACAGGGAGCCCGGAAAAACTCAAAAAGACCTTTGATACCTCAAGATATGTTGAAATTTCGTTTGAACAACCGGTAAAAAGGGACGTGTTCACCAGCCAGGGAATCATAAGGGTCGAGAACCATGGTGATAAGTGGAGAATTTTCATGGATGATCCTGACTTGGCCGTAAAATATCTCGCTGCACTGGCCGAACAGGACCACCTGAAAATAGTATCCATCGCTACCTCGAATCCGTCTCTTGAAGAGGCGTTTGTCCAGCTCACTGCGGGTGCATGATGGACTGGACGATTTTTGCCCGGAGCATCCTGATGGTTGCCGAGAAGAACATGCGGATCTATTATTTCAAAGGTCCTGTGGTAGTGTTCGGGCTGTTGTTTCCTCTCCTGATGTTTTTCACATTTTTTATCGGGAGAAATCTCGATATCGTGCTTTTTTTCCCCGGATTCCTTGGCATGATGCTTTTTTTTACCGCATCCTCGGTCGGACCTCTTATCACCCCCTGGGAGAAGCGGGAAAAAACGTACGAGCGTCTCGTCTCCCTTCCGGTAATTCTCGAAAGCATTATCCTGGGAGACCTGCTGGCGGGCGCGGTGTTTGGGGTGATCATTACCGTCATTGTCTGCAGTGTAAGCGTATTCATCCTCACCCTGCCCTTGTTGAGTGCAGGGCTGCTTGTCGTGGGGTTCCTGCTCGGTTCAATTACCTTTGCTGCACTTGGCACGCTCCTTGCGTCACCGACGACGGATAACCCGTCAAATATTATGATGCTCTCAAGCCTGGTCAGGCTGCCTTTGGTTTTCGTGAGTGGTATTTTTATTCCCCTGGACCAGCTGGAGGGCTGGCAATGGGTCCTGACATCGTTTTCCCCGCTCACCTACCTTGTCGACCTGTTTCACGCGGCGTTTCTTGGCGATGCGGTATACCCGGCATATATCGATTCGGCGGTGCTCATTTTTGTTTCCCTTGTGTTTATTGGAGGAACAAAAATTATCCAGCGGAGAAACCTCGTGAAAGGGATATAATGTTTTTGCCGTGTAATGCGAGGAAAAATCAACGGTATTCTGTCAAAAGGGGAAAATAAAATAATTCCGGAATGCATAAATCCAATCCTTTCAAGAGATACGTTCTGACAGGGTGCCAGATGAGTGAAGGGACTGTAGCTGCCTCGGATTCCCCCGATATACCTGCGATATGCCATATACCGGCGTCTCCGGTCACCGGCATGGAGAAACGGCTCATTCTGTTTATTGCCATACTCGCTGGATTTCTTACGCCTTTTGACGGTTCCGCGGTGAATATTGCCCTCCCCAGCATTGGTGCAGAATTCCACATGGACGCAATTTCCCTTTCCTGGGTTGCAACTGCCTACCTCCTTTCATCGGCCCTCTTCCTCGTCCCCTTCGGTAAAATTGCCGATATATACGGGAGAAAAAAGATCTTCCTCTACGGCATTGCGATCTTCACCGCAGCCTCGTTCCTCATGACCCTGGTCCTCTCAAGCCAGATGCTTCTCATGGTCCGGATCATCCAGGGTATCGGGAGCTCAATGATCTACGGGACCGCAGTAGCAATCCTGACCTCGGTATATCCACCGTCTGAACGCGGAAAGGCCCTCGGAATTTATATTACCGCCGTGTATCTCGGGCTCTCGGTGGGTCCTTTCCTCGGGGGTATCCTTACGGAAAACTTTGGGTGGCGGAGCATTTTTCTTATCAATGTCCCCATCGGCATCATCACGGTTATCCTGGTGATGTGGCAGCTGAAAGGTGAATGGGCTGAATGCCGGGGGGAGAAATTTGACCTTGCCGGGTCACTGATCTACGGTACGGCACTGGTCACTGTCATGGCCGGTTTTTCACTCCTGCCGGAAAATACCGGAATATTCCTTGTGTTTACCGGGCTTGTATGTGCTGTGCTGTTTATCCGTTATGAACGCCGTCAGCCGTTTCCGGTCCTTAATTTGCAGCTCTTTTCTGAAAGCAGGATTTTTGCCTGGTCGAACCTCGCGGCACTGATTAACTATAGTGCAACCTATGCTGTATCGTTCCTCCTCTCTCTTGACCTGCAGTATACCCGGGGATTTTCCCCGGAATACGCGGGACTTGTCCTGATTGCAGCACCGGTGATGCAGGCAGTCGTATCCCCCTTTGCGGGCAGGCTATCAGACCGTATCGATCCCGGGATCATCGCTTCGGTGGGGATGGGGCTGAGTGCACTCGGGTTGTTCATCCTGGTATTTCTTAGCGAGACGTCGCCACTGTGGTATTATATTGTCGCGCTTATTGTCCTTGGGTTTGGGTTTGGGCTGTTTTCATCCCCGAATACCAATGCGATCATGAGTTCGGTGGAAAAACGGTATTACGGGGTAGCTTCGGGGCTTGTTGGCACCATGAGACTTCTTGGGCAGATGCTTTCCATGGGTATTTCCATGATGATTTTTGCCATCATTATTGGACCTGTCGAGATTACCCCGGTGTACTATCCCCAGGTCGTCCTGAGCCTGCATTATGCCTTCATCTTATTCACCATTCTTTGTATCATCGGGATTTTTGCTTCACTCCAGCGGGGAAAATACGAAGAGGATCTATCTTCATGAACCGCCAGGCTGCAAGAGACGATTACGAACCTGGCAAAGAGTACCGTTATCCCCCCGTTTTGAATATGAGCCATTCGTTCTTCCCCGCACGTTTGAAGGTAACAAGGACATAGTGGCCGGTCAACCGGCTCCCGTGGAAGGTGATCTCGATCTTTTCGCTTTCCCAGAGTTTTGTATCATACGTGCCGTTATCCCAGATGCTGACGGTACCCGCCCCGTATTCACCCGCAGGGATTTCTCCTTCGAAATGCCCATAGTCCAGAGGATGGTCTTCGACGGCAACAGCAAGGTGTTTCTCACCGGGTTTTTCGGGTATTCCTTTGGGCACCGCCCAGCTTTTCAGGACCCCTTCGCGTTCGAGTCGCAGGTCATAATGTACGTGACGTGCATGGTGTTCGTGAATAACGAAATAATTGCTTTCTCTAATCATGGTTATCGTCCCTTCCGGCTCCTTTGTTTTTAAAAAATCCCGTTTCTCCTGATAGTTTTTCAATGCCCTTCGCGGGGAGGGTCCGGGGTACTGGCCTGGTACGGGGTTCCTGTGCACAGTACCATCCATGGTGCCATTTCCCCCCAACACGAGTTCCTCATCTTTTACTCTGCTGACCTGTCCCGGATCAGCCTTCACATCCGCGAGCTGGTCGGTGGTGCACTCTTCAGCCCGTTTATCAGCACGGATCCTGATAAACCGGGGTATTCTCAGTTTCCTGTCTCGTGTCACCTCCTGGTACGCCACTTCTGCGACAAGTACCGGTTCCAGCCAGACCGCCGTGTCCCTGATTCCCGGGACGTTGAAATGCGGGGTGCTGGTTTTCAGTATCTGGAACATATCCAGAAGGGTGTGGAGATCCCGGTCCGAAAACCCGGTACCAACGTTGCCGATATACATGAGCCTTCTTCCAGCGGATCCGGTATGCCGGGATGACCGTTTCGCGGGTGACTGATCCACTCCCCCGGATGGGGAAACTCTTGTGCTCTTGTTTTCATACAGTCCGAGGATGAGGGCACCGAATGTCTGACCACGGCCTCCCTTTCCCGGGGTATAACCGGTAATCACGGAGTCACATGTCTTTTCCTCCTTTATTTTCAACCAGTTATCGCTCCGCACGCCCGGTTCATAATGGCTGTCCATCCGTTTGGCCATGACACCTTCAAGTCCCTGCGAAACGGCCGCCCGGTAATAGTCTTCCCCTCTCTCCCGGACAGGGACGGAGAGGATGACATGGGGACCTTCCGTAACTGCCTGTTCCAGAATTTTCCTCCGTTCTACCAGCGGGAGTGATACAAGGGACCTTCCATCTTTTTCGAGGATATCGAAAACGATGTACGTGACGGGAACACGTGTTATGGGGGCAGGTATTTTCCCGGTTCCCTGGTGCAACCGGGGAAGCAGGGACTGGATATCGGGCTTCCCCCCGCTCATCACGACAATCTCACCGTCAAGTACTGTGCCCGGGGCAAGGTGCAGGAGTTCGGTGAGTTCAGGGATCTGCCCGATCAGGTCCCGGTTGTTCCGGCTCTTAAGGGATACCCTGTCCGTTACCGTTGCGATCGCCCGGATACCGTCCCATTTGATCTCAAAAAGCCAGTCATGACTATTGAAGGGACCGTGTGCGGTTTTTGCCAGCATGGGCAGGTATGCAGACTTCATGACCCGTCAGGACCGCTGACATTCACTTCCTGGCAAGCGTGGCGATAGTCTCCTGTAAAGCCTGCATGAGTTCTTTTGCCTGTTCAGGGTGTGGCGGTTCTACCGTGACTATTTTTTCACCCGCCATCTTCATTTTTACGAGTTTCATGACAGCGTCCTGGTACCGGTCAGGATAATCTGCTAGGGAAAAATCCCCGGAAAGCTCATTGATGATCCGTTTTGCCAGCGCAAGCTCGGTATCTTTTGGTGCCGGAAGGCCGGTCAGCTGTTCAAATGACCGGAGGGAAGCGACTTCATCGGCGTGCCGGAGGGTTGTCAGGACAAGGCCGCCCTGGTAGACATGCACAACCACGGGGTATTCCTTTGTCCGGAGCGTGATAGTCCCGACAGCAGCCCGCCCCAGTTCCTGGAGTGCAGTGACAAGGAGGCTGTAGGCCTCTTCGCTCCGGTCAGGAACCAGGATATACGGGGTCTCAAAATAGGTCGGATCGAGCGATAAGTAATACACAAATTTCTCAATCCTGATCTTCCGGTCAGATTCCGGCATCACGGCTTTGAGTTCACCGGGTTCAAAGACCACGTACTTCCCTTTTTGTACCTCATACCCCTTTACGGTCTCCGCCCACGGGATTACCCGCCCGTCCTTTGTGCAGACCCTGTCGTACCTGAGCGGCTGCCCATCCTCCCGGTGGAGCAACCTGAACGAGATCGACTGGTCCCTCACCATCGTGTGCAGCCGGACCGGTACATTGACCAGCCCGATAGTGATAGTCCCGCTCCAGAATGGCCGTCCAGGTGTGCTTTTCTGTGCAGGGTCATCCTGCGGTGGTTCCGGGATGACCAGGGTTACCGGCTGGTCCTTTTTTCCGGCTTTTTCACCACCGGCACCTGTCGTCAGGACCGGTTCTGGTCCCGGAGATCCTGCGTTTTTCTTCCCTGCCTTGCCTTGTGGTGAGCGGCGAGCGGTCTTATCTCCCGATTGTCTGCCTTGTGTCAAAGATATCCCTCCATGGGTCTTCATTTTCTGAAAGTATTGTCCGTATATTAAAATCTTCGGGATGTATCCCGTGCCTGAGGGAGTCCCAGTTGAGCGGGGCGGATACGGTCGCACCGGCCGTTGCCCGGAGGCTGTACGGCGCTGCCATGGTTTTTCCCCGGGCATTCTGGAGATAGTCTATAAAGACCGTCCCGGGATCCCGTGAGCGGGCAAATTCGGAGACCACAAGGGGCGAGTCCCGTGCAATGGTTTTTCCCACCTGGTGAGCAAATGCACGGACTTCTTCGAACCGGTGGCCACCTGACAGCGGGACTACCAGATGGAGCCCTTTTTTGCCCGAGGTTTTTACAAACAACCGGATCCCTGCATTCTCCAGGTGTTCACGGATGATCAGGGCTGTATCGATCACATCGTCAAAGGTGAGTGGTGGTTCGGGGTCAATATCGAACAGCAGGATATCGGGGGAATCATACGACCCTGTGGTTGAGAGTGTGGTATGGAGTTCAAGTGACGCGAGATTTGCCAGCCAGATAAGTGTATCGAGATTGTTGCACAGGACAAAATGGAGCTGGCGATCAACGGACTTGCCGGGAATGGTAAAGATATCTACATAATCCGGGGTTTTTTTCGGGGCATCTTTCTCGTAAAACGCTTCACCCCCCACACCGTCAGGGAAACGGTGCAGGGTAAGTGGTCGGTTAAAAAGAAAAGGAAGAATCCGGGGAGCCATTCTGATATAGTAGGTGATGACTTCCTGCTTGGTGACAGAAAAGGCCGGGTACATCACCTTGTCAAGGTTAGTCAGGAGGACCGGGGTAAGATCACTAAAAGATTGTTCTTTTCCCACCCTGCCCGAATCTCCGGTCATTAAAAAGTAGTTAATGTTCTCCTTTTAAAAGAATAGCTCCTTTATTTCTGGAGCCCTGCATCGATCTCAACTATCCTGGTGATAATGGACTGAGCCGGGGAGGTTTTCTTTCTCCCGGTGAATAGAAGCTTGATAAGTTCGAAACCGCTCAGCACGAGAATTACACAAAATCCGATAAAAAAGGCATATGCAGAAGGTCTTGCAGCGCACGTAGCGCACGACAATAAAAAGATAATCAGATACCATAGCATTGCGACCGAGAGAATGATATTGGCAAGGCATCCCAGCACCGCCCACAACGGCGGGGAATAGGTATAACGCATACAATCTTCCTGTATTATTTTTCCGGTAATTATAGTATCTCATTTGAGAAACATTGTTGCCCGAACCGGCAATCAACTGATTTTTACTCCTATGCCTTCAAACCAGCGGGATTCAAAATTCCCGGAGTAATCATATTCATACCCGATCTCCCGGAAAAAATCTTCAAATTCCCCCTGGGAGAGGGAACTTTCTTCCGCAGTATTTTTTGTGCGGTAAAAATGAGCTGCATAGACAAAACTTACCCCGGAATCCGGGAAATCTTCCCGTTGAATGGAATGAATCAGGGGATACCGGATAAGAAATTTCTGCCATCCGGGATAATTACACTTCAATTCTAAGGGAAGGTCTTCAGGCTGTGGGACACACGACCCGGATATATTTTTTACACGGGCAGGTTGCTTTTTTATGTGTTTACCGGCCCCTTTTGTCTTTTTTTGCCGGGGGTTCACGGCCGGTTGATCGGTGGGGCCTGGATCTTCCGGTACCATAGGGTTATTGAGCTGGTCAAAAGTATAAAAAATTTGTTGTAATTCCCCCGACCTGTTACCGGGTTACGATCATGCCGGGAATTTTTTTTGAAATACGGTCAAAATCCTCCTGTGGGATTTTCAACAGGATGCGATACTTATTGCATTTGTGACACGTCATCCGGCAGCCTGAGCATTGATTGTTCATTGATTACTGATGAACAAAATGATTATTGTCATTTACACTCATCAAATACTGGTATGGAAAAATATTCGGGAATATTTTTTATTTTTCTCTGCATGGTGGTTATTTTTGCATCGGGGTGCACAAGTCAGACTGTATCGCCCGAATCTCCATTCGTACCAACTCCTTCAACACCGATTCCAACAACTGTTATTACTCCGAAAATACCGACAATGACAATACCAGATGTAACAACAACCCCCTCTGTCAGTCCCTCCGTCACCCCCACAAATACCCCCACTCCTCACCCGGATCCAACGGATGTTTCCGAAATTAATTTCCTGCATTATTCCGATAATGATTTCAATGTTGATTATCCGTCAACATGGATAATGACAAAGTCAGCGTATATTCCGTACTACTGCAAAAGTGTTCTTGATACCAGTCGTACGGATTATCATGTGTGTTTTGAAAATGAGACAAAATCTATTGGTCCTTTTAATTTTTATGAAGATGACAATATAAAGAAACAATCGCGGATTGTGATGTTTACTAGTGCCGATGGTACATTAAAATTTGTATTTTTTACTTCAGATTTTTTAGATACCATGCATGGAAACTGGATGCTTAATCCAAATATGGACTGGGCCAGAGGTGAGTTTGAATTAATGTATCCGGATTTGACAGCGTCAACCTATATTTCAAATTACAAATATTTCAAAAGTGAGAATGTGTTAACTTCAACATTTGATGTCAGATTGCCTGAAAGTTCAAAATATTACCCGTCAGCTTATACCAGGAAAGCAATTGTCACCCTGAGCCATTTCTACAATTTTGCATTTATAACAGAAAATGAAAATTTCGACAAATATCGAAACCTGAAAGATCGGATAATCTCGTCAGTAAGGGCAAACGATATGATATGAATTGTTCAATTAAGAAAAGATAGATGAGGAGTGTCAGTACCGGTACCTATTTAGGGTGATATGACCGATTTTTTTACCAGATGTTTACTGAGCATGTCATCTACAATCTTGCGATTGCAATTGTGCTGACATTTTTTGTGCTACGGGAGTTTGCCGGGTGGGGTTCCCTGATTATCGTGGTAAGCGGGTGTATCCCGGATATTGACGGCATTTTCGATCTTTTACAGAATCATCTTGTTTTTACCTCGGGGCAGCTGCTTCCCCGCATGACTGAACATTCGCGGGATTTCCACAACCTCGGGGCGCTTGTGGTCTACGCCGTCCTGGCCGGCATTATCCTCACGTGGGTGTTCAGACTGAAGTTTCCCCTGGTCGCTCTCTTCGCCGGTATCGGGTACGGTGCTCATTTATTCGAAGATGCCCTGGTGTACAACCCGTCGTCAGCAGTATTCTGGCCAATCTCTTCGGTCCCGGCAGGGATTGGCATATTTTCCGACTATTCCCGGAATTTCCTTGGCATTGCCAATACAGAAGTCCTCCTTATCGGTATGGTACTGCTCACCGTGGTTGTCTTTGTAAGCCTCACCCGCAGGAAAACCACGTGGGCTGAGATTAACGGGTCGCCGAAACAAGTGTACACACTTTTCCTGAGCTGTCTTGTCGGAAAATGAGCGATCCGGAAATCACGAAGAAAGGGAAATTTTTAAAAATTGTGACGACAGAGAGAATTTTCATCAGAACCGGTGAGGGTTGAACGTGACTATACGGCTGGCACGAACACCCTTCTCCAGGTCTGAAATACGATCGAAGGAATGACGGTGAACGCATTCATTTCCCCGTACCTGTCGCACTACCTTCATTAATATCGAATTACATCAGTGTCTTGCATTAATTTTATCGTTTCAGAATGATAGTATCAACTATCCCAGGAGGGGAAACATGTCTTTTGAAGCAAGTCTGGACCGTTACCTCAGTGAACACAAGGGAGAGAGGATCCACATCAGACTGTTGACGAAGCGATTTAACAGCCTCCCCACTACGATCATTCATAAACTAAAATTATTACACTGGCGTCCTTGTGGCGGGGGATATTGGCACGCATAAGGTAATTCAATTCTTCGTTTCGTTGGCAGATAGGGCATGGGTGTGGATTTTTTTTACGGAGTTGTGATCAGCTGCTGCTTCCTGGAGATCCATCTCCATTTCTGTAGTTGATCCGGAGATCCGGGGGCTGCAAAAAAACATAAACAGACAGAGAATAATGACACTCTGGTGTAAAAATGCCGTCCTTTTTTATGTTTTGCCAGGAACTGTGGGTTTCAGACCTCCGCTCCCACTAAAAAGCTGAGCTGATGACTAAATTTGCAGCACACATAAAAAGCAGCCCATAAAATGGACCCCCTCCCGCCAGACGTCATGGTAAAAGTGAAAGCTGCCATTAAAAAGTGAAAATTCCCTCATCGACCGGGAAAAACGATTTCGTCCAACGTCGTTTTTTAATCCTGGAATCAAACGTCCGGAACACCATGAAAGCAAGGGGAATCCTGATGATTCCAAAAAATCCACCCCTTTTTTATATGAACGAACACGTTCCTTTAAGATCACGGCGGGGTATAGTCCGGTGTTCTTCCTCCTGCAAGATACCGTCACCGGATGTATACACCATGCCTGGCGCAAAAGAGCGACCTGAAAGGATCCTTACACCCGGAGTAAGGTACCTGTTCTTTTACTGTTCCGGCCTTGTTATGAACCGTTTATAAAGATGTTCAAAAGATTCAGATTTCAGGTACGCGTTGACGGTCAGGGCAATATATGCTGACCCGAGAGTATTGAATACTGTATCAAAAAATGAGTCAGCCGGGTTGATAAAATATGTTGTCCCTGACGATAAATCGATAAATAATTCCTCATATTCCCATAATAATCCCAGCACCATTACTGTTAAAAAAATCCCGCAGCTGGTCGCGATGCGGCCGGGATGCTTTCTGAAAATTCCTCCCATGATCAGGATGGCAATAAAGAGCAGGTAGCCGATCGCCATGGATGCCACAAGATGAGCGATTTTGTCATATATCGGATAGAGTGAAAAATAGAACCCGAATACCCCCCCTGCCATATGCAGGATAAGCGAGATCGTGATCAAAAATTTCATCGGCCAGGGAAAGCGTATACCGGTAAGCTGTTCTGCTGCTGCCGGTAAAATTGCGATGGCAAAGGCAACAAACGCCCACCGTGCCCGAAAGATATCGTTCCTGATAAAGACCGCTGCGATCCCGATGAGGAATAATACTGCCAGTGAACTGTAATACGCGATGTTCTGGTATCTCCACCCAAGCAGGACATCCGTCAGGTTATGGTCTCCCTCCACAATCATCATCCTGGTTCATGAGTTCCTGATCCACGGTACTGGAGCGGCAGGAATACCGGAAGGTACCTGGTATCCTTAAAGCATGTCCTTGAAGGATAGGCGGTTTTACGGGGAGCACGGTAGTTCTTATCAAACAAGTGATGATACCGGGACAGCAGGGAGTTTTTCATCGGGGTTTAATCCTGTTTTTGATTAGCGTTTAAAGGCATATAAATGTGCAATAATTAAAATTTTTAATCAATACGCGGCGTATTTTGATGCCTTCCTTTTCAGTTTTTTTGTTTTTGGGGGATTGATCAGGGTAAAAATCACAAAAACCTTGTCCCCCTTCCTTGGGCGTTTTTAAGCTTGTTTCAAAATATGTTACAAATTTTGTTTTTCATGTGACTCTCTATAAACCCCTTCTTCACATGGTTTGTTGGTGAATTACCATGTCCGCTACGCAGAGCCCCCGAACCTGTATCGCATTCAGGACACCCCGGCCGGAACGAGCATCCAGTACAGCGAGCAGATCCGGGAGTGCAGGCGACGGCATGTCCATTGCAGTCCTGGATGAGACACACCTTGCGATGCAGAACCGGTTTGGCGAACAGTTCCGATCCAGCGGGATTGACATCAGCCCGGAGGAATGCTGCGAACTCAGAGCCTTTGATGAATTTCTGGCGCGCCATGTGCAGCCGAACCGGGTCTACGATGTCCAGTGCATGCTGCTCTGGAGTGAATGGGTCCGGACCTTACGGCGCCAGGTACACGGGTTCCCGAAACTGATCCTTGAAAAAGAGTTTCTCAATGTAATCGCAGAAAAGTTTGGCGTAACGATTACCGAGGATGGCTCCCGCGGTGCAGTCTATCCCGGGATACGGTTCGTGCCGTAAATGCACGATACCGAAATAAAACACTCCTTAAAAATCCCTTCGTTTTTTTAATCCTGCTTCCCCGGATCTCTGGTCCACCATGCTGCAGAATTCACGGGACCGGCTCCGAAGGTAAATGAAGAGTGTTCCTGCACGAGAAAATCCGGTGCATGAAAAATCTTTTCCTGCAGCATAACACCCGGCAACCTCCGTACTGCTGCTACAAAATTTTTTTATTCCGGGAATACCAGTTTTTTGTTTGCAAACAAATCAGGGGATGGGGGTGAGAAGGATGGTGAGAGGTAAAAAAGAGACCGGACCCCGGGGTGGCGAAGGCAGCAGGGGGCGTGGTGTCCGGGGGAGTAAAGATGGCCGGTTGGATCCCGTTGACCTGGATCATGATCCAGACCGCCACCTGAGGGATGATGATGAAGACCTGCCGGACCCCGCAAATGATGAGTATGTCTGGCCCCGGTTCGAAGAAGAGGAGGACGATTGAGTAAGCCTGTCAACCGGTGTTCGCCTTTTTTTTAGCCTTGAGAAACTAAGTAGCGGGGACTCTCCATGACGTGCCCCGTAATTCTCTCATGAGGTTGGCTGACCTTTCACCAATTCTTTTCTGGCAGCCATTTTTTTGATTTTTCCACTAAGATTGGGACTGTTCTCCATACGGTGCCACTCCTCGTTACTCATCCCCATAAAAAAACCGCATTCCGAACATTTGGTCCAGGCTTCATAATGATCAGGGAATTCTGCATGAAGGGTTGGTTTTCCGCACCGGGGACAGATAAGTTTCTGCTGTTTGATCGAAGTGGTAACCTCACTCTCCCTGTCGTGGGGTTCGACCTTTCCTTCACCGGTATCGGGTTCGTGGTCAATAGTATTTGCATCATCTGATTCGTGATGGGGCGCCACGCTGCCGTCACCGCGAGCTATCCTTTCCTGAACTTTTAATTTGTCCGTCATTTTATATTTGCAGCTCCTTTACCGGATAGGTTATTGTCAGAAACTGGCATGACAGGTACTACCGGGTATGTACTATCTCCCTGGTGCGCAGCAGTATATCGCTCTACCGTGATATTACAAAATTTGTATCAACCCGGTGCATGACTTCCTCCAGGCAAAAATATCTTATTTTACTTTTAAAAGGGCCAAATATCCGGAACCGTTGTTTATGGATACGGGAGAAAAAAGAATTCAGGATATAAAAAAATAACGTACTATGGGGTTTGGAAATGTATGAGATATCCGGGGGTACTTTAGATTTCTGCATCAGTCAATGCTGGTCCAGCCCCCGTTGTGTCGCGATTTCAGGGTCTGAACGGATGCGGGGAAACCGGTTTTCACGACATCAGTACCATTTTCTGTTGTCATACCTGTATATTCCCGCTGGTGAAGCGATGTGGTGAGCTTTGCATCATTATACATGATACGTGCAGCCTCGCGAGTGTTGTCGATGGATTTATCGACAGGTTTGTTGGTCTTTTGCTTTAGATTATCAAACATTTTTGTTCTCAACTCCTCTGCCTGATATGTTTTTTAAAAAATTAACACGATATACGATTTTTTATGTACTTATACCAGGGATACCCCCCATGGAGCAGGTGAGTATACATCTCTTCCCGGTGGTTGCAAAATTTGCAATCATCCGATGCACGACTTCCTTTATACAAAAAACCTTACCGGCGGCTGTGGGTAGGGGAAAACAGGAAAACCGGAGGATTCTTGAGGATCGGGATCCCTGACACCTCCTTTCCGGCTTTTGCGTGTACTTCCCGTATCCCTTACTTCCGTGAGCTGAAGTACGATTGTAACCATGCAAGCAATGCCTCAACAAAATCCTCATCATTCACTGCCTGGTCAAGCAACTTCCTCACAGTCTCGTTCCCTGGTATTCCCTTATGATCCGGCATTGGTGGCGGGGTGAGGTTTCCGTCCGTTGCATTCCCCGACCATGTCCGGTTACCTTGGATTGGCGGCGGACTGGTGAAGTTCCCAAAAAGCACGGTTGTGTTTCCTGCCTGTCCTTTCCCGTGGGATGGTCTCATCATCGTGCCATTGATTTCAGTCAGGTTACCCGGTGGCGGACCCCGGAACCCTCCCGGGGGGCCATTGAGATTCCCCTGTTCGGTCGCATTTACCGCATCGTGTCCGTTTCCGGGACCTGGGCCGGGGAAAGTATCCCCCGACGGATCCAAATACGGTCCCTGCCCGGGGTCCATCCTGGCACCAACGGTCCCGAGGACAAGCGACATGCAGCACAAAGCGGCGAGGACAAGGCCGGAAATTCTATAGATTTTCATGGAGTATTTCACGATTCCTGATGCCTGCGTTTAAACGCAAAGGATCATATGCGGAATGGGCACCCTTGTGGTAATATATTGCATGCATAACGAGCGGGAAATAATGGAAGCATAAGGATATTCATGGAACCTTACGGTTCAAAGCCCGTACTTCCCGGTATGGTGCGATCCGGATTTTTATCATTCGTCCTTGTGAATCAGGTACTGCCGGGAAATACGGATCCTATACGTGCATTCCTGCTCACAGCATACAATGTCCCGGGGAGAATGATGAGGAAGGGTGCAGATATCTTTTTACTGCAGCAGCTGTCTCTTTAAAAAAAATTCCCTCCATAATGACCCGGCTGACAAAAGGACACTCTTGTTGATAAACGACCTGACACTCGTGAATGTACCGGAAAACCTGATACTTTTAATAGCAACGGGTCATTATTTTACACGGTTGATTGCAATGGACGAAGAGGAAAAATTATTACATTTAATGGAAATTTATCACAACAACCTGGATTCTTTTCACAATGCCCTCTCGGAATCTGAGAAGCAGTTTACCTGGTGGATACTGGCAATCCTTGGTTTTATTGTCATAGGATTCAATGTCCAGTACGTACAGAGACCGGTCCTCTTATTGATCCTGTCCCTTGCCGGAATTATTGTCTCACTGGCCGGGTATTTCGTGATCCGGAAGGAAGGCAGATATTTTGCCGAAAACAAGGAGACATTTAACCGGATTGCCAATGTCCTGGACATAAATGAAGAGCTCTGGAATGTATCCGGTGTAAATACCGAAGATGAGGCAAAAAAAGATGTTCTGGTACCAGAGAAGACTGCGGCAAAAAAAAGTCAGAGAACCTGGGTGCAGGAAGAAACCGGAAACAAACCTGTCATGGCACTCATGTATTTTTCTGTTCTGAGGATGTACTCTTCCCTGATACGCATCGCCTTTGGTATCGGGTTGATAAAAAAGGAAAAAGCTGATACCCTGGTGCGTGAAAGCAGTCTGAATATCCGGGACTGTTTCCAGGTTGTGTATCTCCTGTTCGCTGTCATATTTTTGTTATTAATCGGGACATATTGATACGACATTTTTTCTGATGTATCCTAAAAAGTCTGAGCGAGAGGGAAATTGCACGGATATGCATGTCTGAAAAGGTACGATTTTTTAGCATTATCATAACAAATAAACGAATAGAGATTCCATTCCATTCATAACAACTGCCTGAATCCTGTACAACGATGAGGTAAAGAAATGGTAAAAGAGGTTATGAATCTAATTGATGAATGTACCGGCGAAATGCAATGCAAAATATGTGGCTCTGTGCACATTGCCAAACGAGATCATGACGGTAAATATCCTCCTGAATCGTTGTGGTGCATACACGGATGCAGGTCTGAAGATATCGACTGACCTTATTTTTCCGCCCTCAATTAAAATCAGCAAAGAACAGGTTTTGTCAGAACACGGTTTCGTTGTAGTACGTATCGAAACGTAAACAAATTTTTAAGTGACCTGCCCATGCTTTTCCACGCTTTATCATCTCCATACCCGTCGGGGTCTGCAAGATTATCGTATTTGAGACGAGTAAGTATGCGATTATACCTCCCAAGATAAAGATACTGGCTCCCGTGATCAACAGGGCTGCCCAGAGGGGTACTACGGTCGCAATAAGGAGGATGACACCTACTACCACAATAAGTGTACCTGCTGCCAACAATGGAACAATCATTGACAGGTACATAAGGTTCTTTGCAAAAAATTCAACGGGTTCGAATACATAATTCTGCAAAAACCGATCGGTTTTCTGCTGCAGGAAGAGATCGACATACTTTATCGTAGTAGCAAACTCTGATGCTATCGATGATTCCTCATCGCTGGCGGCAGATTCTATGAGCAACAATCCCCGGATTATTTTCTGATCAACATACCAGCGAGAAACCCTACGCCTATTGCTGCAAGGACAGCAGGGATTGGGTGATCGGTAATCATAGTCTCGACCGGTTCCATATTTTTATGGAAACAGGCTTCCATTTCGTCATATTTTACACCGGCTTCTTTTTTGAACTGGTAAACCTGGGCTTCGACATCATACAGGATATGCTTTAGCTCCTCCCCCTGTGTCGATATGTCTGCACTCCGCAGCTTGAGGGCTGCATCTTCCAGAGTTTTTGCGGTCTGGGCTTTCAAAATATCGGCACGGGCAACTTTTTCATTTACTATCCGGTTTACGGCTTCATTCGGCATGGTTTTTTCACCAATCCATGATACAGTTTTTTCGTACATTTTTTCCAACTCCGTCCGTTCCCTGGTATGAGGGTCTTCATGATGCAGGAGAAAGCATCAAGAAATTGTGCAGATTTTTACCACATATCAGAGTAACAGGTTATAATAACGGAAATGTATACAAAAATCTTGCCTGTTGTTGCAAAGTCTGATGCAAAATCTGAAACCATCCAGAATAGCCGATATTGAGAAATTGCAGACCCTCGAACACGTTACTGGTTCTGTAGCAGTGATCGACGAAATGGGTGCAGGCAAAATTGTGAGGGGAACAATAAATGACTACCTGAAAACGAAATAATCATCGTATTTCGCTTCTTAAGGAAAAGACACCAATAGACTTTTTATATCTATTGGCACTCCTCTCCCTTTTCTGAAATTATTTACCCTGTCCTTTCAGGTGTAATTGGCACTCTTTTAACTTAGCTTCTGACTCTGCTGATTTTGCTTTGGCCAGAAAGCAGATTCTGTACATAAAAGGATATTCGGGGTTTTTATTAATGGAAACATCGCTGCATCTGCCCGGTACGTGAAGCACACAGATGGCGTAGGGATGGATTGTGTCTATTACTGTGATTTATTTATAAAAAATTAGAGCACTTGCAGTTCTTCCAGAACCGGACTCTCATAACTCAGGAAATTCCCACTGGCAAGATAGAGGTTGAGCCATTCTGATACTCTTTTCCCGGCATTGACGTTTTGTCGTATCATACCCAGGGAAATATCGTCTTTTTTGAGGAGGGTCCGGTCATCAATATAGCTGTACCTGCAACTGACTGTTGCAGACATCATGAGGTCTTTTGTCGAAGGATTGTAAAACTCCACGTTCACGGACAAGATATTCCCGTTCTTATAAAATTTCTGGATTTGTGCAGTCGGGTTGGAAAATTTCAGATCCTTTTGTAACTGTTCACTGAAATCAACCGTCACGTACTTGCCGAATCCGATCGTGAAATTCTCCTGCTTACACACGGAATTCCTGCAGACCATGACCCTGTGGTCTCCCTCAGAAACCATGAGGTACAGGGGTTTTGTGGAGTTCACCGTCCCCACAGTCTCGTTGTCGAGAACGACTTCCATGTTTTCAGGATAGAGGATTCCGCTGACGGAGACTTTCAATGATCCCTTCAGCGTTGACGGGGGAGGTGTGGTTGTGGGTACCGTCACGGTACTACCGGTATCCGGAGTACTGGTAACCAGGACAGATACCGTCGGAGTCGTTGCATTCGTGGTGCCGTTCTTCGTCTGGTCTGCACAACCACTTACCAGGAGAAACCCGGCAACTATGAACAGGGCTAGTGGTATAATCAGTTTCATTAGAGGCCTAGTATTCGACTTGTGATTTTTATTTTATAATAGTATGGATACGTATATACCCGCTCAAGGGATATGCCGGAAGGGGGATTTTACCGCACGGTAAGGAACCGGATATTTTTCACCGGCAAAAAGCGTGTTCTCCGGGTGTGCTGTTTAGATCAGCACAGGAGTGACTATTTTTTACCAGAGCAGAGATGCCCTGCTCATGAGACACGGTGACAAGGACAGGAATCTCACCCGTTTGCCGGACCTGTCTTGCCGACCGTAGCAAGATAAATCAGGAACTGGTCCACGCCATCGATGCCAAGAATGGCATGCATACTATCATCATCGTACGCGGCGATTGCACAGACCCCGCAGCTGACTGCCGATGCCGCAAGGTACAGGTTCTGGCAGACATGCCCGGCATCCTTGTGCAGTTCCCGGTAACCCCGCTCGCTGTACCGCCAGGTCATCCGGTACGGGACGGCAACCCAGAGAAAGACCACGCCGCACCGCATGATAAACTGCTGGTCGATACAGGCCTTGGCGATCCGGATGTGTAACGTCGGGTCAGGGTCAATCTGCTGGAGACGGTGGGAGAGGGCGAGATACCGGTACAGTCCCGGCTCAAGTCCCCTGACATCATTGATGAGCAGGTACGTTTCGAGTGCGTGGCGGGCTCCGGCTGAGGGTACCGTGCGGAAGGTCGCATATGTGCCGGCAGTTTTTTTGACACCCTGGGTACACCAGAGTAAAAACGCCAGCTCCGGAATGGTGAGGGGTTCTTTATCATACGTCCGCACACTGTGCCGTTCTTCAATAGCTGTTCTGAGGTCCCGGGGAGGGACATCGATCGTCTCTGGTTTGGGCAGCCCGAAAACCGGTTTTTCCGGATCAGCCGGAATCTCAAGGGGCGGCTGGGGCAGGTGCTTTTCCTGGTCCGATGTTGTAAGGTACCGGTACTTTGTATTCTCCATGAAGATCCGGCCGGTCTGAGCATGCGGGGAACCTTTTGGCATGGATCATCGTTTTGTACGGGGGGGCTTTTTAAGGTGTCGGGCAAAACGGCTGTTCGTTTTTTAAAAAAAAACAGGATGAGCGGGAAGGTATGCAGGGAGCTGATGCATTGAACGAACAGGCATATCGGATCTCCCTGGTGAAGAAATAAAAGAGAGGATTGTTACCCGTTTTTCAGGGCAACAATATCCTTTACACCTACAAGTTTCCAGACTGCCGAACGCTCCTCGCGGACAAGCACGTCCGGACGGTCAGTCGGGCTGTGACCAAGAGCCGTGAGTACCCGGGGCGATAGCCGTTTTTTTACAATCATGTCTGCAAACTGCTCCCGGACCTTCGTTTTCTGTGCCGGATCCTGCACTTCTTCAAGCTTCCCCTGCAGGCTTACAAACGTAAAAGCGGAGAGGTCAGCAGCATACTCTTCAATCTCGACGGAGACCTTTGGATTTGCAGCAAAATACTCGATCTTCCTGCCGTATTTTGTGGAAAGGAAGTAGAGGTATTTTCCATCGAATACATACATGAACGGAGCGATATAGGGCTGCTCACATGCACCAAAGGCAATCCGGGATACACACTGGCGTTTAATCAGGGCGTCATACTCTGCTTTGGGCATCTTGGGGATTTTAACCGGATCCATCAGGTATCATTCCTCTTTTTATGTTCTATAGGCAAGGAAATTAATAAGGATGATCGTAGAACCCGGAAATCAGATGTGTCTTGAGGGGACCAAAAAAGGATCACTGCCCGTTTTTTGATTTTAATATCTTTCAGATATTTTTTTGGATATTGCGGATAAGGCTGTACCATTCACGTCTTTATCCGGAAGAGAATAAAGGAGTTTTTTTATGAACCGGGGGTTAGATGCACGGATGTGAGAAATGTCCGTCCCTGAAGTCCCATGAGATCGCAGCAGAGAACGATCCCCGGCGGGTATTACCAGTTTATTCCCTGTGCTCACTCTCTTGTATGATCTGGTATGCCAGTCCATGGACCTTCAGGTTCTTAAAATACGACATTTCCCTCATAGGTGATGAGCAGGATCCGGTGATACGGTACCGGTTTTTCACCATCGGTTGTCCGGATGTTCATGGAATATGGCTCCAGGCTGATGCCGGGGCCTCGCATGCTGGACCGGTCGCGGGGAGCGCCACGGTCGATATACCAGACCTGGACTTTGCCGATGTCGTAGCGGTCGTCGTGCCAGTACTGCTGCAGGAGTTTGTGGCTGGTCAACATAATTCATCACCGGCAGGAAGTGCGGAGTGCCGCTCATGACAGCATATTCTCTTTCTCCTCTTTTGTTTTTATGGACGGTTCACGATGAATGGATGGGATAAAATGACAAAGAAGGCAAAACGGGTGTGGACCGGACAAAAATCAGGTATCAGAGGCGGTTACCAGCACCACTTCCATCAATTTTCCAATACGTGTCCATGCCGTTTGCAACCAGATATGCATTGGAGGGGACCTGAATAAACACAAGCAGTGCAATCAGTATATCCACCGAAGATCCCAGGGAGTTCAATAACAGGACACCAATGATCAGTGGAGAAAGGAGATTCAGCATGCCCAGTATAAAGGGCAGGATTATCGAGATGGTGATAAACGGTGCGAAGCTGATGATGAGATAGCGTGTCCGGGTCAATTGTTCTTCCGTATAAACAAATCCACCAAAATAAGTTATTCCCATATATGTGCTATCCGAACGGATAAAATCCGGAATACAGAGCAAATGAATCAGTTCGTGGACAACCACTAATCCTGCCAGGCTGAAGAGGGGAAGCAGACCTATCTGAAACGAAAACGAGGTTCCGGCTATTCCAAAGTATTCTAAAGAGACTGGCACGAACATACCTGCGATCAACAATGTGATCGTGACCGTGAGTGCCATGAAGGGAATTGATGCGAGAATGGCAGTCAGAATATTTCCGGGTTCTTTTAGTTTCACCCACCGGTTGGCAATTAAATCCAATTGTTTCTGCTTATCCACCACCGGTATTTTTGTGAATATCCGAATAGATCTCCCCCTTATTTCTTTTTTTAAGATGGCCCAGGTACTGGGAAAAACTTTCTGGTAATACCCCGGAATGCGATTAAGTTTGCTTTTTTGTATATTCCAGCACACTATCACCTTAAAAATTGCCGACCTCCGGCTGGGTTCCGGGAGTGTGGACACCTCCTGCATTGAGCCCAAATTCACATTCCGGGCATTTTTCCTTGTTGAGGGAAATATATCTATAAAAAAGAGTATCGCAGGATCCTATGCCTTCCCAAAACTCCGGGCAACGAACCAGATACCGATCAGGATCAGGAACCCTGCACCGATATATGGCCAGAAGTTCGCCGGTGCCCAGATGATGCTGAGACCAAAGAGAATAAAAAAGATCCCGATGAGCGCTGGCATCCAGCGGGACCCTTTGTGCCCACAGCAGGCGGCGGCATCACCGGCAGGACGATCTGCGGATTTCATGAACGTTGACGCGAGGAATCCGCACCCAAGACCAATCAGCAGTCCTGGCCAGGAATAACCCACAAGCATGCCGATTCCAAGGCCGATGAGTAAGCCGGCCGGGACTAAAAGACCCCCCCGATGGTGCCGGTCGTGGTTCACTTTTTCTTCATCTGTTGTCATACGTCGCAGGTTGTTCAGCGGTTGTAATAAAGGTATGGTGATAATTTCCTGGTAAACAAGGCTCTGGAAGTTGTATTTCGTAAAGGAGACCAAAAATTCCTCTTTCAATGACGTAAAGATTGCTTTTTTACAGAGGAACGTGTCCTCATTGAACACATACCATACCGGATTCCTGTCGAAATTATGAAAGGTATCCTGTAGCTGCCACTCCGCAAATCCCGCGTATCGGACATAGCAGTTTTCCGTTTCTACCCGTTTGGGTATCCTGCATCATTCAATCGGTTTTGTATTTTGGTTGGCTGGATGTGGAGAAACTAAAAAAAATTCACACGGTGATCGAAATGCTATGATTTTTGGGAGGAATTCTTTGACTGGTAGAGACAATAGAGAAGCCCCACGGCAAATCCGACAGCCATTATCCCATATATCAGGAAATTCATCAGCACGACTTCGTCCGGTGCCGAATTGAAAAGTTCACGGAGTTTTCCCAGGTAATAGATATTCAGGATCGCTTCACAGGCACAAAAAAATAAAAAACCCAGATAATATGCACGGGCACGTTTTTTTAGTTCGGTTTTCATCAGATTTAACTGGTTTCTTCTGTTGATTTAAAAATATATATATATGATACTGGATGTAAACAGTGCCCCGTCTGCTCCCCCTGGTGCAGGAGCGGCTTATCCCTGGCCAGGATGATATACTTTTTCCTTATTCAGTTCACCGTGGGACACATCCCCCCGTGTTCCCCCACCATCATTTTGTACCTGGCAGTCCTCATCAGTCCTTTGTCACTTTCTTGATATTGACGAGAGCCAGGCACGGGGTCCTTGTGCCCGGGTGCGGCTCTCAAAGGTTGCCGGCCTGATGTAGTTGATGGACCACCCCTCACAAAAGCTCTCCTGTATCTCTCTTTTTGTTATCCTCCTCGGACCGTATCCGTCGGGCTCCTCGTTTGAAAAGCAGAGAATGAAGTATTTCCCGCCCGGGGACAGGACGGCTGCAAGGTTATGTACAAAGACCGGACGGTCTTGATCGGACAGGGTATGGAAGAGCCCGGAATCGGTAGCGGTATTGAACTTCCTGTTGAGTAAGGAGAGCTCCAGGGCGTTCAGGACGCAAAAATGCACCGGGAGTCCTCTTGCGGCAGCCTTCTCCTGGGCCTTCTGGATCGCAAGGGGGGCAGAGTCGATCCCCCACACATCATACCCTTCCTGTGCAAAGAAGAGGGCATGCTCCCCGGTCCCGCATCCTATGTCCAGGACAGATCCTGTTATCTCCCCGCTCTGTACCAGCTCAACGAACTCTTTCTGGGGCCGGCCGATGTCCCAGGGAGGTGTGCCCCGGTATGCCGAGTCAAAGAAATCCATACCTCACCATAGCTTCTGGTATGCTTATGATTTTTTCTTCATGCCACACTCCGGTGAACCACTATCCGGCCGGCTTTTATTCATCCGCATCTCTTCTCCGATGTGAGAGACAATGAACGCAATTATATCTTATAAGGATTGAAATCGATAGTGTCGCTAGAGGATGAACTCAAAGGTAAGGATGAGGGTGTACCAGTACGCCACACTCTCTGAAGAGAAGTGCCTGGAGCATTTAGCTACCTCGCTTGTGGAAGGATTATCGACCCATCAGGCAGAGGAGCGGATCGCAACGGCGGGATACAACGCGATCACCGCCAACCAGGTCCCCTGGTGGGAAATCGCGATACGGCAGTTCAAGTCAGCGTTCATCTACCTGCTCCTGGTTGCTGCGGCCATTGTCTTGGTCATTGGAGAGTATCTTGATGCAGGTGTCATCCTCAGTTTTGTGATCATCAATGTCGCGCTCGGGTTCTATCTTGAGTACAAATCCGAGCAGTCCCTTCGTGCACTCCAGCAGTTTATCACCCTGAAAACCACGGTGAAACGGGACTCGCGCTGGCATACGATCGATGCAAAAAACCTGGTGCCAGGCGATATCATCAGGCTCGGGACAGGAGATGCCGTGCCGGCCGACGTCCGGATTCTCAGCTCGCAAAACCTTGTCGTCAATGAGACGATGCTGACGGGTGAATCTGTTCCGGTTCCCAAGCGTCCTGATACCCTGGCAACAGGGCCTGAAAGCATCTACGAGAGCCACAACCTCTGCTTCAGCGGCACTTCCGTGGTCGGGGGTGAGGCCACCGCACTGGTGGTAGAGACCGGTGCGCATACCGAGATGGGGACCATTGCACGACTGACCGTGGAGACAGAAAAGGAGAGTGAATTCTCAAAAGGCATCGAGCGGTTCAGCCGGTTTATCCTGCGGATGATTCTTGTCACCCTGGTCTTCATTTTTGTGGCAAACCTGTTGATCAAGGGCGAGAGTGCAGATGTCATCGAGCTTGTGGTCTTTTCAATCGCACTTGTCGTGAGCGTTGTCCCGGAGGCGCTCCCGGTCGTGACCACGGTGTCGCTCTCCCGGGGTGCGCTCCAGCTGGCAAAGCAGGGAGTCATCGTCAAACGGCTTACGGCGATTGAGGACATCGGGGGTATCGAAGTACTCTGCTCGGACAAGACCGGGACCCTCACCGAAAACACCCTGCATGTCACGGAAATGTCACCGGGGGCGCATCCCGACCTGCTGTATTATGCCTCGCTTACGGTGGCCGAGACCGAGGAAAAGGTCGAGCCATTCGATATCGCGATCGGAGAAGCACAAAAAGAGCGGCACCTGCCCGGAGATTCCCCGCCAGAGCGCCTGGCGGAGATCCCCTTTGACCCGCAACGCCGCCGGAATGCGGTGCTGCTCCAGGACCATGCGCAGAAGGTGATGATCGTTCGTGGGGCTCCTGAAGAAGTCATGCATCTCTCACCGTCGCTTAAAGGACCGGACCAGCGGGTGCTTGCTGACTGGCTTGCTATGAAAGGGCAAGAAGGGGAACGAACCATCGCCATCGCAAAGCGTGTCCTGCCGCCCACAACAACGGGTATCTCTCCTGATGATGAACAGGACCTTGAGTTTCTGGGTGCTATTTCGTTTACCGATCCGATCAAACCTTCTGCGTATCGTGCCGTGGAGAAGGCAAAAGAGCTTGGCGTGTCGATCAAGATTATCACCGGGGACAATTGTGAGGTTGCCGGGGCTGTGGGCGTACGGATAGGGCTCCTGGACGACCCGGCCCATGTGATCAGCGGGTCTGCGTTGATGGCAATGCCACCGGATAAGCGCGAGCAGGCTATCGTGGAGTACGCGGTTATCGCCCGCGTCACTCCTGAGCAGAAATACGAGATTATTCGTACACTCCAGAATTCCTTCACCGTTGGTTTCCTTGGCGAGGGGATCAACGATGCCCCGGCGCTCAAGCTTGCCGGCGTTTCCCTTGCCGTCGACAGCGCTGCCGATATTGCCCGCGAGGCGGCGGACATTATCCTGCTGCAGAAGAACCTCGAGGTGATCATTGAGGGGATCCGGGACGGAAGAGCGGTGTTTGCCAACAGCATCAAGTACCTGAAGGCTACCCTTGCCTCCAATTTCGGGAATTTCTATGCCATTGCCATAGGGTCGCTGTTTATCAGTTTTTTACCCATGCTGCCGCTCCAGATCCTGCTGGTGAACTTCCTGTCCGATTTCCCCATGATCTCGATTGCGACTGACAATGTTGATGCTGCAGAACTGAGCCGGCCCAGTAAATACGAGATTAAGGAGATCGTGCTCATTGCCACCCTGCTTGGCGTGGTGAGCACCGTCTTTGACTTCATGTTCTTCGCAGTCTTTGTGCAGCAGGGAGCCGGAATACTGCAGACCAACTGGTTCATGGGCAGCATCCTGACCGAGCTCGTGTTTCTCTTCTCCATCCGGAGTAAACTACCCTTCTTCAAGGCAAGCCGCCCGTCATGGTATGTCCTGGTACTGACGGCAGTTGCCAGTGCAGCGACCATCATACTGCCCTACACGGAATTCGGCCAGACGGTGTTCCGCTTCACACCCCCCTCGGCCATGCACCTTGGTATTATCCTTTGCCTGGTCGGGGCGTTCTTCGTGTGCGCCGAACTGGTGAAGAACTTATACTACCGCTCCACGAACTAATTGTTTTTAGATGGTCAGGGATGATTGCGAGGACCGGTTTCCTGGCTTGTTCTCCCATGCTCTTTTATTCCGGCCTGGAATGTCATCACAAAAAACTATATATGCAATATTAGACTAACCTAAAGTGAAACATAGGAGGAATACCTATGGACCGAGAAAAACCAGAGAGAATTAGCAATGAGGTAATACCCATCACTCCGGTTTCTTCACTTTCAAGCCGGAGAGGGCAGAGCTGGATTGAACGAGACTTCGATTCCCTGTTCGATGACTTCAGGAAATCGTTCGATACCCTGATGCGCCCGTATTCCCCGCTGGAGTTGCGGATGCAGGAACTCGGCATGCTTCCGGTCAGGTACGCACCCCTTGACTTCATAGACGAGGGAGACCATTACCTTATCCACATTGAGCTGCCGGGCTTTACCAAGGACCAGGTGGAGGTCCATATCAACAGTGAAGGCCTGACTGTCAGGGCAGAGAAAAAGTCAGAACAGGAAGACAAAAAGAAGAATTATCTCCACCGTGAGAGGGCGTATTCCGCGTTTGAACGGACACTCTCATTCCCTGAAGAAATCGATCCTGCAAAGGCCGAGGGGACGATGAAGGAGGGAGTCCTGGAACTTAAAGTATCCAAAAAGGAACCCGCTCCGGAAGTGAAAGTACGGAAGCTCGAGCTGAAGTAAATCACATCCCCATTTTCCCTTTTTTTTAACTAAATATCCCGTAAAACATTTCGACACGGTGAACTGTTTTTCTCGTCCGGTACTAAAAAAATATGGACCCCTAGCGCCGGCTCAGGACAACAATTCCCGCTATCAGGACAAGTGCTCCGACGGGGACAAACTGGAGCGGGGATGCCGGGGTCTGATGCTGAACGGGCGTAGCCGGGACGGTATCGTTGACCATGAGAGGTATTTCGGTGTAGGTGTCATCAACACCGGGGTCATTAAGAGCAAAAATAAGCCCCTTCTTCACGTCGTTTCCCTGCAGGCTTCCCGGACCAAGGGCCCTGAAGAGGTTCGTACCATTGTTGAGTTGAAGGTTTCGGACCCAGTCTCCGCTGACAATAATATCAAGCTGGTTGTTCTGCATCGGGTGCTGGACTATGAGATAACATTGTCCTTTTGGAAGTTTTTCTGAGGTTTGCGTGGTGATGTTAACCGTGAACGAGGAATTTGGATTTGTTGGACTGGTCGTGGTAAAGAGATAGTTATCCCCGATGATCCATACCTGGACAGCGTCCGGTTCTCCTTCTGCAAATCCGGTGACCGTGAAAGGCTGTCCTTGTGAAATTGCAGAGGGAGTGATACCTGCAGGTATGAACGGTTTTTTGAAAATTACTCTCGCAGATTTGTTATCAGCACCGGTTATTTGGGCTGCCGTTTTTGGCTGGCTGACTGCATAAATGGCATAAGGCCCGGGATTAATCCCGAGATTATAGGTGTAAAGGATGAATTCCCACGTTTTATCCGGTTTTGTCTGTACCCTGTCAAAAGAGCCGGTATCTCCGCTGATTACCTCCTGGAGAGGCGAAGTAAGTTTTCCCCCACCCGGGGAGATGCCGGGTCCGGTTATGAAGAAGTACGTGAAATCCGAATCATAATTAGCACCACTCAGAACTATTTCTTCCCCCAGATAATAGGACTGATCTCCTTTTACGGAAATAGTCACTCCTGTCTCTGCAGATACAGAGGATATCAACAATACGGCTGTTCCTGCCAGGATAAGCACCAGGATCATTTTCCGGTACCTGCATTTGTTCTCGTCAGTTGACAGTACCATATGTCAACATAAGCATGTTGACAATATAAAATTATCCTTAATCGGTTCTTATGAGCTGGCTGTTGGTCAGAGAATAGTAACGAGGTGAAATACTCCTCAACCGACAGTGCACCAGGACCAACACAGTAAAATCTTTTCCCTGTTGTCTTTTTTTAAAATTAATCAGGTACTGACTGCTGATACCCTGCTGGTTTTCCTCTGGTAATCAAAAAAAAATCCAATGAATAAAAAAATGGGGTGGCGGGGAGGTTTTCTGCATCATTCTCCCCTGCGAAAAAAATGAAATCTCATGGAGCTCTTTATCTCTGTGTTTTTCCGATCTCTCTATCAGTATCAAAAGCCTCATATCTCTCAGGGAGCATCAGGAACGTACCCTATGGTTTCACTGGACGCAGGAACAGTAATTTATAGTGTGGTCATAACAATCATCGTCATCAGCTTTCTGTACGCAATTATCCGTTGGTGGAGATGGTTTCAGCATTAAACCTCTTTTTTAAAGGATAATAACGTGCAGGGACCTGGGATCGGCAAGGTACAGCAAAAATCAGGCATTCCCTCACATCTTCGACTGGTCCTTAGGCTTTGCCGTTCCGTGAACTTTTGGCTCTTTTGCACCAAGGCCGAGCATCTGGTCCCGCTTCTTTTTCTTGTGCTCTTCAACCGACTCAGTTACCGGTGCTTTTGCAAGGAAACACTCTACGGGATCCCGGTCGCCGGCACAGGTCCGGTCCTTGAACTCCCCGCAGTCATCGCAGGTTGGCACCTGGGTCGGCAGCAGTGATGGGAAGTGGTTCTTCCAGAGCGTAGCGTCGATCCGTCCCGTTTCTAAAAAACGCTGGATATGCCGTGCCGTGTACTTCATACCGGGAGTATGGACGCTCTGTTCACTTGAGACATTCGTTTGAGGCAGAATGCGGATGCTTACCGGGGCTTTGCCCACAGCCAGCAAGGGTTTACCCCTCGGGATCGATGGCGGACGGGAGGATGACAACTTTCAACCGGGCCGTATCCGGCAATTGTTCCTGGAATTGCGGGGGAAGTGTGTTTCCGAGGTGTACATGGATACGGCTATTCGGCTTAGCCATATCACGGAGAGCATATTCTGCGATGACCGGTTCTTCTCCTGCATAAGAGAATCCCGATAATTGGCTGATCGATCGCGGGATCGCAAGAGCAGGTCATCAGCTGCTGACCGGCAGAAGTTCACCTCGCCGGCAAACTCCGGCACAAAATGCCCGGTTCTCCACGGGAAATAAGTCGGTCAAGGCGCTGCCTGGGGTCTGACAACATCCCGTGCAGGCCTCCGTTTGTGTGACCGTTTATTTGCCGATGGTGACTTCACGATCTCACGGATTCCCGGGTGTTTCTGCAGCCCGATGCATTTCACTGGGCATACGTTTCAGGTTTTGTGACAAAATCTGCATCACCGGGCAATGTTGATATGAGTTCCGTGCCTGAAGAGATCACGTAAGTTCTCAGGAGTGATGCGATGAGTTGGTTCACCACATTTTGTAAAGAGTCAATGAGGTGGAGTCAGACATATCAATACCTCTTCATTCCATCGTCGGAATTACACGAATTTTAAAAAGAGGACCCTGAGAACACCATAAACCAAAAGGAGTTAAACGAAATGATAATGGAAGATTCAAAAATTGAAATGCACATGGGTCAGGCCAAATGGGCTGAGATGGCCGCCTGGGAATCCCTTGATGAAGCGACAAGAAAGGCAATAGTAATGCGCAAGCTCGATGAGCGGATAATGCACAAAGAGTTCAAGATCGGGTACAAGAAGCACAAAGTTGAAACCTTGAAGATGATCCGGCAAGCCCTCGAAAAGAAGTGAGCGTTTAAAAAGCACCGCGGGTATCCCGGCAATTTTATCTTTTTTTTTAGTGTGCTACTGATCATCCGTCATCCTGTTTTGGGGGAATGGCAGGTCTGCCGGGATGTGTGTACCCCTGTGGGCAGACATGAACCGGAGACCCGCACAACCCGTAACAGGGTAAGAACCGTCCGGTCTGTCGCTTACACCCCCATCCCCGTCATAGCCATTACAACCTGCTGAGCTGTCACCGGATCCACAACCCGTGCCAGCATCAGCCCCGCCATCGCGACAAACAATGCCCAGAACACCTTTTTGACCTGCCCGTTCTTCCCGAACGCATCGATCACCGCATCCGTATCGGGCTTCGGATATACACAAACAATTCACATTAAATACGTGAATACACATAAGTATGTGTAGTGGTGCCAATGCCGAATATGACTCTTTCCCTGCCCGAAGATGTTTATAAGATTGTAAAAAATCATAAGGAAGTCCGGTGGAGCGAAATTGCCCGGCGGGCGATAGAAGATTATGCGAAAAAAATCGCACTCCTGAATGCGATGACTGCCCGGAGCGATCTCAGCGAAGAAGACATTATGACGCTCGATACAAAAGTCAAATCGGGTATCCAGCAGCACTACAGGAATAAAGCATCCCGGATAAAAGGCAGGAAACCAGATTCATCCTGATTGTTCCGTGCGTTATCCTGATATTCACTTCCCGAAGGTGCTACAATACTCCTTGTTATTGATACAAACAGAATAATGGCCGGACTCCTCAGGTCATCGATATCCCGGAAAATTATTCTCAACGATAATTTTTCATTCTACGCTCCTGACTATATCGAAACAGAACTCACAAAGCATCGCGGATACCTGTTTAAATCGGTTTGGCTGGCGGACATCATAATAGACCAATAATATCTCCTGATTGCGAGGGAACATTTGGTTTTGGCGATGATGTTTTTTAAAGGGACCAGGTCCGGGATTGTTCCAGGGAGACCAGAGTGGGTGATGTTGTTGTTCCACCCGCTCTTCTTTCTTTTGATCAATACCCGAATCTTCGCTCATACTCCTTATGCGGCAACCATTCCAGTACCAGGGTAACAACATGCGTTCCATCACCGGCTACTGAATACATCAGCCGCCAGTTTTTATGAAAATTAAATTTCCACAGGTTGTCAATCCCATATTTTGTGATGTATACCTTTGGGATTATTCGTTTCGGTACCTGAATTCCGCAAAAGGGATTCATGGTGATTATATCAAACACTGTATTCAGTTGATTAAAAATCTCATTTTCTTCCACCCTCCCAGACTGGAGCTTGAAAAAAGCGTCGCTGACCTGATCGTCAGCGAAGTAGAGGGCGGATTTCATCGGATCTTCAGGTTATTGTTACTAAGGTATCGATTTATAAGTTCCGGGTTATAGATCCAGCAGATTTTTTTGTCGGCGTCTGTTGCGATCTTTCCTGAATCCTGGAGGTAGCTGATGACTGTGGAGAATGTCTGGTACATCATCTTCTTTGGCAGGTTCTCCCACAATGCCCTTTTTTTATATTCCCCGCTGTGCTCCCTTATGAAGGACTCGACCATCAGTACGGTATCGAGCTGAGGGGAGTGAACCGCTTTGGTTTCTGATGTCATGGGATAATTTTTGTTATATAACTATATATAACATTTGAAAAGGGGTGCGTGGTCCCGTTCCGGCATACGGGAACGCCCGGCATTTCAGGCCTTTTTTTTATGACCGGTAGTACTTTTTTGCTTCACGAACCGAGAGGGTCTCACCCTCTTCTGTTTCTTCCGTGAATATTGCAAGCCCGTTGTCTTCAATGATGGAGTCCATCCGGTTGAAGGTTTCCCGATCGACAATCACCGCCTGTTTCTGGCTTTTTACGTCCGTACTCTATTTTCGGGGTAGTGCAGTCATTCTGGTATCATTCCCGTGTTTATGCGGGAGAGTATAATGGAACTCTTGAGTGGATGTCTTCAAGGGCTTTTTTTGTTTCTCCGCCTTTGAAGATTTTTAATGACTCATTTGGGGAAAAAAACAGGTAATGGCAAATACCAAGATCCCTTAATGCAGAAGTAAGATTTTTTTTGGCAAATCTGACGGTAATATTTTCCTGAAATGGTAAAATAATGTAAAATATTTGACTTCTATTTAAATTATATAAACCCCCTTATTTCCAGTGGAAAATGAGAGAAATTTTATCATTATCCGACTATCGTGCCAAAAGTGAAATTTTTACTATTTTTCTCATGAGCAAAAAAAATTAAATAAAAAATAATTTAAATGCTCTATTTTAATATAAACAATGAGACCCTCCGGGAATTTTTATGATAAATGAAATCCTCGAGATCCTTATTGTTGAAGACAATATCATCATCCAGCAGCTCATCGAATTTTGTCTTATTTCTTTGGGATATGCAGTGTGTGGTAAAGTGGCTTCCGGCGAAGCTGCCATAGATTTCATCAAAAAAAAGAAACCCGATGCTGTCCTTATGGATATCACCCTTGACGGTCATACCGATGGGATTGATACAGCAATTGCAATGAAAAAGTCTGGTCCGATTCCGATAATATTTCTCACATCTTCTACCAGGGCAGAAGATCTTGAACGGGCAAAAAAGATACCTGCCGACGGTTTTATTGGTAAACCGTTCAGGGAGTCAGATATTCATGCTGCCCTGAAATCAGCCATTCCCCGCAATACCATCCGGTAATACGTATTACACCGGCTTTCACTACCAAGTGGCGGTTTTGTCCTTAGCTCACCGCTTTCTTCACGAGTGCGGCGATCTTTTCCTCTTCTGCAGCAGTCACCTTTTTTAACGCAAACGCGGTCGGCCACATATTCCCCTCATCAAGGTTTGCCTCGTGCATGAAGCCGAACGTCGCGTACCTCGTCCTGAATTTCTCCCTGCCCTGGAAGAAGCAGACTACCTTGCCGTCCTTTGCATACGCGGGCATCCCGTACCAGAGTCTCGGCGTGAGGACGGGTGCACTGGCTTTGATGATCGCATGGAGCCGCTCACCTGTGACGCGATCCGGTTCCGGCATCGCAGCGATCGTCGCGAGCACGGCGCTTTCCCCGTCTGATTTGTCCGCGTGCGGGTCGGGATTTTGTTGACCGGGAGTTGTCGGGTTTGTTGATTTTTTCATATGGTACCTCTTGAGAGTATTTTTCATGGTATTTTCATTGGATGTACGCTTGAGAGAATAGTCTGATGATTCTTCCAAAACGATAAAAAGGTACTTGTACTTCTCAATTTTTGTTCTGTATATGTATGTTGTGTGGACATTACTTCCGGAGGACCTCCGACGGTGAGATCTCCTTTTTGGACCTGCAAACTTCCCATGATCCAAATATTGCCCGAAATCGCAATCTGGGCTCGGAATGGGCGTATTTTGTTTTGGCTCAGTCTTTTCTGACCGGCCTGAATGGGGCGATTTTAGTTGTGTTTTTCCGGATTTGTGATTATTAGGCTTATAATCGGGAATGAACGGTTTTAATCGCAGGAAAACCGGCCCGTTTAAACCTGTTTGGCTGGGCGGATTTCCTGATCGGAGGACTTTCTTATTGATAGTGAGAGCGAGAAGTGCTGATGAACGTGTTTTTTTAGAATTGATGACACGACGGACAGGTTAGGATTTTCTCTTTCACCCTCCGCGCCTGAGTATTTATCACCAGATAAACTGGTGAATACTGGTGAATAAATGGAGAGCGATAATGTCAAAGATCCATGTACTAAATAACGAAATTTCCATTTACACAATCAATGATGAGGATTATATCTGCATCACTGACATTGCACGATACAAAGATCCGGACAGGACTGATTATATCATTCAGAACTGGTTACGAAACAGGAATACCATAGAATTCCTGGGAATATGGGAGCGTCTCAATAATCCGGATTTTAATCCCATCGAATTCGATGGGTTTAAAAATCAGTCCGGGTTGAATAGTTTCACCCTTACTCCCAAGCATTGGATAGAAAAGACATCTGCCATCGGCCTCATCTCGAAACCGGGACGGTATGGTGGTACATATGCTCACAAGGATATTGCATATGAATTCGCCTCATGGATCTCAGTCGAATTCAAACTCTATCTTATCAAGGAATTCCAGCGGCTTAAGGATGAAGAGCGGATCCAGCTCGGCTGGGATATCCGGCGCAACCTTGCAAAAATCAATTATCGGATCCATACAGATGCTATAAAAGAAAACCTGATACCTGCTGAACTGAGCCGTCAACAGATTAACACTATTTATGCATCCGAAGCGGATGTGCTCAATATGGCATTATTTGGCATCACTGCTAAGGAGTGGCGGGTAGCAAACGATGACAAAACCGGAAATATCCGGGATTATGCCGACATCTCGCAGCTTGTATGTCTATCCAATCTGGAAAACCTGAATGCCCTGTTTATCAACGAGAATCTTTCCCAGCATGAACGGCTGGTGAAGCTGAATGCCATCGCGATTCACCAGATGAAGCTCCTGACTGATGATACGGGGATCGGGAAGACCGAGAGAAGGGTTTAGTCAGACAGAATTATTGACTTGTGGTGCTCAGAATAAAATCGGTACAATTTCGGGTTGAATCAGAGGACAAGGGCATGGGAAATCTTTTCCAGGGTGATCCAGTTCCCGTGAACCCGCCTCAAGGCAGGAGCACCGTTCTATGCATAAACAACCTCGCCAAGAATATAATCCCTGAGCCGGGGTTTTATCGCACCTTTCATTACAAGATCCACTTTTCTCCCGAAGAGATCTTCGAGATAGAACTTGCAGTCCATGTAATGGTCGAACGTCTCTTTGCCTTTCCTGAAGGTAACGAGCACATCTACGTCGCTTTCCGGCTGTTCCTCTCCACGGACAAATGATCCGAAAATGCCGATCTTCGCAACCCCGAACCGTTTTTTCAGGATTGGTTCGTGTTGCCGTAGCAGAGAAAGTGCATCCATACCTGTTATTCTTGTATGGTCGTGCACCCTCTTAACTTTGCGGTCATGAGATGATTAGGGGGGTGGGGGAGAGCGATTGGGCCGTGTGCTGTTCGCAATCATCATCGGCAATAGCACGTGGTTATCATTTGACAAGACCCGGCTGCAGGCAGCGCCCCTGAGGAACGGACAAATTTGCCGGTTAACGGCGGCACCCTGATCGATGAGCATGATTTTGAAAATGTATGGATCGGCCACCAGGCATTAAAAATACTCCCCACCTATTCGGGCCTCCGACGGTGAGTCCTCCTTTTTGGACCTGCGGACTGCCCATGATCCAGATATTGCCCGGAATGGTAATCAGGGCTTAAAACAGGCGTATTTTGTTTTGGCTCAGTCTTTTCTGACCGGCCAGAATGGGGCGTTTTTGATCATGTTTTTCCGGATTTGTGATTATTGGGCTTATAATCAGGAATGAACGGTTTTAAGGGCAGGAAAACCGGCCTGTTTAAACCTGTTTGGTTGGCGGATCGTTTTCCGGATGGGCCGGGGGGAGGGAGAAGGGAAAAAGGCCTGTTTTTGGGGTGTCTGGATTCCGGGCTGGTTATTGGCATGCAGGGGAGAGACTGGTGAAATTATTGTAATCCGTCAAAAAATGAAAGAAGGATTACGAGATACTTTTTAATTCCCGACACATAATGTTATAACGATTGTAATGGCACCATCATCAGTCCCTCGTCCGGTTCAGACCGTATCTCGTCAATTGACAAAGAAACCGGAAGGGACCCCCAAAAAATCCCGCAGATCCCCAAAAGGAATTTTCGGACTATTGAAGGGCTGGACAATTGATACTCAGGCCCTCAGTGACGAGCTCAAAGACTGATCATGGCAACATTTTTTGCTGATACCTATGCGATTGTTGAACTGCTGAAAGGTTCACCGGCATATCGTCAGTATAAAACAGCGGTGCTCGTTACTACTGAATTTAATCTTTGTGAGTTCGCTTATGCAGTTACAAGAGACTTTCCGGATACTGCAGAGGATATCTGTTCCCAGGTCCGGCATGGTATGCGGTTGTCCCATCCCGGGGACAGGGAGTATCTTCGTGCAGCTGCTATGCGACGGAAATATTCAAAGGAAGGACGAAAATTTTCGCTGATCGACTGTGTCGGATATTCTGTTGCGGAGTCACTCACTATCCCCTTCCTGACCGGAGACCGGGAGTTTGAAGATCTTCCCGGTGTGGAATACGTAAAATAATATGGCTTATAATGGGGAATGAACGGTTTTAATGGCAGGAAAACCGGCCTGTTTAAACATGTTTGGTAGGCGGATCATTTTCCGGAGGGGCTGGGGGTAGCGGGGAAGCAGGAAAGAAAGAAACAAATTATGGAAAAACGCCGTAGATCTCTCCACGGCTCTTTACCCGGTAGAATATGATCGTGTCCTCTGATGTGATCTTACACCCGACGCGGTATTACCCGGTACGGATACGATAATAATTCTCATAACCTCTCATCTTGTGGATATCAAAATCCCTGAACAGGTTATCCGATGCGGGAATCTCGTCAAAGACCAACCGTTCAATCCGGGCACGATAACGTTTTGGAAGTGCAGCAAGATCCTCTAGGAAGATCTTTTTATATCCGTACTCCGTCATCTTAACCTTTTTTCAATAAACGGTAGTACTTTTTTGCTTCATGAACCGAGAGGGTCTCATTCTCTTCTGCCTCCTCCATGAATTTTGCAAGCCCGTTGTCTTCAATGATGGATTCCATCCGGTTGAAGGTTTCCAGGTCGACAATCACCGCCTGTTTCTGGTTTTTTGCGTCCGTAATATATTTTCGGGGTATTGCAGTCATGCCTGTATCATTCCAGTGTTTATGCGGGAGAGTATAAAGGAGCTTATGAGTGGATACCTTTAACGGCTTTTTTAGTTTCTCCGTTCCAGAAGTTTTTATGACTCATGTAGGGTATCTCATTGAATTTATTACTATTGAACACCATGCCTATTTTTTTAGACATATGTCCATTTTTTTGATGTGCTTGTAGACAGGCTGGATCATCACATTTCCCATTCGCCGGTATCTGAATGTTCACCGGACTCCGCTGGCATATCGTCATCGGCAAACGCACTGCAGTCCTCATAATCGCAGAACAGGTCCCCGTCCGTGTGCCGGTCCAGTTCCCTGATGAATGCGTTGAGCCTGGTGACCGGCACGAGCGGGACGCCTTCATGGACCAGGACCGCCTCTTCGATGAGGGTGACGATGACCGGAATCGCCTCCCTGCCCGTGACATCTTCATAAAATGCGGCTCTTTCCTTATGCTGCCCGACAGCCCTTTTCAGTGCAGACAACCGGTAGCGGCTGCCAGCCCATTTCTTGCATTCCACCAGGAACGTCCGGCTGTCTTTCCGGGCAATAACATCGTACTGCCTGCGTTTTTTGTGGTGGGTTTTTACGGTATTGACCCGGACGCAGAAATCATTTTTCTCGAAGATGAACCCCGCCAGTTGTTCAAAATGCTGCCAGATTACTGTTTCTGCTACGGTTTCCAGGTCTTTTGTGCTGGTGATATCTTCGAAGTTCATGGGGTGCTGTATGAGAGATGACGGTTAATGGGATATTTTAGTGAGGGCGTGGGCGGTGAAAGTGTACCGTGGAGGTGGATTGGGAATTCCGGAGCACCTGGTTTCGGAGATGGTGATCTGGTGAGTCTATGCAGGATGTGTCTGACGCTCAAAAGGGGATTGCGTCCCACTGCCAGTGTGGGCTTGCCCCATATCGTTTATCTACGAATCGAAAAATGCAAGAACCAAATCCTAAAAATTTCCAAAACCGATAATATTGACCATCCGGATCCGGACTTCTTTTAGATCAAAACTATCTAAAGTAAAACGGTAATCGGTGAAGAATTCACGGTTGATGGTATAGATTTGTTCACATTTTGCAAGGCTGTCATGACTCAGTTCGTGATATTTTTTTGCAGATAAACAATGATGCGAATGGATACGTGGCCGGTTATTCACCGCATCCCATAATGTCGTACGATTAGATTCGATGGGAACGCAGATGATTGTTTTATGGGCAGGATTGCCGAGTTTCCTCTGGTTCATGACGATAATGATCCTGTGGGGATCTTTCATCGTGTTTTCAGATTTACCGGTATGATCGGTAAGATCGAGAAAAAAGACATCGCCTTCCCTGAGATCCGGAAAGGGCATTTTGTTCACCACACATTGTGTGGAACTGAAGTGTAATGAGATCATCCGGGACACGATCTCCCGTGATCGAATCCTGACCCTGGGTTTGGTCTATTCCTTTTGCATCAGCAACAGCATCCGAATAAAAAATGAAAGACTCGAGATCATCATATTCATATTCATCGAGCTTGAGATTTTTGATTGGAATGATATCCCCATTTCCCGCATTTTTCCAGAGACTGAACCGGTGAGTGAGCTGACTGATCTCCTCGGTCTTATGGCTCTGGAGTGAATTGATGATAGAATCGAACAACCGGATTTCCTTCTCAGAGAATGCCGACAGATCTGTTTTCTGGACGGGTATATACTGGTAGATGATGCGTTCAGGATCGCAAGGTTCGGTTTTAACGGTGAAATGAGCGTTCGAATTATCGGTAAACGAGAACCCGATGTCCGGGACCGGTCCGTTCGGGAGGCGTATATAACTGTCTTCGAGTAACGTTTCGCCACGGTTATTATAAATGAACAGGTCGACAAGGAAAACAAATTTCATCAGTTTTGTCCGGCCGATCAGGGGATATTTCCCGATTGCATAGAGCAGTGCGTTCAATTGTTTTTCAGTTTTCATGATTTGACTACACCAAATAATCCCTGTTCAGTAGATACAGAGATGTGAGGGATTGTTTTCCTATTTATCTAGCATATTATATCCGATTTGAAATACTTTATGATTGCTTTCGCGGCATTGGCTGGAGTTTGTAGAAACAGGAAATGACCCGTATTGTGGATCCGGGACTTTACGTAAAACCGCTCAAAAAAACCTACTCCTTCCCTGTTACGATTCTCCTTCGGACACTATCTTCTCATGGAAGGGGTCCTGACCCCCAAAATAACCCTTATTTGCGAAAAACCAGCAACGTTTTTTGGAATGCTCCTGATTCTCTGTCCGTTCATTTATAAGGGGTAATTTCGATGAGGGGAATGACCGCTAATAGCACCTCTTGGTTGGCGAAAGTCGGAGGTTGGATGGCGAAAGTGTAGGGGGGAGGAAGATAGGGAGCCTGAAAACCAGGAAATGGCATATGGTTAAAAGCCAGGATATTTTTGGAATTATTCCGCAGGGTCGTCCCCTGCTGTGTGCCGTTCAGGTGACTCTTCAAAATCTTTTCTTATATAATTCAGACTTTCAATCAGGTCATCATAATCAGAATCAAACGCTGGTAACTCACGGTAATAATACCCCATGTCACCGATCATGATGATACACAAAGGCCGCCCAATATTCCCGGGATCAATATCGGATAATAACCCTTCTGTTGCGTCCTTAACTTCGAGTGAAAGGTTTTCATCAGTATATTTTTCAACGTTATCCTTTTCATGGAATATTTTGCATGTCGGGCATACGATCTTAAAACACTCATCGCTGCCCTGCGCCACTCCACAGGGGCCCTTACCAGATCCATGTTTTGGGCAGGCTCCATCGCAGCATGGATCAAAACAGCCACTGGCATAACGGCAGGTTCGGAAAGATTGGACGGTCATGGGATCAAGTATTAGGATTGGGGGGAGGGGGGATTAAGGTGAGGGTGGAGAAGTGTGCGTCCCTAAAACGTGCATTTTTTGCTATTAATTTTCAAAAATCAGGTGAGTAGAGACCAAAATCTGGACTTCGCAATTCGCTGCTGACATAAAAAGAAATACTTATCAAAAAAAGAACTGAACTAATTTCTTATTATTCCATCCATTTTAGTAAAATGTATCTTAAAAATATTCTATTTATCTAAATAACTGAAAATTTAACTCTGATTAAAACAATAAATATAAATATAAAAGAGGTACTAAAAATAAAATACACGCATTAAAATTAAACCTAAAAGATACCAGGTTCGCGTTAAACGTGTTTGGAGTTAAAAAATGGCTGAATGTATCCCTGATCGTTTATCTTCTCGTGCAAGCAGGGGAGAGGAACGTACTTTTGCACTTTTGAAAAAGTTACCAGATGACTATCTCGTCTATTATGAACCCAATATTAATAACCGCCACCCGGATTTTATCGTAATCGCTCCGGATCTCGGTGTAATAATTATTGAAGTAAAAGGTTGGTACCTTGACGACATTGTACAGGGGAATCATTCAGAAATAACAATAAATACGGATGGTCGCGAAAGGCAGGAAGTTCATCCGCTCGAACAAGCCCGTAATTATATGTGGCGACTGGCAAGGGCATGCGAGCATAGCGAATGCCGGTCTGACCTCCTCAATAAAGAAGGTCCTCATAGAAACAAGTTCATTTTTCCTTTCTGTCATTTTGCAGTATTGTCCAACATCACACGCGACAATGTCTTACGGCGCAAGGATCAGACTATCTCGGAAATTTTTAAAATGGATAATACTCTGTTCCGGGATGAGCTTGTGGGACTTGAAAATGCATCTCCTGAAGAGATACGAAATACGCTGATGCGGTTTTTTGATCCTTTCTGGGAGATCTCACCACTTTCAGAACATCAGGTAAAGATTCTTCGGTCAATTATTCATCCGGAAATTGTTATCGGGCCAAGTAAGGACGATATCACAGATTTATTAGTTCTTGATCTAAAACAGGAAAATAATGCCCGGAAAATTGGGGAAGGTCATCGGATTATTTACGGAGTAGCCGGATCCGGAAAAACCGTCCTTCTTATCGCACGGGCGAAATGGTTGCACGAAAGGAATCCCAACGCAAAGATCCTCCTCCTGTGTTATAATGTTGTCCTTAATGAATACCTGAAGCATGTCCTGAAGGATTATCCAAGAATTAATGTATTTCATTTTGATGGATGGGTAAAATATAATGGAATACATTCAAGAAAGAAAGATCCTGCATCGGGTAATGTTGAAGACGATACAAGTATTGGTAACCGGTTACTTGAGCACCTACGGTCCCGTGCCGGGGATTCCCGAAAATATGATGCAATCCTGGTGGATGAGGCTCAGGATTTCCCGCCGGTATGGTTTTCCTGTGTGCTGGAAGCACTGAACGATCCTCTCGATGGCGATCTGCTGATAGTCTGTGACGGGAATCAGGGAATCCGGCGTATCGATTCCTTGAGCTGGAAATCCCTGGGTATCAGAGCACAAGGCAGAACAATCCACCAGGCTTTTGATCTCGATCGGAATTACCGAAACACCCGGGAGATTCTCCGGCTCTCAGCGCATTTCACGGCGAAAAATGTAAAAGATAATGAGGATTCTATATCAATTGTCCCAGTTGATCCCAGTCAGGCAGTCCGTCGTGGAGTAAAACCAATTCTTATTAAATGTCAGGACCATGCTGATGAATGCAATCGTATTTCCAATTTTACAAAAGTACTGTTAAATGGAGACATTCCATTCAATGAAATTAAAATGGAATTTCAACCTGCCGATATAGCAATTCTCTACGCCAAAAAAATGCATAAAGACAATGATATCTTTAAAGGATTCCTCAAAGACCTCGGATCTCTCTCACCAACCACATGGCTGAGTGAGGATTACTACTCCCGTAAGAAAATTTTCGATCCAGCGATTAAAGTACAGACAGTCGCTTCATCAAAAGGACTCCAGTATAAGGCTGTTTTTGTGATGTGGGCTGATTTATTTGAACCACGTTCCCGGGCGGATCTTGATCTTCAGCAACGGTTTCTGTATGTTGCCATGACCCGGGCTTCGGACGTGCTGATTGTGACATATTCGAAGGAGAATGAGTTCATAGACGAGATGGTGAAGAGCGGGGATGCAGAAATGAAGGAAGGTGTCAAAACGGTGTTACCTACCAAGCCAATCCTGCATCTGGCAAGCAGTTAGATTACAGTGGAATCTCTTTAGAAAGCAATTTTGGAGATAGACAAATGAAATCAACAGAACAACTAATCAAAGAATTACATACCTCAAATCTTATCGCTGAGTGCCCGTGTGGTGAAGAATTCAAACTCGCTGATGCTGTAATCTTTGATGGAACCAAAAAATTCCCAAAAGAGGCCTTGGAATATCAACAAGCCCTTCTGGCGGTTTTAGATGAGAGAGCATTAGATCTAAAGAAACGAGAAATACTTGCAACTGAACGTGCGGAAAATACTACAAAGGCGATTAACATCGGGAAGAATCTTGAGAAAATTTTTCCGACACTCAAAGATTTCAAATGGGAAATCCCTGATACACGATTTTTGGGGGATCCAATTGATCTTATTATTTTCAAAGGACTTTCAGAGGGAAAAGTTGATCATATAGATTTTGTTGAAATTAAGACCGGAAAATCTCCGTTAAATAAACATCAGAAGTCCATCAGGAGCGCCATTGAGGATAATGATGTTTCATATAAGGTGTTTAAATGAATGAATTAGTTCAGCAATTCCAGGATTTCCGGACTATTCTTTGTGTCTGTCCCTGCTGTGGAGATATCGTACGGATATCAGATTTGAAACTAAAGACCACTGGCAAAATCAGAAAAACGTGGCGAGATAAATTCGACCGGGATATGCAAAAGATGGACACTATGGAAGAGAAGTTTGATGAGCTGGAGAAAGGACTTCGGGATCTAGCCCATGAAAGAGGCCGGTTGGCTGCACAGAAAGTCTTTAACAATGCCATTTCCCCTGAGTTTAAAAAAATGAAATACAACCCTTTTGATGTGAAACCTGTTTTCTATCCAATTGATTTTCTCGTATTCAATGGTATGAACGATAAGGAATCCATCGATGAGCTGATCCTGTTATCTAGGCAGAGTAAAAGTCCAATTCTCAATTCAGTAAGAGATAAAATTCAGATTGCTGTTACTAATGAAAATTATGGATGGCAAGAAGCAAGGATAGATGATGAAGGTAAGATCTTTTTCAAATAAAAAATTCAATACTTATTTTCAAAATAATTAACAACTGACTTATATCAAAATTTAACTTCCAAATAGGAAAATTTAACTTCCAATAAAATAATCTTCATTTTGGAACGTCTATGGTATCATCTTTTCTTAACGAGGTAAATGGATTAGATTCATTCAACTATAACTTTCCTTCAATTCGAGGGATTCAAGCAGGACGGGAATATTATATCTCAATGTGCCCCTTGAAGTTGATTCCAAAAATTTTCTTATATAACGAATCTGCAATCCCTGCTGAGTTGCGAGCACAACGCACATTGAACCACGCCAGGATTCCAGAAATCGCAAATTATCTTATCAATAATCCCAAAGATTATGTTTTTTCAGCCATTTCAGCATCAGTCTGTGGGGAGGAAGTAAAATTCATTCCAGCTGGTGAAATGGGTATGAAATCAAAAATGGGTGCCCTTGTTATTCCAATGACTGCCCAATTTATTATTAACGATGGACAACATCGAAGAGCCGCTATTGAAGCAGCACTGAAACAACGATCCGAATTAGGAAACGAGACAATATCCGTAGTTTTTTTTATTGACGCGGGATTGAAAAGAAGTCAGCAAATTTTTTCAGATTTAAATCGTCACGCAGTGAGACCAACAAAATCTATTAGTATTCTTTACGATTATCGAGATCCATTTGCTCGATTTATTCTTGATATGTCTAACACAATTCCCCTTTTTAAGGGATTTACAGACTTGGAAAAAACAAGCATTTCAAATCGCTCTACCAAAATGTTCACTCTTTCGACCATCTATCAAGCAACGGAAGCATTGCTAGGAAAGAAAACGAAAGTAAAAAAAATATCTGCTTCTGAAAAGCAAAAGGCACAGGATTATTGGATGGAAGTTACAAAATATATCCCTGAATGGAAGCGACTTGCGAATCATGAGGATATTCTTTGCAGCGAATTAAGAGGTGCGTACATTCATTCCCATGGCATTGCATTACACGCTTTGGGAATCGCAGGCCAATCCCTTTTTGAAAAATATCCAGACGATTGGAAAGAAAAACTGAGTCGATTAGAAGAAATTGATTGGACACGATCTAATAGCAATTTATGGGAGGGAAGAGCTATGAATAACGGCCGGATCTCAAAAGCATACACAAATCTTATTCTCACATCAAATTTGCTAAAAGAAAAAATGGGAATCCCTCTGAACAACGAAGAAAGAGAAATGGAAAATCTATTATTAAAACAAAAGATGGACTGATTCAATGGTTCAAGAAATTCCTCAAAAGGAGAAGAAATCAATTTTTGACAAAACATCATTGGAGAGTATCCATCAAGAAATTCGTGAAGTTTATCAGAGTGATAATCGACCCTGGGTTATTGGATATAGTGGGGGTAAAGATTCTACAACCGTTCTTCAACTTGTCTGGTATGCTCTATCTGAATTACCTGAAGAGAAGCGAACAAAACCAGTATTCGTGATTTGTTCTGACACTTATGTTGAAACCCCCATGATTGTTGATTATATCACGTCAACTCTCGAAAAAATCAATAAAAAATCTCAAGAAACAAAAATGCCATTCAAGGCAGTAAAAATCTACCCTCGCATTTCGGAAACATTTTGGGTAAATCTCATCGGAAAAGGTTATCCGGCACCCAGTACTCAATTCAGATGGTGTACACATCGACTGAAAATTAAACCAGCCGATCGTTTTATTATTGAAAGTGTTGCGAAATATGGCGAAGTTTTACTTATTCTTGGAGTTCGTAAGTCAGAAAGTGCAACTCGTGCACATATAATGAATTCATATAAAATCAAAGGGACAAAATTATCGAATCATTTCCGATTGTCTCAGGCATATATTTACACACCCATTGAAGATTTTTCAGTCGACGATGTATGGACATACTTATTACAAAAACAAAATCCCTGGGGAAATAACAACCGCGATTTATTAGCATTATACAAAAGTGCTCAAGATGGAGACTGTCCTCTCGTGGTTGATGATACTTCTGCACCTTGTGGGAATAGTCGATTTGGGTGTTGGGTCTGTACAGTCATTAAAAAAGATCGAAGTATGGAAGCATTAGTAGAGGGAGGAGAAGATTGGATGGAACCTCTGCTGGATTTTCGCAATGAACTTGCTGAAACTCAAATTCCTGAAAAAAAATATCTGTATCGGGACTATCGAAGGATGGATGGGCGTATTATGCCAAAAAAAGGAGATTTGGATCTCACAAGAGGGCCATACACTTTGGAATACTGTAAAATTTTACTCAAAAAATTACTCCAAGTACAAAATAATGTAAGAAAAAATGGTCCGAATCCCAATTTCATATTAATTTTACCTCAAGAACTATTCGAGATTCGCCGAATTTGGCAATCTCAAAGAAGTGATTGGGAAGACTCCGTTGCATCAATTTACAAAGAAGTGGTTGGAGACGATCTTGAGTGGATCAAGGATGATTTAGGCTCTTTCTCTCAGATGGAAAACGATTTACTCAAAAAAATAAGTATCGATCATAAAGTCCCGTTAAGGCTTGTAACAAAATTATTGGATGTTGAACGAGAATTTCAGGGTATGACTTATCGTTCTACTATCTATAATCGAATAAACGAAGTGTTTAGCGAAGACTGGCGAAGTGAAGAGGAGGCGCGAAAGGCGTTGTTAAAACCAGTTTCTCCTATACCCTCGGATTCAAATACGGGTGTAAAATGATTTTAAAGACATTTTCAGTGGAGAATATCCGTTTATTCAAGGGTATGCACACAATAAATTTTACACCGCTTCAAAACTCAAACGAATATAAGCCAATCATTCTTATCGGTGGAAAAAATGGATCCGGCAAGACGAGTTTGTTTGACTCAATTTTATTATGTCTCTACGGGTCCCACACACCTAATATACACTTCCGTCCAAAAAAATATGAACACTATATTGAGCAGATGATCTCGTCGAATAAACAAGAGGACGGGATAAAAAAGGCAGCGATTGAACTATCTTTTACTTTTTCTCATGCAGGAAAAACATATGAATATTTTGTTCGGAGAGAATGGTCTTTTAATCCAAAGTTTACTGAAATACTGACCGTTAATAAAGATGGTAAAATTCTCTCGGAAATTGAAATGGATCAATGGCAGGATTTGCTCAATGAATTAATACCTCCGCGTTTTTCTCGCCTTTTCTTATTTGATGGAGAGAAAATTCAGAATCTTGTTGAGGATAGTTCAGATAATATTTACTTACAGGACTCATTCAAATCACTTTTAGGCCTTGATATTGTCGAACGGTTGAAGGCAGATCTTGGTATCTATCTCAATCGTCGTGTAAAAAATAAGGGATTAAACCAAAATACCCAACAAAAAACCAGTATTGAAAATGAATTAATAGAGAATGAGAATAAAAAATTGGATTTGTTACAAGAACGAGCCCAAATACAAACTCGGTTGGATCAGATCCAAAGTGAAATTGAACACAAAGAGACCGCAATTGCAAGTGAAGGTGGCGGTTTTGCTCGAAAAAGAGAGAACTTGAAAACAGAGAAAAACCATCTTGATGAAAAGATCCTCTTTATCGAAAATCAGATCCGGGATCTTTGTGCCGGACTTTACCCGTTTGCAATAACACCAAAATATTGTACTACTCTTAAAGATCACTTGAAAAAAGAGGATACACTTCAAGCCCTCAATCGTTCACACACACTGATTAAATCTAACATTATGAATATTGATCTTTCTTTACGGAGTAATGATTTTTGGAGTGATGTACCGATTTCCGATGAGGAGAAAGAAAAGGTTAGTAAAAAAATATCCAAATTACTCCATCATCATTTCGCGGTAAAAAATGAGACAGAACCTGAAAAATTAATTCATCATTTGTCTCAATATGAATTTCAAAAAATACTCCAATGGATCGATGAGGCATTAGAGAAAGTCCCGACGAAAATTAAAAACCTCTCAAAAGAACTCGAAGACTTAAGCAACAAACGCCAGAAAGTGGCTGAGATGATAAATAAAGCTCCGTCTGACGATATAATCGGACCGCTGATGCAAACACTCAATGAATTAAATCAGAATCTTGGGCAGCTCACTGAGAAAATATCAAAGATTGATGAGGTGATTAAAGAAGTTAATAACAAAAAAACAGAACTAGAGAGGATAAAGAAAAAACAGGAAGAAGAACTTCGGGACCTTGGGAAAGATTCGCAGAAAGTCCAATTAGCAAATAAAGTAACATCGGTCTTGGATGAATATATAGCAGAACTTCAACAACAGAAAATTTCAATTCTGAGTGATAATATTCTCGATTGTTTTTCACGTCTTTTACGTAAAGAAGACTACATAAAAAACATTGTGATCGACGATAAATATCGAATCACGTTATTCGATGATGAAGGAAACGCGATTCCAAAAGAACAATTGTCAGCTGGTGAGAAAGAGATTTTTGCCATCTCTCTTCTTTGGGGCCTCACATTAACTGCAGAAAGACAATTACCATTTATCATTGATACTCCTCTCGGAAGACTTGATAGCGATCACCGGGGGAATCTGGTTACGGACTTTTTCCAACATGCTGGAGATCAGATGATCATCTTTTCCACGGATACAGAAATTGATAAAGAATATTTCCGAATTCTTCAACCTCACATTGCACGTGCATATCATCTGGATTATTCAAAGAAGGATCGCTTCACTCGGATAACACCAGGATATTTTTGGCAGAATGAACAAGTGGGTGCAGAAAAATGACGTTTACACGAGTTCGTATCAGTGTAAATGCGACTATTCGGTTGAATCAGCTGAAAGGACGAACAGGGTTGACACCCAATATCTTATCTAGAATTGCTATATGCTATTCGCTCAATGATCTGACCATCCCAAACCCTGAAGAATACGATGAAAAAGGACAAGAAATGAACAGATTCACTTTAACAGGGGAATGGGATACTTTCTTCATAGCTCTTATTAAAGAAAGGTGTATTAACGATGGATTAGATCCTGAAAAAGATCTCTACGATCAATTACGAGCTCATCTAAATCGTGGGGTTATGGGAATGTTCTCTCGAATTAAAGGATTGGGGGATCTTCATTCCTTAATTACCCACGGTTCTCAAGGAATTAAATCGAGCATTCAACCAGAGGAGAGAAGTCGTGGACATTAAACACCCAATCTATATGGATTCTCACGCGACAACACCCGTTGATCCTCGCGTACTTGAAAAGATGCTCCCATTTTTTTCAGAAACCTTCGGTAATGCCGGAAGTATCGATCACAGTTACGGCACTGTTGCAGCTGATGCAGTAAAAGTGGCTCGCGAGCAATCTGCTCATATTCTCAAAGCAAATCCAGATGAGATTTTTTTTACTAGTGGAGCAACAGAATCTGATAACATTGCGATTCTAGGTGTCGCGGAACAATACTTCGAAAAAGGAGATCATATCATCTCTTGTGTAACGGAACATAAGGCAGTGCTTGATACTTGCAAACATCTTCAAAAAAAAGGGAAAGATATAACCTTTCTTCCCGTTGATAAATTCGGTTTAATCGATCTCGAAAAACTAGAATCTGCAATTACAGAAAAAACCGTGCTCATCAGCATAATGGCTGCAAATAATGAGATTGGGACAATCGCACCTATAAAGGAAATTGGTAAAATTGCCCACAAACATAATGTGATTTTCCACACTGATGCGGCACAGGCAGTCGGACATATTCCCCTGGATGTAGAAGGCATGAATATTGATCTTCTCTCCTTTTCTGGGCACAAAATTTATGGTCCAAAAGGAATTGGCGGACTGTATGTTCGACGAAAAAATCCCAAAGTCAAACTTACTCCGATAATTTTTGGTGGGGGTCAAGAGAAAGGATTGCGATCTGGCACATTGAACGTGCCCGGAATCGTGGGATTAGGGCAAGCACTGGCAATCGCAGAAAAAGAAATGAAAACGGAGGAGAAGGTATTCAGGAAATGGACATCATTGATGTTCAAATCTTTTCAAGCTTCGATGAATGGTGTAGAATTAAATGGTCATCCATCACAGCGACTTGCTCATAATTTAAATGTAATTTTTCCTGGTATTGAAAGCAAAGCGCTGATTTATTCGCTAAAAAATGACATCGCGATTTCTGCTGGATCGGCCTGCACTACAACAAGCGTCGAGCCATCGCATGTTCTACTTGCAATTGGACGAACTGTTGAACAATCCCACACAGCAGTTAGATTTGGATTGGGGAGATTTAATTTAATTAACGAAATAGAATACACAATAGATAGAGTAGAATCGGCAATCCAAAATCTCAATCAATTGATTTATTCGAAAAATTGAAACTTGAAATGAAATTTAATAATTAACAAAATCAATGAACTATTTTTTATTGGATGTAAACTATCTTCATATATAGCGGGAAAAAATGAGTTTGAAGGAAATTGGATTTAAAATCTCGTATTCTTCCGAATCAGATGATATTTTAAATGACTTTTATATTCCAGTGTTAGAGGAATCAATTGAATATTTACGATTGTCGGGATATTTTTCATCCTCAAGTTTTGCGCTAGCTGCACGAGGGATTTTGGGGTTAATTAACAAAAAAGGTACAATGAAATTAATAATTTCTCCCGTCATTAGTAGGAAAGACTTAGAAATAATAATCGAATCAAAACAAAACCCAGAAAAATATTTTGAAGAAGAAATTTTAAAGGATCTCTCAACTTTTGAAAATAAATTCATCCGTGATCATATCTTCGCTCTTGGTTGGATGATAGCAAATAATCGATTAGAAATTAAGATAGCAATACCTCAAATTTTTGATTCCATTAAAGCCAAAAACGAAGATTTTCAAGGTATTTTTCATCAAAAAGTAGGTATTTTTAAGGATGATGTTGGAAATATCGTAACATTTAGCGGATCAATTAATGAAACATACAGTGGTTGGAGCGGAAATATTGAAGAATTTAAAGTATTTTGGAATTGGGATTCACAATTAAATCAATATGTAAAACAAGATATTGAAAGATTTTACAATTTTTGGGAAAATAACTCAATTGGCGTTAAGGTGATCGATATTCCAGAGGCAATTGAAAAAAAATTAGTACAAATTGCTCCTGAAAATATCAGTGATTTGAGATTGGAAAAATGGGATACCAAAAAAACTCATAAGCCAATTTTTCTACGCGATTATCAAAAAAATGCAATTAAATTATGGCTAGATAATAATAAAAAAGGAATTTTTGAGATGGCAACTGGGACAGGAAAGACGTTTACTGCCTTAGGATGTATAAAAAAAGTCATTTCTGAAGAGAAGAGAACTGTCATTGTGATTACTTGTCCATTTATTCATTTGATTGACCAGTGGAAAAACAATATTTTAAAGTTCGGACTTACAGGAAAAATTGTCCATGGCAGAAAATGGAGGGAGATCGTTTCAAATTCGGTTTTGGATTTTAATCTTGGATACACTGACAATATCATATTATTGATGACCAATGATATTTTTTGTTCAGAGTATTTTATCGAGGCAATTTCAAAAATAAATGGGAATTTGTTTCTTATAGGAGATGAAATGCATTATCTAGGATCCAAAGAAAGACAAAAGGGATTGCTGAACAATTACAATTTTAGATTGGGGCTGAGTGCAACTCCAACTCGATGGTTTGATGATGAAGGTACAAATTTAATTAAGGAATATTTTGGAAAGACTATTTTTGAATTTGATCTTGAGGCTGCAATTCATTCAGGCTATTTATCTCCATATGAATATCACCCCCATTTCATTGAATTTACAAAACACGAGTTAGAAGAATATCTCAGTCTATCAAAAAGAATTGCGAATAAATATGCAATTAATCAAGGTGAAGTCGATATATTTTTAGAACAATTATTATTTATTCGACAGAATCTGGTTAAAAACGCTGTAAATAAATATGCAGTTTTTATCGATCTCTTGACTAAATACAAAGATGAATCCCATTGTTTAGTTTATTGTTCTCCACAACAAATTGATCGTATTCAAGGAATTTTAAATGAGAAGGGAATATTAAATCATAGATTTACAGCGCATGAGAATGCAAAAGAGAGAGTAAAAATACTTAATCTTTTCGAATCAGGGACTTATTCTTATCTAGTTGCCATGAATTGCCTCGATGAAGGTGTTGATGTCCCTGCCACGAAAATAGCAATAATCTTGGCAAGTTCTGGAAATCCTCGTCAATATATTCAAAGAAGAGGAAGAATTTTGAGACCATTTCCAGGAAAAAACGAAGCTATAATTCACGATTTTATAGTTATTCCTAAAATATCTAAATATCATGATCCCTCTTTATTTGAATTAGAACGTAAAATCTTGAAAAAAGAGTTAATAAGATATGAAGAATTTGCGAAAACCGCTTTAAATCGTATTGAAGCGATCAATAAGATTTATCCTTATTTAATTCAATTAGATGTATACGGAGCATAGAATGCCAAAAATTAATCCGTTGATTTGGGATGAATTAAAAAAAATAAATAATGATGACCAAACTAAAGATTTTGTTTTAGAATTGCTTACCTATGAACGGAACCATATGAATCAAGAACGAGTTCGAGGCTATTCCGAATTTTATGATAAAACTGTTGATAAATATAGTAAAAAAAGAGATGCAACTTGAAGTTATTACACTTTGATCTTGAAAATTATCGACAATTCCGTGGTATTCAAACAATCAGTTTGTCAAATAATAATGAAAAAAATGTCAATGTCATTCTTGGAGACATGGGTTCTGGAAAAACAAATATCTTAAATGCGATTAATTGGTGCCTTTTTGGCGATGAACCAGGTCTAAGAACTACAAAGGGATCTACAGAATCTATCGCGAATATTAAAGAATTTGAAGAAAAAAAATCTGTAAAAGTTAGAGTAAAACTAATTTTTGGTGATTCAATACCTGAATATATTTTTGAGAGATATTGTGTTATTGATGGATCACCGAAAAAGCCACTGATTTCCTCTGAAGGATGGTCTGCATCTTCAAATGTCAATGGAAATTGGGAAACAAATGAAGGTAATAATTGTAATAAAATGACCGAATTTAATATATTAAGAGATGAAATAGTCCCAGAAAGTATCCGTAATTTCTTCTTTTTTGATGGTGAAAAATTAGATAAATTTTTTTATCCTGGTTATCAACGTCGAGTACACGAGGCAATTACCAGTGTTTGTCAAATAGAATTGCTTGATAGGACAATATCACATCTTGAATCAAAGGAAGATGAACTAAGAAAAAAAATACAGGGACAGTCTACCCAAGTGAATGAAATTTCGAGGAATATTGATAAATTAAATATTAATCTGGATAAAAAGAAAGGAGAAATTAGTAAAATTAAATCAAATATTGAAGAAGCTGATCTGAATAAATTTGATTTGGAAAGTAAACTCCGAGATTTTGGTCATAAAGATGTAGAAGCATTAGCATTTGAACGAATGCAATTAAAAGCATCCCTTGAAAGAATTCAAAAATCAATCGAAACACAAGAGAAGAAAAAAGTTGAGGAATTTTCGTCCAATTTTATTTTTGCTATAAGTCTCTCTCTGGTAAAAAAGGCATTAAATTTAATTGAGTTTGAAAAAAAGACGTCCAAAACCATTCCAATTCCGGTTAATGTTGGTGAAAAATTTTTATCTGATCTATTAAGGAACAAGACATGTGTATGTGGAACACCCTTAAGTGAAGGAAGTATAAATCGAAATTCGGTCGAAGAGTTTTTAAGAAATTTGCCTGCTACTTCGAAAATTTCCGAAGAGGCAACAGAAGGATATTACAAAATTGAATCTTTGATCAAGAAAGGATTGCAATTTGAAGATATGAGAATCGAAATTGAAAAAGAAATTTCTATATTAAAATCAGAATATAGCAAATTCGACGAACGTTTAAAGGAAATTTCAAAAACAATATCGGGCATTCCAATAGAAGAAATAGTAAATATCGAAAAAAGAATTCAAATGTTTGAAAGTGTCATCAATGACGAGAATAGATCACTTGGATTCCAAGAATCTGAAATAATTCAATTTACAAAACAATTAGATGCAAAAAAGAAAGAATTGGAACAAGAATTAAGAAAAGATAAAAAAATGTCAGAAGTAAGAAACAAAATAGCTTTATGCAATCATTCTCTAGAGATTTTGAGGAAATTAAAAGATAGTGTAACTGAGAAAGTGAGGGATCAAGTCGAGAGAAAAACCAAGGAGTATTTTTTCCAATTTCACTGGAAAAAAGATAAAGATGCTTTTAAAAATTTAACAATTAATGATAAATATGAAGTAAGTGTTATTGGAAGCGCAGAAAGAGATTTTGTGGATTATTTATCCTCTGGTGAAGGTCAGACTCTGGCATTATCGTTTATGGCAGCACTAAGTAGTGTTTCCGGATTTGAAACTCCTGTATTAATCGATACACCTCTTGGAAGAATATCAGGAAAACCCAAGGAGAATATCGCAAAATTTTTACCAAAATATCTTGAAAACTCTCAATTAACCTTATTGTGTACAGACCAAGAATATACGGAAAATGTAAAAAAGGCTATGATCCATAGAATCGGAAAAGAATTTACTTTAATCTATGATGGTTATGAAGGTAAAACAGCAATTCAAGAAAATTGAGGTGGTTTAATGACATTCCCTCAAAATTTAATTGTTCATATCGAAAAACCCAATCTTAATGATTATGAAGATCTACAAAAAAAGAAGAACTCCCCCTTCTTCGAACAAAAAAAATGGTCAATCTTTTTAGCGGCAATGCTAATTGGTTATCAAAATAAAGCCCGAATTACTATTAAGCAACAACATGATTTGTTTCAGGCTGCTTTCTTAAAAGAAAATGAAGAATGGTTAATAAAATCATTTGTGATCGCTCAAACTAATTCACTCCTATGTCTTGCTGATGATAAAGAACTACTGAAAAATGCAGAAGAATATGCAAATGGAGGAATCAAAATCCTTTATGACAATGTATTTGGACCTAGTGTCGGGGACCCGATGAAAAAATTAGATTTAATTGCAAAAAATGAAATCTCACAATACAAACAATTAATTTTAGAGGAGAATACTCAAACCAATCTAATCCTCTATGCGTGGAAAGACATCATATTAAAAGGAGAAAATGACAGCACTGAATTTAAATCCTCATTACGATGGGATTATAAATTAAACCAGGTCACCAAAGAATTAGAATTCGTTATTGCAAAAAGTGTCTCTGCTTTTTTAAATTCTAGGGGCGGAAAATTATTTATCGGTATTGACGATGAAGGAAATACTCTCGGTCTTGAAAATGATTATAAAACACTTGGAAAAAAACAAAATAAAGATGGATTTTCTTTGAAATTACAAGATGTAATAAATAATTATCTTGGTAAAGAATTTCATCAATTCATTAAGATTCAGTTTGATTTTGTCGATGAAAAAGAAATATGTATTATCACAATTACACCGAGTGATAAACCAGTTTATGTTAGAAGAAATAATACTGAAGAATTTTTTATCAGAGCCGGTACCTCTTCTCAACCAATGAGTATGAAAGAATCACATACGTATATCGAATCGCATTGGAAAAAAGAATAATTCGATTTAAAACGAAAATATTCAATACTCGATTTTTCCGCTTAAATTCCAAATCCCCAAAGAGCTATTCTTTCACATTCCCCGAGTTTTGCAATAGAAAAACCGTGATTTTTTTGACAGTCATACAATCTCAGTGAATTATCATCAAAATAGGGTTTTGTATCTATTAACGCGCCCTCGATATCATCCCATAATCCGCTAAAATTTGTTGGATTATTATTTGATGCCCATAATCCTCTTTCGACACCTAAAGGTTCCCACCAATATTGAACATCGTTTTTTGAAAATTTAGAATTAATAAATAAATTTTGATTTGCTCCGGATGCAATTCGGAGTAAAAGACTTGCTCGAGATAATAATTCGATATGTTGATTAAATGAATTCGAAGGACTATCTTTACTGGATTCCGTGATTACTAATGGATATTGGAAATTACGATTAACTAAAAATTTTTTATACCTTACTTCTTGACTCGAATCAAATCCCATTTTACTTAACATGTAACTAACTCTTAATTCAAAGTCAGCACTAATTGTAGGATCTTGATAAAAATCCTCTATATTTGTTTTCGCTGCGATCCAAGCATGAAGAAAAAGTCGCAATAAGTTTAGATCTAATTTTGAAAAGCCTGTTTTCCCCCCATATTCAAACAAGTCCCAAAATTCGTGTAAAAATCTCAAATCTTGAACGAAATTTTGGGGTTGAAAATTTGAGATTCTATTAGGTCGATAGGATGCTTCATTCCTAGTATACTGATCGGTATTAATCTTTGAAAGATCTAAACCCCACGAAGTAAACATTTTATTTGCAATATCCTGGGCTGTTGAACTAGAACCCATAAAGAACACTAACCATTGATCTAATGGAATGCTTAATGGTTGAACGACTTTTGTTAATAGGTCCTTAGAAGGTTGATGTTTTGCCCACTCTTGTAAAACAAGCCAAACCATCGTATGAGTACCGTGTGATGAAGATAATTGTTGTGCCTCGCCATTTGGATCAATAATAAAATGTTGCTTATCAAAAATTCCTATTCCTTGAGACGCTAAAATGGACATGGCAGCTCTTAATTCTGCATAATATCCTAAATGTTTTGCATTAGATATATCTCCTCGATTATGACATTCTATTGCACGACCTAGATAACTCCATCCATCAAGACAGTGTGTAGGAGTTGATGCAACAATGTATTCTCCAAGATCGCGTTTGTTCAGATGACCGTATTTAACATCATTAAAAATTTGTGTCACACAATTAGTTTTGTAACGATTATTCGGTGCTATCCAAGAATTATTAATAAAATTTTTATTTAGATCGAAAAAGATCCTCTCAATACGGTTAATAGATGGTGACGAAATAAAACCAATGTCTATTGGAGATAATGTAGGCTTCTTCCTGGGCATTAAGCATCCTCGAGATGGGGGAATTCTTCCGTAATCGAATTGACTTTTTTTGCTCCTTCCCCTACTGAACCTGGTTGAGTGATGAGATGCAATAAAAGGTCTTTTCTCATGGACTTATAACCGGGGCCGCCACGAAATGAACTTTTTAAAAGAATTTGTTTAGGATCAAGATTGGGTGTTGCCGCAGTTCTCCAGTCATATTTTGCTAATTGTGTCGTAAATTCATCGACAAATCCAATAATTTTTTTGTGTTTTTCTAAACTGGTAATAGTCCTATCCAAATTACGTTCTTCGGTGGGGCTATCAGGATCTATTTCATCATCAGTGTTAATTACCTCATCATTTTCATCATCTACCCATGATGCTAAATCAAGGTCAGATGATTTTACAGAAAAGATATCATTCGTTATCCCAAGAAATGCTCTGTTTCCAATATCAATATTCAAGAGCGAATATTTACTAGTAAATGCATGATCCAATTCAATTTCTTCATTGATTTTTTCATCCTCAAGAGATCGTATTGATTCGGCCCAAGGATATCTTGAGGAGGCGATTTTTTCTTCTAATTTTTGACCTAGAAAAATAATAAATGCAGCTTGTTGTACTCTATCCCAAGGTAAAACATCATTATTGTCAATATTTGATCCGTACAATCCTCCAATTTCCTTCCGTTTACCTTTTGAATTCTTAATAAAAGTCTCAATTAACGATCGAATCCATCCGGCTTGGGAAAGAATTCCTTTCTTACCAGAGTCTCCTAACATATCAATTCTATGATACCATGGACTTTTTTGATACGACCATAATGATTCAGTTAATTCTTGTGCTCTAGTTTCGTAATAAACTGATATTCCTTCATCTTCGGCGAGCCATTTTTCTGTTCGGAGTAGTGGGTAAAGGTCAAATGCAAGGCTTTTATTTATTCGTTTTGGTTTTATATTAATCATCCAAAAAATATAGGCTTGCCAACTCCGATCTAATCCATAGAACGCTACTACTGGTAATTCGTATTGATTATCTTCTAAATCACTCTCAAAAGCCCATAAACGATGTTGACCATCAATTACTTCTATCGGTCGTAATTCTTGAGGAGTCCACCCGAGGTCATTAAAATTTTTAGGCATTCGAATTTTCACGTTCGAATCCCCTTGTTCTTCTATTGAAATAGCATCATCCGGACGTAAAAATTGTTTCCTCCTTCGCTCATTCGGTTTTATGATATTCACAACAATAGCTGTAGGTAACCACCCTGGCATTTTAAGATCGTTGAAACTCTCTGAATTTTTTTGTGATTTATTCAATTCCGAGTACGGTGATCCATATTTTACATATTCACGGATTGCTTTCGAACGCTCCGGATTATGCCTTCTCTGTATTCCGATATCATCAATTCGGGAAGCTCCATCACTTATCGACCTTCGATAAATTCCAGATAATGCTTTTAATTGAACGGCCGGTATAGAAAACAGATAAAAATACGGAAGAGGTTTACTTTTAAATTCAATATCATAACGTACATCATTCCATGATTGAAGCCATTGATTTACTTTTATAGCTGAAATCTCCGTTTTAATGTTAGTTGAACGAGCACCCATAATATAGGATTAATCCTTTGATTTGATGATAAACATTTCATTTTGTTCTTTACGTAAGAGATTTTGGATTTTTGAATATTGTCGACTATAGTCTGCGATAGACATTAGCCCCTTTTCATTGAATCTCATTCAGTGAAAAAATGCACAAAGAAGAGATTTTTGGCAAAATATTGCAAGAAGAACGAAAAGCCAAAAAAATTTCACAAGAAAAACTCGCCAAACTCACTGGCCTCGACCGAACGTTCATCAGTCTCATCGAGAACGGGAAACGAAGCCCGACATTTTCCACGATTTTGAAAATTTGTTCAGCACTTGAGATTTCACCCTCAGAACTTTTTTCGAAATTTGAAGATCAAGATCTGGAATTTTCTCTTATCAGAAAAAGGGGCAAACAATGACTGATAATTTGCCAACTCTAAGTGAGGGACAAAAATTCATCTCAGATAAAATCTATCGAAGAAGCGATCTTCACGACAAATACGGAGGCTCTCGCCAAAGTGGTATTTCAACCTCAGCGAAATACCCAGTTATTTTTTTGTTTACCGGTGAATCCGGTGCTCAATACGGCTATAACGACGGATGGGAAAATGGAGTTTTCCATTACACGGGAGAGGGCCAAGATGGAGATATGGAATTTTCACGAGGGAATCTTGCCGTTAAAGAACATCTCAAAAATAGAAAGGAATTGGAAGTTTTCGAACAACAAGAAAAAGCAAAAGTAAAATATATCGGTCAGATGGTGTGCACAGATTGGTATTACAAATCTGGACCAGATAAAAACGGAATAAACAGACGTGTAATAGTTTTTAAATTGATCCCAAGTTCTGATTTTGTTGATGAAAAACGGCTAAAAACCAAAATCAAATCCAAAATGAAATATGAGATATCTTCTTTGCAGGCTCTTTCAGATGCTAAAGAAATTGCTGCTTGTTATAAGGAATTCGAAAAGGCTATGGTAAAAGGGAATGAAGTCAATGCCAAATTTGGATGGAGTGCAGGGTCAACACAAAAAAATGTCATCTGGCATTCTTCATTGAATATTTGGAATTATTTCGATCCTGAATGGCGTGATTTTCCGAATAAGTGTTATGGTGCTCTGTTTGGGATAGGAAATCCAACATTAAGAGCAATGAATGACATCTCATTGGAGATCAATTACGATCACAAAAATCCGCGAAAAAGTGTTGGAGGACGTTTTTTAAAAGATGAAAATGGGCGATTCTTTATCGGGCATTCAGGTAAAGTTGGAGGGGGTAAGAAAGGTATTGGAAAAGATGCTTTTCTTGAATTCTATAATGCTCAAAATATGCAGACTGTTTTGTGGGACCAGTCAGATAGAGAAGAAGTGATAATATTAGGTACAGTGGAAGATCCACTTTTCCCTGCTCAAGTTGCTGCATTCGTCAATGAAGTGGCAGAATTCAAAACTAGAATAAAACTGGGGTCTCCCATTTCATCATCGAATCTTTCAATTAATTCCTCGCCAAAATATACTCCTGAGTTTCAAGGTGAGAAAACCTATACAAAAAAACCGGATACCATTGTTGCTTCTTGTTATCATGGCATGATCATATCTCGACTTAAAGAAGAGATGGAAAAATTAGGTTATTTTGTGGCAAATGATCCTGTTGGAACTCGTGCTCGGGATCTTTTTATCCCCTCTTCAGGGAATGAGGCAAAAATTCTCTTCGAAGTAAAAACGGATGCATTTCCTACCAGCATTTACACAGCGATTGGACAGCTGATGTATCATGGAGCACGGCAGAAATATGCTCCCCTCCGAATTATAGTCATTCCAGAAATTGTTGATGATGAAACCAGAAACGCCTTATATAAATTGGAAATCAAAATTTTGACATATAAAATGGATGTTGAAGGAGTGAGATTTCCTAAGATGAGTAATGTTATCGAAAGTAGTGAATGAAAATATGATGATTACCTGGGAAGATTATCAAAAGGAAAAATGTGTTCCCGTTGAAGACGATTTATTAGATTTTAAATTTAATAATCGAGATCTCTTAATCCGAGCTTTAACCCGCAGCGCCTTTTTCAATCAAGCCGGATATTTGACAGAACACAAAGATAATGGAAATCAGATTGGATTGGATACAATTGGCGACACAGTACTTGACTTTGCAATTTTCAGTCATTTTATCAAGCCCATTCTCACCGAGCAAGAGAAGGAGAAAAAGAAATCTCGAAAGATAATCGATGGATATCGAAAATGGTATGGAATGAATGATGTCGTTCAGGAATTCTCAAAAGAGTGTATAAATCTTCAGAAATATGTGATTTGGGGGCCAGATGAGGAAACACGGAAAATCTGGGAGCAAAAAACAACTAAAAAATTAGCTGATTGTTTTGAGGCACTTATTGGTGCTGTCTATATTGATCATGGAATAGAAGGTGTTGAAAAAATGCTTAAGAAAATTAATTATTATTCTAGTGTAAATAAGATTCGTCTGAAACAAGGAAAAAACAAAACTGATTTCCATATACCATAAATTTTTATGAATACATCCAACATTTGATTGATACTTCAAATACAATTTAACGTATCTTCTACCAACTTTTTCCTCACCCCCCACATTTGCCGCACCCTCCAACCCCAAATCCCCCTTTGACCACAACATTCATCTTTTTATCCGGTTTTTTCAAAAATTCCTGCCGCGTTTTTATTTTTATTTCCAAAAAACCGGTTTTTCTGGCAAATAACTGCGTAAAACCGATTGATGTAACCTTCCGGTTCTGGTTCCTTTATATACCCACTTACTGACTTTTGATTATTATAATGATCAGGGAATTTTTCAGGAAACTGGTAACACGGGCAAAAGAGGTCGCAAAAGTTCTCAAAGCACAATTCCATGCTTTGACACGTAAGCTTGCGCCTAAGGTCCCGGTTCTGAAGTTCCTGGTACCCGGTATCCCCTCCAAAATGCGCAATGCAATGAAAATGGCCCGGAGATACCGGCTGACAAGCGACCACTCCCCAATCTTTTCTCTCTATACGTTTTTTGGTGATAGGTAGACGCCGGTAACCGGTTTTGAATTGATGTCCTGGCAATCTTCCGTATAGATCACCTGCCGAATCCTCATGGCGGTTCATCTGCTGGATTTCCAGCCAGGGCTCTGTTCACCGCCGGTACCTGCGCCTTCCTTGAAATGTGGGCGGGAAAAGAGTGCCTCAAAGAGTACCTGCTTCTTCCCGTTCCTGGTATCGTTGGTGAACATTGCAGAAAAACTGGTGAAAAAATGCAGGCTCATGCACGTGACCCCCTCGGGGTCACACGGGAAGCAGTCGATGCTGATGAAAGGCAGACCGGCTTCCACAGCAGAGGAAAGATCATGGTTGAACACACTGTCCGGGTAATTGTTCCTTATCAGGGTGTGATCCAGCCTCCGTGGCGGCCTGCCGGATCAGGACCGGCCGGAAGGTACCCCGGGGAAAATCCCGGGCAGTGCCTCGATCATGATGTCGCTTTCTTCCGCACCTGTGCATACATGGCAGACACCCTGCAGGCGGAGGTATCATGACGGCCTTTGCGAGCGGCGGCCAGGTCGTGTGTGGTGCTGACGGGTGCATGCATGTCCGCATTTGGGGAGAACTCCACGCTCTTTGTCCAGAAGACCTCGGCAGGCTGCTCTTCATGGGAGAGCGGGTGTCGCTCACGAGGAGGGGATCCGGGGCGGGGGAATCCTGCCGTGACCCGGATGATCAGGTCTCCGGTTCGGTCCGTCTCAGCCCCTCCGGGAGAGCCGTTATTATCGCAGCCGGCAGCAAGCGGTATATGCTCCCCCGCGACAGGTTCCTCGCGGTTGCACTTGGTGAGGAGATATCCTGCATCTTCTGTGAGCTGCCACCTTGTGAGCCGGAGAGCGGGATACTCGTGGACCCTGAAGGATGTGTTGCCCCGTGACGAGCCGGCGCTGCATTGTTCTTGAAGAAGGTCTCCGTGAGCTGCTTGAGTATCATCATTACCAGGTCCGGATTGTTCCGGTCGGGGACAAACGGCATTTCCCCCCGGTCCACCTGGTAGCCACCCGCGGACCTGATGAAACGAGGTATATCCGGATCAGGAAAATTTCCAGCAAATCCCGGGCAATCCGGGATATCGAGATACGGTGCAAAGGAGAAATTGCCCTCTACCGGAGGGTCCTTTCCGGATCTCCAAAAGCTATCGCCTTGCACTGCGAGATCTGGATCTATTCCCTGTACGGCGGGTACCGGTGCTTTGAGGTGCTCCCCGGCAGTATACGGGAAATTTCATTGCTGGCCCCGGATACCGGTACACCTTTTCCTGACCGGGGAGTAACCAGATGACCTCGCATGAATCGTTTCATTCCCTGAAGAACCGGTCGGCAAAACTGCTGGTGTCACGGGGTTACGTCCCGGTACAGCCAGTGACTGACAACGAGCTTTCGCACTCCATCCCCCTGCACCTCATCGGCCTGAAGGGTGATTACGAAGCTCTCTGCGTGAGACTCCGATTAGCCCGGGGATCAGTGAGTATACCGTATGTTGAATCGTTCTGCCGGTTCGATATCTGCCAGTTCCGCTCACTGTTGTCCCGGTCGCCCGGGAACATGTTCCTGCGATGTGAGGTCTGGGTCAGTCCACCGGGCCATGCGATCCATTGCTACGAGGTGCTTTCCCATACCATCAGGGAGGTTGCTGCCTATGCCCGCTGATACTGCCATCACCTCTGCACACGTCCCTGATATCCCGCTCCACCTCATCCCCAGGACAATCGCCGACCTGATAAAAGGCCGGCATACCCGGGTGTACCGGATAACAGCGAAGAAAATGTTTAAAAACCGGTATCTGCTGGTTGTAGAGACCCGCAAAAGAGAGTACCGGAAGGTACACCCCACAAAACCTGAACATGCGATCAGCGGGGCAGTGAAGGATACCTTTAGTCAGGCGTGAAAACTTTCATTTCACGCCGGTCCTTCAGTAACCCCTAAGTGCCCACCGGGACAGATACGTATTCAACCCACGGGCGCCCGGGGGCCAGGAAGTAAAAAATGGCAGATTTCGTACAGAACTCACAGACCAAAACCGCGGTTCGCGTCCTCGCGAGCCCCATTGCAGACATAACGGCGTTCAACTCGATCGTCCAGTCGGTTATCACTGACAACCCGTTTGCCTGTGTATCGTATATGACCGCCGGGGAGAACCATAACCCGGTAGAGAAGACCCGGGAATCGTACACTGCACGGGTAGTGTACGAGGACGGGAGTGCAAAGAACGTCGGGAACGCATCTCACCGTTTCAGCACCCTTGCAGGGTTCAATGCCGGAGTGACCGCGTTGCTGGCAGCCGCTGATGTCACTACTGCACACGCCGGTACCGCAATCCACGATCCCGGGAACGATTCCTTCACGGCAACCCTCCGCTGCCATGACGCCAACGGAGAACTCTACATGCTGAACTTCAGCCGTGACCAGGTCACCCTGACATCCTACTCGGACGAGGCCATCCGCACGGCAGTCGAGACATGGGCGGACACCGTCCCGGCCCTTGCCTGAATTTCATCAGACGAAACGACCCGGAAGGGAGGCGACCTTTCAGGTCCCCTCTCTTTTGTGGCCCTCTCGTCGTTTGCAAAGAGGACCGTTATGGAAACCGAAAATGCAGGGCTGATGCTGGGAGTCGTGCTCCCGCTCTATCCCCTGCTGTTTGTCATCTACCAGAAGATCGGCAGGTATGATGAGATTGTAGAGGAGTTCAAAAAACTCCGGGCTGAACATGACGCTCACAAGGAGAACTGCCATGGAAACTAAACTTGTATCCCACGCCATCGCAAAAGTGACCGGCTTGTACCGGGGCAGATTTGGCGGGCTTGAGCCATTGACCATGGACACCCCGCTGACTCCGGACGAGGTGCGGCGAAACCCCCTGTTCTACGAACTGGATCTGAATCCTGACATGGGTGATGAGAACCTGATCATCGATGTGATTTATGATAACCTCTCCCCGATGCGGTTGCAGGACCTGCGGCGGGGGACGGATGTCCCGCAGGGAATCCGGTTCTGGCCGGACTGGTTCGATATCCCTCCGTATGAGGAGATGCACGATAGAGATGGTCGGCGGGTGCATCCTCGTTCACCGGGTATTCACACCGTGCAGGTCCGTACAGGAAGGCGTAAGTTTGCCCAGATGGGTCGGGCCAGGGACTTCAGCCCGGAGAACGGCGGGTATTCCAGCCCGGTGTTTGAGTTCAGGATTGCGGAAGATACGTATGTTTGAGGACGAACTGCAGACCCGGTGTGCCATCTGCGGGACCGCATTCCTGCTCGGGCTCATCTTTGTGCTCGCCCACTTTCCCCTTATCCTGCTCACGGTGCCAGTCGCGGTGCTGTTTCTTGGCATCGTGGCAGACCCGGTTGAGACACACGCGGTTTGGTACGGGCTGCTGAACACGCTCGGTGTCTTTGACGTTTCCACGCTGACCAGCGCAGAGAACGTGAACTATGCGGAGAAAAAACATTATTTCTGGTTCGGCGAGGTCGGGATGGCCGGCATCCTGGCGGGGAGCATAGCAGTCCCTGCCGGGTGCTGGTTTGCCGTACAGACAGAGATCTCATTAGCATTCATCGGTGCCGCAATCCTGTTCCTTCCACTCTTTGTTTTCATACCCAAACTTATTCAGTGTGCGATGAAGACGAATGCAGAGGCAGTCATCGATGCGTTTGGGAAAAATGAGCAGGNNTGCTGGCACGGGTTGTGGATCCGGTGACGGCCCGGCAGGTGGTGGGGATTATTACAGGGTTTGGGGTGTAAAAAGGTCCCACCCCCTTTATCCTCCGTCGAAAACACCTAAAAAAGCACTGTCTCTCTTTTACGGTGAGATAAGCCCTATACGGGCTCCGATTTGCTCTTCCATCCATAGCTGAATATTGAAAAACCTCGTAAAACGCTTTTTTTTGTTTCGTGTGGAAAATACGCCAAATTATTGCTCTGTTTGTCAAAATACGGCTGTTTCATACCCTTCCTGATGGCCTGCAAAGCCCATTGAATTGACCTGTTTTTAGCCGCTTATTTCAGGACACAAAACTCTGGAAACCCTGCCAGAACGCGAATACGGAGGTCGTTTTTTCCGAGGGTGGTTTCAGGAAACAGAATTTCAGGCAGGAAAAAAAGGGGCCGGTTACCGATCAGGCGATTTCCTTACCTTTTTCCCCACCGCCCACCAACCTCTCCATTAACCCTGCCCCTCTCCCCCTCACAACACAAAGCCGTCAATGCCAGTGGCGTCCAGTTAATCCTCGCCGGCCCCGGCTCCGGCAAAACACGAGTAATCATTCGAAAAAATCCTCCACCTCATCCAACAAGGCGTAAAACCGGAGAACATATTAGCCCTCACCTTCTCCGACAAAGCCGCTCACGAAATGCTCGAACGGCTGGAAAACAGACAAACACGAGCGATCTCACCATCAGCACCTTCCACGCATTCGCCCTCTCGGTGCTGCATGACAATGTGCTCGACTCGGGGCTCTCGTTCTCGGCGGGGATCATCAGCCGGGCCAACCAGCTGGTGTGGGGGCTGGAACATATCGATGAGTTCGGATTTGAGCATATCGAAGTGGGGAACAATGCAGTTGATGTGATTGAATCGGTCGTGGACGGGATCAGTGCATTCCGCGACGAGCTGATCTGCCTGGGGGAACTGGAGCCATCCTGGAACGGAAGAAGGTGCCTTTACAGAATCGGTACAAGAGTTCATCTCATCGGTATGTGCTGAGCAGTTCGGGGCCACTCCCTCGTTCCAGACGTGTAAGTTCTGCGATTATGTGGACTTGTGCGAGAGGAAGGAAGTCGGGGAGTGAAGAGTAAAATACCGGGGATGGTGTGAATCTGAAATGTTTCCGAAGATGCCGGATCTACCAATAGCTCGCGCTTTGTTCTACCGACCATTCCCGTTCAATGGATGGAATTTTTACTTTTTAATAGCGGCTTTAACCTTCACCATGACATCCGGGGGGATTGGATCCATTTTATGAGCAGTTTTTGCGTGTTCTGCAATTTTAGTCATCAGTTCAGCTTCGGTGGGAGCAGAGGTCTGATACCCACAGTTCTTGGCAAAACATACAAAAGATGGCATCTTTTACACCAGTCTGTAATTATTCCAGGGTCTATTTATTTTTTTCCTGCCTGACAGATATTGTCGCACGTACCTTTCTTTCACCTGGGGGATGTTACACAGCACACACCTCACCCACCAAATAACCAATAAGAGAGAGCGAATCGCAGGAAACCAGGATTTCACCAGAGCCGGAAAATCATACATTGAAACTGGTTGATGCAAAAAAATTGCATCCCGGGAAGTATCCCGGCAATAATATCCGTTACGTCCTGAATGAACAGAGGAACTCGTTGTTGATACGCTGAATGTAACCATCTGAAATCAGCTATCATTCAAAGATGCGTACAGTATACTCCTTCCACTAATCACTCCCCCCGTTATTTCACCTTCCTGACCTTCCCTTCCTTAAAATCAACCGCGAAAATATACGACGCCTGGGTAAACCCCGCCTCAAGTTCCCTCTCGGGAATCGACTCAGCACCTATGAACTGATGAGATTTCGTCCTCTCCTTTCCGATGGCATTGGCAATTTCGAAAAACTCCATCCCGTCGTGCACGGCATCTTTTGTCTTGTGCTGTTTCCATTGCTCCATAGCTTCTGCCAGAACGGATTGAACGAACTCCCGGTCATCAATAAATATCGGGAGGTACACTTCCCTGGTTTCTTTTTTGATGACTAAAATCCCTTTTCTCATGGTTCTCATGGTATCGCTAAGGATTCATGTTCTGAAGGACAAAACCCTTGTGGACCGCTTCCCCCTGAATGTACCGGCGTTTCAGGTTGGGAACAGTGCGTTAGCCTAGGGGCAAGCCCGGCCAACTGCCCGGCTCCACGGTTGTTTGCTGTTTCGCTTTCTTGTACTGTGCGATACAGGAAGTCAGGCCGGCTTAAAATATTTATTAATAGTTCATCACCTACTGTAACATAGGTACAGCAATGAAATCCAGCCGGCAGAATATCCTCGCATCTCTTAAAAATCTCAAAAAAGAAGTGGCAAAAGAGTATTCCGTCAAGACGATTGGGGTGTTTGGCTCAGTCGCCCGGGATGAGCAGACCGGGCAGAGTGATATCGATCTCCTGGTGGAGTTCTCAAAACCGGTGGGTTTTATCACCTTTATGCGACTTGAAAATTTCCTTTCCGAGCGACTGGGAAACAAAGTGGATCTGGTGACGTCAGATTCCTTAAAACCGGTGATCCGGCAGGATGTACTCTCCGAGGTCATCTATGTCTAAACGGGAAGTGAAACTCTACCTCACGGATATTGATGACGCAATATCTGCGATCCAGACCTATACGACAGGCATGACGTACGAGCAGCTGCTCGATGACCGGAAAACACGTGATGCGATCATTCTCAACTTTGTCGTGATCGGGGAAGCGATCAAGAAAATCCCCCAGGAGATTATCAATCACCACCCGGAGGTTCCGTGGAAAGAATTTGCGGGAATGCGGGACAAGATGGTGCACGGGTATTTCCAGATAAGTCCAACAATCGTCTGGGAGACGAGCCAGCACGATCTCGCACCGCTTGCGATTGTGATAAAAGTGCTGCTTCGGGAATATGCCTGAACAGTTGCACTGAGTTATCCCCCGCAAAACTCCTTCTTCATCTGCTACCTGGACAGCGCAACCTGCCCACCGGTAACCTTCCGGTGCGTATCGGACACAGATATCGTGACGTACTGCTGATCTCCTTCCCATCCCCCCGCCAACACTTATCCTGACTCTCACCCAATCCCTGATCACAAATGCCGCCCGATCCCGACCAACTCCCCACAGAATTCCGAGGGAGAAATTACTTCTCATACACCTGGTCCTCCCTCCCCTGGTCACAATTAATTCCATTCACTATAACATAAGAAAATTCAGAGAAATCCCAAAAGAACCCAGTCTCTACCGCATTCGTCCGACTGGTTAAGAATTCCTCATGAAGAGATGACTATCCTGAAAAATACACTGGTAGCCGAGAAAAGCAATTGCAGGGACTTTACTACGCTACCTGCAACCCGTCCATATAACAATACGACTGCGGCGGCACAAACCCCGGTATCGTTTCATATGGATCAATCGGATCACTTAGCTCTCGCAGGTTTTGGATCCCGATCGCAAATGCCCGTGACTTCCCCTCAAAGTAGGTAAAGAAATCACGGTCGTTGATTCCGGCATATTCTTTCACCATATCCCACAGATCGCTCGGATGATCTTCGAGGATATCACCGATCACAAACGAGGCCACGATCTTTTTCACCGGTGATGAAGAGTAGATGTAGATCCGGTTGATCTCGCGGTTTTAAAAAGATAGTCTTCCGGAACTCGTACCTCTTCCCTCCCTCAAGAATGGACTTTACATATTTTGGCTTAATTGACAGTAAAACGTCTATTGATGCCTCCGTGGGCTTTTATGATTCTATAGTTGTCATCGGGTATGTTGTTTATGGTCATGGGAGCCGTTTTTTAGTATCCCCAGACCCTTGAGCATGAGTACCAAACCCCGTAGAATTTTTTTATAGATTAGTAATGTACAAAATTCATAAGATGCGTAGTATGGGCAGCGGGTGTTCTTTTGGCCTGCTGGTCATCAAAAAGGTATTGCACTGACCGATTGATAAATCCCCAAAGAGCACATAAGGAAAGTTAAGGTATGCACAATTTCCGCTTTTCAGTTGTAATCGAAAAGGATGAAGATGGTTACACCGCATTCTGCCCGGAACTTCGGGGATGTTACGCACAGGGTGAAACTTATGAAGAAGTCCTTGACAATATCCGGGATGCCATCCGCCTCCATCTCGATGATCGCATCGAGTCAGGAGAGAAGATCCCCCAGGCCCAACTTATTAACTTAACAACCGTGGATGTCACGGTATGAGTGATAAACTCCCACGCGTTCCGGCCGAAACCTGGGGGTATTTAAAGAAGAGATAGAAGAGAAAAGACGGGTAAAACAGCCAGTATGAGAAAGAACTCATCCACCTTACCGTGTTCACTCCTCCCGGCGAATTTGCCCTGACTAAAAAAAAAGTTTTTTCAAAGATGAAAGCTCCTTTCAGGGCGTTGATCCTTCTAAAAGCCATTTCCAGACCGGTTGTATGATAATCGTTGCCTCTTCCTCCTTCTGAACAGCCTCCTGGTCACCGGTCAGGATAATGCCCTTTTTTAAGTTGAGAGCGGCCATTGCCTCAAGGAGACCTCCGGTTTCCCGGTCCCTGTTCTCATCATTCAGTTCATGGCATACCTGGATCGCCGCAGTGATTTTTCTTTTGTCTTTGAGGATAAAATCGCACGCACGTTTTCCTGAATAGTAATACACTTCATGTTTTCGGCGTTTGAGCTCAATGAATACAATATTTTCTAAAAGACGTCCTTTGTTCGGGGACAAGGAAAAACCACTCATGATGCTGAATGCCGTATCGATACAATAGACCTTCCTTGGTGAGTTCAGTTGTTTTTTTTGCGAATAATCAAACCGCAGCAGTTCGAAGAAAAGGTATGCCCCGCTTAAGTACGTGATATATTCCTTGACCGTTATGGCATTTTTCAACCCGAGACTTTTTTTTAAGGAGTTGTAAGTGAAGGGGAGCGTGATGGCTGATGCGAGGATTCCCACGAGTTCGCGGATGAGCCGTTGCCTCCGGATGGAGTAGCGTGCAATAATGTCCCGGTAGAGGATGTTATCATACAGGGTTTTTATATACTCACTGTCATGGTTTTTGATGTATTCCGGCATCCCGCCGTTTTCTGTATACCTGCCGAATGCACTTACCAGTTTCACCCGCTCTTCCGGAATATACAGGGAGTCCTTCTTTACCACGATCTTTTTAAGACGGAGGAATTCAGTAAAGGAAAAGGGATACACTTCGAACAGCTTGTATCTCCCCGTAAGCCGGGTACCGAACTCCCTGCTCAGCAGGGAAGCATTCGATCCGGTGATGACGACTTTCTTCCCTTCATCCTGAAGCCTCCGGACAAAGGTCTCGAACTTGTCGATGTTCTGGATTTCATCAAAAAAACAGGTTCCCGATGGCCCGTAGACTTCAATGAGGACTTCATTGAGGCTCTCGAACTCTTCTGCCCGGAAGGAGAGCAGTCGCTCATCTTCAAAATTGATATAGCAATACCGGGTCCTGGTCCGCATGATCTGGTGTAAGAGTGTCGATTTGCCGCATCTTCGTATCCCGGTAAGGATCAGCACCCTGTTGTCTCCAAACGCTTCAAGGATCTCCTTCAGGATTGACCGTTCGACAAAGATGCCCCCTTTCTCGATCTGGCTTTTCTGCTGGATAACGAGTTGTCGCAGGAGCTCGATGGATACCATACTAATTACTAATTAGCAGAATAGATAAAAGTTACTCATTAGCAATGAGTATGTTGCCAGATCAGGGGGGAGTGACAGGTCAGCAGATTGTCGGACTAAATTACGGGATGTGGGTGTGATAATCCCAAAATCCTCATTTTTTTCATAGGCCTCCTTTTGTAGTTTCATGCAGAAACTATCACCACATGCAAGAGACGGTCCCCGGAAGAAAAACATAATGAAAACGAAAATATCACTGATATACCTGCATCAACATAACAAGAGATGGCTGTGATACCATGACGGGGAAAAGACTTCTCTGGTTTTTCTTAGGATCCGCATGTTTTATCATTGCACAGCCATTGCTGCGATTGCCGATCCTGTCCTATCTCCAGCAGTCAACGGATTTCATGCTGGCGTATACCCTGAACCCTTTGCTGATTGGTATTGCAATAGCATTCTCGGCAGGCGTTTTTGAGGAAGGCTTTCGTTTTATATTCAAACAATTCTTACTGCAGCCGGCCGGGTGCGAATTCTCACAACCTGTTATTTTTGGCCTGGGGCATGGTATCGCTGAAGCACTGATGATCCTGGTCCCGGCGTTCATGGTACTACCTGTTTCCCAGCTCGGCCTGGCAACTCTCGAACGGGTCCTGGTAATTACCCTGCATGTGACGTTAACTGTTGTTGTCTGGAACGGGTTTCAGAATAACCAGAGAGCTTTATACCTGGTACTTGCCATAACAATTCACGGATTGGTAAATTCACTGATCCCCGTTCTGTCGCCACTCCCTGGTTCAGTGATGCTTACTGAAGAGGCGTTAGCCGCGGTGGTTGTCGTGATGATGGGGTATTCGTATTATTCAAAAAAATATTATATCCCCGGGAGGAGCAGCAATGAAGAAATCAGGATGTAAGATTGCGGGCATTTCAGCACTCGCGGCGGTGATGTGCTGTGCACTGCTGGCCGGTTGCGTTGGTCAGGAATTATCGGGAGATTTTAATGAAGAGGAAGTCAAGAAAGCCACAGAACATGTTATTACCCTGATTAACGATCAGGATTCAGCAGGCCTCAGGGAGCTCTGTACCGTACGGATGAGGGAGGCACTTACCGACGATGTGCTGAAACAGATATATGAGGCGATCGGTGAAGGTGGCCAGTTTGAAAACATTGAAGATATGAGCGTGGCAGGAACGACGGATGCATCAAGCGGGGAAGAATTTGCAGTTGTTGTTGCGAGAGCAAAATATGAGATCAAGACATTTACCTTCACGATCTCCTTCACAAAGCAGATGAAACTTGCCGGGTTGTATTACCGGTAAGGAGAGGGTTATTCTGAGTACCGGGGATCTGCTTTTGAGTGTACGTGGTAAGAATATTTCCTTCCCACCCCAGGTTCCCTTTCGGGAATCGATTCACCTCCTATGAACTGAGGATTATTCCGGATAAGACAACTCGGGCAAAATTCCTCCTCACCGGAATCAAAAAATTATGCTTCCCGGGCAGCACTATCGTACACCCTTGTCATGTACCGTGCCTGAAAGACCGTAAGAAGGGGAGCAAGGGCAAGTACGATGAGGAGCGCTGCTGCAATAAACCCAAGGAGGGTTACCGTGTTACCACCCAGCATGAACATGCTTATCCCCCCGATCAGGATCATACCAAAAATGATGATACATACCGGGACGGCAATAACAACGGTGATGAGAACCAGTGCGATAAGGTAATTGATCCACCCGATCTTTTTGATTGTTTCAAGGATTGCACCAACGTTGAAGGCTTCGGAAAAACTCGCCGTGCGGGCAAAGCGGATGGCTGCAACCGGCATAATGATAGCGATGATGATCTCAAGAACGTACATGAGCCCCATGAGTCCCAGATTGGGAGACCAGTTCTCCATAGCGGCGGTATTTCCCTGTATGAGGGTAAGCATCATGCGCCCGTAGGCAAATGCCCAGACGATCATCACGGGGATCGCATAGATAATTCCCACAACGATCAGCTTCAGGCCGTCAACGAACAGGGTGCCCCACTGGTCGACATCCGGGGCCGGGTCTGCCCCCCGGTAGATCCGCATAACATACCCGTTCATGGGAATGCCCAGGCAGATGGTCGCAAGGATCAGTTTCATCCAGCGATCCGCACTTCCAAAGATGCCCTCTTTAGTATAGTGAAAGGCATCGTCCAACACATGAGAATAATCCATGGATTCACCACCGTATCTGTATGAGGTGAGTGCCAGATAAGGATAACGCTAAAAAGAAAATGGTTGCAACGAGTGGGGAGAGAGAAACTGCCGGCTGAAACCTGCACAGCCTTTACTGCCGGTCAAAAAGGCCCATTTGTGAGAGATCGTTCCTCTGTGCGCAACAATCTTATTCTGGTCAAACAGAATTTAACCATAACAATCGTGTGTAACTCTGGCTGGCCAGAATTACAAGAAGAAACTGTAACCAACCCGGCCACATGAAACCTGCCAACAGGACGCGGAATACCTGTCGAAAAATGAGGGAGCTCACGGGTCACACGAGAGACAGCGGGAACGGTGGACACACAGCAGGTCGCCGCATTTGCTACAGGTATATCTTTCAGCCTGGTGACCCAGAAACGCGTCCATACCTTGATCTTTAATCTCGATCAGATTGGCGATCATGCTCATCCCGTATTTGGTCCGGTACCGGATGTCCAGCTGCTTCAACCGTTTACAGGGCGTTTTCTCACATTCATAACAGAAATGGGATGAATTATTCTGGATAGTTGTACAATTGCGGATAATGCACAACCGACAGCTTCTGGCTTTGGTCGGATCGTCCTCCCAACATCCGGGGCATTTTTGTCTGGAGCGTTGAAAGGCCAGGCATAAGGCACAATTCATACCGCACGGAGCGATCAATCCGGGCTTAAGGACCGGTGGATCAATTCGAACCATACACCTTGTAGGGGGTACGTACTATAAAAATCTGCCAACTGAAGACGAAGGAAAAATAAAAAAAAAGTTGTGGTTTATTTTTATGGATATCAGATGGACACACAACCCTGACTATGGGGACGGTAATAGTGTTGTTCTCATGAAGAATCAGGTAGACGGTGATCGCAGATCCATTGACCACCCCCTGAATATCTCTTCGCAATCTGCACCCTGATGATACTTACATCGTCCTTTCGCAGTCAGCACGTGTTTATCAAAACCTGAACATTGCCCGCGAATCATACAGTCCTGACATTCGGTCGGGTCCGGGGCAGTTATTTTCTTCATCTTCCAACGTGCCGGATATATTTTATATAATTTTTCGGCATCCCGGAAGGGTTGTTCAGTACATTGTGTCATAATCACACATTCTTGGTTAAGTTTCTAATTACTTTCATAGTATATATATTTATTTATTAAAATTAAAATTTAATTTAACTGTTATTAAGATAAATGTTGACAAAAATCTTTTAAAAGTTCAGAATGGGTAGATAATCGCATTTTGTTCTGCAAGACTCCGGCAGAGCCTGGATAGATCGATAAAGATTATGCTTTGAACAGAACATTTGCTCATATATACTCATTAAAAAAAGGTTCACCCATGGAAGATACAGGGTACTCCCCGGAAGCCTGGTAACGGATCCTGTATGTCATAAAGGGATACCGGGTGAGAGAAAGAACCACTGAAACTTTTTTTAGTGACTCTTGAGAGAGATTACAAAAGGAGCGATATCCTTATTGTTCCGGGGAAGTCAGTACATTTTATTCATTTTTAAAAAGGAATGGCGGGTATGAAAAATAAAAACACTATCAACATAACCAAAGAGAAACGGGATGAGATGATCTCGGCAATAAAGAATTATTTTTTAAACGAACGGGAAGAAGAAATCGGTGATTTGCGTGCAGGCCTGATGCTGGATTTCATCCGGGAAGAACTGGCACCGGAATTTTACAACCAGGGTGTCTCTGATTCGTACACCTATATGCGGGACACGATCGAAGATTTGCTGTCGATCCGGAAATGATGACGTGTACCATGTATTTCCTATCCTGACAGCGGGTAAATCTTACCAAAAAACAACAGGTGCAGGAATTATCTGGGTTTGTACGATCGACAAGCTATACAAGAGATCTCCCTCAAAAAAGAGTACGAAGGCACAATTGAGAGAATATCCCCCAAAAGTATGCAAACTTTCAATGCTTATAACCTGAATATGGCAGCGGTAAAGCGGATACCGGTAACAGAACCGGTATGGAAGGACCTTGCCGAGATGCGTTCGGCAGGCCAGACCTATACAGATCTCCTTGCAGAAATGATCGAGGACCGGAAGAAAGGCCGGTTAGAGGAAGATGTCAGGAAGTGGACCAGCCGGAAGAAAAAGGATTTTGTTTCACTCTCGGAGATTAATGATTGACTTTTTCTCTTATACTCTGGCATGAATTATCTGATGAGATCAATCGCCTGCCCGTAAAGACACGCCGGATAATTAAAACCGCCCTGAAACGGCTTGAAGAAGATCCGTTCCCGAAAAGCCAGGGGGACAAAGAGAAACTGGTTTTTAAAGGGAATCATCTACCGGCTGCACATTTCCCGAAGGTATACCGTTTTTTATGAGATAGATAAAAAGGAAAAACTGGTGATTGTCCAGGAGATCCTGCCGATTGAACAGGCTCATAAAAAATATGGATATCATTGAGTTAATTTTCTCTTTTTTCCCGGTACCCCCCTTTAGTTCCGTCCTGATAAACTTTTATTTCACACGTTGTCCTTCAGCAGCACCAGCTGCGGTACTTATATCAGCTGCGGGCATGTCGAATCGGATCTCCAGCCCTGCTCCGGGCACATACTACCCGGAAATACGCCAGACCTGGTAAGAAATGAACGCTTCTGTGAAAAAGTGACAGGGTTTTATGCAAAAGAGATCCAAAAACATCCCCGGGAACCCTCAGACGCAGTCGGAAATGACCCCGGATTGAAGGTGGGGATACTCTCCCCTGGCCTTACACCCCGGGTATTACCGCCCAGGAAGGAAGTTCCGGTGAGATTCCGAGTGCTGTTGGGATGATGAATGTCATGAAGAGGGTGATCAGGATGCAGCCAATGATATTGAGGGCAAAACCTGCCCTCGCCATCTCTTTTGTCGAAAGGTACCCGGTCCCATAGGCGATCGCGTTTGGCGGGGTTCCTACGGGGAGCATGAAACCAAGGGACGAGGCGAGTGCTGCCGGCACCATAAGCATCATCGGGTGGATTCCCATCGATACCGACGTGATCGCCATCAACGGGATCATGATCGAGGCCATCGCTGTATTGGAAACCACTTCATTGAGGAAGGTGATAAAGAGGGTGATTAAGAAAATTATCACCACCAGCGGCAGCACGGTAAGGATGATGAAGGAATGGGCGATGAGCTCGGCAAGACCGCTCTTGATGATCCCCTCGGAGAGACAGATGCCTCCCCCGAACAGGATAAGGATCCCCCAGGGTATTGTTTTTGCGGATTCCCAGTCAAGGGTGAAGATCCCGTTCTTTGCATCCACGGGAAGCATAAACAGGATCAAAGCACCACCAATCGCAATGGTGGCATCGGTGATTCCCGGAACCCAGGTGGTAATCCCGGGGACGACCAGAGATCCGATAACTTTAGGGGTCCTGAAAATCCAGAAGAGCGCAACGAACAGGAATACCAGGAGTGTCCATTTCTCTGCAGTGGTGAGCGGGCCAAGTTTTTTCAGCTCATCCCTGATCATGTCCCTGCTCCCGGATATCTCCTGCGGCATATTCCGGTTGGTGACCGAGGTGAGCCAGAACCAGGCGATGAGGAGGAAAATGGCCATAAACGGTACGGCAAAGGTCATCCATGAGAAGAAATCGATGCCGGGAGCCCCCGAAAAGATGGCCGAAGTCTGGGCAACCAGGATTGCATTGGGCGGTGTCCCGATAAGAGTCGCCATTCCCCCGATGGTTGCGGCATAACAGACCCCGAGAAGGAGGCAGGTGGCAAACTGCCGCTGCCCACCCTGTCCCCCTGTAGTATCCGTCAGCACACCGGGCATGAGAGTCGAGACAAGGGCCAGCGCGATGGGGATCATCATCATGGTTGTGGCGGTGTTTGAGATCCACATGGACAGGAACGCCGTTGCTATCATGAACCCCAGCACCAGTTTCTTTGTTCCGGATCCGGCAAGGTTGATCACGGTGAGTGCGATGCGGCAATGAAGGTTCCACCGCACCATGGCTGCGGCGATAAAGAACCCTCCCATGAACAAAAAAACCGTCTCATTTCCATACGAGGCCGCTGCCGCAGTGGGCGACAGTATCCCGAGGAGAGGGAATACCACGAGAGGTACCAGTGCCGTGGCATAGATCGGGATTGCTTCGGTGACCCACCATATCACCATCAGCCCGGTCACTGCTGCAGTAAGTTGTGCCGCAAAAGGGATTGTGACGGGGTCCAGCGGAATGAGGGCAATAACAACAAAAACAAGGAAACCGCCGATGGTCCCGATCTCTTTTTGCATGAGTAGTATACGCCTGAAGGCTTATGAAAAGTTCCCATTTATTTTCAAGGAGTGAAAGGATCTATTCTTCGGCATCCATGAGGTTGGATACTGCAGATGCCGGGGTTCCCGCAGGTATGCCCATTTTATGGGTAAAAACCGGTCGGTTCCTTTTTTTTTGGTACAGGCCGGTTATAAACCCCTCTACCTTTTCCCCCACTGCTCTCCATCCAGAAAATAACCCATGCCCTTCTCCCCCTCACAAGCTAAAGCCGTCACAGCCACTGGCATCCAGTTCATCCTCTCCACTACCTGCCCCCTCCTGATAAATCCTCACGTTATCTCAATTTTTGAAAAACCCGGGCACAACACTCTTCATCCCGTACTGCCATACACCGGCTGAGGAAAGATCTGCAATGAAATTGTTTTCCGGTTGTCCCGGTATTGGTATGGCAGTCGTCGTCCTCGTTGCCTTATCATTGCTTTTCACTGGCTGTACTTCACCCACGGACCAGCGGATTCCTGCGGCGAACGAATCCCTTGGCGTGACTCCCGGGCAGGGTCCGGGCAGCACGGACAGTACCCCTGCTCCGGCCAGTACTGCGGTGAGTTCATCACTTCCCTATGGGGTAACCATTTCGGTCCCGGCTGACTGGACGAGGCAGGATGTCATGACAGAAGGGGTCAGGGACTATGGTACTGCAACGGTGAATATCGCGAATTTCTACTCTCCCTGTACTATTTTGAATGACCACTCATCCTACATTACCCTGAGTGTCGATTTCGACCAGAACCCCGGACGGGACTTTGAGAAATATATCAACAACGCGACTGTTGCGGTCCAGAAGACCTACGAAGCCCTGACCCATGCCGAAATCCACAGTTACTCCCTGAAAATAGCAGGCTGCAAATCCTATGAGCTGGATTTCCAGACCGAACAGGTAAAAAGCACGTACATCTTTACCTCCACGGAATACGGCATGTATATCTTTACCTTCAAGGTCCCCAACAAACCCCGGGCAGTCCAGGTATTCCAGGGGGAGATCGTGGATATTTACCAATCGATCAGGATCAATCCCCCGGTCGTTGATGTCACCCCGTACCGGTAACACATCCTCTTTTTTATCGTGAGGACAGGCACTTCCCGGTGTTGATCCCGCTCAAATCCCCCATTCCCCGCCAACCAGAAAATAACCCCTGACCCTCTCCCCGTCCCAGCACAAACGCCGTGACCTGCATTGGTACCCGGCTCATCCTCGCCGCCCCGGTTCCGGTAAAACCCGGGTGAATACCGAAAAGATCCACTCCTTTGATCAACCAGGGAATAAAACCGGAAAATTTCTTAGCCCTCACCTTCTCCGATAAAGCTGCTCCCGGGATGCGGGAACGGCTGGTTTTCGGGTCTTATGCGCAGAAATGGTTAGTGGGGTAAAATTAATGCGGGATACTTCGGTATTCTCTCCTAAAAACCATGAAAATGCAAAGCATCACTGCATATTTTTTGATGCTTATGCGTCTGTCTCGCCATTAAAAGAGATGAGTACCCACCTAAAAAAACCGACCCAGACAGAAAGGTTTTAAAAATACCGGAATTGCTTTTTATTCCTCGTCATCACGGCTTTTATTTCGGGGGAGTGCCTTTTTTCTTTTTCAATGGTAATCCTTTACGAACTGGTTTCTTTCCGGGAAGGCTCCCGGGAACCCGGGCCGGAGAAGACACACCCAGGTTTATACCGCACATGGGGCAGAAGATGGCTGCAGGGGGCACTCTTTTCCCGCAGTTCTTGCAAAAAGGCGGATTCTTCACGCCGGTGTCGTCTCTATGCGTTGTACCGGGTATCTCCTGTTCGGGAGGGACCAGGTCCGGGGTAACCGGGGGTCCGGGTTCATCGGGAGGCGTGGAGGGTGGCAGAATTTTTGGTCGGCGGGCTGGTTTGAGAAAAGGCGATTTGGGTTGTTGCATTGCACTCTCAATTGCAGTTTTTATCGTAGCATGAACTTCAGGAAGGGGCACCTGCGGGGTATCTGCTGATTTTTCCCAAGAAACTTCACGTTGGCTTTCCACCTGCATATCCTGCTCTTGTGCCGGTCCAGGCATCTCATCATCCTGCCCGAACTGCAGGATTTTTTCTCTTTTTAATTCCTGGTCCTGCGTTATTTCCGTCAGGATACGGTATCTGAACGGGGGCTTTTTTTCCTGGTTTCTGGCCGGCTTTCTTTTCTTTGTATGTTCATCCAGCATAGGTGCGTTTCCCCATTGTTATTGGGATTTAATTGTTTCTCGCTCGTTATCTTTATTAAACCTCTTCTAAAAACCCTGCAAAGGCCCTATACAGGATTAACACCGGGAGCTAGAGATAAATTAATCCGGCTCTGCCAGACATTCAACACCCCTTCATCCTTGTACTGTTTCTCCTCTTAGGGAGCTATCCCCCTATAGCCCGGGTTCCCTTTTGTGAACTCCGGTTACCGGATACTTCAACGCGACGTTGGGAACAAATAAGTCATCCATGCATTGTTTAGTCCTTTTGGCCGGATACCGGGATCATCCCCCCAGTCCAATCACCACCGCTCCAAGAATCATGATGAAAGCCCCGGCCATCCGTCCCCGGATCTGCTGTTCGTGGAGGACGAGGCCGCCGAAGAGCACGGAAAAGAAGAGAGACAGCCGTTTTATCGTGATCACATAAGGAACGATGGCCATGGTGTAGGCACTATTGATCGATATCCCCTCAACAACCAGGATCATCCCGACCGTGCCATACAGGAAAAAGGGGGAATGGAGGAAAGGGTGACCTGACACGACCGGGGCCGGTCCTTCGGGATCTCCGGCACCGGGCGTACTCTTTGTCATGGTCGCCATGGCAATCAGCAGGAAAATAATTGCCAGGAGGAAGAGAGTGATTGCACTCGCAAAGATCGGGCTGGAATTCATGACTACCTCCTTGTCATAGTTTACCGAGATGCTGTAGAGGAACGCAACAAAAAGCATGGACCTGATTCCCGGATTATAAAGAAAGGTACGGAAGGGGGAACGCAGGGAGAAAGACTGGGACTGGCCGGACCGGATGGTGAGCAGGAAAGCACCGGCAGTGACGAGAAGGATGCCGGCTGCGCCGGTAATTGAGGGAATTTCCCCCAGCATGATAAACGAGGTAAGGATTAAAAAGACCGGGGTGAAGGCGAGGATTGGCACGCACAGGGAGATATCGGTTGTGGAAAGTGCCCGGTAAAAAAGGATTGTTGCCAGCGTGTTGATAATTACCGTTCCCGCCAGCGCAGGAACGAGACCGGGGCCTGGGGATGGGATGCCGGAGAAGAGGAGCACAGGAATAAAGATCAGGGATGCGGCAAGGAAGGAATACCCGGCCAGGAGAAAGGGGGGAATTTTTTTGAGGAGGACCTTGACAGAGAGGCTGTATATGGCCTGGCTGATGGCACCGATCAGGGCAAGGAGGAACCAGAACATTGCGGTAGAATGGTATCAGGTACAAAGCATAAGGATACAGCTGGAAGGGTAAAACCTGGTCTGTTATCAGGTTCCTGTTCATGGTGTTTGGCAATACACCGGGAAATGAAATCGTTTTTTTTGATCGGATTTCGCCATGATGAATACCAGGAAAAGGATAAGACCTGGTAATTTCCGGATACATAATGCACCATCCACACGATACGCCTCTTCTGACCGTCATCATCACTATTCCTGTTCCCTGTGTGATCACTTCCCCCCCAATCCATGTCCTGCATCATCGGCAATTCATTACCCTCTCTCCCGCAACCTGAAACGGCCTGCCGTTCATCCACGTGTCAGGTTACCGGCAACACCCCGCACCGGCACCCCGTGTACCAGAAATGAATTTTATTGCGGATAGTTTTCTGTTCCACGTCGGCTTCCTCTACGGCAAGATTTTTGTTCTTATCAACCACACTTGCCTAATGTTCCCATGGACACCAGTATCCTTCTCGTCGGGGTCATACTTGCAGGAACTGTCATCCTCTTTGTGAGTTCCCGGGTGCGGATCGATCTTGTTGCGATCCTCGCAAGCCTGGCTCTCGCGTGGCTGGGTCTCATCACCCCTGTTGATGCGGTTTCAGGGTTTGCCTCAAACGCCGTCATCGCAATGGCATCAGTCATGATCCTTGTGTACGGGATCGAAAGGACCGGTGTCACATCGCGTCTTGCCTCTGCCATTATACGATATGCCGGAAGCGGTGAACGCCGGATTAATACGACTATAGCGGTAACGGTCGGTATCTTCTCTGCAGTGATGCAGAATATCGGGGTAGCTGCCCTCTTCCTTCCTGCAGTGAAGAGGATCGGAAAGCAGACCGGTATTCCCGTCTCCCGCCTGATGATGCCCATGGGGTTTGCAGCCATCCTGGGAGGGAGTATGACGATGATCGCTTCCGGCCCATTGATTGTTTTGAATGACCTTCTCCTCCAGGCACAGGAAGAACCCTTCTCCCTCTTTGCTGTCACCCCCATTGGGGTCACCCTCCTCATTGCCGGCATTGCCCTCTTTGCGCTGGCCGGAGACCGCATCCTCCCGAAAAAAGAAGGGACACCCTACAGGCCTTCCATCGCGGAGATCTGGGGGCTTAATCACCCGGTCAGGACCTGCAGTATCCCCCCCTCATCGCCGCTGGTGGGAAAGACCCGGGAGGATATACCCTTCAGGACGCGCTACGGCCTCGATCTTCTCGCCATGTATACCAACAAAGAAATCACGGTCGCGCCCACGCGGTCTACCCGCTTCGGGCCCGGTACGGAGCTTGCATTCCTTGGGTCAAGGGAGGGATTCATACAGTTCATCAGCGAATCCGGCTGCATCCCCTCCGGAGAACGGGGCAGGTTAGAGGGAATCCTGGATGACGAAGAGTACGGATTTGCAGAGCTGGTTGTCCGGCCGAGGGCATCGATCATCGGGAAGACACCCCGGGAGATCATGTTCCGCCAGACATTCTCGATCGAACCGATCGTCCACCAGCACGGGGAGACTGAAACCCGTGCCGGCATTTCCGACAAACCGCTTGCAGCAGGTGATATCATCGTTGCCTTTGGATCCTGGGACACCCTGCGGCACTTTGCCGGGCACCAGGACATTGTCCTGCTGACGCATCCCGAAGAGGACAGGTTACGGCATGGTAAGGGATACCTGGCGATCATGATCTTTGCTGCAGCCCTTGGTCTGACTATCACGGGCGTTCCGCTCTCCCTTGCCCTCCTCACGGGGGCAGCCGGGTCTGTTCTCTTCGGGATCCTTTCCCTCGATGAGATATACCGGGCAATCGACTGGAAGACGATAACCCTCATTGCCGGCCTGATCCCACTCGGGATCGCACTGGAAAAGAGCGGAGCGGCCGCGGTTCTCGCCACGTCCCTTATCGAAGTTCTTGCCGGGTCCCACCCGCTCCTCATCATGGGAGCCGTTGCCGTACTTGCAACCGTCCTCTCTCTCATTATCTCCAATGTCGCGGCAACGGTCCTTCTCGTCCCGCTGGTGATCCTCCTTGGTACCGGGACCGGGACAGACCCCCGTGCGTTGGCTCTCCTTGTCGCGGTCTGCGCTTCAAACTCCTTCATCCTCCCGACCCACCAGGTGAATGCCCTTCTTATGGGGCCTGGAGGATATACCCCAAAAGACTACCTGAAAGCGGGGAGCATCATGACCGTGATCTTTATCATAATAGCCGTAATGCTCATTTACCTCCTCATCAGATAAAAGGATGAAACCCCATGATCATTCAGCAGTTTTTCATACCCGGTCTTGCTCACAGCTCCTACATCCTCGCTGGTAACAGGACATGTGCGGTCATTGATCCGGAACGCGATGCCGGACGGTACATCACCGCCGCACGGGAGATGGGACTCCGGATTACCCATATCCTGGAAACACACCTGCACGCGGACTTCATATCCGGGCACCTCGACCTGGCCGACGCCACTGGTGCAGGGATCTATGCGTCCCGGTCCGCGAACTGCGCATTTTCCCATATCCCCCTCTCTGAAGACGATGAGGTACTTCTTGAAGACATCCGTCTCTCCGTCATCGAAACAGCTGGTCATACCCCCGAGCATATCTGTTTTGTTGCCACTGACACTTCAAGAGGCCATACACCGGTTGCCCTTTTTTCCGGAGACACACTTTTTGTCGGAGACGTCGGGCGGCCTGACCTCTTTGCCGGGAGAGCAGAAGAGCTTGCATCATCCCTCTATGACAACCTGCATACAAAGATTATGACCCTCCCGGACGAGTGTGAGGTCTATCCCGCCCACGGTATGGGATCACTCTGCGGACGGGCGATGGCAGCAAAGAGGACCAGCACCATCGGGTATGAGAAGAAGTACAACTATGCCCTCCGGATCACGAACCGCGGGGAGTTCATCAGGGCACTCACATCCGATATGCCAGCCGCCCCGGATCACTTCACCCGCTGTTCTGAGACCAACAGGGCAGGCCCCGCACTGATGCGTGAACTCATCCAGCCAGTGCCGATCGAGCCGAAGTCCCTTGCCGGCCGGATCCAGACTGATGATGCAATCTTTCTCGATGTCAGGAGTTACCTGGCGTTCTCGGGTATGCATATCCCCGGAGCATGGCATATCGATCTCTCGGGAAACTTTGCCACGCAGGCGGGCTGGATCCTTCCCCCCGGTAAGGATCTCCTCCTTGTTGTCGAGGACCGGAGGCAGGCCGAAGAGGCGGCACTCCAGCTACACCGGGTCGGGTTTGACCGCGTCACGGGGTATATCGAAGGAGGGATGCTCGTCTGGGGTACAGCTGCGCTGCCGATCAGCCGTGTCCCGGTCATTTCCCCCGAGGAGGCGCATGCCCTGATCCGATCAGGCCAGGCGGTCTTAATCGATGTCCGGTCACGGGAGGAGTGGCAGGATGGCCATGCAGAGGGGTCGATACACATTCCCTGGCATGATCTCCGGACACGGCATACCGAACTGGACCCTGCACAACAGTATATTATCATGTGCCGGGGAGGACAGCGGGCGAGTATTGCGGTCAGCATCTTAAAGAGGCACGGATTTGGCCGCATCTATAACCTTGGTGGCGGCTATACTGCATACCAGCGGGCAGGGTCAGGCTGACAAGGGGGTTTATCCGCGGATGCATCTCCCATAATATCGGAGGATACTCAAGGGACTGGTGGTTCCTGATGGCTTCCCGGTTACGCTGTGCCGGAGGCACCGGGGACCGCATCTTTATCCATGTGCTTCTCTTTCTGACCCTCGTCAGTTCCACCCGTGGTTTTCCTGCAGGCACATCCGGAAGCACAAAGTCTGGCAAAGTTTAAAGAAAAAGAGCCCCAAGGGACTATCACGATGCTGTTTCTAACCGTGAGATCGGAGATAGTTTCTCATTTGAGCTACATAATCGGCTCAAAGGGAGAGGCGTTTGTTGTCGACCCAAGGAGAGACTGCGATGTCTACAGCGGGATCGCGCAGGACCATGGGATCAGGATCCGGGAGATCTTCGAGACTCACCGGAACGAGGACTATGTCGTCGGCTCTTGTGAACTCTCCCGGATCACCGGTGCCAGGATACACCATGGTCCGAATCTCCCCTGGACCTACGGGGAGACGCTCCGCGATGGCGAGGAGTTCAGTATCGGGGCATTGAAGCTCGTCGCCCTGCACACCCCGGGGCATTCCCCGGACAGCACATGCTATGTCCTCTACGACAGGGAGAGCGGGGACGATCCCGTGATGGTCTTTACCGGAGACACGCTCTTTGTCGGTGACGTGGGCAGGACGGATTTCCTCGGCCCCGACAAAACAGCGATGATGGCCGGGAAACTCTACGACAGTCTTCACGGGAAACTGCTCACCCTTGGTGACGGCGTGGTGGTCCTGCCCGCCCACGGCTATGGCTCGGTCTGCGGCGGCACGATAGCCGAACGCGAGATCAGCACCATCGGTGCCGAGAGGGCAATGAACCCTCTGCTGAAGCTTACCCGTGACGAGTTCGTTACGCGAAAGGTCGGTGAGAAGCACGAGACGCCACCCTATTTCAGCGTCATGGAACGGTACAACCTCGAGGGCCCGCCAATTCCGTCACACCTGCCTGCACCCCCCGCGCTCAAACCCGACGCTTTCAGGGCGGCAGCTGCAGGAGGCATTCCCATCATAGACACCCGGGCCCCGCCTGCGTTCGGAGGAGCACACATTGAAGGCTCCTTCAGTCTCCCGCCATCGAGACTGTCAAACGCCGGCTGGGTCGCTCCTGTTGAAAAAGAGGTGCTCCTCGTCGTCGATGACCCCCGTGCGCTTGACTTCGCTGTCAGGAACCTTTACCGGATGGGATACACCTCCTTCAGCGGCTACCTCGAAGGCGGGATAGAGGCGTGGTATAAGGGGGGAAACCCGCTCTCCCGGGTGCATCTGCTGACATGCCAACAGCTCACTACGCTCATCAGCTCGGAAGAACCGCCGGTAATCGTCGACGTTCGCAGGTACAGCGAGTGGGATGAAGGGCATATCGAGGGAGCGACCCACATCTATCTTGGCAGGCTCCCGGAGAGGGTGGGCGAGATCCCCGGGGGAAAACCCGTGGTGCTCCAGTGCAAGACCGGGACACGCTCCAGCTTCGCTGCGAGTATCCTCCTGAATGCGGGCAGGACGAGAGTATATAACCTCCTCGGGGGCATCGACTCCTGGAAGAAGCTTGGGTACCCGCTGGTGAAAGACTAAACTCAAAGTTTATTATTTCCGGTACCAAGCTGAACACATGTTTCCCCTCGGTATAGAGCCCTACCTGATCGGTGGGATCATCATCGGCCTTGGCGTCAGTATCATCTACATCCTGACCGGGCTGCACGCAACGCAGAGCAGCTTCTTCACTACGACACTCTCATGGTTCTCACAGCTTCCGCACTTCCAGGAAAAGAGAAACATCAGCGAGCGCGACTGGCGGCTTGCGCTGTGCCTCGGCCTGATATCAGGCGCCGTACTCTACACCTTCACCCTGTCACCTTCCGGCATGTTTGTAACCGGTGTCGACCCCTGGAGGCTGGCGCTGGGCGGGCTTCTCGTTGGTTTCGGCACACGGCTGTCGAATGGCTGCACCTCCGGTCATGGCATAAGCGGCATTGCGTCCCTCTCAACCACATCCCTCTATGCTGTCATTACCTTCCTGGGGTTCGGCATCATAACAGCCCACCTCCTCGAATTCATGGGGGTCCTGTAATGAACGCCAGGAACATCGCGGTCTACGGGGGAGGCATCCTCTTTGGTTTGGGCCTCGCCTGGAGTGGTATGACCCGGCCGGAGATTGTCCTCAGTTTCCTCAGGCTGGATGATCTCGGCCTCATTTTCGTCATGGGCGGTGCGGCGGTAGTCACCTTCTTTGCGATTAATGTCGTGCCGAAATTCATGAAAGCCCCTGCACTCGGGGGAGCCTTCAGGCCCCGGGTCAGCGTATTGACAAGAAACACGCTGATCGGTGCAGCAATATTCGGAACAGGGTGGGGAATATCAGGCCAGTGCCCCGGCTCGGCAGTTGCAAGCCTCGGCACAGGAAACTGGCCCATTATTGTTGGCCTTGCGTTCATGTTCCTCGGTGCTTACCTCAGGGGCAGATTCATCAGAGACGGGAATTAAGAGTTATGGCGAATACGATTAAAAACCGGAATACCTATGCCATGAGTGTAAATCGATGGTTATCGATCCCCTGCTGCTGATACTCGCATTCCTGACAGCTGTCGTCGATATAATCTTCGGTATGGGCTTCGGGTTGACGATGACGCCCATCCTGCTCTTTTCAGGCTACACGCCAAAGGAGATCGTGCCGGCGCTCCTGCTCAGCAGTCTCATCGGCAATATCCTGAGCAGCTTCTTCAACCACCGCTTAAAAAATGCCGACTTCACATTCGGCGGCCATCTCTTTAAGATTGTGATCCTTATCGGAGCAGTAGGCATTGCAGGCAGCATCGCCGGGGCCACCTTAAACACGGAGATCTCAAACTTTTACCTCGGGCTCTACATAGGTACCCTGATAACGGGCACGGGGCTGTTTCTCTTCCTGAACAAATCCCTGGTCATTGACTTCAGCTGGGCAAAGATTGCGCTTCTTGGCCTTTTTGGCAGTTTCAATAAAGGGATAAGTGGCAGCGGCTTTGGCCCGATAATCACCTCCGGCCTGTTGTACATGAAGATCAGCGAGAAGGAGGCAGTTTCCGTCCAGAGCTTCTCTGAACTCTTCATCAGTCTCGTTGGCTTCGTCACATTCGTCGTCTATGGATCTGCCGTGAACTGGGATCTGACCCTCTCGCTTTCTGTTGGCGTAGGAGTTTCGGCGCCTGTCGCTGCGTTCATTATAAAAAAATCCGACGGGAAATCATTACGAAGAGCAATCGCCGTGGTAACAATAATCCTGGGTGTCGCGACAATTGCGAGATTAATCGTCTGACCCGGTATGAATTTTCATCGTACGCTCATCGGCTTTTCACCGTGCCTCCCGAAATCCACGAATTTTCATCCCGGTATTACTGCAATGCTGAATGGGGGTGCCTCTTCCCTCCCAATCCCATCTCCTTTTTCGTCCTGTTCCTCCGGGTTAACGTTACGGTCTCTTAAATATCGATCTGACCGGATACGCCAGTGATGAAAAAACAGTCCCCCCTCTCTTGATGAAAAACCTGCCGCCCTGTTGAAATATCTTTAAATCCCGGCCGGGCGACTCAATCCGTATGGAATATGCTGAGCTGATAAAAGGGTTTGTACTGTCGCCGGTAGAAACGTTCCGGAATGTAATGGATACCGACTACCGTGACACCCTTGTGTATTTCCTCGTCCTGGTGCTTATCAACACCGTCCTTTCCGTTCTGATACTACTGTTTTCAGGCTCATCGATTTCAGCGAATTACAGTTTTTTAAAAAGTTTTGGCATCGGAACGATTACAGGATTCGGGATTGTTGTTATTGCAGTCCAGATGGTCATCGTTTCCCTGGTCCTCCTCTTCATCGGGGCAGCCTGGTTACATCTCTGGGTGTACCTGTTCGGCGGCAGGAAAGGCTACCGGGAGACCCTCAAGGCACTGGCATTCGGAGAAACCCCGGCCCTCCTGCTGGGGTGGATCCCCCTGGTCGGGATCCTTGCCGGGATCTGGTCCCTGGTCCTTTCTGTCCTGGGTGTTCGCGAACTCCACGGGATCACTACCGGCCGTGCGCTGGGAGCAGTCATCATTGCCGTGATTATCCCGCTGCTCCTTCTCGTCCTGCTGGCATCATTTTTCTTCATCGCATCTTCCGTGGTGACTCCTCTGCCGGTCGCCGGGTCCTGATCCCTCCCCTTTCTTTTTGGATCGTGGGATAGGAGATACAGGAAAACGAACAGGACCACGTGTGTTTTTTTAGTTTTTGAAAGTCGGGAATGAAATCATGACGACCATGAAAGGAGATCACGTGACCTTGCATGGGTCCGGCATCAGTATCGGGAGGAAAGGGTCCCCGGTATAAGTATGCGGGGAGCACGCTTTTGCCCGGACAACCTCTCTCTCCTTCATCAGGCTGAGCAATGCAGCCCTAGTCTTTGAGATCGAGATTCTGTCGGAGGGAACAGTCCATGACACAGGGTGGGAGGGGAAGTAAGGGGTACATCGCGTCGGGTCCAGTGTCGTTTTAGGCGCAAATCCCTCTTTTTATAATGCGTTGTTAATTTCCTCACCTGCTGGAAACCGGGGTCATGGTTTTTCCCCTTCAAAAAAGTATGTCGCGTCAGCCTTAATGCGGCGAAAGGCAATCTGAACGTCAGGCGGAGGGGTAATATCATCCCGGATATCTTCGTATAAGGCCAGTATACCAGCAATAATAAGGCCTCTTTCTGATGCAACATCCCCCAGTGTCCTTTGTAAAAAGTCTTTCAATGTTTTTATATCAGCTTCAGATTGCCCCGGTTCATCTGTCATTTCTTCCCCTTGCCGGTCTCCCGTGTGTTTTTGTATATTTTCTGACATAAAAAATGTTTTTTCACCAACAGTACGCGAATAAAAAGATCCATCGCGATTTTTAGAAGAGAAAAAGACAACGTGTAATCATGGAACGCGGTACCGGGGCAGTACAGTCATCGTGGTACAATCATGGTACCTGGCAAACCAGGACTGCTGCATAGTGTGGTGCCGGAAATAATTATCAGGCTGCCGGACGAAGGAATCGTGGTGGATGGAATGCTGATTGGCGTTATGTCTGATACTCACGATGATATTGTGCTGACAAAAAAAGCCGTATCAAGGTTCAACCGCGAGGGTGTTGAACAGGTACTGCACGCGGGGGATTTCATATCCCCCTTCATGATCGATACCCTGAAAGAACTTACGGCGCCCCTGACGGGAGTGTTCGGGAACAATGACGGTGACCGGCGCCTTCTTGAGAGGAAATCTGCAGGGCTCCCTTCCATGATGATTAAAGGAACATTTGCCCGGATCGATGCAGGAGGGATGAGGATTGCGCTCCTGCACGGTGATGACCGGGAACTGCTGGGAACGCTTACCGCTTGCGGCTCTCTCGATCTGGTAGTGTATGGGCACACCCACCGGCCGGAGGTCAGGAAGGACGGGACCCTGTTGATCGTAAACCCCGGTGAGGTGTACGGGCACCTGACCGGCAGGAGCACCGTGGCGCTTGTCGATACGGTGAAGCGATCGGCCGAGATTGTGGAGATATGAGAATCAGACCTTGCCTGGTCCAGATAATGCAAAGGCAGGGCGGGTGAACGTGTCCCGGGACTGTTGATATCAAAGGAGATCGCCTGATGCCCAAAAGAGAAATACTGTTATCAATCAACGGTTGAAATGAAGTACGTAAGAATGCACAACACCAGGAAAAACATCGTCATTATCGGCATGCCGGGTGCAGGGAAGAGCACCCTTGGGGTAATCCTTGCAAAAACCCTGGGACGGAATTTTACCGATACAGATATCATGGCACAGGAACATACCGGACGGCTCCTGCAGGAAATTATTGATGAGGAAGGGACCGATGCTTTCCTGAAAACCGAGGAAAAAACGATACTGTCGCTTCACACTCAGCATGCAGTTGTTGCCACGGGGGGCAGTGTTGTGTTCAGTGAGAAAGCAATGGAACACCTCAAAAAAGATGGCGTGATCATCTACCTGAAGATCTCCTTTGAGGAAATGGTCCGGAGACTCAATAATATCACGACACGGGGAATTGTTCTGGTTGCGGGCCAGAGTCTTTGGGATATGTACAACCAGAGGGTCCCGCTGTATGAAAAGTATTCCGATATAACGATCGATTGTTCAGACGATGATTTCGAGAATTGTATCGGAAACGTCATTGCAAAACTCGATAAATTCCCTGCATAGTGCGTATACCGGCCCTGGCATGCCCACAATACCGACGGTCACCCCCGTATCCCGCTATCAGGGCTCCTTCCGACAAAATCTCACCTCATTTGATAATTCGTGCAACTCATCACAACACATTTAATCCCTTACGGCTATAAGCAGGCATAGGAGAGAGCTCCTATGAAAACGTTTTCTGGTTATCCCTGCATCAACCTGGTAGTCGTCATACTTGTTGCAGTCTCCGTGCTGTTCACCGGGTGTACGACAAATCCCGGACAGAGCACGCCTGCTCCGGCCAGTACATCCGCTCCGGCCAGTACACCTGCTCTGGTCACTACCTCTGTTCCGGTCAGTACGATTATGAGTCCATCCCTTCCTTACGGGGTAACCATCTCGGTCCCGGCTGACTGGACGAGGCAGGATGTCCTGACAAGCGGGGTCAGGGACTATGGTACTACAACGGTGAATATCGCGAATTTCTACTCTCCCTATGCCATTCCGGGTGACAAGGCATCCTACATTTCCCTGAGCGTTGATATCGATCAGAACCCCGGAGCGGACTTTGAGAAGTATTTCAACAACGCGACCCTTGCCGTTGGAAAGACCTACGGTGTTCCGACACAGATAGAGGCCCACAGTTACACCATAATGATATCCGGTTACAAATCCTATGAGCTGGATTTCCAGACCGCAGCGGTAAAAGGGACCTACATCTTTACGTCCACAGAAAACGGCATGTATATCTTCGCGTTCAGGGTCCCGAACAAACCTCTGGCAGTCCAGGCATTCCAGAAAGAGACCGTGGATATTTACAAATCGATCAGGATCAATTTTCCGATTGTCGAAGTCACCCGGCACCGGTAATACATCCTCTTTTTTTTGGTTGGGAGGTTTTGCGTGCACTGACCGTTCTCCTTTGCGTCAGATTCACACCATCCGGCCTAAAAGACCAGATCATGCCGGCATCAGACCATGATTCCGGCTTCTTACCCTTTGGCGCTATCGCTTGCAGGGGAACATGGTCATCGTAAAGAAAGGAAGTGATAAAATCCCCACACCACAAAATACCATATCAATACCATAAAGGGAAAAACGATGAAACAAGTCACCAGGGATAATCGTGCTTGGTTCCAGGAGTGGGCGAACGAATACGACAACACTCTTGGAAAAGTAAAGAGACACCATGCACTGCTTGATTTGGTTGTTCAGCTATCGGGAATAAAAAGCAATGACCAGGTTCTTGATATTGGTTGTGGAACAGGACTGCTGTCACTGAAATTCCTGAATAAAACGGATTGCACAATCACGGCAATTGACAGCTCAGCCCGGATGCTTAAGATTTTTAAAGAAAAAATTGAAAAGTGCAACCTGGCCGCAAAAATTCATTGTGCACAAAAATCAGCGGAGGATATGGATTTCACATCCAACCAGTTTGATATCATAGCAGCGACAGTTGCCCTGCACCATGTGAAACTGAAAGAACCCGTTATTCAGAATATTTATGACTATTTGAGAGATGGGGGAAGATTCGTTATCGGGGAAATCGATATGGATACAACGGGAAAACCGGATGACCCCCAACGATTAGTCAGGATTTTGAATTACCTCACAAAGGAATTTGCCCTCGCAATGAAAGAGGGAGGCATACCGGCATTTGAAAGGATGTATGACAATGGAAAGAAGCATATCCTCAACGATGGTGAATACTGCATAGGATTTAGTCAATGGGCAGAACTGTGCAGGAATGCCGGGTTTAAGAACGTGGAAGTCAGCCCGGTGAAAGAGTTTGAATGGTTCAAAGTTCTGGTAGCAACAAAATAAAAAGCAGTTTGATGAGAAAGCCATGAGGACTGTCTGGCTCTCCCATTTGCGAGTATCTACGGGAACTGACTTCTTATGGTATCATGAACACTCTGAACAGACGTTGAAGATGGATTAAAAAGATAGGAAAATGTTCGTGTCCGGGGATCTCCGTGAATAGTTCCTGACGCATGACCAGGGATACACAGAACCGGAGGGCGTTTTTTTGTCAAACGACCGCACCGCGTATGCCGAAACGCTTGGGTATTGCATGGGCTATATCAAACCCCCCCGGTCGTCACCGGGAAGTGCAGGGATTCCCCGAAAAAGATAGGCATCCGGTCCGTACTCTGTCATGGTACGTGATGTATCGTTTACGGTAAAAAAGCCGGTTATGCAGCAAAATCAGTGTATCGTGCGCATGAATTACGTTTGCGTCGGTATTTTCCTTACCTTAAAATCAGTGCCCGCCACCCAATAAAAAAACGAAATATCCTGATATGACCCGGGCGCAGGGTGCGGGGGTTACCAGGAGATGCCCTGAAAAGTAAGGAACCGGACTCCAAAGAACACACTGTTCCCCGGGTCCGCTCTGAACTCTACCTTCAGATCTCTTTTGCGATCTTATAGATCATGTCGGGAGGGATGGTTTCCAAAGTCTCGGTCCGGACAGTCCCAAACTTCGCGACAATCGAAAGGAACTTCACCAGGTTCTCCTTTTCCGGCATATCAAGTAGCACCACAAAGTCATACCGCCCAAACGTGTAAAACAGGGAGATCATTTTTCCCCCCAGCGATTCGATAACCTTTTTTGCTTTCCTGTCCCGTTCTTCAAGGGTGTCGAATTTTTCAAACGCAGTACTCTTCAGGTTCCCGAGCATTATATAGAGGGTCATGTGTGAACCCTATCACGCAGGGTAGTAATAAAAATTTGTATTGCCGGAACGATGACCTGATGTTTTGAGGATTTTTTTTCCTGGCTGCTTTTTTGACATACCCAATCTACAACTGATCCTGATTTTTGTAAGAAAATTATAAATAGTATTAGCGCATTACAGTGCTAATTGCCTCAGAGGGGTATATATGAGGATGCAACCCGGCACAGCGGGTTTATACCTGGTGTCACGGCGCAGGGGTATAAACGAAAAAGACGCTGTACCGCGGAGCCGAACACGATCACCACCGATGAGTCCGTAGCGCCCTGACTCTAAAAACCTTTGGGTTGAGCGGATAGTCAGATGCGGACGGCCATTATTTCGCGTGGCGATGTGCCGGCTGTGTTTGAGTCCGGAAATCCAAACGGCGAACGATCTCCGGATGAAGAAGACAATGCAACCGGGGCCGACAAGCGTTCAAGTTGAGGCCCTTTTGGGGCTCTTTCCTGTACTGATGTGTACTCTGTGAGATTATTACCGGGACACGGCAAGGTATTTTTTTTATCTGGTATGGTCAGAATTGAGACGACCAATCCCGAAATAGTTGTGCCTGAACTGCTTTTTTTGTCCTTTTCCTGATTTAGTGCTCTTAACCAGCCCTTCTTGTTACCTTGCCATTTTTAAAAACCTGCGACACCCCTTTTTTGCCTCCCAATAGCACACCTTGTACACCGCCAACATGTGTCGGGGTGTACCCGCCAGATGAAAATGCATACTTCATTTCCTGAGAATAATTCTTACTATCAGCCGCCCCATGATCCATTATTATTAAAAAATACTGGGGATACCAGGGTAAAAGGGATAACAATGAACATAAAATATCCCGAAATTGGCATTTGCGGGCTTTCCTGCAGACTTTGCCCCCATTACCCCGATTTACTTTATAATCGGGATCATCGTGGCAGCCGATGACCGGCCGTGGATATCTAAAAAAACAATTGTTGATCTTTCCGCAGCCACGGCATATTGGCGCCAGGCATCTGCATGATCGTCAACCCTTCCTCAATCGCCTTTTATATCCTCCGGGCTCTGCAGTCCCACCAGATACCCTTAAATATCGCAGACCGTATGTATTGTTTGAAGGGAGGGTTTTTATGTTTCATGGTGCCCGCTGCCGGGCCTTAAACATACTGCCGCCGGGGTGAATTATGTTTGAAAAAGTGCTTTTTCCTACAGATTTTTCAGAACGTGCAGAGATTATGCTCGATTGTATTGCCGGTATTCCCCAGGTCCGGGATGTCATCCTGCTCCACGTCATCAAAGAGACTACGTACCCGATGGGGGCACAGGTCGTTGATACGCTGGCAAAAGAGACCGCTGAAAAGACCCTCGATGAGGCGCAACGCTACCTTACATCACACAACCCGGACATCAGGGTAACGCTGGAAACAACGATAGCGCCCGATATTGCTGAAGGGATACTGACAAGCGCGGAGAAAAGCGGTGCTGACCTGATCGTTATCAGCGCACGCGGACAGAGTGTAAAAATGGGGGTGCTCCTTGGCAGTGTACCCTCGACTGTCCTGTGCCGCATCAGCAATACCAATGTCCTGATCATGCGCCATAAGATCATCGAGACCCTGACCGGCAAAACGTATGAAAAGTTCTGTCCCCTGCTCTTCTCCCGAATCCTCTGCCCGATAGATTTCTCCCGGTTCTCTGAACATGCAACAGCCCTTGCCGGCACGATGCAGGGAGTAGGAGAACTCATCCTCCTCCATGTCGTTGAGGAGGCCGGGCCATCCAGTGATGCCCGGGAATCAGTACAGGCAGCCAAAGCCTGGATCGACGCAGTCCGCGACAGCCTTGCGGCACAGGACATCCCGTGCAGGGCTATCGTAACGACAGGAGATCCGGCCGGCGAGATTGTAAGGACTGCGGAAGAGCAGGACGTATCGGTCATCTGGATCAGCTCATTTGGAAAAGGCTGTCTTCATGATTTCCTGCTCGGTAGCACGGTGCAGGACGTGGCCATGAACTCGACAAGGCCGGTGGTTGTCATCCGCTCACGGGAATAACAGGACCCTGCAGGCCCCGGCTTCATTATCCAGGTTTTTGATCATCAGATTTAATTAAGAAGAGATGTATATTGCCGTGATTGTATGACACCAGGAAACCCACAGCGTGAACCTGTACCCCCGGTTACCGGCACCCCAAAACAACCACCACCGGCAAGTGGTATAAAAACCGCAACCGGTACGAGCAGTACTGTATCCTCAAACTACCCCCCACCCCCGGCAAAAGAGCCGAACAAAGACGGAATTATGGTCGATAACGCGTCAAAGTGGCAGGCATGGTGCAAAGAAACCGGAGGTATTCCCTACCCCTGTGAACGAGGAAAACCCCTCAGTTCAATGCGAAATAAGGGATATGTTCCTGTCGAGAGGATGAACAACAAACCGGGAACAAATGAAGATTCCAGACTTCCGGGTTTACCCCTGGGTTCGAACAATATCTGTTGCTGGAGGAAGATTTTACCCCCGTGACCAGGAGACACATTCCCCACACTCTCCCGGGCAATCCCGCATCCAATAACCCCAAAAATACATAAAAGAGATAGCATAATATTCCAGCGATTCACATAACGATCAGTGAGGGGGAGGATTTAACCATGAAATGGAGAGACGCAAGACGGAGTGATAATGTCGAAGACCAACGGGGATTTGGTGTAAAGCAGGGAGCAGTCGGTGGCGGTATCGGGATCCTTGCTATTCTTGTTATCGGCCTGCTGACCGGTGCTGATCCGATTTCACTTATCAGTGCGATCGCCACACAAAGCGGTACGGGAGACAGCACTCCTGTAGTGTTGACCGCGGCTGAGAATGAGTCGGCCGATTTTGTATCCGTTGTTCTTGCTGATACCGAAGATACGTGGCAGTCCATATTCCAGCAAAATGGTCAGGTCTACCGGCAACCCAAATTAGTCCTGTTCAAAGGTAGCGTGGATTCAGCCTGTGGATTTGCCCAGGCGGCCATGGGGCCTTTTTATTGTCCGGGTGACGAGAAAGTGTATATTGACCTGGATTTTTATGATGAGCTGAAAAACCAGTTGGGAGCTCCGGGTGATTTTGCCCAGGCATATGTCATAGCCCACGAAGTGGGTCACCATGTTCAGAACCTCGTAGGGACTTCAGGAGAGGTCCAGAGACTCCAGAGCCAGAGCGATACGGTCACGGCCAACAAATATTCGGTGATGCTGGAATTACAGGCAGATTGTTATGCGGGTTTATGGGCGAATCACGCTGATAAGCAACGCCAGATGATCGAAGCCGGTGATATCGATGAAGCCATGAATGCTGCCGCGAAGATCGGTGACGATGCCCTGCAAAAACAATCCCAGGGCTACGTTGTGCCGGATTCGTTCACGCACGGCACATCCGCACAACGGGCGAAATGGTTTAACGCTGGTTTTGTAAGTGGAGATACAAACTCGTGCGATACCTTCAATGCGGCTGTATTGTAATTACCTGAACCCCTTTTTTCATGATAGATAAACACAGCCGGAATGCGAATCCGTGGAGAATCTGCATGGACGCGGAAAGCATTTTACCGGGGAATATTTTTGGTACGAGATGCTGCTCAATGTATTGGCATGAATTCTGTCTATGACACAGGCCGGGCTTTTTTTAGTGTGTATACCCGGGTCGGTATCGTCCTGTTCTTCCTGGTTTTTTTAGCGTTCCGGAACTGCTGTATATCGGGATAATCCGGGCAAAACAGTGCTAATCTCTCAAGTGACGGCGATTGGTACAGTGTTCGATGGTATACCAGGTATATTGACAGTGATTACAGACCCAGATGTCTTTTTCCTTCAGGTAGTGGGCGTCCGGATGCCCGCATAACGGACAACACACCCCCATACCCGTCCTTCTGTGTGTCATTTATTCGCTCCATGGTCACATCCCCTTGATTACTCATCCTGCGATACCCGGCTGATAGTAACAAGGAGGATCTCACTATCCCGCTACTATGTCCAGCAATCCCCCGAGTTGCTGCACCTTTTCCGTGATGTTGACCGAGGTCACCGGAACCAGGGATTCGAAATCACTGGCCTTGAACTGCCTGCTCTGCTCAAACGGCTTTTCAAACGATGTCACCTTGACATCAATAAAGGCGGAACCATTGACGTTGATAGTGATAGATCCTTTGCGGACCAGCGTTGATACTGCTTTAATCGCCTGGATATTTCTGATGGTTACCGGTACGATGACCGTTGTATTGCCGCTGCTTACCACATCGATGTTGGTCTGTTCTCCATGACCCAGGTAGGTGGGGATGTCATCAGGGTAATAGACATCAAAAGCCACTTTATTGAGTCTCGCCCCGAACGGATTGGGATTGAAGATAACAACCGTTGCATTCACGGTCATTGTCTGCAAGGTAACATCCGATAATCCAATATCACTCACGGAGACCGTCGGGTCTTTTACCGGCGGCTCAGTACATCCGGTGCTAAGGGTAAAAATTGCAAAGATGATGAAAATGCCAGGAAGGATGAGCTGTTTCATAATGAGAACTCTTTTTTTGCTATCTAAATATATCGGTGATTTCCTGCTGCCGCCTTTTTTGGTACGTTCCGGTTCCCGTAACAACCGGATAATTACCCGAAAGAATTTTCGGATCGGGTTTCATCACAGGGTGCCATCAACCCGGTATGCGTCCTTTGGCACCAGGATCTCGAACCGGGCGCCCTTTCCCGGTTCACCGGTTTCCCTGATCGATATTCCGGTAATACTCAGGATAATCCGTGAAAGGTACAACCCGAATCCGGTATGCTGGAAATACTTTTGCTGGAATATATCCTCCTTATGTCCCACAAGTACCCCCTCTCCGTTGTCTTCATATATCACCACGAGTCCGGTTTCCTCCTTACGGGTGGAGAACACGACATCAGTCACCTTTTTTCCATGACGGATCGTGTTCTCGAGAAGCGTAAAAAATACCTTCTCAAGCAAAGGATCGGCATATATCTCAAACCGGTCAACGTCTACAGAGAGCGTAACAGGAGAGAGTGAAAGTCCTGCTGCGGCTGATACTATGACATTTTTGAGACTGAACCACTTTGGGGCCTGCGACCCGATATCCTGGTATTCTTTCGTGAACGTGATCTGGTCCTGGATAGTCCGGGCTGCCCGTAACTCTTTCCCGATATACTCCTGCAGCCGGGGATCCGGGAATTGTGCCTTTATCAGCTCGGTATAGCCAAGGATTAACGTGAGCTGGTTGAGGATGTCATGCCGTGTTATGCTGTTCATCAGGTTGAGCTTATCATTGGTCTGCCTGAGAGCTGCTGTGGACCGCTGTATTTCCTGGTTATAGAATTCCTTCTCTTTTTCAAGCATCTTTCTTTCCGAGATGTCCCGGACAATTGCAAGGGCTGTCGGTCTTCCCTGGAGTTCTAAAAAGCGTGCGCTGATCTCGACCGGTATGTGCTGCTGGTCTTTTCTGACGAGCTCAGTTTCGAATATTGCATGCTGCCTTTTATAAACCTCATCAGCATCACGCACGCGGTGCCCCGGAAATTCCTGAAATGCTCTCACCCACTTCTGTTCGGGCGCAAGGATACCCTGTATCGACATCTGCAGCAATTCTTCCGACGTGTATCCAAGGATCTCACAAATACGGTCGTTTACTTCCAGTATCGGCCCTGAGCTTTCTTGGGATACATCGTTGACGACGATACCGTCGTTGATATTCTGCACAAGAAGCCTGAACCGCTCTTCGCTGGATTTCAGTTCATTTTCAATTTTTTTCTGCCGGGTGATATCCCTGATGGACTCGATTGCCCCAACCACCCGACCATCAACTTCGCGGAGCAGTGAAGCCACTGCACCAAGGACTACCACGGAGCCATCAGGCCGGCGCAGTTCAGTCTCGGTAATGAGCATATTTCCCTGCTCGTGGACGCCTACGGTATATTTTTTTGCAATCTCCCTATCCGGTTCCCGCACCAGGTTGATCAAAATCGGTCTTCTGATCCCGTAAAACGGGAGAGCGTACTCATAATTCCCTTTTCCCAGGATGTCGCCTGCCCTGACACCGGTCATCTCCTCCATTGCTTTGTTCCATTTAATCACCCTGCCCTCCAGGTCAATGACAAAAGTTGCGTCCGGAAGAAAATTGATGATATCATTGAGCCGGTGTTCAGACTTTTCAAGGATCTGCTTCTCATCTTCATTGCGCTGATGGATATACGAAAAAACGAGCAGGATGAAAAGAAGTACAAGAGTGCCGGTGGCTACCGGCAGGCAGGCTGTGATAATATGCATGTTCCAGTCCTGGGCATCAATGTCCATGCCAAAGACTGCAATAACATTGCCCGTCGCAGGATCGATAACCGGAATAACGCTGCTGACCCATGTCCCCCAGCGATCGGAAACCGGACCTTCAGTCATCTCCCCCCTGGTAACCAGAAATACATCCAGCAGCTCTTTTGTTACTTCAGAAAATTCCTGCCCCGGTGGTGAGTAATCCTCCGATTCCATGGGTTCTGAGTCGACAAGAAAAATGACAGCCCCGTCCGGCCGCTGGCCCATGAAATAGAGGAACCGGATAAACGGATCTGCCGATCGTACCCTGATTAACTCCTCTTTCACGGCGATGTAACCTGGCGAGGACAAGTCGGCTTCAGAGCCGGTCAATCCCTTCACCTGATCAGGAGTAAATCCCTCATTTACAAGCCGGCTTTTTATGAGCAGATCATTGCGTAAACGGCTGTCTTCATACTGGGCAGTCCAGATCGTCAGCGCAATACCGCCAAACAGGACAATAATCATAGAAACGATCAGCAGACGGTAGAAGTTGCTGACCAGGGTTTTTCCTTCTCCTGCATCACCGTTCATCGATCTGTTTCTCCTTCACAACGCACGGTTCAGGTATGTGCTCATAATTAAAAAAAAGGACAGGTTCGCGAGGATTACTATAATCGCCTGGATAATGCTGCCTGTACAAACTCCCCAATGTTTTTCCCCGCAGGTCCACGGTACGTCAATCCCTCAGTTCATCCATGCCTCGATCCGATATTAATCCTTGGGGTCAGACAGACAAAAACAGGAATCCTGAGGTTTCCTTCAGAAGTGCAACCGGGATTTTCCTTTATTCCTTGAATTGTTGTTGTTCACACTTCCCTTCATCCACCCCTCTCCCCTGGTCAATGTTCCTGTCACGTTCTTTTCAGGGTGCTCCTTATGATCATCCCCGTTTTTACCCATCACAATAAACCTGACGCGAAAAATTGCACAGGAGGTGAAATCTCACAGAATTTTTTATATAACCACAACCCTCTTGGGTGTCAAAAACCAAAGACCATGAATATACGGGATTTAACGGAAACAGGTTGAAAAAACCTGAGGCAAGATCGTGAAAAAAATCCTGATTGCTGGAATTATCGTCCTGATTGTCGGTGTCATAGTTGCCGCATTCATTATTTCTGCAATGACAGATCCGATCCCACCCAAGGTAAGAGCTGGATGGTATCTTCCTCAGCAAGATATTGTATGGACAACATCCGGGCCAGATTCGACCCCCTCCACTCAGGAACACCTCATCCTTGCCGGACACCGTGATGTTTCAGCACCACAATTCCCGACACTTTCGCCTTATTGTCGTTATGAAAATTACACGCATCTCACGACAAACGGCCAGTATATGATCGCAGTATGGTATTTCAATGACAAACGGAAATTTCTGGAATCGCAAAAAAACCTGGTTGGTTTTTTGGAGACTTACGGAAAAATCTCATCCGTTGAACTCAATTTTACTGAGCATATCCTGAGATCCGGGAAATCTGCCCCGGGTATTCCTGATTCACAAAACCGCTCCACAATTCCTGACCACATCAAAGCCACGGGATATGAAAGCGTCAACACATCGGGCTATTTTTTCACCGTGACGATCCCAGGAGTGGGAGTGCTTCCACCAGAGAGTGATTACGCAATAAATAATGAATATTATATAGTCTATTACGGAACAACAACCGAGGCAAACCTTACCTCACAGACTCCATTTCTCAAGGATATGATTGCCGAAACCTGCCGATATGATCCTATGTCATCAGTGAGAGCTTTGCTCAGGGGAGCTGAATGAGTATGACCCTGCTTGCCCGAATCAAGGAACAGATCCTGCCGGTTACCCTTGCTGCGGTCATCCTTGCAGTCGGGTATTATACCTTTTCGAAGATGCCTCCGCGGGGATCACCTTGGGATATTGCAGAATGGATCCTCATGCTCGTCACTTTCTGTATCCTGTTCTCCCTTTTCCCGGCAGTTGCAATCATCTATGGCTGGCGCACCGGGAATCGAACGGGTGCATTCCTTGTCGGGGTACTTGCGCTCCCCCTCGTCTTTATTTTCGGGTTTATCCTGCTCCGTCCGGGTAATAGGGTGTTTCTCCCTCTGTCCAGTACGCTTCCCTTTATCGCTGTTCTTACAACAGCCTGCGGCCTTGCAGGGTATTGTGCAGCACAGAGAACAAAAAATTACCTTGCGGTATCGATTATTCTCACCGGTATGTGGCTTATTACCTGGATGAGCGGGTTCAATTGAGGTCTATGCAATAAAAATCCCTTGTTTTTATCCAGAATCAGCAGGCTGTTTTACCTTGTCCTTAACCCTCCCCTCATCGCCCCATACCAGGAACACCGGGCAAAACAACCATGAGTGATGAGCCGGCCATTCATTCCCCTCAATCTCGAACAAATTTCGTTAACGTTATCGTAGTGCCCAATGATCGATAGTTATGAAATCCCCTGTACCCGGACTCACCGCCATAACCGTATTCATCATAATCGGCTTGTGTATTGCAGCCACCGGGTGTATTGGTGGGGAACGTCTCGCAGAAACTGACATTCTGGTGAGTAAATATGATTCCGGAGGCCAGAATGTCTGGAGTACACAAATTGATACCGGGAGACAGGACTATGCGACAGCTGTTATTGAAACTGTGGATAATGGGTATGCCCTTGCCGGGTGGATTGCAGATAGTCCACGGTCACCACCTCATCCAAGAATTGTCAGGCTGAACGGGACCGGGGGGATAGTGTGGGACAGGATCCTGGATACAAGTTCTGATGAGGCGGTCGCCATTGCCGGGGCACCTGAAGGTGGATTAATCGCTGCACTGAAATCCGGAAAGGTCTGCAAAGTGGATAATAACGGTCGTCCTGTCTGGAACCGGACCATTGAATACACTATCAATTCCATAATCCCGGTCCGCGATGGAGGATACGCCCTTGCCGGGAGTCATACCATCGGACTTGACTGGAACGGGAGTCTGGTATGGGATCAACCCTATTCTTCGACATCCATCCTCCAGGTTGCTGACGGCGGATTTTTCGTAGAACGGAGCGGAGTGCCTTATAACTATGGAGAACTTTTCCACCTCGGTGCGAATGGCATATGGATCTGGACCCGGACTGTCGGCAGCCATGAAATGGGAACAATCACCTCCCTGTACGAGATTCAGGGTGGAGAGGTTGAGGTTGTGTATACCTACCCGGACCGGACAAAAGATAAAGATCTTATCCAGTATAGGGAATCAGAACAGGTTACCGTTGGAAAGAACGGGACTGCTACCGTCACGATACCCCTGGTTGCAGTGGATCCGGTTACCCGGGTTTCAGATGGAGGATATCTGTTCGAAGCATACCCATTCCCAGCGTCGGCTGCATTTACCACGGTTCCCCACGCAACCAGTAACCTGCATCTCGTCAGGCTCTCCCCCAAAGGGGAGGTTGTCTGGGACAGATCCCTTGACCTGCCCCCATGGGTAGCCCCGCAATCGATCATCCAGACCAGTGACGGGGGATTTGTGGCAGTTGTGGTTACCGGTTCGTAAATGACTTCACCCGTGTACATCCCATTTTGCACTGCACCTCTTCACTGAATAACTACAACCCTCTCACTGGTCCCATGATCGGGGAGACCAGTCCTCGCTGGTATCCGGTTTATCGGATCGACCGGGAGCTGTCGTGTATTCATCGTACTGCCACACTCCGACAATATTTATCATGTGTAAAAATAATTAAACACATAAGCATGCTGGGCCCGTCTTCACTCCCTGAACTGGCAAAACTCCTGGTTTTTCTTGGCAACGAGCAGAGGCTCAACATTCTCAAATCGATCGCCCACGACGAGAAATTTGCGCGGGAGATCTCAGAAGAGGTCGGGATCTCGCGGCCTCTTGTGAACATATACTTAAAGCAGTTTGAAAAGGCCGGACTCGTCACCGGCACCAACTGCGTTGCAAAAGAGCCTCCGTACCTGAAACGGTATTACAAAGCGGTGCCCTTTGAGCTGGCAGTAACCCTGGATCTCATCAGGGAACTTGGAGAGGATTAAAATGGATTTCAAAACAGTCAGAGAATTTCATTGGTTGACAAAGAGTGTAATTGCATTAACAGGATTGTTCGCAGGGCTTTTTCTCATCGCTATTGTGGTGACAGTACTCCGTCCTGATGACTACCAGGCCAGCAACGGGCTCGGCATGATCTTCCTGTCACTCGGTTGGGTCCTCACACAGGCGTTTCTCGTGATCCTTGTTATCGTCCTGATTTCCATGGCAGTGACCTGGATCAAGACCTGGATCGAGAAGTACCTGGATCAAATGCTCGCAAAACTGGACACGCTCGTCGCACAGAAGGCTGAACGGGAAAATTCAGGCGAAGCACTCGCGGTCATGAACGGGAACATGGAAAGGATCGAGAAGAAACTGGACAACATCGAACATATCCTGGAGAAGGTAGCGGAGTGAGATGCATGGACACAAAAACTTTCCGGTATTATTAATCCGGGAGACACGCAGGAGATCAAGGAATGGATAGAAAAGCAGGCCGGACCGATATCAGACCGGAAAAATGAGCTGGCTGACATTAAAACGGAGATTGCGTTACTCAAGAGAGACCGTTGATCTGATGCATAAAAAAATTGATAATATCGGGCGAATTCTTGAAATGGTGTCGGATTAACGATGCCAGACGGGTTCAGGGCCGGCAAAGTGTCCGATGAACCTGCGCAAATACACCGGTGGTATGGTACTTAGGAATTCTCAACTTTGATGATCTGCACGGGACAGAGATCTGCAGCCTCTGTCACGCAGGCGTCCAGGTCCTCCGGGGCAGTGCCTTCTGCGGGATTTCCCGCTGACCGGAATTTTTCAATAACCTGGCTGAATGAATCGTCCGGGTTCTCCTCAAAGAATGCAGGGCATGTCTCCCAGCAGGTACTACAGCTGGTGCAGTTTGAACGATCGATACTGACTTTCATAATGATTCACCTCATACAGGGCGGTGGTCAATGGTGCCCGCCCCCGACTTTTTCCATGCTATTATCCCCTGGGCATTTCGGCGGTTTTCCCCGGGTCTGTTTTAGGTCTCACTTCTTTTTTTATATACAGCCTGTCCCAGGACACCCGCAAGCTTGTCCAGGGATTCGTTCCAGCCGGCCCTCGTCAGATCACGCATCTCACCAGCGGGAATTCCGGCGTGCCGCAGGGTGAGCTGTGTCCTTCCTGCCTGTACTTCGAAGGTCAATGTCAAGAGCATCGCGGCGGGAAAGTCCGGGCTCATGCCGTAATAGGTTGCCGGCACGACATTGCCCTTTTCATCCGCAAAACTGTCAGTGCAGACGATTCGTCCGGGTTTTTCAATTTCCCGGTATATGCCGGTACTCCAGAAGTCTTTGCCTTCAGGGGATCGCATGCAGAAGAGATAGGTCCCGCCCACGCGGAGATCGATCGTGCATGAGGGTGACGTATAGTCTTTTGGTCCCCACCATTGCATAACATACTCAGGTTCAGTCCAGGCCCTCCAGACGAGATCACGTGGTGCATCGAAGAGGCGTGTGATGACGATCTCATCCTCGCATGTTTTCGTTGAATAACCGCATTTTGCTACGGACGATTCAATTTTGTGGCCTGCCACATTTATCATGTAGATGCGCGGATTGTTCAGTAAATCCAGTGCATTGATCTTCTGGTCAACGAGTTCTTCAAAAGAGAAGAAATCATTGACATTCTTTCCTGCATCGGCCCAGAAGACTTTGATCCCGTTCTGGTACTTTTTGCTGCTGGTAATCTGCTGCATGTCCTTCTACCAATGTCATTGACCGCTTCGTTTAGTCAGATAACGTCACAACTTCCTTAACAGTGGTCCGCCCTGCCAGGTTCCTGCAGCGGAGTCAGCCGGTACTGGTAAATGATCTGGCGCATGTCCTGCATGTTCATTTTCTCGATAAGGAGATTTTTTTCTTTTAACTTTTTCAGGGCGTACCGTACGGTTCTTGGAGCGCAGTGGGTTTTTTTCACAATATCCTTGTGGGTCATTGCGCCTTCCGTACCGAGGATCCTCAGCACGATTTTTGATGATGGGGGTAACGGGTTCATAATCATCCACATAGTTTTATTTTATCACGGTTGCAGGTACTCTCACCGGGGCAGGTCAGGGCGCAGTGCCCGGACCAGTTCTTACCCTGTCAGTTTTGGCGTTCCGGGACCATTTGTGGCTGAACGGGTTGACAAATTCCGGCATTTTTTACTCTCCCTTCTGGTTCCATTTTTAAAAGCCGGCTAACGATCATTTCCTCAGCTTATCGAACCGTTGTGCAACAACATCCCAGTTTACGATGTTCCAGAATGCGTCGATGAATTTTGCCCGGTCATTCTTGTAGTCAAGGTAGTAGGCATGCTCCCATACGTCAAGGACCATGAGGATATCGAACCCGGGGGTCACGTTCACGTTGTGCTTTTCTATCTGCATGACAAGCGGCCGGCCGGTTTTCCAGCAATAGGTCAGGGCAGCCCACCCGGAGCCCTCGACGCTTGCCGCGGCCTGGGTAAACTCTTTTTTGAACCGGTCAAATTTCTTAAATTCCCCGTCGATCGCTTTGGCCAGTCCTCCTGTCGGGGCACCCCCGCCTCCCTTGCCCGCGGGAGCCAGGTTTTCCCAGAACCGGTTGTGGAGCCTGAAACCGCCAATATGGAACGACATTTCCTTGAGGGTTGACTTCATGTCAGGATCGGTATTTTCCCTGCGGGCTTTGTCCAGTTTTTCAAATACTGCATTTGCTCCGTTTACATAGGCCTGGTGATGTTTCTGGTGGTGGAGCTTGAGCTGCTCTTCAGAGATATAGGGTGCAAGAGCGGTGTACTCGTACGGCAATTTCGGCAATGTATAAAATCTGGTATCTTCCATTGTTCCCACCTTTTTTTACATAAGGGAGCTTGCGGTTCCGGCATGCCCCCTTCCTGTATCAGAATGCACAATTGATGGTATAGGCGCTTTCCCGAAAGTCAATTTATGAAACAAAATCTGAAACAAGAGTAACGGAACATGAGAGGGGAATCGGGATCCCCCTTTTTTACCAAAATACTGGTTCTGTGAATCCCGTGGGCCGGTATATCTTATAACCGGTATTACTTACGTTTTGCAGGCTTCCCCATCACCGGTTTTCCCTGCGGACCGGGCGATAAGACGGACGTATTCGTTTTCATCGGAGGACAGTGTTTTGAGGTAGTTACGGCTCTTCTCGTTCCCGATCGCAGCAAGGGCACGCGCTGCTCCCATCCGCACCCGCCAGTCTGTATCCTTCAGGATATCCCCGAGACGGTCCACGGAGGCCGGATCGGCAATCTTTGTCAGTGCTGCGATCACATGTCTCCGCACATCGGCATTTTTGTCCCTTAACAGGAGCAGGAGGGTTCCGGTTGCCGAACGTGCCCGGAGGGTCCCGAGTGCCTCAGTTGCATGCATCCGTACTGACCAGTCGCCGTCCCGGACCATGCTGATCAGTTTGCCAACCGCCCGTTTGTCGCCGATCTGGCCGAGTGCCCATGCTGCTCTCAGGCGTACCACGCTGTCCTTGTCATCCAGTGCGGCCATGAGGGGTTCAACTGCTGCCGTCCCGATCCGTGCCAGCGCACTGGCAGCAGCCCAGCGGATTTCCTCATTTTTGTTGGATAAATCTTTCATCAGTTCTGGTATCCTGTCTTGTGAAGTGTCCATGTACTCCCCCCAGAATAACCATGCCTCCTTCGTATCCAGGTGCTTCCCGGCAGGGATGGTTGTCTCTCCCTTTCACCGGTGGGATATACAAGTATTTCGCTGAATTACAGTTTTTGAAAAATATATCACCCGCAAGACCGTCAGACAACCGCTGACTTAAAAAAAAAGTCAACGGGAATTTTCCTTACCATTTCCCTGCCCTTTTATTAAATTTTTTAAGATACTTCATTTTTTAAAAAACATTTCCTGGAATAAAAGACCGTCAGGACCATGCTCCAATCTTATAAAGCGCCCTTGTTAAGATCATCGGGTTTCATCAACGTCACCAGGGACACAATGCCGGCGATCTCGCATTTCAGGATCTCCTCGTGCATATACTCCTGCAACTTCAGGACGAATTTCCCTGCGTATTTTTTGTCCCACCCGCGTTTTGGATCATACTGCAGTCTGAAATAGTACCGGAGTTCTTCCAGATCCTCCCGTGTGAGTTTATCGACAAACAGTGCCCGGTACTTGTTCATAAGGTACCATTTGAGATCTCCTGGCTCCAGTCGTTCCGTCATCAGGCTCCGGGTCGTGTTTGCGTTACGCCTGTCCGATCTTTCAGAGGAGCGGTCGCAGGTGAACGTGCTCTGTGGGAATAGGACCGGCAACGCATTGATCCCTGCCGGGGTGAAGACTGGGACCATGTCCCGGCACTTGTTGCTGCTCACCATCTGCTTCATGGATTCTCCTTTTTTTTTGTTTTTTCACGTTTTTTTATAAAAATTTCCAGCGATATGTTAATTCCTGCAATGCCACAGGTAATTGCCGGACCTGTGGTGCTGCCGCCTCCCCACTACGCATTAACCGTTGGGGATGCTTTGGGAGTTACCTGCCGTCCCTTGCCAGTCACGACATTGTTCAATATATTGTATAAACCGTTTCCCGGAAATCATATTTTGAAACAAATTTTGAAACAAACGGCAGTTTTTAATCGAAATTGATGGTCAGACGTTTTATTATAAGTCCTGAAGGAAAGAAAATGGCAGATGAGGTTTTTTGTTATTGACGATCTTCGGGTGTGAACTCATAAAAAAAATTATGATTATTTTCCCTGATTGGTAATGGTTCGCTTGCGTCGCGTATACCTGAGTGCCCCTGCAACCGGGCAGACCTCCAGACACCTGCCACAGAGATAACACTCCTCTTTTCTATCGTCCCGTTTTGCTTCATCTGTTGGACACACTCTTACGCACTTTTTGCACTCGATACAGGCATCAGATCTCTGCACGCAAAAAAAGCTCCTCCCCGCACCGAGTGATAACAGTACCCCAAACGGGCAGAAAATGCGACAGAACGGACGATAGAGTATAACAGACATCAGGAGCAGGAAAATGAATACTATCGTCGCAGTTGTCAGGGTAAGATAAAAAAAATCCCTGATGCCAAACCGGTCCAGTAAGGAGATCGAAAAAATAAATGCTGCCAGGAAAAACACAACGAAGAAAGCGGCTCTGACAAGTATAAACGGAATTTTCTGCCGGATATCTGATTTTTGTACCGGGATATGAAAAGCGATTTCCTGAAGAGTTCCCACCGGGCAGAGATATCCACAGAAAAATCGTCCGAAAACAAAGGACAACAGGAATATAACGGATACCCCGATAAAACCTACCACAAGGGGAGCACCCAGCCCCTTCTCATCCAACAGTACAAGCTGCTGAAACTGGTAGGGCATCACCGGGGAAAAGATCAGAAAACCAAGGAGCGTTGAAATAACGAGAATAAACCAGCCAATCTGCTGTTTCCATCTTCCGGAATGCCAGAGGTATGCGAGCACGAAGATCATCACCAGGGCGTAGATGAACCCGATGGATTTGGGAATTGTGTCAACAACCATGATCTTTCTCTCCTGACCCGGATTGGACACCCTGGTCAGGAAAATTATACAAATGTCCTTTCTTTCTATTATTTATACCGGAGCATAATAATCAGCAATACATACCATGTTCGTACGGATCTGAAAAATCTCCTTCCTGATGTTTCCTGATACGATCCAGTTGTTCGCGGGGTTCTCTCTTTACCTTTTCGATAAAAGATAACTAAAAAACAAGAACTTTTTTTTTTAAAAAACGCAATCGGGTACTGGTATTTTGATGATAATCTCGATGGAATAGTCGATAAATCCTCCGGATATCGAGGAATAACCGGTAATATTATTGTTGCGAAATGCGCATAATCCCTTTTTTACTGCATTTATTTTAAAGAGAATTTTTAGTCGTGCGGGAGGAGATCTATCTCTCCTTTTTTTTGCTTTCCCGGCTTTTGTTAACTCTGTGGATTACGATTTTTCTTACCAGATCATACGGGATGGGTTTATCTATGGGGAACCGGACCGTGCCTTTTGCCTGCTTGTACTGAGCTAATTCTTCCCTGAATGTTTCGATCGCTGCTGGTGTTGGATAGAATCCAATGTGATTTTTGAATGCTGCGAAATGCACCAGGTTGCCATTGAGCCTGAACGTGGGTATCCCATATCGCATCGCCTCTTCAGCCTGGGGCGCTGATTCCCTGACAACCCCCCTGAATTCTTCTAAAATATCTCTGACATCTTTTGGGAATGCAGAGATGTACTCATCGATGGTTTTACGTTGATTTTTTAATGCCATGTCCATCACTTTCTCCGAATAATGTCTATCCTTAATTTTTTTAGTGGCATTTTCCCTTGCGGGACTGTGCATAATATGTATCCTGTCCTGCGGGCGATACCCGAATGATAGTTAAGAGGAACATGATTTATATGAGCCCGTTTGTCATCGTTTGACTGCCCCGTCCGTCCTCCGGTGGAACCAGAGGTTTTCCCGCGATCACCAAAAAGGCTGCCTGCCCACCAGGATTCCCTTGTCCACACCGGCTTCATCCATCTCCTTCAAAAACAGCTCAACCGATTTCTGGACCATCGATTGCGGGCGTTCGTATCCGCTCACCAGGGGACTGCGTCTGGCCGAAGGGCGGGCTCCGGGTGCCGGTGCAAGTACCTCTTTGAGACTTTTAAACGGGGGTCTCACCCGTGCATCGAGTATCATTCTCTGCTCTTCCTCACAAGATATATTCTCCGTGGACTTAGAGTATAATAAAGCAGGATCATCGAACCTTGGATGAACCGACTTAATAAACAATCGGGACTGTAACATTTTCTCTGGACTCCGTCTCCCGGTGTTCACATCCGTTCCGCTCACGATTCTTTCGGCTTTTTCCCGGTTGACCAGGAAAATGATGACGCCCCTGTCTTGCCGCGATGTTCCTGCGCCAGCGGACTACTGGCGCTCTTCTCCTCGCACCAGCTTCGCATCGTGTCCCCCGTTCGTCATCGTGCGGGTTATCCGGTCCCGTAAACCCTATCGTGTTGTATACAAAAGAGAACGTACAGGAACCAAAAAATACCCGTAAGCCATGACATTGCAGTTGCCTATCAGACCGCGGACACTCATCATTCTTGCTTTCATCCTGCTGGCAGTCATATTCTTTGCCGGGATCAGCTGGCAGTTTGACCAGGCCAGCCGCCAGAGCGAGCGCCATAATTATCACTATTCAATCGATCTCTCCTACAACACCACAATCAATAACGTGACCCTGTTCCTCCCCGTCCCTGAACTGAACAACACCCCTCTGTTCATCTCGTCACTGCTGAACAGGACGGCATATGGTGTCACTGCGGACTGGGACCTTTCGGTTGTCAATGAGAACGGGACACCAATGCTCGCCATCAGGGCAGCACGGATGGTGCCGGTATACCATGGGTACCCGATAGCAATCGAGCCTGGGACGAGTGTTCTCCCGACAACGCTGGTCCCCGGCCGCGAGTACTCTGGTGATACGCCAGTCCTCATGCCTGTCTCTGTTGCAGTCATGGAACCCGGTACATCGCAAATTAATACCCGCCACCCGGTCGGCAGGGAACCGGTCTTTTTCCCGGGCGGTACCTTTACCCCGGGATCCTGTGACACCCCGGCTTGCGATGGGCTCGTATATAACCACCCGGTACCGGTGTACGTCAGTTATACATCCGAACACCCGGTAATGCTATCGCTCCGTGTTTCTGTACAGGGGTCCAACGCGATCTGGAGAGGGGGCTGGGTGAGCAACATCTATTCGGACACCGTTGCCCTTGAGATTTCAGACGGTACGCAGGGATGGATTGAGGGGCAGGGGAAGCTCTTCGCGGCAGAAGGGATCTATTGCCAGGGCCAGGTCTGATGAATAATTCCCGCCCTGCATTACCGGCGATTGTTCAGGTTTTAAGGGAAGAAAGAGGCGGGAGGGGTGTGAATAATCATACCACTATCAGTCACAATGTTTATCATTCCGGTATCACAGGGATTTATTGTATGTGTACAAGTCCTCCCTGTCCAAATGACTGCCGGACTGGCTCACGGAATGCACGGCCAGGGCAGCGGCATATGTCCAGGACTTATATCCGTATGTATGATGCACGATGCAGGCAGCATTATGTCCCCGTCGGATGGTGGTGCCCGGACTGCCATGCATTCCTGGACGATCTGAAGTAAACGGAAGGGATCTTGGTTGCCTGCACCTTTTTATTCGCCTGCGGCAAAGGTGAGGGATCCTGCTCAATACCTACCACAGGTAAAGTGCCTGGTATCCTGCTTTACCAATAGCGAAGCACTTCACGGTATCCCTCATTACAATCACTTATGAGCCATGGGTGGATTATGTGGTTTTGTTTTTTTATGACGAAGGCAATCCATGATCAACATGATGCATCACCCGGCCCGATGCTGATATTGACATTGTGGCGCGTATACTTTTTTGGAGAAGCGAGAAATTGTTTTTTGCAGTAATTAGTACAGAAGTAATACTCCTTATTGTTGAACATAGTCCTGAATTGTGCTAAATCCTCATCAACAATTGCAAAACAGACCGGATCTGTAGCCATACCTTAAAACACCCGTTCTTTAAATAAACGATCCTTCATCGGTTCTGGTAAAAAAAGATTATTGTGCCGGACAGGTACTGATTCGCACTCGTTTTTTAAGGGTGTTTTTTCATGGACTGGAGAAAACATGAATTTTTTATCTCAAGAAGGCAAAAAAAATGTGTAAACGCTATTGAATATATACGAGAAGTGCCGTATATATCGCTGTTTTGAAAAAAAAATGTGGATCCTCTGGAATTACCTAAAGCCGCAGAAATGGCATATCGCTGTCGCGCTCGTATTAGCGGGTATCAGTCAGCTGCTGAACCTTGTCGATCCGATTATTTTTGGAAAGATCATCGATGATTATGCCTTAAATCCAAATAACATCCCGGAAAATGCACTGGTCATGGGTGTGCTTTTCTGGCTGGGAGTTGCCGTCGCAGTCGCAGTGCTCGCCCGGGTTGCAAAAACGTTCCAGGATTATTTCGCACGACTGGCAGTACAGAAGTTCGGGATGCAGATATTCAACGACGGGCTGAAGCAGACGCTCCGCTTGTCATATGACGAGTTTGAGGATCAGCGGAGCGGTGAGACATTATCGGTATTACATAAAGTACGGTCGGATACGCAGACATTCTTCAATTCATTCATCAATGTCCTCTTCTCCTCTTTTGTGGGAATTGGTTTTCTCATCGCCTATTCCATCACAAAGAACTGGTTGCTGGTCCCTGTTTTTGTCATAGGAATTCTCGTCCTGGGATCGCTCACCGGGTTGCTCTCTAAGAAGATCAAGACGACGCAGCGAGCTATCAACCGCGAAACGAATGAGATGTCGGGGGTGATCACCGAATCCCTCCGAAACATCGAGCTCGTGAAAAGTCTTGGTCTGACCTTCCCTGAGATAAGGAGATTACAGGAACAGAATTTAAAGATCTTCAACCTGGAGATGATAAAAGTAAAACGGGTCCGCCTGCTGACGTTTTTCCAGGGGACGACGTTAAGTATCCTGAAGATGTCGATATTGTTCATCCTTCTCTGGTTAATCTTCCGGAAAGTCCTGACTACGGGGGAACTGGTATCGATGCAGTTCATCACCGCTATCATCTTTGGACCTTTGCAGGACCTTGGCACCATCATCGTGAGTTACCGTGAGGTCGAAGCTTCTGTCAGTAATTTCGACCAGCTGATGCAGAAGCCGGTTGAAGAAAGACCGGAAAACCCGATTGCGATCGACGAGTTGAGCGATATCCGTTTTGAAGAAGTAGTCTTCCATCACAAGACTGCCAGTTATAACGCCATCGATGGAATTTCTTTCCACGTGAAGACTGGAGAGACGATCGCGTTTGTCGGTCCTTCCGGTGCAGGCAAGTCAACGCTCATGAAGCTCCTGGCGGGGTTATACCGGCCTGACAGCGGGGAGATCTATTTTAACGGCCAGCCCTCTTCACTGATCAGGTATAACCCGTTACGCAGGCAGATAGGCCTGGTAACGCAGGACCCCCAGTTGTTCTCGGGTACGATAAAGGAGAACCTCCTGTTCGTGATGACGGATGCCACCGATGAGCAGATAATGGATGCATTGCACAAGGCTGCGTGCGATGATATATTGAGTCGTTCTGTCCAGGGTATTGATTCTCTTATCGGGGAGGGCGGTATGATGTTGTCCGGAGGGGAGAAGCAGCGTATTTCAATTGCCAGGGCTTTATTGCGTCATCCCCGCCTGTTGATCTTTGATGAGGCGACTTCGGCACTCGACTCGTTAACCGAAGAGGATATAACAAATACCATCAGGAATATTTCCACAAGCAAGGACCAGATCTCTCTATTGATTGCTCATCGTCTGTCTACCATACTGCACGCAGATGTGATCTATGTCATGGAGGCGGGAAAGATCGTTGAGACCGGGTCTCACGAAAGCCTTCTTGACCAGAAGGGTCTGTATTACGCAATGTGGCGCCAGCAGATTGGTGAACGCAAAAATCCCGTGAATAAACCTGATTAGTCAGCATACGGGTCTCTGCAGGAGGTTACGTGCCTGATCTCCGGGAGGCTTTTTATGTTCCTGCACAAAGTCCGGAAAAACCATGTACCTGGTACAACATCAGCCGTTTCTCATGATTAACCCATTAAATAATCTTTTGGTTATCGATGGTTTTAATCCGTATTGAAAAATTAAAAGAGGTATTTGGATTTTATCTGCCGCAGTACAGGTTGATCGCTGTCTCAACGCAGCTCGCGGCTTCTTTCTCTCTTCCCATCTTTTTCAGGGTTAATCCTTTATCGAACCATGCATCGGCATCAGAAGGATCAATCCGAAGAGCACTGTCATAGGCCGCTATTGCTTTTTCAAACTGCCCTTCGCTGTCACGAAGATCGCCATATTTCACACAATCCTGTTCCCGCATTAACTGGATTAATTCCATTTTTTTCCCCTCCAGGTCACCTGCTGTGACTAAACCTGAATAATTTATATTGATTTATATTTGTTTGCCAAATAGAATAAGAATCCATCACTGCTTGGTAATTCTGCGGTCATGGTCTGCCATGCAAATATTTTTATAGGGCAAACCCTGAACTCATTTTCCTGGTTGTGCTGATTTTATCTTTTAACTTCAGGATTGAACGCTATTTCCTGTTTGATGAACTATTTTTCTTCTTTTATTAGTTTTGCCCTGATTTTTCAAGCATAAAAAACCCCTTTTTTCTCTTGCCATAGAGAAACATTACCCCGACCATGAGAAACGCCAACAGGAACGAACTATGAATCTCTGGTTCTGCATTCAATGTCTTGAAGAATGCCATGACTTTTAAACACGATCACCCCTCCGCTCCTGCTCTGGTACTGATCTCCACCTTTCGGATTTTTTATGGGCTGAGCCATGAATGCATGAACCCGAACTGAATCGGTGAATATCTCAAAGCAACCCAACAAGACAGAGACGCAATGCGCCGATGCCTCGCCAGTCTTTATAATATCACCAAGAAAACGAGGTAAACAACAAAAAAGAAGATGTTTTTCGTATGGTGTCATTAAACTGCAGGGATCTCGGAATGGATTGTTCGTACGAACTGACGGGAACAAATGAGAGAGAAATCATGAGAGGATTTATCCACTATGCAGAAACTGAACTTAAAATGCCGGTATTGACCGCCGATACCATTTATCGGGTGAAGATGGCAATAAAAAAATAAATCTCTTTTTAAACGTTACCCATCGTATGTCCCGAGTGTTCGTATGAACACAAACATCAGGAAACAGGACCTTTAAGATCGCACCAGTATTGGCTGTTGTCGTGGATTTTTTTTAAAAATGCGGGACGGATATGGGGACTGGTCGTGATGATGATGTGACCCGCGCTGATCAGTAATAACGGGACGGTGATTGTTTTTTCCTAAAATCTAAAAAATAGTTTCTCTTTTACATAATGCTTTCGAGCTTCTGTTCGAGGATGTCAAGCCCCTTCCTGATATCATTCATGTTCCTGCCTCCCGTGAGAATGATCTTTCCTGAAGAGAAGATAAGAACAACGATCTTGGGATCTTTGATCCGGTATACAAGACCGGGGAACTGCTCGGGCTCGTACTCGATATTCTCGACATTGAGCGTGATGACTACCTTGTTGAGATTGATGTATTTACCAAGATCATAGGAACAGACCATATTGGTGATTGCAACCTGGGGCTCTTTGAGGGTGTCGACGCCAGCCTCTCGCAACGATTTGATGATAATCGCCAGGCCATCCGTAAGTGCCTGAGGGTTACGGCCGCCGGTGAGCACTATCTTGCCTGAAGAAAAGATCAGGGACGCAATCTTGGGGTCCTTGATACGATATACTGCACCGGGGAACCGTTTCTTATTGAGTTCGCAGTTCTCGACCTTATTTGAGAACGCAACAAGGTCAATGGAAGAGGCGACAACACCGGATGCAACGATATTCTCAATCTTCAATGATTCGTACTTTTTATCAGCCATCTTCTATTGTATGACTTTCTCTGGAGCATAATACTAATGGACAAGCTTTATGGCATGTCCCTTTTGCAAACGTGCCGGAGCATCTGCGTACCCTGGTGACCGAATGTTGCCGCTCTAACAAAATGTTGAAAAAGCTTCAATCGTTCATGAAGACGCCCCTGCCACTCCCTCACGGTTAATGAGCTGGTACCGGATGACGTCAAACCTGCCGGGACAGTCCCCTTTTTTAAAATAGCTGCTGCCTTTTCTTTTTGTCCCACGCACACCTGTCCCCGCCCTGCAACCTCCCGCCACACTTATACCGTCCCTCACCCAATTCTTCATCACGTATGTCGCCCGATCCCGACCACCCCTCACCAGACCCAAAAGCCAGAGAATTCTTCTCACAAACATGGTGCTCCCTTTCCTGGACCCCGTGGATTCCTTTCACCGCTGATAAAGAAGAATTCCGGGCTATCTTTAAAGAACCCGGCCTGTATCGGATACGTCCTGCCGGCAAAGATTTTCTTATGTATATCGGAGATACTCAAAGGTCGCTTCACCAGCGGCTGAACGAACTCCGGCACACCCTCAAAAGAAAAGACCTGATGCCATGGAGCGATCCCCTTATTGAAGCACCATCGCTCTGGGCCTGGCAGGATGCAGAAGGATTCATGTACGAGTGTTCAGCGGCCCCGCTTGATGCTTCATTGGGCGGGAGACGGGGAATGGGGAATTTTCTTCTCTACCGTTACCGGCTGGAAAAAGGTGAATCACCGCTCTGCAACTTCGGGCGGTTCCACCCGCGATACCGGAAATCCACGAACCGGAACGAGAAGAAACGGGGCGGGAAACTGGCAGAAAAACATCTGGATAACCCGGCCGGTGGGACCAGTATGCCCCCGTTGCCGGTCGGGGGGAAACCCGGGGAGCGGGACTGGATGCGATGTGAATGGAGCCAGAGACGACCGCTTGACGGGGAAACGATCGGGATAGTCCCCCACGGTGCAGGGTTATATCTCCTGTTCGAACGGGACACGGGGGATCTCGTTTACATCGGCCAGTCACCAGACTGCGCACAACGTCTCAGGAGCCACGCGATGAAATTGCTGGACGAAAAGGATATGCTGGTTTCCTGGTATATCGAAGAAAAACCCGTGCTCCCGCATACCCTGAAAGAACGGGAAAATGACCTGATCGGGAATTATTTTGAGATGTACCGGAAAGCACCAGCATATCAGTTCAGGAACGGTAAATAAAAGAGTCCGTCGCCACCAGATCGCGCCCTCCATCCATGTACCTGACCTGGTAATTCTGTGATTATACGGACTTTATGCGCAGAAGAAAGAAGCGGTTGGGGCGTGAATGAAGGGGTGCGGGAATACCAGTAAGTCCCTGACCCATAATCGCCCGGAAGATTATTATCTGGGAAAAGAGACCGGGGAATACCCGAAAATGAGCCTGTCCGGGCTTCCGGGTTTTTAAGAAGGGAGAGGGATATGAGCCGTTTTGTCTGTTTACATGGCCACTTCTATCAGCCCCCACGCGAGAATCCCTGGCTGGAAGAAGTCGAGACAGAAGATTCTGCTTATCCCTATCATGACTGGAATGAACGTATCACTGCTGAATGCTATGCACCGAATGCAGCATCACGGATCCTCGATCCGGATAAACGGATCATTGATATTGTCAATAATTATGCCAGGATCAGTTTTAATTTCGGCCCGACCCTGCTTACCTGGCTGGAGCGTAACCAGCCGGAAGTATACTCAGCCATTCTCCAGGCAGATAAGGAGAGCTTACAACGGTTTTCCGGGCACGGATCAGCAATTGCACAAGTATACAACCATATTATCATGCCCCTTGCCAGCCGCAGGGATAAGCGTACGCAGGTAGTGTGGGGAATTGCGGATTTTATCTATCGCTTCAGACGACGACCTGAAGGGATGTGGCTTCCGGAAACCGCCGTTGACATCGAAACCCTGGAAATCCTGGCAGAAAAAGGAATTGTGTTTACGATACTCTCTCCAAACCAGGCAAGCCGGACCAGACCCATCCACGACTCCCGGTGGACGGAGGTAAGCACGGGGAACATTGATTGTTCCCGGCCGTACCTGTGCCGTCTGCCCTCCGGCAAGTCGATTGTCATCTTTTTTTATGAAGATACTATTGCACAGGAGGTGGCGTTTTCCCGTCTCCTGGAAAATGGCGAAGGGTTTGCCCAACGGATGATGCACTATTTTTCCCGGTACCGGAAAGAATACGGGCTGTTATCCATTGCATCAGACGGGGAAACCTACGGGCATCACCACCGCTTTGGTGACATGGCGCTTGCGTACGCCCTTTTTTACCTCAAATCCAGAAACCTTGCCCGGATTACTATCTATGGTGAATACCTGAGTATATATCCGCCCACCCACCAGGTCGAGATTATCGAAAATACATCATGGAGCTGCCCCCACGGAATCGAGCGCTGGAGAAGTGACTGCGGATGCTGTACCAGGGGTTCCCCCATCCAGGTGACTCCTCCTCACCCCCCAACCACGTCCCCGGTCCCGGAGACCCTTATGGGTGACAAACATTGTGAGATCGTCTCACGGCAGACCTGGAGGGCCCCCCTCCGCGAGGCCATGGACTGGCTCGCCCGGAACCTTGAGGTTCTCTTTGCTGACAGAATGAAATCGTATGTTTCCGATCCCTGGCAGGTGCGGGATGATTATATTGATATCATACTGGACCGGTCCACAGAAACCATTGAAACGTTTTTCTCAAACCATGCAGTACGGGCACTTTCAAAGGAAGACAAGATCCAGGTACTCAAACTGCTCGAGATGCAGAGAAACGGGATGCTCATGTATACCAGCTGCGGGTGGTTTTTTGAGGATATAGCCGGTATTGAATCCGTCCAGGTAATGAGGTATGCCTGTCGTGCAATGCAGCTTATGCGGGAAGTGGCGGGAATTGATCTGGAACCTGAATTTATCCATATCCTAAAAAAAGCTCCCGGCAATACGCCGGAACAGGGGAATGGAGCACAGGTATACAAAAATTTTGTCCGGACAGCAGTTATTGATCTTTCAAGGGCTGGATTTCACTACGCTGTGTCCTCACTGGTTGCAGGCTCTCCTGAAACGATCCGGATCCGGAATTATACCCTCCGGAACGAAGCGTTCGAGAAGGCGGAATCCGGCGATCTCAGAATCGCCCTTGGGAAGGTCTTCTTACGTTCCGATACAACATGGGAAGAAAATACCCTGATGTTTGCTGTTCTTCATCCGGGAAACCTCAATTTCATAGGAGGAGCGCGCGAATACGTCGACGAAAAGACCTATGCTCCTATGCGGGATGAATTAATGGATCTTTTTTCCAGAAGTGACATCCCCCGGATGAAGCTCAGTCTTGAAGAGCATTATGGCAGTCATACCTATACCCTCCGGCACCTCTTCAGGGACGGACAACGGAACGTGATAAATTCCGTTGTTGATTCCACGCTCGCGGACAGGGAATCTGCATTCCGGCAGATGTACAAAGAGTTTTTCCCGCTTCTGACCGCGATGAAAGAGTTGCAGATACCCCCGCCAAAAGTGCTCGAGGACCCGGTCTGGTATATCATCAATCTTGATCTTAAAAAGATTCTTTCCGTAAAAGATCCTGATACAAACCGACTTGCAGTCCTTGTTGGTGAAATGACCAAAGGAAAATTCAAACCGGATACTGCGACGCTCAATTTCACGGCAAGTGCAGCCATCACAGCCCTCATGCGGCGACTGCTTGAAAGACCTGATGATGTATTCCTGGTGGAAAGGATCAATGAGATGTTTAAAATTTTATGCCCGCTCGCTCTGAACTACAACCTCTGGGAATGCCAGAATTATTATTTCCGTATCGGTCGGGAACAAGCAGCGGAAATGCAGGATCGTGCAGGATCAGGGAATGCACATGCATGTCAATGGATCCGGTCTTTTGAGGAACTGGGATGCTATCTCCGGGTAAAATTTGTATGACAGGGATGGGAATGGCCGGAGAATGGAGCGGAACCGGCCCTCTGATCGGGAAACATACGGTGGCTCGTGTATGAAACGAAGAGGAAGCGGAATTCTTTTGCATATTACTTCCCTTTTTTCAGGATATGGCATAGGGGATCTCGGGCCATCAGCCTGCCGGTTTGTGGATTTCCTGTCGGAAGCAAAACAGCATTACTGGCAGATCCTTCCCCTGAATCCCACCAGTCCGGAATATGATAATTCCCCCTATCACAGTATATCCACCTTTGCATTCAATACGAATCTGATCAGCCCTGAATGCCTGGTAAAAGACGGTTTTTTACAAAAAACCGATGTTGAAGGTGTTCCGGAATTTCCTCATGGAACCGTAGATTTTGATGCGGTGATCCGGTTCAAGGAAACATTGTTTTCCCTGGCGTATGAGCGGTTCTGTCGGGACCGGATCGGCCGTGACAGGTATGATGAGTTCTGCAGGAATAATTCCTGGTGGCTTGAGGATTTTGTTCTTTTCGTATCGTTACACCGGCACTTTAAGGGAAGTCTCTGGAGCACCTGGCCGGAGGCGATACGACATCGTGATCCGGCGGCACTGGGTGCGATGAGACAATCCCTCCAAAAAAATATCGAAAGGGAAAAATTTCTCCAGTATATTTTCCATCATCAATGGATGGCTTTGAGGAAATATTGCATAAAAAAAGGCATCCGTTTGGTAGGGGATATCCCGATTTACGTCAGTTATGACAGTGCTGATGTCTGGTCGCACCCGGAATTGTTCCAGCTCGATGACAACCTGCTCCCTCTCGTTATGGCTGGCGTGCCCCCAGATTATTTCAGCAGGACCGGGCAGCTCTGGAAAAATCCGCTCTACTGCTGGGAAGAGCATGAACGATCCGGCTTTTCCTGGTGGACTCACCGGATCGAACATACCCTCTCCCTGGTTGATTACACGAGAATTGATCACTTCCGTGGCCTTGTCGCGTACTGGGAAGTTCCGGCAGGTGCAGACAATGCACTGCGCGGGAAGTGGGTTCCTGCACCTGGTGAAAAATTATTAACCCAGCTGAAAAACAGGTTGGTCGATCTTCCCCTGATTGCAGAAGATCTCGGTATTATTACCCCGGATGTCCAAAAACTCATGGACCGGTTTGATATGCCGGGTATGCGGGTCCTCCTTTTTGCTTTTACCGATGATCCTTCCCACAGTCCACACGCCCCCCATAACCTGCAAAAGAACTGTATCCTGTATACCGGCACCCATGACAATGCCCCTGTCCGCGGGTGGCTGGAATCAGAGGCTGCAACAGAAGAGAAACAAAGACTCTTCCGGTATATCGGGCAGGACTTAAGAGCAGAACAGGTACCCTCCGTTTTAATCCGTCTTGCCATGATGTCAGTTGCAGATACGGTAATATTCCCCCTGCAGGATATCCTCAGCCTTGGCGTTAAATCCCGGATGAACCAGCCCGGAACCGATAAGGGCAACTGGAGATGGCAGCTGGAAAAAGATCAGATCAGCCCCTACGTGACGGATAATCTCGGTGATATGACAGAAGTATACGGGAGAACATGAATGACTGCTCCCGAGGAAAACCTTGTTTTTTAAATTATTACAAAATATCTCTTGACAGAGAGGACAGTGCCTGTCTCCCCGGACCGCTCCTGCGCTATACGATAATACTGTATTACCTTTGCGGGAACTATCCTTCTCCCGGGACTGCCCCTATGGCGGGGGTGGTGGAGGTAACAATTGCAAAAGCCCCCTGCGGGCATTAAGAGAAGTTTATAAGGATCTCTCCAGATCTTTTATAACCATTAAAGGGTTTACCAGTAGAGTTTTTTAAAATAACGATGCGTATTTTTCCGGATACCTGAAAAATTTCAGGACCGGAGCCCGCTTTTCGATCAAATTGTCGAGCTGGGCAAATGATTTCTCCCGGCAGACAAAAAACAAGAGGGTCAGGTGAGGATTTTTCAAAGAGCCGGAGTATTTCACTTCATATACGGCAGCTTATTCCTTTCAAAGCATGCATCATTGCATCCTCCACGTTCACAAAGGTACAACAATTCCGTATGCCGGGATCCTGCGGTGTGCCGTTACTGGCATGTCTCCATGAAAATGCGGTGGTGAATAATACGCCAGCAGAGAATCAGCTGGGCGAGATCCCCTGCGGGCACGTAGTTTCGGTGTCTGAAGAGTGAGATGGGGTGGACCCGTGTCTGGTTCTCGATGCTGCGCTCAAGTTTTTCCCCGACGTCTTCACGGAGTTCGCCATCCATGACCAGCTGGCCTATCCGGTGGTTATTATGCTCACTGGTCAGAAATTTAAGTGAGAAATTCCGCTGGGAAAGGGAGAGGATGGAATAGAGATCCAGTGAGAGATCGATATCTTCCAGGGCGTGGTTCATGCGGTTTTGCGAGAGCGTGATCCGGTAGACATTGCGCTCCAGGCCCAGGTCCTTTCCGAAATCCGAATAGTCGATCCCGATCACGGCATCCGCGAATTCCTTCTGGGGGGCAATATAGCGTTCGTAATCCGGTTCACGTTCGGCAATCTCTTTCATGACGGCGTCACGGGAATATCCCCGTTTTTCCATGTCGCGCCGGATCTTCCAGTCATATTTCACCTGCTGTGCCGGGTCCACAAAGAGGGTGAAATCAAGGTATTTTCGCAGCGTCGGGGTGAACAGCGTGTGAAGCCCTTCAAGGATGAGGATTTTTTTGGGCCGGAAGAGGACGGGCGGATCAAATGTTCCGGTAACATGGTTGTAGACCGGTTTTTCGATTGGCATCCCCTGTTTGAGCTGGATGAGGTCCTGTTCGAGCCGTTCAATACGGTTTGCGCTGGGGTCGAGAGCCGTTATTCCCTGCGCCGTTCGTCCGGCCCGGTCAAGGCTGTGGTAATCGTCAAGTGTAATGGTGGACACGAGATCCTTGCCAAAGATGCTCCGTATACCCTCGGTAAACGTGGTCTTCCCTGACCCGCTGTCCCCGGCAACACCCAGAGTGAAGATACAGGGCGATGCTGCGATAGTGTCCTTAAAGTTCTTATGATGCATGCGTGATTCCCGGATAGTTACAAATCAGTACAATTATCCTGCATCCCCTTTTAAAAATCATATTCCTGCCTTTCCTCGTTTGAGATACGGAGCCGGAGGGAAATAATACCGATCCGGTTCCCGTCAAAAACGGCAGGGGAAACTTCCAAACCCTATGCAGGGTTCATGCAACCGTACGGGTATAGGTATCTGTCAGTCCACGGACGATCGGATCCCAGAGGAAGAGGCGATCCACTTTGATCCTGCCTCGTTTTCCCAGGGCTCCTGCTGTCTCTGGTTCATCTATCATCATATTGATGCCCCATGCGAGGGATTCAGGGTCGACATCCACTTTGACACCATTTTCAAATGCGTCAATGTTCTCAGAGAGCCCGCCTACATTGGACGCAACAACACATTTTTCAGCACTCCATGCCTCCAGGAGCACAAGCCCGAAGGGTTCATTCCGGCTGGGGATGACGACGATATCAGCGGCGTTTAATAACCGGATATACTCAGAATCCGGGATGTACCCGACAAAGTTGACCGGCAGATCTTTTGCCCGCTCCTCCAGGAACTGACGCATGCCCCCTTCCCCGGCAACAACGACCTGTGCGTCCCAGCGGTGCTGGCAGACTTTCCGGATCGCCTCGATGAGCAGGTCCGGGCCTTTCTGGTAGACGAGCCTGCCGATAAACAGGATGAGCGGTGCGTAGGGGTGTATACCATACGATTTCTTCACTTCCCCCGGATTGATGGCTGCCCGGAACTCGCGGGGGACCACACCGTTGGGAACCACATCGCATTTCTCATCAGGGACATTATATAACTGCATCACTTCTTTTTTCAGGGTTGCGGAAACTGCGGTTACCCTTTTCGCAATCAGCCCGCCATACCATTCTTTCCCGGAAATTTCCTTAAACTCCCACCAGTCGCCAAACTGGTTGCCAAACCTCCCGTATTCTGTTGAATGGAAGCTCAGGATAGTATTCCTGTCCTGCAGGTGATGGAGTGCCTGGACCGGATGCCAGTCATGGAAATGGAGAAAGTCAAAACGGTGGGATGTATCAAAGCGTCTGAACTGGTCTACCATCGAGATGCTCATGCTGTCGCAGTATTCGACAATGTTATTTCCGGATGGCTGGCAATAGTGATAATGAACATCTTTGATTGTCTGATCGGGAATATTCCCCCGCGTGAAGAAATGCACTTCATGGTCCTGGTTTGCCAGTGTTTCTGCAAGATGCGTTGCGGCACTGGCAAGCCCGCCGACACGTTCAGCGTACATCGATTCCCAGCAGAAAAAAGCTATTTTAAGTGACTCCACAACAGTTCCCTCCGTTCTTTTATTACCCTAGCAATATCGTGACGTTCAGTGAGCCCGCTGATACTCTCCGCGAGCTGGGGATCATCGAGCACATCGGTAATCCATTTGCCAAAATCTCCCCGGTCCTGGTGGTAACTGAGAGAATCCTTCGGTACAAAATAGAGGAGCTCTTCAAACTGGTCAAGGTTGTAGGCAGTATGGCCGATGAACCCGGACGGGCACGCAAAATGAAATGCCTGCTCCGGGGACAGGGTTCGTAATATCTTTGCAGATTTCCGGTTTTTCATCAGACGGATATTTCGTGATTCATAGTCCGCAATGACCCTCATATATGTCTGGAATGCATCCTCCGCTTCATGGTGGCTGAAATAGGTGTGTACTTCCCCGCACGTGCCATATTTGGATGCCATGTAATAGAAATGGTCACTGGTCTGGAGATACCGCCACAGGGGTCTATTGACTGCGAATGTCCGTGCCGACTGCACAGCCTGAAACGCTGTTCTCTGGCGATCGTTTCCCATCCATGCAGACGTATCCTTCTCAAGATCCGCCCATGAAATAGTCTCGTGAACATCGATGTCGCCAACCGGTGAATACTGTGAGACAACCTGCGATGGCAGGATCGTTCCCACGTCCCGTTTACTGAGTTCATCGGGCAGGGCGCATAAAAAGTCAAATATACCGGTCTCCTGCCAGAAATGCTCCCCAAATGTCTCGTAGTCAAGGAATACCGTAATTATATCTCCGGAAGATGAGGCAATCCAGTGGGCATAGGTGTCAGCAGTCAGCGGATACATGTCCCAGGTACGGTTGGCAAACCGGAAGGCGATGTCATCGGATAACTTCGTATTCCGGAGAAGTACAGGTAAGTCCCTGCAGGTATACAGGTAATCAGGACTCCTCCAGCCCAGGATGCGATCTACTCCTTCAGTAAAAATCCCGGCAAATCCCATATCCCTGATTGTGGTAGCAACTTCGTTATTAAACGTAAATTCGGTATTTTCAAAGATGGTTGGACGGACACTGAACAGGTCATGCATCAGGTCTGAATGCAACCTGACCTGGTCCCTGAATTCAGATTTATCGGAGAAACAACTGGCAATGCTGTGGTAGTAAGTCTGCCCGATCAGCTCAGTGTTTTTGTGCCGTGCCACTTCCTCAAAAAGCGACAGGGTATCCTTGCTCCACCTCTCGAGTTGCTCGATGAGAATACCCGACATCGAAAATGAGCATGCAAATCCTTCATCGAGTTTTTCCAGGATGAGTTTTGTGGCAGGAGAATAGCACTTATCCACGACCCGCAAGAGGATTTCTTTGTTCAGACTGTCGAAATAATGATCAAACAGGTCCTTTTTTTTAATCTTCGGATCGGGCGAGAACATCCGGTTCAGCCTGTATGGCTGGTGGACTTCAAACCCTATACAGATGTGTGGCATACCTTCATCCAATCCCTTGTTTGCTACCTGCTTTACAATCCCTGTCAGAACCCCGGGACCCTTTGAAGCCCTCCTATCCTGCCGGTAACCCGCGTCAGGAAAAAAATCCCCGAAGAGATTCAAAGAAGGGGGGTTCTGTGCGATGCAAAATCTATTCCTTTAGTCTAGTGAAAGATACCCAAGAGATGATATAACATTTTTCTTTGTTTACAATTTTTGAAAGAGAAATTTTTTCATAGTCAATACAAGCAAAAAACAAGGCTTATTCTCTGTCTCAGAACTGGTCTGCAACGAACGCAGTGGATGAAAGAACGTCGCCAAGCCCGGTTGTCTTATGAATATTGTGTGAAATATATGTCGGGACGAACACCACTACCCGTTCATTAATCTTAAAAATCCCCGGCGTCACGTCAGGGCCAAACACTTCCCGGACAGCGGCGTACGCAAAAAGACCCTCAGGTGAAAGGACCTGTTCTCCCAATCCCGCGGTATCTGCAGTCACCCGTGCAGCAAGCAGGAGGGCATCCCGGGATACTTCCGGTTTTGTGGTTTCGGATTTCAGGATAAGAAAATAATACCCGAAGGTATGGAGATGAATCCGGCTTACTCCTGTTACTTCTGCAAGGGTGATAGCATCACGCACGCAGGCAACAGGAGAAGAGGGCAGTATTTCCCCCGCTGACCCGGGATCAGGTGCCCGTAACGCATGCATGAACAAACCCAGTTCCCGTTCATTCAGCCCGATGCTGTCAGTATTCGGCATGATATGACGGAGCATCATCGCCATCACATTCCTGTCTGCACCCGAGACGCATTCTACATGTGTCCGCATACGGGAATCAACACGGCGGATCACCCGGATCTGCCTGCCTGCGGTGATAAATTCCTGTTCCGTTCGCAGGTACTGGTAGCCGGAGAGGAATGCACGCCGGCAGGGGGCAATCTGTTCCAAAAAAGAATTCTCAAACCTCTCTGGTATGATCACGGTGGATGCATCGTGGACAGGAGACACGATGAACCGGTTACTCCGGGGCACAACACCATCAGCCAGCGGCACCAGCCCCGGGGGGTATTCAAAAATGAGATGGATTATATCAGATGGACCACCGTCTCCTGGTTCAAATGTCAGGGGAGTGGCACCAGCATCCTGCAGGAGAGCACAGGTCTTTGGGCCTGCACCGGGAACAGCACAGGTTACCGACGGGATGCCAAGTGTGCGCAGATGAACAGCAGCAATTCCTGCCTGGCCTCCGATATGGAGCGTACCGGAACGGGAAAAGGATTCTGAAAGTTCACGGTAGCGTGATGGTTCGCTGATAAATATCTCATCGGCAGTACAGTACCGCATGGATTGTTTCAGCCGGTCGAGTATCGCATCGAATCCCGGCACGGTCCGCTGCCTGAAAAATCTCATTATTCCGGGTGTCACCCGAATAACCCGGTCGATATTGGCATTGAAGCCGGTAATTACCGGATCCAGCTGCGGTTTTTGCAGGGATTGATACAGGTCCTCCCAAACACCGGCGTTTACCAAAAAACGTCACCTTCCCTTTAAAGGCCAGATGGGATGTCAGACGATTAGAATGTTATTATGGGATCTTGCTTCTCTCTTTTTCGTACTCACGATAGTATTAATCATGATGGTTCCTACATTAAAATCAGGGAAGTAAAGAGACATGGCCGACCATTATGACCGATTGACAGAGAAATTCTCCCATGTTCCGGAACGGCTGGCTGGTCTTGTCGACCTGGCATACAATCTCTGGTGGAGCTGGCACCCGGAGGCACGGATACTCTTTAAGCAGATCAACCAGCAGGCATGGAAAAAAAGCGTCCATAATCCCGTTAAAATGCTTCAGGATATTCCCGCAGAATTTCTTGACAGTCTTCTTTCAAATCCGGAGTACCTCCGTCGTTATGACATCATTATGAACCGATATTTGCGGTACATGACCAACCGGAATGGCTGGTTTTCTGAACATTACCCAAAACGCAGATCACTTACCATTGCCTATTTTTCTGCGGAATATGGTCTCCACCACTCACTTCCTTTTTATGCCGGGGGCCTCGGGTTCCTGGCCGGGGACCACTTAAAGGAATGCAGTGACCTGGGCGTTCCCCTGGTGGCAGTGGGATTCATGTACTCGGAAGGATACCTCCACCAGCATATTCGTCCTGATGGCTGGCAGGATAATATCACTGAAATGCTGGATCGCGATGCAGCCCCTATTTTAAGGGTCCTGAATGATTCCGGAGACCAGATGGTGATACAGGTCCCCTTCATCGAACCCCCGATTTTTGTCACGGTGTGGAGGATAAATGTGGGTAAGGTGCCGCTCTACTTACTTGATACCGATATTCCTGCAAACATTCCTGAAAACAGGACCATCTCCCACCGTCTCTACACCGAACAGACTGAACAACGTCTGCTCCAGGAAATAGTACTCGGGATAGGAGGACGTAAAGTACTCAGGGAACTGGGAATAGAGTTCTCAGCCCTGCATCTCAATGAAGGGCATCCGGCGTTTGCCCAGCTGGAGCGGATCAGGGAACGAGTGGAAAAAGGGATGTCCTTTAAGGATGCTTTAGTGCAGGTGAAAGGGACCTCGGTTTTTACTACCCATACTCCGGTTCCTGCCGGTAATGATATCTTTCCCTTCGATCTTATGAGTAAATATTTTTCCCGTTATTATCCTCAGCTTGGTATCGACAAGGACACTTTTCTCCAGCTCGGACACCATCCCTGTGATGCAAGAGCCGGGTTTAACATGACCGCGTTTGCACTCCGACTGACTCAGTACCATAACGGTGTTTCAAAGAAACACGGCATGATTGCCCGTGAACTGTGGCGCTGTATGTGGCCGGACCTGTCAGAACAGGATATCCCTATCGACCATATCACCAATGGGGTTCACATTCCGACATGGCTGAATCCACGGATGGAAGGTCTCTATTCAAAATATTTCCACTCTACCGATCCCCATTGGCAGGACAACCCCGATAATCCTGAGATCTGGCGAATGATCGATGAGATACCGGATAAAGAGATCTGGCAGGTACATACCTGGCTGAAACAAAAACTCTTCAACAGAATCCGGGAAAGAAAACGAATACGGTGGGAGACCCATTTAAAAGAGCCCAGTAACCTTGTCGCAGACGGCCTGATGCTCAATCCCTCTGTTCTCACCATCGGATTTGCCCGTCGTTTCTCTACCTACAAACGGGCCGATCTTATTTTTCATGATCCGGCCCGCCTCCGTCGTATCCTGAACAATCCCTGGCGTCCTGTTCAGATAATCTTTGCCGGAAAAGCGCATCCTGCCGATTATGAAGGGAAATTAATTCTTCAGCGGATTTATGAATTTGCCCAGCAACCGGATTTCGGTGGCAGGATCGCGTTTGTTGAAGATTATGGGGAACAGGTGGCGCAGTACATGGTTCATGGCGTGGATGTCTGGATGAACAATCCTGTACCCCCTATGGAAGCCTGCGGGACAAGTGGCATGAAAGCTTCATTGAACGGAGTACTGAACCTGAGTATTCTTGACGGGTGGTGGATTGAAGGATATAATGGCAGTAATGGCTGGGCTTTTGGTGATGAGACGTCTCCCGGATCACGGGATGCAGCTGACGCTGCAGCCCTCTATACCCTGCTTGAAAAAGAAGTAGTGCCACTGTACTATTCTGCTTCTATCGATGGAATACCTCACGGCTGGGTAAAGAAGATGAAAGAAACCATAAAAAGTACCAGTGCATCATTCTCAGCCCGCCGTATGGTCAAAGAGTATGTCAATAAATACTATCCCTCTCTTCTCAAATGTGCGGAAAACGAGTGCCCCTCTGATCCCGTCGAATAACGTTTCAAAGTAATACGGGAAACACCGGGTTATTGAGGTGAAAAGACTTAAACGTCCTGTTATGAAACGGGATTTGAGTGAAGTTTCACGGAGAAAAACCTGACATGATCCCCGTTCATATAAAAAAATTGCTTCTGATGCAGCCGCGACAGGCTTCTTACAGCAAACCCCTGGCCCCGTCAATCAGTTGAATGTTGAAATGGTGAGGATAATCAATCTTTTTCAAGGCACATGTCCCCTGGATATAAAATCCAAAACGGGTCTCCCTGATGCGGTTACTGTATAAAAAATTCAGCATTGCACTGATCGACTGGGAAGCTTTTCCCGACAGGTTATGAAATTCTGCAATTTCCCGAGCTGTTACGACAGCCCGTGTGATATGTTTCCTGAGTAAATAATCACAGATAAGAGATGCACAATGGTACCGTTTTGTTGAATCTGTCCGGGTGCGTCCCATACCTTGTCCTTCCTGCTTCTGATTACCTCTATTGGTTTGTATGGGACGATATAGTTGCGTATCATTCCCGGATTAAAAAATATCCTGCAATAGTGTCTTTCACCTGTATAGTGACGAGCCGATCATGCTGGTGTCCTGGATGACGATGTCCGCTACCGGGGCCGGACTCCTGTTGAAAGGGAAGTGGTCGTGAAGGTCGTGATTCCCCTTATAATGACGATGATAAGTGCGGGGTTCTGACACGACAGGTGTTGGTAATCCGGTTGAAATTCGGGACATCGGGAGTATATGAAAGATGAGTACCGTGAAAAATAGTGAGTGGTTTTTAAAAAGTATTACCATTATCCACGCTTGTACCAGGGAATTTTCCCGGGATACCGGAAATGCTGGAACAACCGGAACTCCGTTGTTATGCTATCTTTTGCACCGGTTCACTCTGGGTCCGCAGCAGGTAAAGACCGACTCCCACCGGGATGAGGAATGTCAGGGCATAGTACACGAACACATCAGGACCATAATAGACAGCCTGGAACAGCAGGACGATGAACAGGTAGTCGGACACGATTGCAATCAGCATCCATGCAAGCCCTACCCCAGCGTAGTACTGCATCGCGAGGCGTTCCCGCTGCCTGAACCACCACCACGCAATTACGACCGTGAGCGGGGTAAAGACAGCAAGGAGGATCCAGCCCATGATTCCTGCAAATGGTGAGAAGAACAGCGCCAGCGATGCGAGATACCCGATTAGCCAGAGAACTGTGCCAAGGCCAGCTGTATCTTTAATCCACTGCTTCATAGTGTTGTTTTTACCGTTTCGCATTCTTGTGCTTTTCTGCTGGGCACGGGAATACCGTATGCCGGTTCCGAAAAAACGGGTTATTGAAGAAAACCCGGATTGATGGGGGGACAACAGAGGATTTACCCGGGGGGTCAGCCGCCAGCCAGACCCGTTGGTGCTCCGTCATTACCCGGTGATCCCAAGGGTATCGTGGCGATACTAAATAATCCCCGCGTTCCTAAATCACAAAAGCCTTTTTGATCTCACCGTTTTTCATAATGGCAATCTTTCCCCCGGTTGTCGATACGACAAACCCGATTGCATTGGTCATCTGGGTAATTGCGGCAACCGATGAGTGCCGGGTCCCGTAACCGTCGGGGATTTTCAATACCAGGTTGTCAATGATAAAATGCCGCCCCGATGCCTCGATATAGCCGTCCTCGCGTATGACAAATGCACCGTCCATCTGGGCCAGGCCTTTGATCACCTCGGCATTCTCCGGGTTGGTGATCTGCCGTTTACCCCCCTGCTGCCCCTCAAATGAATTGATGGTGCAGGGTCGTGAATGTTTCATCACGCTGGCAGAGTCTCCGATGACAAACGAAGTGCCGACCACGTGCCCTTCCCTGCCTTCCCGGGAGATCTCAAGGCAGAGGTGGAATACCGCATCAAAAACATTCTCTTTTACCGTTGTACCGGCAAGGACCTGGTACTTCCAGGGGTCAGCACGTATCCTTCCCGGTGTCCCCGATGCATGTTCGGTTATATCCTCACCAAGAAGGAGCATGCCGGAAATTTTTTCCCCTGAGTCCCGCAGGGCTAGTATTTTCCACGCAACCCATACCTTCTCCCCGGTTTTTTTTGTATTTTCAAACGCATGGATAGCATACCCGTCCCGGCAGAACACGGGATCGTTGATCATCGCAATCATCTGCCTTGCAGAACGTGACTGTTCAGGAACGATGGTCCCGACAAGGTTCTGCCCGGTCATATCTCCCGGCTGGTACCCGAAGACTTCCCGTGCCATGGAATTGGCATGGGTGATAGTTCCTTCATTATCGGTGGTAATAACAATTCCCGGGACTTCTGCGATAATCTCTTCAAATGAACCGGCATTTACCTTTTCTCCGGTCATGATCTGCCGGAACTCACGGGAGGGTGATCCTGTGTCAGGGTTTTTCTCGATGATCATGAGATGCCCTTTTAAGGGGTCGAACCCATCCAGTCGTCGTACCATGATGGTGCAAAGGATCCCGGAACCGTTCCTCGTGACAAGCATATGGCTGGAACAATGCCACCCGGCTTCATTTTTATCCTGCGACATAGTCCGTGAAAATTCGCGGTACTCCTCCGGTGAGACAAAGAGGTCGGGAAGTTCCTGCGGGTGTTTTGCATTGGGAGCATAGCCAAGGAGTTCTGATAAGTGACGGTTGACCTTCTGGAGTTTTCGGCCGGAGACTATCGCCACTCCCATGCGGGAACCCTCAAGGACCGAATAGAGCTGGAGATTCTGCAGGTTCAGGTCTTGGGATGCAAAGTGTTCCCGCATATACCGGAGTATATGACCGGCTGCTGCGAGGAACAGGTCCTTTTCGCTCCTGAACCCGGCCAGGCTGAATTCTGCTGCATTGTGGCGATCTTCAATTACAAGGGACGTGTTCTGCAAAAATCCCTGACGGTCTTTTAATGGACGGGCGGGGGAGATATCAACAGAAAGGAACGAAGCACCGGCCGTTTTGGCGGCTTCCTGCACGTTCAGGTTCCCCGGTTCCCTGCCGCACATGAGAACGAGATCGTAATGACGATCCTTTATTTTGTTCACTGCATTTACCGGTGAGAACGCCCGGTCTATCCTGAATACCCCCGCCTGGACAAGAGCAGATAACAGGACCCGGGGGAACGGCTGGGAATTCTCAATGAACAGGACTGACGACAAAACCCGCACTACCTCTGGAAATTAGACTTTATTAACTGATAGATTGCCATACGGATAAATAGGTATTGGATTTTTTGACAAAAGGACAGCAGACAGGCGTCGGACTGATGTTAAAACCCTAAAAAATGTTCCGGACATGCCTTTCGTGCAGTGTGATAGTTATTGAACAGAGAATTATTTACTGCAGAATTTAAAAAAAATCCGGACTGTAATTACCCCTTCCCAAGGTTAATTTATTCTGAATTTTTTATCCTTGATGTATATTACTTTTGCAGGTGAATCCCCGACCTTTTTCTCATCAATCTCAAAGAAAGCAGTCGCTTCCACGAGATCTCTGAGTTTTTTATACCCGTAGTTACGGGGATCAAAATCAGGAGACTGGTTGACAATATTGCCCCCCACATCAGCCAGGTTTGCCCAGCCATCATCGTTGGAACATCCATCAACCGCAGACCGCAACAGGTTTAATAATCCGGCATCACCCTTGAGCTGTTTGAGATTTTTATCGGGTTTTACCACTTTCTGGGTTTCGGGATGTTGTTCATCGGTTAATCCGGTCTTTCGTAATATCTCGGTATATACGAACTTGTCACATGCCTGAACAAAAGGTTTGGGTGTCTTTCTCTCACCGAACCCGTATGCCAACAATCCGGATTCGCGGATCCGTTGCGCCAGCCGGGTAAAATCGCTGTCGCTTGAAACGATGCAAAAACCATCGAATTTATTTGTATACAACAGGTCCATGGCATCGATAATTAAAGCAGAATCGGTTGCATTTTTGCCTCTTGTATAATCAAATTGTTGAATGGGCTGGATTGAGTAGTTCAGCAATACTTCTTTCCAGGGCTGAAGATTCGGGGTTGTCCAGTTCCCGTAAATCCGTTTCACACTTGCGATACCGTAGAGGGAAATTTCAGCCAGCAAACCTTCGATAATTTCCGGTTGGGCATTATCAGCATCAATGAGGACCGCCAGTTTCTTTTGCGGTGCTGTCTGAAGAAAGGGATCTTTATCAAAAATCATATGCGTTTGATATGTACCGGTAGATATTCAATTTTTCATAGAAACACCGGTGCAAAAGGCCAGTGCGGCCGGGAACTACGCGGGTCAGCCTGGTATTTTTATGCTCCCCTGTGACCGTCACTTCTTCTTTCCTTTGGTGCTGTCATACCCGCAGTGGTTGCACGAGTAGCTCCCGTCCGGCCGGATCCTGATGCTTGAAGCCTGGCACTGGTCACATATGGGTTTATCGTGTTTCACACGGGTGGTTTGTTGTTTCTTATCCATGGGGATTGATTGTCATTTTCCCATAAAAAGGTGTCCGTTGTACAGGTACCGGAGACTTCTCAAAAGAGATATGCGGGGCTAAAAGAGTTTTTTTTTAGTCGTGGTGTTACCGTTTCACTTTTTTATCAAGCTCGGCTTTTGCACGGCTGATGATCGCATCAAGGGATTGCTGGATCTGCACCTGTGCATCTTTTATGGTTTTTTCAATATACTGTTTTCCCTCATCAGTGGTTACGAGATCATGGGTAACACCCATCACCGTATCCAGAGATGATATGACGGCTTTGGTGGCCGCAGAAAGCCTCTTGTCAATCGCATCTCCGTTTGCCTGCGGGGTTAATGGTTCATGGTCCAGAACCCAGATTCCTTTTTCAAAGTGCCCTTTTTTTTCAGTCATAATTATCACTTATATCCTGATCAATGACATCGTCTCTTTTCATACATATACTTCCTTTATGGCAGACAATCCGGATTCCGATATGATGTAGGATTCAAAGCCGGATGCCACTCTAAAGAACAATATCGAACGTAACTACACAGGTGTGAGATCGATCAGCAATACCAGGACCTGGTCGCCCCCGATAAAGGAGGTAAAGACACAGGATAAGGACCTGACCGGTCCAGGGTCAGGAGCCCTCAACCGGAAGGCGGTTCCAGGTGCAGGGATTTTTCCTTGAGACGTAAAAATTGCCTCTGAATTTTTTTTTAAAACCGGTAATTTTTTAAAAAAAGTATGACCGGGATCAGAGGGTGATCCCCACGAGACTGAGAATAATCAAAAGGATTGCCCCGGGGAGCCCGGCGAGAGCACAGATGATGACTGTGATCCAATCGAATCCGATATCGGGTCTTCCGACAAGCTGCATGAGGTGAAAAAAATTCACGATGAACAGGGTAACCAGGCCGATAATTGCGTTTATCACCAGCTGCGCGACGTTTTTGACAACAAAATATGCAACCGCCAAAAAAATGATAATGACCAGTATAAGAATCGCAATTCCAAGAAGTGTCATATACCACACAATATCCTTACGTGCTATTTATAATCGTTCATCTGCGTGACAAATTAGTAACAAAAAGAACCGGGTAACGCCGTTTTAAAACTCGCTCAGGAATAAAGGTATGGAAACACTGGAAGTGCAGGACAATGTAAAAAACCGGTGCTGCCGACGTCGATTCCATTCTGAAAATCGCTGCAGCCAGGGCCGGATCAGAATCAAAGAAAGCCGATATCTGAATATCTTTTTTTATCCTGTTACCTTTTAAAAATGGTCAACTGGCACAGCGATCGCACTAAATTAAAAATTTATGAAATCCAGGAATTGAAAATTCTGCTAAGGTTTTTAAAAAAATTATTCTCGAGCGGTATGGAACAATCATTGGTGCACATGCACGCAGAGCCCATGCAGGATTACCTGCAGGATCTGACAACAGCATCGCGGGACTGTTTCACGGTAAAGCAGCTTGCGGATACAATTTATCCCTACCCCACATTCCCAAAAGAGCGTGAAAAGGGCATTTTCGAGGTGTATGAGGACGATATAATAAACCCGTGTATCATACAGCCTGCCTCTCCACACCTTTTCTGACAAGAGCGAGGAGATCCTTATCCTGGAACGGCTTGACGATATACCCGACCGGTGCTACCGTCTTCATCCGATCGAGGGTGCTTTCCGAAGTGTACGCAGTGAGAAAGATCAGGGGAATCGAAAACCGCTGCCCGATCTGCCGGGCAGTCTCGATCCCGTCAAGCGATCCGGCAAGCCCGATGTCCATCAGTATGAGATCGGGTTGCGGGGACTTTTCGAGATCCCGGAGCACCATCTCCCCGGAATACGCCTGGCCGATTACCCGGTATCCCGCTTTTTCCAGCAGTTCGGTCAGGTAGAGGGCAATCAGGCCGTCATCTTCGACTATCAGGATGGTTGCTTCGGTCATGCGTAAGTATTACTATTTGTTCATCTGGAAAATAAACTCCGTACCTTTGCCCGTGCGGACGTTGATCTCTGCCCGGAGCTGGTGGCGGGCAAGGAAATTCACCAGTTTGAGACCGAGCGATTTTGTTACAAGGGGATCGAGTTGTGGGGGCAACCCGATGCCGTTATCGGCCACCGTGAGCACATATATCCCGTCCTCAAAAGTAAGCATAACCCGGATCGTACAGGGTTCTTTCCGTGTCGCCATGCAGTCGAACTCCTTGGGGAATGCGTACTTGAACGAGTTGGTTACGAGCTCGTTGATGATCAGGCCGGCCGGTGTTGCCCGGGCGATATCGAGGATTACTCCCCGGGCGTTAATAACGGTTCTGACCGCTTCACTCCCTGAGTATGATCCGGCTATCTGGCCGACAAGGGTAGTGAGGTAGATCTGCATGTCCACGTTCGTAAATTTCCCGGTCCGGTACAGGGTCTCGTGGATCAGGGCCATGCTCCGGGCACGGTTCTGGAGATCCTTTTTGAGCGAACGTCCCGCCGGTGTTTCTTCGGTCGAACCCTCGAGACTCAAAAGCGAGATGAATGCGGTGAGATTATTCTTTACCCGGTGGTGGATCTCGGAGAGGAGTATCTCTTTTTCCCCAAGGGACTCGGTAAGTCTTGCCTCGTTTTGCCGCAGTTCCTCGCTGGCAGCGGCGAGCTCGATATTTGCTGCACCAATCCGATCGCTCCTTTTGATCAGTTCTTCTTCAACGAGTTTGAGATTGGTGATATCCACGGTAAAAACCAGGATACCGGTTATCTTCCCCCGTTCATCTTTCAGGGGAATCTTCTCGGTCCTGACCCAGAGATTCCTGCCGTTGGTGGTCTTCATCGGCTCGATGATCCCAAATTTGGGTATGCCGGACTTTATGACTTCGAGATCATCCTGGTAATAGCGCTCCGCGGTTTCCGGGAAGAGATCGTAGACACTTTTTCCCTCGATTGCATTGGCGGGTGCACCGAAGGACCCTGCTGCCGCCGGGTTGACCCGGATGATATTGTTCCGGGTATCCTTGTACCAGATCATGGCCGGCACATTGTCAACAAGGATCTTGCGATCCTCGTTGAGCCGGTGGATTTCCTCTTCCGCTTGTTTTTGGGAGTTGATATTGCTGATCGCGATACGGATTACCGGGTCCGCAGACTTCCTTTCCATCCGGATGCTTTCCAGTCGTGCATAGAACCGGGAACTATCACCTTTAACGAGGTGCAGCTCGCAGGACAGTTTCTCTGCAGTATGCAGGATGGAGATAAAATGGCGGTCCCAGCACTCGATATCTTCCGGGGCGACAAACCTCCTGAACCGTCCTTTGATCAGGTCCCGGCGCCCGACCCCGAGCAGTGCGGCAATGGTGAGATTTGCTTCCTTAATCAACGCCTTGTTTGTGAGGGTAAGGTACCCGACCGGAGCAAATTCGTACAAATCGAGGTAATTGTCCCGTGACTCCTCAAGGGCAAGATGGGCTGCCCGGAGTGCCTCGTTCTGCATCTCGAGTTCGATNNAGGTCAAGGTATTTGTCCCGTGAATCAACGAGTTCATTCTGTACCCGCCACAGTTCCTCCGCCTGGGTTTCCAGTTCGATCTGGTGCACCCGGAGTTCCTCAATGAGCTCTTCCGGGGTGCGGCCATTCAAGTCCAGAGACCCGCCCGGCTGCCCTGCGATTTTCTTCCTGGCCAGGTTGCGAAGGGTATCAGGAGATTCCTTCTTTTTTTGTTTTCTGGTCCCGGGCGTCACAAACCTCCCCCCCGGCCCTTTTGGCCTGTCTGCGTTGCCGGTGTACAGGAAAGGATATTTTTAATGACAGGAAGGATGAGCATTGGTTTGCAGTTGTCAATTACTCCCCGGTGTCCATTCAGTACGATGTCCCGTCTCCTGACAGGGAAAAATGTTGGATCCCCATCACGGTCCAAAAAACTGGTGTTCCGTGGAAGGAAAGTTTCCCCCTGTTTATCAGACTCCGGGGGATCCTCCCGGTAGTTGCCTGGCTTAAAGCAGCAGTAGTATATCCTGCAGGGATGAGATCTGTCCCGGGTCCTGGACAATTTCACTGGTTCAGACTAGGATCTTTAAGGAATATTAATTTTTTCAAGAATAGGTAATCGTGGTGGCTTTTGGCAGGCACCTCCCGGATTTTTTTGGTGATACCAGTGTTGATAAAAAGGTCGGGTTAATCACCAGGTGACTGAATTGAGGATCCCATGTAATTTTTCATCCCGTCGGGCGATCCTAAAAAACCGAAGTCTTTAACGATGAAACCGGGTTGTGGGTACCCTATGAGCGCCTGAGCGCGGTGCGGCAGTAATCGTATGATGAAGTGGGAGAATACCCCCGTTGAACCCAAAAAGAGGGATGTTTTCCCGCCAAACAATTTATTAAATGAGGATCACTTCCTTACCGGGATGAAAGACTGGTGATTCCGTTCATCCCCCCTGAAGCATACCGGAACGACCCGGCCGGCACCAGCATCTCGAACCGGGCGCCGCTGCCAAACGTACCTGTTTCCCGGATAGTGATGCCGGTAATTGAGAGGATCTCACGGGAAAGGGCTAATCCCATCCCGGTGTTTTTTCCAAATCCGCGGTTGAAGATCTTCTCCTTTTCTTCAGCCGGGATACCTTCACCATCGTCATCACATACGATCAGGTGTCCATCGCCGGATTCCTGCACAGAGAACCGGATGGTTGTGATCTTTTTGCCATACCGCAGTGCATTGTCTACCAGGTTGTAGAAGACCTTGACGATCAAGGGATCAGCGAACACTTCAGAACCTGCAGGAAGATTGTTATTCACCATGACCTTTCCAAGCGAGGCTGTCTTCACTGCTGTGCCGACGACTGTATGAGTGTCCTGCCAGGCAGGAGCATGAACTCCGATCTCCTCGTATTCTTTGGTGAACCGGATCATAGCCGAGATACGCTGTGCAGAAGTGTTGATCTTCTGGAAATATTCACGGAGCGTGGGATTGGGCTGTTTTTGTTCCAGAATGCTCAAAAATCCCGTGAGTGTTAAGAGCTGGTTGAGGATATCATGGCGGGTAATGCCCGAGAGGAGATTGAGCTTCCGGAGCGCCTCCCGCAGCGCGACCTCCGCACGCTTCCGGTCTGTTACATCGTGGGCCATTATGCAGGAGAGAGCAGGGGCTCCCTCACGGGGAATGATTCGGGAAGTGAGTTCCACGTCCCGAAGGAAACCGTCACGGCACATCACCTGAACCTCTCCCGACCAGCCCTGTGGGGTGAATATACACTCTCCCCATCCCCCTGTGTTTCCGCCCGGAGTCGCAACAAGGGTGTCGACAGTCATGCCGGAGAGTTCTCCTGCGGTATATCCGAGCAGCCGGATGGAGGCCGGGTTGGCTTCGAGGATCGTCCGGGTCGCGCAGGAGACGAGAAGGATCCCTTCTGCTGCATTATCCACGATCGCCCGGTAGCGCTGCTCGCTCTCACGGAGCTGCTGGTCAACCTTATGGCGGTAGAGCGCCATATCAATCGCGGCGAGCAGTTCCCGTTCGTTGAACGGCTTGACAATATAGCTGTATGGCACGGTCTCCTTTGCCCGGTTGAGCCGCAGAGAGTCAGAATAAGCGGTCAGGTAAATGATCGGGATATTGGTGTGCTCGTGGATCTTCCGGGCGGCTTCAATCCCGTCGATCTTTCCCATCAGCTCGATGTCCATGCAGATGAGATCCGGGGGGTCCTTCTCCACTATCACCACGGCATCCTCCCCATATGCTGTGGTACCGGACACCCGGTACCCGTTCTGCTCAAGCAGTTCCTTGAGCTGAAGTACGATGATTCCTTCATCCTCAACAAGAAGAATAGATTCGCCAGTCATGCAGTCCTCCGCAGGAACAGGGACACGTATCTTCGTATGCTGGTTGTGCTATCTGATGATTGTAAGATCATGACCTGGATCCTGCGCCGGCACCCTGTTGTCCGTGCCCGGTAAAGGCCGTTTAATTCCCTGCCGGAGAACCGACCCCTCCCGGATTAATCCCCATGCGTGATTTTTCAATATAAAGATTTCACCAGTTTTCAAATTTTAATACATGACGGAGTGCAACAGGAGTCCTGAATGAATTCTCCCTATCGACGATCCTGGTCGGAGTGCCGGTTGGTATTTAAGGAGAGCCCTATGAACCGAGGGTCGCACTACACGCCGTCAGGATCAGGAATGAGGTAGTATGCGATAGACAAGACACCATCATTTTCTCATACTATCCCTGGGTAATCCCTGTCGGGCGATGTGTGGTTTGTGCGTAGCGCACAGGTTTTTAAAAAAAAAATTGCCCGGTACTCCGGCTCACCCTTTTTGCGTATGCACATGACAGGAGCAGGGTGTTGACTCCGGACTCAGTACACCGTTGGTTATTCCCCTCTCTCGGAAAATGTGAACCGGAACTCCGCACCCATTGCGTTTCCTGCCGTGATGGTTGCCCGGAGCTGGTGGCTGGCGAGGAAGTTCACCAGTTTCAGGCCAAGGGTCTGTGTTTTCGTACGGTCAAAACCCGGGGGAAGCCCGATGCCGTTGTCTTTTACGGTCAACTCGTATATTTCATCATTCTTTGTAAGCGTGATTGTAATGGCAGGGGGGGCGTTCCGGACTGCCTGAGTATCGAAGGAACCGGGAAATGCGTACTTGAAAGAATTTGTTACAAGCTCGTTGATGATGAGTCCTACCGGTGTTGCCCGGGGAATATCGAGCATAATGCCGTGAGCTTCGATGACAATTTTTACCGGTCTTGTCAACCTGAATGTCTGAGCAATCTGGCCGAGGAGTGTTGTCAGGTACAAGTCCATATCGACTTTATCGTACAAATGTGTCCTGTACAGGATCTCGTGGATAAGGGCCATGGACCTCGCCCGGTTCTGCAGGTCCTGTTTGAGCATCTTCCCTGCGGGCGTATCTTCGGTCGAACCTTCGAGGCTGAGCAGGGAGATGAATGCGGTCAGGTTGTTCTTGACCCGGTGATGGATCTCACTCAGCAGGACTTCTTTTTCTGCAAGCGCCTCTTTCAGTTTCGTTTCATTTATCGAGAGTTCGTGCTCGTGTTCTATGAGCACCTCCAGATTCTGCTGCAACTCTTCCTGTATTGCGTTGAGTTCCTCATTGAGGGCATGGAGTTCTGCATTCTTCCCGATGAGGGCTTCTTCTGCCCTTTTCCGCTCGGTAATGTCGATATATGAAGAGACAGAACCCTTTGGATTATTATACTGGTCTACAAGGGGAGACGAGTTCCCAAGCACATTCCGTACAGTCCCTTCCGGATAGACGAAGTCGAACTCGAAGTTGCGGATCTCTTTTCCTCCTGCGGACTGCTGGACCGGCATTTCTGATGGCTGAAGTTCCCGGCCATCCTTGAACATCCTGAATGTCTCCGGCTTTACCCCCTCCATTGCGGATTTGGATGCCTCGCTACCGTAGGGAATGCGGAGCCACTCATACGAGAGCGCATTTCCGGTTATGTGCTGTCCGAGCGGATCGTGCGCGATCCAGATGGCGGCCGGTACGGAATCCATCAGGAGGGCCAGTTCCTCCGATCGGGCTTGTGACCGTGCCTCGCTCTCCCGCAACGCTTCTTCCACTTCTTTGCGTTTGGTAATATCCCGGTTTGAACCGCGTGTCCCAAGGAAGCACCCCTTTTCATCGTATATCGGGCGGCAGACGTGGTGAATCCAGCGGACCTCCCCATCAGGCCGGATGATACGGAACTCCATCTCGAAAGGGCCTCCGCCTGCTTTCTCCTCGGCCAGGTGTGCGAGTCGCGTGTCCAGATCATCAGGATGGACCACCAGGTGGAGTAGTTCTTCAATTGAGTCAATCTGGCTGACCGGCCGACCGAGAATCTTCCCGCTGGATGGGGAAATATAGCAGATACGTCCGTGAGGATCTATCCAAAATTCCCAGTCATGGGTGAAATCGGCCACCAGCCGGAACCGTTCCTCGCTCTCCTGCAACTTCTGTTCAGTCCGCTTGCGCTCAGTAATGTCACGGCTGAATACGGCAATCCGTGTCACCGTACCCGTGTTGTCGGCGACGGGATAGAACGTATGGTGGAAGATTATCCCGCTTCGCTCGTCCTCGAACCGCAACGGTTTTTTGGACAATATAACCTCGTCGAGCCGTGCCCTGCGGGACCGGGCCAGCTCAGGGTTTATGAACTCTGAGAAATGGTGCCCTGTTATTTCATTCGGGGTCATTCCGCCGAGCCGTCCTGCTGCTGTCTGGTTAATCTGAAGGATCGTGCCATCCGCAGAAAACAGGTAGATTGATTCTTCTGCAGCCGTGAGGATTGCACGGGATTCAGCCTCGTTTTTTTTCAGGATTTCCTTATCCTGGTTCAGTTCGCGAAGCAGCAGGTCGTACGGCCGTAAAAGTCCTACGACGACAATTGCCCGGTAGAAAAAGTAGACTGAAATGAGGCGGAAGAGGTGGCCGAGTATATTCACGAACCCATACACACTGATATATGAGGTGAACGTGAGTTCGCCGGCGATGAGGAAGACCTGTGCAGCGACCATGAGCCTCAAGACGGTGCAGTCGAAGTGGTCGCGCTTCAGGTATAGCATGGCGATGGTTGCGACAAGGATGACCGAGATGATGTACTCGCTGCCGATCTTGAAAGGTGTGAGCCCGCTCCCTTCAATAAAAGCGTGCGGGAAGATCGGCCAGACAAAGATGCTGGAAAGAAGGAGAATGGCGATCGAAGTGCACATGGCAAGGAGAATTGTTGCGTCGTTTTTCCCATCTTTTGTGATTGACCGCCCGATCAGGAATGTAGCGATAAAGAAAGTGAGGCTCTGAAAATACCGGGCAGCGATCCAGAGCTGCGTCGGGAGATCCGCATTATCTCCCGGGATTACTCCCATTCCCTTGTACGCGAGTGTATGGATGAGGTCAAAGCCCGCGATGAAGAGAAACGAGATGCCGAGCAGAATATAGAACGAGTCGGTATACCCCTTCTTCGTATTCCAGACGAGCATGAAGATTGCAATGGCGACTGCAATGGCGGCAACTTCAGTAATCCCGTGAAAAAGGAGATAGTTTACCTGGCTGATGAAATAGAGGCTGGTAAAGACCAGGAGTGCGGCTGTCCCCTTTGCCAGGTCCGGAATGCAGCCCCGCAGTCCACCACCCGGTACTCCTGGTACCGGAAAAGCGGTGCGGGAAGTTTGTGCGGAGGGGTCTTTTGCAGTCATGGGTGGGGGAGTGCCTGGTGTTGTTCTTTATTGTAAAGAATAAGGAACAGTACCCTGAAACATGGCATTACTACGCTTATGAAAATTACTTTTTACCTGCCGGTAAATTTTCTGCAACAGTGAATCCGCCATTTTTTTACTTCAACAGGAGGAATATCACCCGGTGATCAGACCGTATCAGGATTTTTTTTAAAAAAAACAGTTCAAGGACCCCGTCAGAAAACCGCTTTTAATAAAATCTTACGTTGCAGGGAATAACGATCACTTTTTATACTGTTTCACGGTATCATGCGGGGCAAAAAGTAACCGGAGCCGACGTATTTTCAAGATCGATTATGATTTTTTCCTCAGTTATGCCCGGCAGTGCTGTAACCATGCGGAGGGATTCCCCTTCATCAAAAAGCGTTGTTGCTGGTCCGGTGGATTTTATCGGCATGGTATTTTTTAAAAATCAACGGTAAACATACTCCTGTTCTCCTTTACCTTTTGGTTATGGAGCTGTTTTTCATTCAGGCAGGTATTTTCTGACTGTCGTACTCTAAAAAAAATATTGGGTGGTAAATATTACCGGTCTGGCACTGGAGTATAACCAGTTTCACCGAAATGTTGCAGTGCATCCATGATCAGTGAACCTGATATACGAGGCTGAAAATGAATTTCTACTTCAGAGGTTATGAACTGGAGGATAGCAGGGGGTTATCCCATCACCGAATGGAACCTTATACCCCTCCATCCCTGTGTGTGGCATTATGTCGGGTTTCCACAAGCTCAAATGAGGCGTTCTTTTTCTCAAAGGTAACGTTCCACCTCCCGCGGGTACTATCATACCCGGGAATTACCTGGGCATGAAAGGTGATAAACCCCACGGGATTTTACAAATCATGTTTCAATTTATAGAATGAACGGTACCGACCCATAATCCTGGCAGGGAATACAAGGTTTGGCAGGCGCCGTAACCGGGCGAAACACAGGTAGGAAAGGCACGGTCCTTTTTTAGAGATAGTATAGTACTAATTGAACCATGTCCGTTTGAGCATCCCTCTTAAAAAATGGTGAAAGAAATTATCGCAGGGCGACCTGGTAATCCCTGGCCATGTCGGCCATCTCCTGCAACCTCTTGTTGACAAGATAGTTGACCGTCCCTTCCCGGTACGATCCATCAGGTCTGCGTTCCCCTGCCGGTACTCCGGTCAGAAATTCAATGCCTTCATCAATGGTTCTGGCCGGGTAAATGGCGAATTTTCCTGTTTTGGCCGCATCAAGAAGCTCTTCTTTTAACATGAGGTTCTGGACATTGCTTGACGGGATCATGGCTCCCTGATCCCCGGTCAGGCCTTTTGCCTTACAGACCTCAAAAAAACCTTCGAGCTTCTCATTTACGCCCCCGATAGCCTGCACCTCTCCCCGCTGGTTCACGGATCCGGTGACCGCAATGGATTGTTTGAGAGGTAATCCTGCGAGAGCGGAGAGGATCGCATACAATTCCGTACTCGATGCACTATCTCCGTCCACTCCCCCGTAGCTCTGTTCAAAGACAAGTTTTGCGGTCAGCGAGAGCGGCTTGTCCTGCGCGTACTTGGTTGCAAGATAACCTCCGAGTATGAGGACTCCTTTTGTATGGGTAGGTCCGCCCAGTTGAGCCTGACGTTCGATATCGACAATCCCATCCCGGCCTATGGCAACACTGGCAGTCACCCGGGAAGGCCTGCCAAATGTGAAGTCACCAAGTTCCATCACAGAAAGCCCGTTGATCTGCCCGACCTGTGTTCCTTCCGTATCTATTAAGAATACGCCCCGTTCGATGAATTCCTGGATTTTCTGCTGGATCAGGTTGGAACGGTAAATCTTTTCCTCTAACGCCTTTTCAATATGCTTTACGGTTACGTGCGGTGCTTTTTCCATTATGGCGTAGAAATTTGCCTCCTTGATCAGGTCAGCAATCCCCGAAAATCTCGTGGAAAGCTTCTTTTTATCGTCCGCGAGCCGTGATCCGTACTCCACGACTTTTGCTACCGCAGTGTTATCGAGGTGGGTTAAGGTGAACCTTTTGCAGAGCGTACGGATGAATGCCGCATAGCTCTTCAGGTTCTCTTCATTCCGGTCCATGACCGTGTCAAAATCTGCTTTCACCTTGAAGAGCTTGTTATAGTCAGGATCTCCCTGGTTCAGGATCTGGTTGATATCGGGTGTGCCGATAATGATAACCTTCACGTTCAGGGGGATCGGTTCGGGTTTAAGCCCCCTTGTCATAATAAGCCCTGCCTGCTCTCCCGGCTCTTCAATTTTAATCTTTTCCGTTTTGAGGGCAGATTTAAGCCCTTCCCAGGCAAAGGGATACCTGAAGAGGTCCTGCACCGGGATTACCAGGTAGCCACCGTTCGCTTTATGTAATGAACCGGAACGAATCATCATGAAATCGGTCGTCACTACGCCAAACTGGATTTCCTTTTCTGCCCTGCCCAGAAGGTTCGGGTAGCTCGGGGTATCTTCAAAGACGACCGGGGCACCTTCGAGTCTGGAATTATCTACCACAACATTGATCTCATATTTTCTGAACGCAAGGTCCTTTGCGAGCCATTGCTGGAACTGGGGCGGGACCTGCTCCTGCTGTTGTTGCTGTGGCCCGGATCCCAGGAACGTGCCGAGGTTATCCAGGATATCCTTCTGGATGCTTTCAATATAGGGGATGACCTCGTTGATATTTCCGTATTTTTCTTTGAGTCCGGTGAGGAGATCGCCGATAGCATAGAGCGCTATTTCGGTATTGAGCTTGCTGACAACCTCCCCCCCTTTCACATCGAGGTCCCGCAACTGGCGAAATCCGCTTCGCAGATCCGCATCGAGGGCTTCTCTCTTCTTGAGTATCTCTTCTTTCTTCTCCTTTTCGAGCGCCTCAAAATCCTCCTTGGTGAGTGGTTTTTCCTCAACGACCGGGATAATCATGAGTCCTGTAGGTCCCATCTGGATAGTAAAACCCTGTTTTGCAGCCTTCTCGGTAACCTGCCCTACGATTGTCACCCGTTCCTTATCGATTTTCCCCAGAGCTTCGTCACGTTTTGTTGCGTAGTCCTCACTCTCAAAAGCTCTTGGTAACGCCCTCCTTACTTCTGCGATGAACGTTGACATATCGGCTTTCAGCTGGCTGCTCATACCTGGCGGAAGCCGGATTGCATTCGGCTCGTACGGGTTGGTAAAATTGTTGACATAGATCCAGTCATCGGCTTTTGGTTTCGTCTTTGCCAGTTCAGCAAGCAACTCCCTGACAGCAGTTTTTCTCCCGGTGCCAGGGATCCCTGCAACATAGATATTAAACCCTTTTTCCCGGATTTCAAGCCCGAACCGGAGGGCTTTCTGGGCCCTTTCCTGGCCGATAATCTCTCCGGAGGGTTTCAATGTTTCCGTGGCAGAACACTCAACCTGATCGGGGTTAAAGGAAGCCCGGTAATCCATAATGGGTAATGCTTTGATCATCTCGATTCATCCATAATTCCTTTTTTGTAATTCCTGTTCAGTATGATTTTTGAGGACGTGAACGGAAATATCCAAAAAATCCTCTTACCTGGGGCAAAACAGGGTTTTTTGGTCGTCACTATTTTTACTCTCTGTCGAATGTGCTTAATTCTGGGGTATTTATGCATATGGTCATTTTTCAAAAAATATAACAAAAACCCCTATCGTACAAACAGCCGGATTATCCCGGTCAGGAAGCACCATGAAAAGCGTATTATCAGAACAGGCTGCAACCATACCGGAACGAGTGTGTCCATTATTGAATGGACAGGATCTCATCTCATGACGAGTGCAATACATATCAAAAACTTAACCCGGCGGTTTAACGGTCTGGTCGCAGTCGACAATATATCCTTTGATATCGAACACGGGGAGATTTTTGGCCTGCTCGGTCCCAATGGTGCCGGGAAGACGACGACACTCGCCATGCTCTCCACCATGCTCAAACCCACATCCGGTTCAGCGACGGTCAACGGCATCGATATTGAACGGGATGAGGATGGCGTCAGGAAATCTATTGGTATTGTCTTCCAGGACCAGAGCCTTGATGAAGAACTGACCGCGTATGAAAACATGGACTTCCACGGGAGGCTCTACCGGATCCCCGCAGATATACGGAAACAAAGGATTACCGGGCTCCTCAGGCTCGTGGAGCTGGAAGACCGGCAACATGACATTGTCAAAACATTCTCCGGGGGGATGAGGAGACGCCTGGAGATCGCGCGCGGCCTGCTCCATCATCCTTCCGTTCTTTTCCTTGACGAACCAACGCTTGGCCTTGACCCCCAGACCCGCAATCACCTCTGGCAGTATATTGCCACACTGGCTCGTGAGAAGGGGATCACGATTATTCTCACCACTCATTACATGGAAGAAGCCGACCGGTTGTGCAACCGGATTGCCATTATCGATCACGGCAGGATCATCGCCCTTGACACCCCAAAAAATTTAAAAGACGGGATTGGCGGGGATGTTGTGACCATCCGTTCTGTTGACCCGGCGGGCATTGTCGCAGTCCTGACTGAACCATGGATCACCCGCGTGGAACAGCATAACGATGAGGTGATTGTCAGCCTGCAGAACGCCGAACAGCATATCAGCACCATCGTGACGCTCCTTAACGCAAAACAGGTCCCTATCGGGTCCATCGCGATCCACAAACCGACCCTTGAGGATGTGTTCCTCTCCTTTACAGGAAAAACTATCCGTGAGGAGGAAGCGGACCATAAAACAAACATGCGGATGTACCAGAGGATGGTGAGACATTAATCATGGATATCATTTACACCATCTGGCTCCGGAATATGAAACGCTACGTCCGGTCCAAAAGCCGGATCATCGGNNCAGTATCAGCATGCCGCTCTTCTTTTTACTCTTTTTGGGATTCGGCCTGAATTCAGTCGTGCAGTTGCCCGGGATGGGAGGGGACTATATCGTGTTTTTGATCCCGGGCATGGTCGCCATGAGCGTGTTGTTTACCTCTGTTTTTTCCGGGATCCAGATCATCTGGGACANNGAAAGAGACCCTCGTTGCACCGGTCTCCCGGCTGGAGATCATGTTGGGCCAGACCATGGGAGGGGCAACAACCGCAGTCCTCCAGGGATTTATGATCCTCGTCCTTTCGGTGTTCATCGGGCTCAGGATTTCAAATCCGGCTGGATTTCTCATCGCGCTCGGGTTCATGATCCTGATAGGTGTCTCGTTCACCGCGTTTGGCATTGCGATAGCTTCACGAATGGAAGATATGACCGGTTTCCAGCTGATCATGAATTTTGTCGTCTTCCCGATATTCGGCCTGTCCGGGGCACTCTTCCCTATCAGCTCCCTGCCGGCCTGGATTGGACCGGTTACCCTGCTCGATCCCCTGACGTATGGTGTAGAAGGGATCCGCTACGGTCTTACCGGTGTTTCGCAGATTAACCCGCTGGTCTGTGCTGCGGTCATCGGGAGTTTTACTGTTGTGATGACCGTCATGGGAGCATTCCTGTTCAGGAAGATCAGGCTTTGAATGAAGAGCAAAAGTCTTTTTAATAATATTTACCCTGCTGCACACAATCTCAGGAAAATCCCGTCTGTAGTCCACATATAAAAAATACGGCCTGCTCCTGGATTATTGCCGGAAAAAATTTCGTGGTGCGGTCATCAATGCAATCAAGAAACATTCACTCAATAAAAGCAAGGTTAAACCAGTGAAAATTGATACAACTGGTGGGCACCATCAGTAATTTTGCATTTCAACCATATATCTGTGATAAAAAAGAAAAAAAGTTAATAAAAATTGTTAGATAAAAATAAATATTTTTATATAGTATTATGAACAGTTGTTAAATAATGGACATTGGATTATTTCCTTGTCCCTGTATTACTTTCAGGTGAGTCTATGAACTATGGAAATAGTAATGAAGAAGGGTTCACCGGTCTTGAGGCAGCGATTGTGCTGATCGCATTTATTGTCGTGGCATCGGTGTTCTCGTATGTCATTCTTGGAGCCGGGTTTTACACAACCCAAAAGGCCCAGGAGACGATATACAGCGGTATTGATCAATCAACGACAAACGTCCAGCTGGTAGGCAACGTGTATGGAATAGCATCAAATACGACAGACGGGATTGATCAGATCAGGTTCACGATCGGTCTTGTCCCGGGTACTCAGTATGTCAATTTAGAAAAGATGACGGTCGTCATCTCCACACCAACGGTCACTCCTAAAATACTAACATGGACCAATGAGAGTTCTTCAACGAAAGACACGAATTTTATTGCATTAAAAAATGGTATCGGTACCTCTCAATCAACCATGACACCGAGCGACCAGGTGGAAATGCAATTGAATTTGACCGCAGTCCCGAAGGATACCAAAATTAATTTCGAGATACGGCCCGGTGTTGGCGCTTCATATCCTTTCTCGAAAACAACACCATCCGTTATTTCCGCAAATAATCTTATTTACTAATTTCCTTTTTGAAAAATAACAACTTTGGCATTGACTCCCCGATTCACACTCCCCGCTGTGAAGTATATTGCCTAAAAATACCTGTAATAATTGGTGGGATTTGCCCGGCGTGTTGTATACGATTTCCGATAGGGTTTTTTTAACGTGGATATCAGCACCTGCGACGACGGGATCTCTTCTTCGGGCATTATTTTTTAAAATTTTTGCATTCAAACAAAGAATATATGTTTTTTTTGATAAGAATATTTATATACTATTATTAATAATAATTTCCTCTGAAGGATTGTATGAGACTGAAAACAGGTATTCTCATTATTGTCGGGTTATTGTGCCTGGGCGGAACAGGTGCAGCTCATTTGCCGGATGCTTCTACCGTAACTCCCCATGACCCTTGGATTATTGCCAATGGTGTGGACCGGATCGAACTTACCGTCACTGCATTAAATCTGACCTTTGGAGCAGAAAAGAATGCAAACGTACAATTCGGGGTTGATAATCCGGTATTGGGCAGTCTTAATAATTTGACGGTCATTACTGATGATTCGGGGATAGCCAGAAGCACCTTTAAAGCTAACACAACGAGTGGTGCAGCAAACATTACGGTCAGGATTACCTCATCAGACGGACTTTCCGTGACCAGATTTTGTAATGTGAACCTGGATCACGACAGCCCCTATTATCCCTACTTTACCTATCCCCTTTCCGGAACTGTCGCAACCGAAGTTCCCTTCAATATATCGATCACCGACTATTGGGGAAACCGAATCGATAACCGGCGAGGTGATCATGTGATCAGCCTCCACGTTCAGGGTCCTGCACCGGATGATTGTGGATTCATTGTAGCAAATACATCAAATCATGATATCCTGTGCACACTTAACTCCGATGGGAATACATCAGTTTCAGTCAGGTTAACCACGAAAGTGGGTCCCAATAACATTCTGATGCATGCATTTGGAAGCATACCGGACAGACTCGAATGGATTAATGCTGATACAACGGGTACTCCCTTCTCAATTACCCAGGTTTATTCCCCTCCGGGCACTCCTCCTGCTGTCCCCGCAGACGGGACGAGTAAATTCTCAGTCCTCTATTCCTTCCTTGACCGCTACGGGAACCCGGCTGGCCAGCAATGGATCTGGATAAACACATCCATCCCCGGTGAGGAACAACAGTTCAAATCAAACACCCTGGGTCAGATATCGGTGACCTACGGTCCGCGTTCATCTATCGGTGTAATTACCATCACTGCAACCTCGATCGCCAATAACACCGTGACAATCAGCCAGGATGTGGAATTTACCAATACTGCGGCGACCAATATGGAACTGACGGCTAATCCCGAGACCATGGCCAGCCGTGATGTAAATCCCGCCATTACATCAGATATTACAGCAACGGTTATGGATGCCCTGGGAAATCCGGTCGAGAATGAAACGGTATCCTTTGTCATGGACACCCCGGGATATCCCGGCGGTCCTTACACGGTTACATCATCCCCCTCCATCTCTGATAATTTAACACTGACGGATGCCAACGGTCACGCAACGGTGACATTCATTCCTGGCAGTTTCAGTACGGCAAACAGTACAGCAGCAACAGGGACTGTAAACATTACGGCGACGTGGAATGCAACTCCCAAACGCATACAGGTAACATGGAAGAATTACCCTTACCTGAGCGTGAAAACATCGGTGAACCCTCCAACGATAGCAGTCAACGACACGGTGGAAGTCTCAATTATGTTGTTGGGTGACGGATGGGCATTGCAGCCTTCACCGGTTGACGTTGTGTTATGTACTGACCGTTCGGGCAGTATGCTGTATGATAATCCTGATCGTATGTATTCTATACGGGAGGCAGCTAAAGTGTTCGTTGACCAGCTGACGGTAACAAGGGATTATGTGGGACTGGTCACATTCGGACGGAATGGTTATATCAGCAGGCCTGGTGTCAATTCAGGAATAGCAGTTTCTGAAATTCACAATACCTATTCTTATCCGAAAACGTACTCTGCCTATGCCACCGTGGACAGATCGTTAAGTAATGGTTTTTCTGCTGTGAAAACTGCCATCAACGGTATTGTACCCGATCATGGTACACCCATGAGATCGGCAATTTACAAATCGGTGAATGAGATCAACACCCATGGACGGACAAATACCGTGAAAGCTATTATCCTCCTGTCTGATGGAGATTATAACTGGTATGGTGACCCGCTAGCACGGGGAACCGGTTATTCGTCGGGCACGTATAGTGCAGATTATTATGGGGACCTTACGTTGAAATACATGACATTCACTGGCCTTGGTTCCGGCACGTTCTCCAATCAGAACATGTCACTCTATGCAAAAAATAATGGTATCAGGATATATTCAATCGCTTTTGCCAACAGTATTTCGACCGGGGGAAAACAGACCCTCCAGACCCTTGCATTGGGGAGTGGTGGAAAGTACTACACGGCATCTGCAACAGATATCACAGATGTGTATAAACAGATTGCCGGGGACTTAAAGGACGAAGCTGGTGTGAACACAACGATGTCTGCGGAGTATCAGAACCTCAATGTGACCGGTGTCACACTCCCCGGTGCCCAGGTGTTCACCTATGTTTCCCACCCTGCCTATTCAACGCGGATCGGGTGGCAGGACGGTGTGATCAATGTTACCAACCAGTCCAATGACTGGGCAACAGATCAAAATCTGGAATTCACGGTAGGCACAATCAAAGTCGGCCAGTCCTGGAATGCCACGTACCGCCTGAAGGCCAACCAGAGTGGCAGCGTGGACGTGTTCGGGTCCAATTCTCTGGTTTCCTTCAATGGAGGTGCATCCACCCTTTCACTCCCACACACCTTCTTAACGATAGTGCCTCAGCTTAATACCACGACAATAGGATCTAAAACGATAACCCTTGAAAATCTCATTATCACAGAGCCAGGAGAGATTAAGGCGTTACTGCCGGTTCAATGGACTACGAAATATACCGGCAATAAAACCCTTACAGAACAGATCTATTATTCGGTGGATAGTGGTCCATGGGTGCGGTTCCGTGTTCTAACCCATGATTACCCGTATGCTCCGGATATTGTGTCAGCCACAGAGTACACAGATTATACACAACTTGATGTGACGAAACTTCCCCCGGGTGGTTATAAGATCAGGGTATATGCAACATCCCCTGATGCCACTGATGCCGTGGCGGATACCGATTTCAAGGCCGTTGGAGGAAGAGGTAAAATATTCATCAAACTTGAAGCGCCCCCGTTTGAATTTTCCCCGTGGGATGTGTGGTCCGGGAAGAATTTACTCCCCCTGTTTCATTAAAACCGGTTGGGGTACTTCGAAGAAAGTAATTGATGATATAAATCCATAATCGGCTCAAATTTTTATTTTTCAACAGATAACTGCGAATTTTTTTGTAGTCAAAGGCTTTTTTATTACCCTTTACATTACATCTGACTGTATGCAACCAATGAAAAAGACCAAAAAGATCCCGCTGCTCCCTCTTCTTGCGGCAGTTATGATACTTATGCCCCTCATCCTTGCTGCAGGATGCACCGGGCAGACAGATGGGCCCGGGTTGAGGGGAACCGGGTGGACCCTGACCGGCTATATCCTCAATGGGACCCCGGTCCTTGTCCTGGGCGGGTCCACCGTCACCCTCAATTTCGGTAACGATGGCCAGATCACCGGCACAGCAGGGTGTAACCACTACTTTGCCTCCTATGAGGTGAAGGGAGCAGCGATCTCGATTGGTCAGGCGGGTTCAACCGAGATGTACTGCAGTACACCGGGTGTCATGGACCAGGAAAGTGCTTACCTTACACTCCTTCACCAGGCAATGACAATTGCCGTTGACAACGACCGGCTGACTCTGGCAGATGCAAAGGGTAGTACTATCCTCACGTTTACCAGGACTGTTCCGCCAGCGACAGAACCGCTTATCGGAACAAACTGGACGCTGGACTCTTTCCACACGGCAGATGCAGTCTCATCGGTAATCTTTGGAACAACTATCACCGCAGTCTTCAGCGACGACGGGCGGGTTGCCGGTTCAGCCGGATGCAATCGCTACTTTGCCCAGTATAATATAACGGGAACTTCGCTATCGATCAGCGGGATTGGATCAACGAAGATGTACTGCACCACCCCGGGTGTGATGCAACAGGAGACCACCTACCTTGCGTCCCTTGACCTGGTGAAGACCTTCACCATCCAGGGTAACCGGTTGACCGTATCAGATGCGAAGGGCATACCAATGCTCTCGTTTGTAAAATCGGATTTGCCGGTATAGATCCGGAGAGAAATCATCAGCATAGCCTGCCTGAAGAGCAGCAACCGTGCATTACCGTGGGGTGTGACACCAGCGAAACGCATATTACCTCAAAACGATATCTCAAAGTAACCCAAATAGGGGTTCGATCAGGAGATGAACAAAAATGAAAGATACCCATAAAAAAGAGCATATATCCGTTGCCAAGGTTGTAGAATTAATTGGCAGCTCACCAAACAGCTGGGAAGAAGCAACCGCAAATGCCGTCGAAGCTGCAGCCCAGACGGTCAGGAATATCAAAGGTGTTGATCTCAAGCGGTGTACGGCAAAAGTAGAGAACAACAAGATTATCGAATATCGTGCGGTTGTTAAAATTGCTTTCATTGTCGATAGAGATTAATCCCTCCATGTAATTTTTTACCTGTCAGGAATAGTAATTTCGGTTTCCGGCGGATTGCAGAGATTTAAATAGGAAAAGGCGGCATTTACGCATATGTTCCACCGGCATGCGGAAGACAAAAAAGGATACCTGCACAGATTCTTTTCAAAAAATCGTGGAGTAGAATCGAATGGTCCCCATTGGTGATGACAATACCTCTCGCAGAACCCAGCCTGTGGTTACCTATGCCCTCATCGCCTTAAACATCCTGTTCTTCCTAGTTGAGTTAGGCGGGGGCGATGCTTTTATCCAGACCTGGGCATTTGTTCCCAACCGCTTTCTTGCAAATCCCGGCGGGGATTTTCTGACGATTTACACATCCATGTTCATGCATGGCGGCTGGCTTCATATCGGTGGTAATATGCTGTACCTGTGGATCTTCGGTGACAACGTGGAAGACCGGTTCGGTCACCTGAAATACCTCGTATTTTACCTGGTCTGCGGTATTATGGCAACGTTTGCACAACTGGCATTCAGTATCGGATCCAGCATACCGAACCTGGGAGCCTCCGGAGCGATTGCCGGTGTGCTCGGGGCGTATCTTTTATTGTTCCCGCAGCGCCAGGTCACGGTTATGGTCGGCGCAGGATTATCCCGGATGCCGGCACTGGTTGTTATCGGATTATGGTTCGTCCTTCAGTTATTCAGCGGGATTGGTTCTATAGCTGAAACAGCGGACACGGGCGGGGTTGCATACATGGCGCATATCGGTGGATTTATCGCCGGGATTGTATTGGCCTTTATTTTACGCGGGAACCGGGTGGCATAAATACCGGGATCCCCTCTTTTTTGTTCAGGATGCCCGGTGCATCCTATAAAATTATTAATACAGAAGGTTACAATTGCATCTGGTGGTACAGTTGCATAGCATACTTAAAACGGCTCTCTTGTGTATGGGTATAGTTTTCATAATTTCGGGAGTATCCGCATTCACCGTAACCGGCGTTTCGATCACTCCTTCCGGTACGTTAAATCCCAGCGATGCAGTGAACGTGTCCTTCACGGTATATGCTGCATCAGGTACGGCGTTTCCTTCGTACGACGACCTCCAGTTTGTTTCCGGTCTCGATGAGATGGTGTGGTACCATACCATTATCGTTAATGATGTGGAAAATGTTCGTCCGTCGGTCGGAGGGCGTACATTGACTATCTCCGGGTTTGAGTTGTCATACCGGAACCAGGACCAGGTTATCGTCAAGGTCTCCATAAAAGGGCGTATTCCCCAGACATCGGTTCCGGGAGCGGTAAAAAACCTTGTTACTATCCAGGAGCTTGATGCACGCGGGTATGCGATCAACAGTACCATAGTTACTGTCAATCACCTGATTGGAACACCCACGCCGACTCCGACACCGGCATATGGCAGCGTTTCCTTCACTTCAATCCCGTCCGGAGCGAATATCTACCTCGATAACGCATACAAGGGGCTCACCCCGCTGACAATCGATGGGATACCAAACGGCAATCATAATGTTGTGTTCCGGCTGAATAACTACGAAGATGCCACCCGCGCGATTACCGTGACAGGAAATTCACTGGTAATGAATATCGGGCTCATTCCGCTGACTTTAACACCCACCGTGACAGCAACCGTAACGTCAACGGGTACCGGGACGGTACAGCCAACAACGGCACCTGCAGGAGAATTCGGGTCGCTTTCTGTCACGACATCGCCCCCGGGTGCACAGGTGTATGTCGATGGAGAGTTGAAAGGTAATACGCCTGCAACGATTCCGGGGCTCTCTGCGGGAAAGCATGCAGTTCTCCTGGTTATTCCTGGCTACCTGGACCTGAATACCACAGTCGTGGTCAGTGCCGGAAAGACAACTGAATACAGCACCGCGCTTACCCAGCCAGAAAAAACTCCCGGATTTGGTGTTATCGCAACGGTACTCTCAATCGGGGGACTGTTTGTGTTCCGGAAATTCAGGAAATAACAATTACAAAAATTTTTAATATTTTTACTCAGAAGAAAAAAGTTGACGTTATTTTTTATCGAGAGTTACCAGCTTTATTACATACGTGAGATTCTTACCAGCAAGGGGATTGTTTTCATCCCAGGTCACGGTGTCACGCGTAACATTCAGAATTTTTACGACGCTGACTGCATTGTCTGTTTTTCGTGTTATGGTTATATACTGCCCGACCGTGAATGTTTTATTCTCGAGAGGACCCATCCTTGGAACAAGACGGATGAGCTCGCTGCGGTAAGGGCCATATGCCTTATCGAAAGGAATGGTTACTGTTTTTTCATCACCTTCTGCCATTCCGATTACTGCATCCCGGATACCATCGATAACACTCGCGTTGCCAACGGTGAACGTAAGAGGTGTCTCATTCACATTCGAATTAAACACGGTTCCATCCTCTAACATACCGGTATAATAAACAGATACGATATCTCCCGTCATCGCTACGGTCCTTGATGGCTGACTGGTGACGTTTTGAGGCGATGCCGGTGTGGTGTTGCTGCTGGATATACAACCGGAAAAAGCAGTACCACAGAGGATAAGAATTCCCACGAGGATAATTATTGTCTGTTTACCGTTCATATGTATCCCTTCATTGACCTGATTGCCAGTAATCATATACATCCTGCAAATTTATTGGTAATGGATACAAAGACACTTTGAGGCCGGACAAGGATTCGTTGCTTAGATTTAAAAAAAGGTATTAGTAGAGAAGATTAGTATTTGCGATCGTTGCAGGTGCAGTTTTTGAGAAGGGTAATGCTGCACCAACAGAGGGATGAATCTCAATGATCATCTTTGAATTTGCCAGAACGTATTCTGTGAGGAAATCGATTTCGACCTGCTGGTTTACATCCAATGAACTGACTGAGCTGCCGACACCATTTAGCTTCGTTGTAAACATGGTCTGACTTGCATTTGCGTTGGTCCAGGTCAGGAATATAGGTTTCGCGGTTGGCGTTGAAAAGACAATGGTATACTTTGACAGATCAACCGATGATGAACCAGGAGACAGGCCGATAGAGAACCTGATCTCACTGATTCCTTGTGACGTATCGTTCGATAATCCGTATACGTTTCCTACAAGCTGGATGTTTGTGGATGACTGTTCGACACTTCTGTAAATGGTCTCCTGGGCTTTCTGGGTTGTAAAGAACCCTGCACCAAGAACGACATACGAAAATACTGCAGCGACAACAATGAATGCAATAAGCACAATCGCTGCCTCAAGACCGGTAAAGCCGTCATTATTGTGTATCATTGAATGCATGAATTCACCTGATTTTTTACATGGGCCGTGGTAAACCAACATCCGCATGTTTTAAACGATTTGAGTATTACTCAATATACTGTTTTAATCTACCTTTTTATATTTTGAGGGTTTTAATCTGAAAATTGAGTTAAAAGGGTTGAGTGATGGTCATACTCTGTTATTTGAGATTTTTTTAGGTTTTTTTGTGTTTTTTGGCTCTGATGCGTGTCCTTTATTCTTTCGTTTTCTTCTCCCGGGACTGGGAGACTTTGCCGTTTCCGGCATTTTTATATCATTACCGCCACAAAATCGCACGTGATGCTCGGCGTTTCAACCTATTGTCTGATGGACAGACCGCTTCATGAAGCACTGGACAGGCTTGCAGCAATCACCAGCCTTATCGAGATAATGGATGAGGGCCCCCATTTTGTTCAGGACGCTTCAGTGTTTGAGAGTTATTCAGGGAATTTTGTCCTTCACGCACCCTATCATGGCATGAATATTGCATGCCTCTTTGAACCGATCCGGGAGGCTACCGTGAAGGTCATGACAGACTGCTTCACAATCGCTGCAGAGATCGGTGCTGGAGTTGTCATGCACCCGGGGTATTATGCCTGGGAACAGGAACACGAGCAGGCGGACCGGCAGTTCAAAAAATCCTTACAGTGTCTCTGGGCCGCTGCACGCGAACTCTCGGTTATCTTCTGGTTTGAAAATATGGGGGACATGCATTTTTTCAACCTGCGGACACCTGACGACCTGGCACTTATTGAAGGCTGCGGGTTTGCTCTCGATACCGGACATGCCCACATCAACCACTGCCTGCCCGGTTTCCTACAGGCCGGGTTTTCGCATATGCATATCCACGACAATAACGGTAAAAAAGATACCCATAGTCCCGTAGGAGAAGGAGACATCGATTTTATCCCGGTGATGGCAGCACTGCGCCGTAACCATGCGAGTGCAGTAATTGAGGTGAAATCATTTGAAGGGGTAAAAAAGAGTATGCGGGTACTGGAAATGATATGACCGGTTTTGATCCCCCGGCTACGTTTCTGCTGGTTTCTTAACCAGCTAAAGATACTGCACACGCTCCCCCGCCTTGCTTGAGGAGATTGATACATCATGAAAGTGATGCGTTGCACCAGTGCTTTGCCATACTTTAATATCTGATAAGGAAAGCAATGAACAAATAAAATACCTAAAAAACCAGTGAGTGTCTGTATTTGCAAAAAAAGAGACCATCCAACGCAATATATTGTCAGAGAGGTAATCGGTGGAATGATGTCAGCAGTCAGGGGAAGAGAAATGCGTGATTTTCTGGTTATTTTTTGTCTTGTACTGCTTATGACCCCGGCAGTTGCTGGTGCGGAGATACCTGCAGTGACCGGTATATCACCCTCCAGTAGTGTCAATAATTCTCTGGTAGCAATCACGAATCTCGCTGGTATGAATTTCATCAATGGTGCGACGGTGATGCTCACTCCGGTCACGGTTAATCCAACCCATACGGGGAGCATAATAAACGGCGGTAGCGCTCTCCTGGTGAATCCACGAGATGTCTATGTTTCCGGCAATTATGCCTATGTTGCCAGTACCGGGAGCAACGCACTGGAGATCGTGGATATCACGAACCCCGCTGCTCCGACTCACAAGGGTAGCATAGCAAACGGTGGAAGCACTCTCCTGTCGACTCCACGAGGTGTCTATGTCTCCGGCAATTACGCCTATGTCGCCAGTACCGGAAGCAATGCTCTGGAGATCGTGGATGTCACGAACCCTGCAGTTCCGGTGCATGCGGGCAGCCTGTCAACCGGCGTCGGTGGGGCGCTCCTGACCAGCCCGTATAGCGTGTATGTTTCCGGCAACTATGCCTACGTGGCAAGTTATGGAAGCAATGCGCTGGAAATCGTGGATGTCACGAACCCTGCAGCCCCAACTCATACAGGAAGTATCGGCATCAGTACCCCATCAGGAGTTAAGGTCTCCGGTACCTATGCATATGTCACCAGTACGGGAGGCGACGCACTGTGGATAATCAATGTCACGAACCCCGCAGTGCCGGTTCCTGTAGGCAGCATAGCCATCACGGCTCCTTCGAGTGTTTACGTTTCCGGCAATTTTGCATACGTGGCAAATACCGATTATAGTGGCGGGGCGCTCGATATCGTAAATATCACGAACCCCGCAGTTCCGGTTCATACGGGGAGTATAGCAAACAACGAAGGCGGCGCCCGGTTTTCGAGCCCGGAAAGCGTCTATGTTTCTGGAAACTATGCGTATGTTGTCAGTCCAGTAATTAACAGACTGGAGATCGTGGATGTTACGAACCCCGCAGTTCCGGTTCATACGGGAAGTATATCAAACGGTGGCAGCGCCCTCCTTTCCTATCCAAGAAGTGTTTTTGTTGCCGGCAATTTGGCTTATGTGGCGAGCTTTACGAGCAATGCTCTGGAGATTGTAGACACGGGAACTGTTACCGCAACCGGTGTCAATGTAGTTTCAGCAAACCAAATTACCTGTACATTCAACCTCAACAGCAAGCTTGCCGGACCCTATAATGTAGTGGTTACCAACCCGGATGGAAATTTCGGTACCCGTTCCCGTGGATTCACCATTTTTGGAACAGATGCACCGGTAGCAGACTTTTATGCCGCTCCAAGATCGGGTGCTGTTCCCTTGACCGTTACATTCACAGACCGGTCTGCTCCTTCTCCCACTTCATGGAACTGGTCATTTGGTGATGGCCTTTATAGTAATACGCAAAATCCGGAACATACCTATAGTCAGGGTGGAGTATACACGGTGTCGTTGACCGTGACAAACGCCAAAGGGACCAATACCTTGACGCAACCGGATTATATCGGTGTAATATTTACAGCAAACGAAGGAATCGCTGTTTTCCGGCCTGCAACCGGATACTGGTATTTTGATAAAAATATTGATGGTGCGATCAATAGTTCCTTCAGGTTCGGTGGCAGTACTGACCGGATCATCAAAGGAAACTGGATGGGAACCGGTGACAGTATCGCGATCTTCCGCCCTTCGACCGGGTACTGGTATTTTGATTACAACCTTGATGGTGGAGTCGACAAATCCTTCAGGTATGGTGGCAGTA
>DADR01000050.1 GCA_002495055.1 Methanoregula sp. UBA247 | reverse complement strand
TGGAGATGGCGAGCCAGCGGGTCATGAGATGAGGTTTGTGCGGGTCTTGTATATCACCCTGCGGTTCCGGGCCTGGGATATCCAAGGATCCCTAAAGGCTCTTTTGCTGGGGCATTCACAGAAGATACTTCCTGTAGAGGACATCGATACAATTGAAAAAGTATATCGTGCCTTTGAGGAAATAGGAGATTCGTTGCAGGATATTCGGTTAAAATTATCGCGAAACATGATTTCATTCTTGAGGTAACCGACTGAACAATCCAAATGCTGATGTGGGGATGAAATTTGATCTGGACGCAGCGGTTATGGAACTGAAAAACCTGCAGGATGATCGGTGCAGGTAATAAGAATGGCTATACACGACACCCACGAATCTTATAGAACACAAGTGATGGACTGATGGCAACAAAAAACAGCAGCACAACGGCAACGCATGCTGAAATGGCGAACTTTATCTGGAATATCTGCAATTTGCTCAGGGGACCGTATAAGCGCAACGAGCACAGGAAAGTTATCCTGCCCCTTACCGTGCTGCGGCGCTTTGACTGTCTGCTGGTGCCCACCAAAGAGGAGGTTCTCGCGGAGTATGCCAGGGTCAAGGACAGGCCCGAGAGCGTCATTCGCAGCAAACTTCAGAAGATCACAGGCCTGCCATTTTATAATCTGTCCAGATTTACCTTCCACACATTGCTCGATGACCCGGAAAATCTTGCTCCGAATCTGAACGGTTATATCAACGGGTTCTCTCCCAACGTCCGCAAAATAATGGAGAGATTTGCGTTCAGTCAGCAGATTGCCAAGATGGACGAAAAGAACCTCCTCTATGAGGTGATCAAGGCGTTCGATAAGGTCAATCTCTCCCCTGATCATGTGGATAATATCCAGATGGGCTATATCTTCGAGGAATTGATCAGGATCGGATCCGAACAATCAAACGAGGAGGCCGGGGAGCACTTCACCCCGCGCGAGGTGATCAAGTTGATCGTGAACCTCCTGCTCTCGCCTGAGAAGGATCTGGCCCGGAGCCATGTGGTGAAGACGATCTTCGATCCGGCCTGCGGAACCGGGGGGATGCTCTCAGTTGCCGAGCAATACATCCACGAACTGAATGCCGAGGCCAAACCGCTGCTCTATGGTCAGGATCTGAATGATGAGGCCTGGGCAGTCTGTAAGTCCGACATGCTGATCAAAGGGGAGGAGGCCGATAATATTCGGCTTGGCGACTCTTTTGCCAAGGACAGTTTCAGTTACAACGATAGTGGCGAGAAGATCACGTTTGATTATATGCTGGCGAACCCGCCCTTCGGCGTGGAGTGGAAAACGCAGCAGGCGTTTATCACGAAGGAATATAAAACGCTGGGCTACAATGGCCGGTTCGGCGCAGGGTTGCCCCGTATCAATGACGGTTCGCTGCTCTTCCTCCAGCATATGATCTCCAAGATGTGCCCGCCTGAAAAGGGCGGCAGCCGGATCGGCATCGTCTTCAACGGGTCGCCGTTGTTCACGGGCGATGCCGGGAGCGGGGAGAGCGAGATCCGCCGGTGGATCATCGAGAACGACTGGCTGGAGGCCATCATTGCACTCCCGCTCAATATTTTTTATAATACCGGGATCGCGACGTATATCTGGGTGCTAACCAACCGGAAACCGGTTCATCGTCAAGGAAAGGTCCAGCTTATCGATGCAACAGAATGGTACAAACCCCTTCGTAAGAATCTGGGAAAAAAGAACTGTGAACTCTCTGACGACGATCTCAAACGGATCTGCGATCTTTTCCTCGGATTTAAGGAGACGGAACAATCAAAAATCTTCCCGAATGCTGCGTTCGGGTACTGGAAAGTTACTGTTGAACGACCGCTCCGTTTGAAAGTGAATCTTGATGCAGATACGTTAACCCGGTTCCGGAAAACATGCACGGCCGGTGATGATTCGGCCCTCGCGGATTTCATAGAGACTCTCGGTACTTCGCTCGGGTCCGGATCTCATCCGGATTTTAACCGCTTCATAAGTACGGTGGTTGATGAATCCCGCAAGAAAGAATTCAAAATTACTGCGAAGCGGCAAAAAATGATCCAGACTGAACTCACCGTCAAAGATGAACAGGCTCAACCGGTTATAAAGAAGAAGTACAAAGCCGGTGCTGTAAAACCTGATCCTATCCATGGGAGGTGTACTGCGGATATTGACGGTAAAGCGGCTGTCGTCGAATATGAGCCGGACACAGACCTGCGGGACTCCGAACAGATCCCGCTGCTTGAAGTGGGTGGGATATCGGAGTTCTTCTCTCGTGAAGTGTTGCCGCACATGCCTGATGCCTGGATTGACGAGGCTGCTACGAAGACAGGATATGAAATCTCCTTCACCCGGTATTTCTATAAGCCTAAGCCAATGAGAGCACTTGAGGATATCAGGGCGGATATCGTGAAACTGGAGAATGAGACTGAGGGCCTTCTTCAAAAAATATTAGATACTTCAACGGAGGGATGATTTTGCCAACACAATGCTATTCCGTCAGTCAACAACCTATAGAATCTCTCTTGACCTGGATTAAAACCGGTGAAATTGCTATCCCAGAAATCCAGCGCCCGTTTGTCTGGGAACCAAAAAAGGTCAGGGATTTTCTCGATTCACTCTATCAGGGGTATCCGGTCGGCTATCTTATTGCCTGGCGTAATCCTGATGTAAAATTAAAAGACGGGACATCATCATCCGGAAAACGGATTCTCATCGACGGCCAGCAGAGAATCACTGCTCTTATGGCATCATTACTCGCGTATGAAGTAATAAACAAAGATTACAAAAAAGCCCGGATTCGCATCGCCTTTAACCCCCTTGACAAGAAGTTCGAAGTATCAAATCCGGCTCTTGAAAAGGATGCTCCCTGGGTGCCGGATATTGCCGTTGTTTTTGATCCGAAAACAAGCATGTTTGATTTGGTCAATGCATACTGTGAACGCAATCCCTACACCAAGAAAGACGATATTTTCCGCAGTCTTGAACTCCTCCGTGGTATCACCAGCAATCAGATCGGGCTGATTGAATTGGCTCCTGAACTTGACATTGAGACCGTCACAAAAATCTTTATCCGGGTTAATTCCGAAGGGGTTCCCTTGAGTCAGGCGGATTTTGCCATGTCAAAGATTGCTGTCAATGATGCACATAATGGCAATATCCTTCGGAAGGCAATCGATTATTTCTGTCATTTATCCGTTGCCCCTGAATTTTATATGACGGTAAAAAATGATGCTGAATTTGCAAAAAGCGAATTTTTTACCCAGATGAGCTGGCTCAAAAATGAGAATGACAATCTCTATGATCCCTCCTATACGGATATGCTCCGGGTTGCCTTTACTTCAGAATTCAAACGCGGAAAACTCGAAGATTTAGTTGCGCTTCTTTCCGGCCGTAACTTTGAGACGAAACAGTATGAGGAGGCGATTGTTGCAGATTCATTCACCCGGCTCAAGTCCGGAATAAGCCGGTTTATCAATGAAACCCATTTCAAGCGTTTCATCATGATTATCCGGTCTGCCGGCTTTGTTGATGCCTCGATGATCGGTTCACAAAATGCTCTGAATTTTGCATTTATTCTCTATCTTACCTTGCGGGAACAGGGTGTTCCCGACGCTGAGATTGAGCGATTTGTCCGGAGATGGTATGTATTGTCGGTTCTGACGGGCCGGTATTCCAGTTCACCGGAATCGGCATTTGATTATGATATCAGACAGATCCATGCTCAGGGAATCGGACCTTTTTCGGAATCAATTATCAAAGGTGAATTGTCCGATGCATTCTGGGATGCTTCACTCCCCCTGGAAATGAATACCTCTGTCGCCTCAAGCCCGTACTTCTGTCTGTATATGGCCGCACAGGTCAAGGCGAACGATCGCGGTTTCCTTTCAAAAGATATTGCGATAAGAGAACTTGTGGAAGTGAAATCAGATGTCCACCACATCTTCCCCCGTGAATTCCTGAAAGCAAACGGGATTCCCCGGGGCCAGTACAATCAGATTGCCAATTATGTCGTTGCCCAGAGCGAGATCAATATTACAATAGGGAAAAAGGAGCCTAAAATTTACTTTCCCCAACTCATTGAGCAGTGCAACGGGGGTGTCAAGCGGTACGGGAACATCACTTCAGTGGCCGATCTCAATGAAAATTACCGGATGAACTGCATTCCTGATNNATGGCCCAGAAGATCAAATCATATTTCGAGAGTTTGTAATATGGCGGACCGGCAGATAGTATTCGTAAGCAGTGTTCAGAAGGAACTTGCAGAAGAGCGGAAAGCAGTCCGGGACTTCGTCCATGGCAATTCTCTGTTGAGTATTTTTTTTAAGGTTTTTTTATTTGAAGATCTCCCTGCCATGGGTCGTAAACCTGATGAGATGTACCTTGATGAGGTTGACCGGTGTTCTGTCTATGTAGGCATATTTGGAAATCAGTACGGCAATGAAAAAGGATTATCCCCTACAGAACGGGAGTTCGATCTCGCGACTGAAAAATGCAAATACCCAATAATTTTTGTGAAAGGGACAGATGATTCTGCCCGGCACCCCCAAATGAAGAATCTCATAGCCAAAGCCGGTAAAGCGTTTATTCGTCGTCGGTTCGCTGATACTTCGGATTTAACAACTCAACTCTATGATGCATTGGTAAAATATCTGAGTGACACCGGCAAACTCAGGCACCTACCCTTTGATGAAACTGAATGTCCCGGTGCCTCCCTGAAAGATATCTCTGCGGAAAAAATATCCTGGTTTCTGCCGAAAGCACGGGAAGAGCGCAAATTCTCTCTTCGGGATGGGACAAAAAAAGATAGCGTCCTAGAACATCTGAATCTTTTATCAGGTAAAAATCCAAAGTACTCGGCGATTCTTCTCTTCGGAGAGAACCCTCAAAAATTTCTCCCTCAGGCAAAAGTAAAGTGTCTTCATTTTCATGGGACCACTATCGAGAAACCGGTTCCCTCATACCAAACATATGCTGGAACCGTTTTTGAGCAAGCAGATCATGCGGTAGATTTCGTCATGTCGAAATTAAACCGCAGTGTTTCTCAACGGGATAAAGGACCCAGCAGCGAAACAGAGTATGAGATCCCGAAGCCTGCGGTCAATGAGGCGGTGATTAATGCATTAGCTCATCGCGATTATTCGTCGCCTGCCAGTGTTCAGGTTATGGTCTTCTCTGACCGTATCGAGGTATGGAACCCGGGATGTTTACCCCGGGACCTTACTCCGCAACGCTTGCGTGAGGAGCACCCGTCCCTGCCCTGGAATCCCCGTCTCGCGGATCCTCTTTACCTTGTTCATTACATCGATGAGGCGGGAACAGGGACCCTTGACATGATTGATTTCTGCCGGAAAGCCGATCTTCCGGAGCCGGATTTTGAGCAGAGGGGAACTCAGTTTGTCGTTACGCTCTGGAGAGACTGGCTGACCGAAGCAATTATGGCAGACTTAGGGATCAATACCCGACAAAAAATCGCCATAAAAATCGTGAAAGATACCGGACGTGTGAATAGTACTGAGTATTCCAGCCAGGCAAAAATCTCACGACAGACAGCCTTCCGTGATTTATCGGATCTTGTGAGTAAAGGAGTCTTGGAAAAGCAGGGAGTGACCGGGCCAGGTACCTATTACACACTAAGAAAAGGACTCAGAAAGGTAACACATGACTAAGGGACCGGGGAAGAATGATGGTACCATTTCCGGTTTCAGCCAATGGACTCAGAAAGGTAACACATGACTAAGGGACCGGGGAAGGATGATGGTACCATTTCCGGAATACTACTGGAATCCGGTTTCAGCCAATGGACTCAGAAAGGTAACACATGACTCAAGGAACGGGGAAGGATGATGGTACCATTTCCGGAACACCACTGGAATCCGGTTTCAGCCAATGGACTCAGTATCGTACTATAACACCAATAGAACAAAAGGGCCAACAAATGGCCACGAGGAATCAGGACAAATGAGACAAGAACGGGACATGAACGGGACAAATGAGACACCGGCAATCGTTGTCCATGGATGTACCGACCGGTGTGGTGTGCGATGACCGGTACCCGTGCCCCTACGGCAGGGGGGGATACACTACCCCCCCCTCGAAATTTGGCTGGAGTGTTGCGGCAGTATCCGGAATACAAGGGGTCGGGAGTAGGCTGGGTGGGAAAGGTCCCGGATCATTGGCAAATAATGCCCGGTCGTGCATGTTACACCGAAAAGAAAGAACCGAATACTGGACTGAAAGAAAAAACAGTACTTTCCCTGAGTTATGGAAAGATAGTTGTTAAACCAGTTGAAAAGTTACACGGGCTGGTTCCTGAGTCGTTTGAAACATATCAGATTGTTGATCCTGGCGACATTATCATTCGACCGACTGATCTCCAGAATGACTGGAACAGTCTGCGGTTTGGTCTCTCACACAACCGGGGAATAATTACCTCTGCCTACATGTGCTTCCGAACGAAGAAGAACATCGATACACGATATGGGCATCTTTTGCTTCATACGTATGATTTGAACAAAGTGTTCTATGGTCTTGGTTCCGGTCTTCGGCAGAATCTTGATTGGCGGGATTTCAAGTACCTCCCCTGCCTGGTCCCGCCACTCCCCGAACAATCCTCGATTGTTAAATTTCTCGAAGGCGTGGAAAAACGTATCCGGCACTACATTCTCGCCAAACGCAAACTCATCGAACTTCTCAATGAGCAGAAACAGGCCATTGTCAATCAAGCGGTGATGAGGGGTATTGATCCAAATGTTCAGCTGAAGCCATCGGGGATAGAGTGGCTCGGGAATGTCCCGGAGCATTGGGAAATATCGCCCCTTCGTCGTTATTTTACTGTATTGGATTGCAAGCACCTGACTGTACCTTTCGTTGATGAAGGAATCCCCCTTGCAAGTGTTAGTGAAGTTCAAAAATTCGACCTTGACGTTTCTACCGCAAAAAGAACGACGCTCCAATATTTCAATATCATAATTCAAGGGGGGAGAAAACCCCATCGGGGTGACATAATCTACTGTCGGAATTCAAGTGTAGGGGCAGCGGCGTATGTAAATACAGATGAAGATATTGCGATGGGGCAGGATGTTTGTTTAATCCGGTCTGATAAACAAAATACCAGATTCCTGAATTATCAATTGAATTATTGGCTTGGAAAACAGCAGTTGAACACTCTCCTGATCGGCTCAACAATAAAACGAATCAATGTGGCAGATATCAAAAATCTGATTATTCTTCTACCCCCTAAAGGCGAACAAGATAAAATAGTAGAATTTCTGGATAAGAAGAACGAAGAAATCAACAATTCTCTCGTTTTTATCAAATTAGAAATTGATTTTATCCGCGAATACCAATTCCGGTTCATCACCGATGTCGTCACCGGTAAGATAGATGTCCGAGATGTTGAAATTGTAAATGATGCGCCTGTTGTTGACGATCTTGTCGATGCTATTGATGAACTTGATGACAATGTTGACGATGACAACCATGATGACAATGACAATGATGAAAAGGACGAGTAATCAATCAAATGCGATCCGGTGAACCATGCGGTTACCATTCCATCAGTATGATAAAAGTGACAACGAGATCACCGGAGATAAACCCTTTGAATTTTCAGAGCAGGAACTGCTCTGGGCATCCTTGACCGTGGGTGCTCCCTCGCTTTCGGTTGCGCTTAAGAATATTCGGGATTCACCTGCATTTGCTCTCCACAAATGGTTTGCAATCCGTTCGGTTGTTGAGATTATGGATCAGGAACTCCGTCTGGTACCCAGTTACAAGAATCTCGATCAAAGCGAGAAGGTTGTTTTGTCGTATTGGACGGGTATGATATTTGCAAAACTTGTTGCAGAGAAGGTGCTGGATGTCCCGTGGATGGCGCATGCAAGGTTATTGCAGAAAAAGAAACGGTTGACAGTTATACCCCGCACGACAAAGTCCCTGCCTGATCTCGTAGGACTTGATCGTTCGAAAAACTGGCACGTTCTTGAGGCGAAAGGACTACAAAGGAAGCCCACACCCGACCAGAAAATTCACTTCAAGCAACAGGCTGAGCGGGTCGGGACGATCTACGGGAAAAAACCCGTGACCCGGAATTATTGTATAACAAGAATCCGGAAACGATTGTGCATCGAGCTGCACGATCCGGACAAGGTCGTGAAAGATTCTGTCGCATTTTCTATCACGCCGCACGATATCCAGCGGTATTATTATGAGCCATTTGTCGCGTTTTTCGGTGAGAACGACGAAAATGTCGATGAGCGTGACGATGATATAATATATAGAAAGATCGTATGCGATACTATCGATAAAAGAAAATGCTCTATTGGAATCGTACGGGAAACCCTTGAACAGGCTCAGATGCAAGTCAAGAGCGATAGCTTGGTGAAGGGATTTGACCGAGAAGAACTGAACCGTCTTAACAATGACAGAAAGCATCCTGACACCTATATCGGCTCTGATGGAATCGCAGTAAAACTCGAACCTTTGTGAGAATACATGACCCCGCTGACCCCCACCGATACCAGCGAAAAGGAACTCGAATCCATCATCGTCTCAGCCCTTACACAAAAAAACGGTCCACAACCCCAGCCACTGCCGGCTGTCCACTACAAGCCATCCATCTACGGCAGCCTTCCCTACGTTGAAGGCAAAACAAAAGACTACGACCGCGACCACGCCGTCGATCTCGATAAATTTCTCACGTTCCTGAAGACAACACAACCGGAGATCGTCGAACAACTTGCTATCTCTGAACCGGGACCCAAACGCCTCCAGTTTCTTGCCCGACTCCAGGGAGAGATCGCAAAGCGCGGGATCATCGATGTCCTGCGCACTGGCATCCGCCACGGGCCCGCCCAGGTAAACCTCTTTTTCGGTACCCCGACTCCCGGGAATACGAAGGCGGAAGAACTGTACAAACAGAATATCTTCAGTGTCACCCGTCAGCTGCAGTACAGCAAGTATGAAACACGGCTTGCGCTCGACCTNNTAAACGGGACCGGGATTCCCGCGAACTTCTCTTCCAGTTTAAGCGGTGCATGGTCCACTTCGCTGTTGATGATCAGGAAGTCTGGATGTGCACACAGATCAAGGGAAATGAGTCGTGGTTCCTCCCGTTCAACAAAGGCTGGAATGACGGTGCAGGAAATCCCCCGAACCCAGCCGGCATTAAGACGGATTACCTGTGGAAAGAGGTTCTCACCCGTGACGGCCTCACCGATATTATTGAGAACTATGCGCAGGTAGTCGAGTTNNCAGATCTTCCCGCGCTACCACCAGCGGGACGTTGTGCATAAACTGCTCGATGAATCCCGGGTACAGCGTGTCGGAAAACGTTTCCTCATCCAGCACTCAGCAGGCAGCGGAAAAAGCAACTCGATTGCTTGGCTCGCGCATCAGCTCATAGGATTACAGAAAGACGGCAAGACGATTTTCGACTCTATNNAAACAATTTGCTCAGGTATCGGCAACGGTAGGGCATGCGGATCATTCTGGAGACCTCCGGCAATTCCTCACTGACGGTAAAAAAATTATCATCACTACCATCCAGAAATTCCCGTTCATTCTCGACGAAATCAGCGGTGAACAACAGAAAAGGACATTTGCCGTCATCATCGATGAAGCGCACTCAAGCCAGGGCGGGAGGACCTCGGCAAAGATGAATATCGCACTTGCCGAAGATGGCGGCGATGATGATGAGACTGTCGAAGATACCATCAACCGCATCATCGAGACACGAAAGATGCTGAAGAATGCAAGTTACTATGCATTTACAGCGACACCGAAGAATAAAACACTCGAGATCTTCGGTGA
>DADR01000016.1 GCA_002495055.1 Methanoregula sp. UBA247 | reverse complement strand
GCGGGGGCACCCCGTCGGGGGCGGCGGTGTTCATCATACAAGCGAGAGTCACCGCCTGTCCCACATTAGATAGTACTTTCACAGAACGAGTAAACCTTTTTTAAAAATCCTTTTATTTCCTTTGTCTATCATTAATCCCCCGCCTCATGAATCATGGTGAGGATCCTTTCGCCCCCATAGGTAACGGTTGAGACGTTTCCAACGGATGCATCGACAATAGATCCTGAGGGGACACCGGCTGAACGAAATGTATTGAAATCCAGGTAGGCTGCAGTTTGTGTACCGTTTTTATCAAAAACCCTGACAATACTGTCCGGAGAGAAAACAACAATTGAGCCGCGAGGCAACTGACCCGGTTGTGATGAATCCGGGAAGAGATTGATACTTAATTTTGGAATTTCCGGTTGCATCGAATTATTGACCTTAAGCGGGGGCAGGTCCAGTTTTCCCCAGTCGATAAAATTCTTCGGCTTTAATGGAGTTTTCCCGTAAGAATAGGGAGCGGGAAGAACATTGAACAGTGCAGCGCCGGTGACCGGCTGGTCGACTGCATCTTCCGTGACAATGTATTCGTCCGGTCTTAACGGGGAAGAATTGTATAATGTGGAAGAATCAACAACGAATGAAATCGTGTTGATTCCATTCATTCCCTTATCGACTCTGACAGTACGAGTTGCGCCATAGAATTCTCGTTGACCCCCGGGGAAAAATGTCGATGAATAAACCTGGACGAGAATTTCTTCACCACTCGAAAGATTCGTAGTTGCAGTTACCGTGAAAATATCCCCCACACGCTTGTCGCTGATGGGATCTATCTTAATCCAATAACCCTCTTTGGGGATCTGATAGGTTTCTATCTGTGTTGGATTTGGGATTGATGAAATAGTCAGAACAGGGGAAATCCCATTCCCTGCGTTTTTCCCGTTTTCAGCCTGCCCCACGCACCCCGCTGCCAGTACCAGCCCCGCTGTGACAACGAGAATGACAAATATTGAATGAGATGAGGTCACGAAATGTCACCGGATTTTTGGATCGATAGTTCCTCAGAACAGATACGTCACTTCATAAATTGATATATTTATTGAATTATTTTTATTTCTGCAATGGAAGGTGCCTTATCCGCCGCGGGGGCGCCCCGCCGGGGGCGGCGGCGTTCATCGAATTTTGAGTTTATGAAAAACCAAAGGGAAATTATCCTTGTCTAATAACCTACATTACCTTCTTACCAGATCACTTCCCAATAGCGTTGCATGAAACTCATCAGGACTGCAATAATCGCAGTGCTCCTCATCGCCTTCGCACTTACTATCACCTTGTATCCAACAGTACCGGACCGTGTCGTGTCTCACTGGAATGCCGCCGGGCAAGCTGATGGATACATGACGAAGCTCTGGGGTCTCTTGCTTATTCCCCTTATCATGACGGCTTTCGTCGCGCTGCTCGCAATACTTCCCCGCATTGATCCCTATAAAGAGAACTACAAGAAATTCGGGGATTATTACGAGGGATTCATCCTCATCTTTGTCCTCTTCATGCTGGCGATCCAGGTCCAGATAATACTCTGGAGTAGCGGGTACCAGATCAGCCCGAACCTCACGTTCCCGTTCCTCCTGGGGACACTCTTCATCTATATCGGATTTCTTCTCGGCCACGCGGAGCAGAACTGGTTTGTCGGGATCCGCACTCCCTGGACCCTGAGCAGTGAAACGGTCTGGAAGAAAACCCATGAGGTCGGCGGGAAATTATTCAAGGTTGCCGGCATTATTGCTTTTGGCGGGGTATTGGCAGGGGAATACGCGATGTGGTTTATCATAGTGCCGGTCCTTGCAGTTGCGGTGTACACTATTGCATATTCTTACTTCGAATACCAAAAGGAGGTAAAGACCCCGTGAGAGAGGACCTGAGTTATTCCGGATCTTTGATTTTCAGCAACTTTGTTTCAGACGGTGGCAATAGTATGACCCGAAAAACAGATCCCATAGATTCACCTGAACCGGAAATTACTCCCCGCATGATTCCTTTCCCATGACCCGGATCGATTCCCTGCACTACCAATAATACTACATCTTTTCAAGCCCATCTGTCCAATGGGAATACTGTATGAAACGAGCTGCATTGTTGATTATAGATATGCAGAACGATTTTGTTCTTGATGGTGCACCTCTCAGGGTGGCACAGGCCAGCAACGTTATTCCGAAGATCTATGAGGTACTCACCGACTTCCGGAAAAAAAGACGCCCGGTCTTCCATATCCTGCGGGTACATCGCGGGGACGGATCGGATGTAGAAATTACCCGGCAGGAACTCTTCCGGAAACACCCGTTTGCCGTTGGAGGAACACACGGCGCAGCAGTTATTGAAGAACTTACTCCGATTCCCGGGGAGTACGTCATAGAGAAGATCCGGATGAGTGCCTTTATCGGTACAGAACTGGACCTCATGCTCCGGAACATTGGGATTGAGGAGCTTGTCGTGACCGGCATCCAGACTCCCAATTGTATCCGAACCACGGTTTTTGATGCAATCGCGTATAATTTTCCGGTGGTGCTTGTTGAAGACGCAGTCGGAGCGCAGACAGACGATATCCATAACGCCAATGTCAGGGATATGGCAAATATCGGCGTAAAAGTCATGAAAGTGCGGGATCTTGGCGCATATCTTGGCTGAAAAGAGCGTGACGGGCAGGAATTTTTGAATTCTTGATCACCGATTTGCCGCAAAGGAGTCCTTTGGGGGCGACCGCAATTCATCGCACCAGATTAAAAGAGAAATCATAATTCCCGATCATATTCGGAGATACGATTTTCACAGGAAATCAATTAAAACCGGAATGCTCATGGGGATTTCATCCCAGCTATTTTAGCTCCCCCAGAGACACGATAACACCAGAACATGTAATAACATCATCATCGCTCAAAGCAAAGGGGCGGTAAGAGAGGGGAGGTACTTTCCCCTTTATGATTTTCCCTATCCTTTTTATTTCATTTCCAAAAAAAAAGGAATTCTCCAGAACCGTTATTACCTTATTGCACGAGGCTGTTGATATTATCCTCAACTGGCATCGCTGTTCAGCAGGTGAATACGGTTATTAAAAACACGAGCAGGAAAAAAAGAGGGAATGGATTCAGAGTGCATTAACAAGTGACCTTCGGGTAATAATACCGGAAAGTTTGCCTTTATCCATTACGGGGACCGAACTGATGTTCTTTTTCAGCATCAGGTCTATCACCGCAGATGCACTCGCCGTAGGGTCGACAGATATGAGCGGTGCAGTCATAATGTCCCTGATAATCATATTCCGTATCCTGTGGTCCTGGTGCTGGTCCTTGACCGACTCGCGAAATTTCCTCATTGCAATTGCGACATCAGTTTCTGTCACGATCCCTATGAATTTTCCTTGATCCGTAACGATATAACGGGTTATCTTATCATCAAGCATCCGCCGTCGCAGGTGAACAACGCGTTCGTCTGCCTCAATGGTGATGACATTCTCGATTGCATTTTCAATCCCGTTTTCCGGTTGATACTTTTTCAACAGATCGCCGGCACTTACCTGGCCGATTAACTTGTGATCGCCGTCATACACAACGACAAGCTTATAGTGCTGGAGCAGGGGGATGAGAACATTGATACTTTCGTCGGGATAGACACTGGTGAACTCTTCCTCAACCACGCTTGCTACATGGATAGCTGCGGGTGCAAGAACGGAGTTCTGTTTACTGCCCAGCTTCTCCGCAATTGCCTGCCGTGACACCGTACCAACTACCGTATTATTGTTGACTGCGATGAGGGGATCAATACCCTCGGCAAGCATTTTATCGAGTGCTTCGGTAATCTTTGCCGATTTGGATATGGTTGCTGGTTTTGCCATCACATCTTTGATAAAAATCTCTTTTGTCATTTCGCCACTTCCTTGATAATATCATCCCGTTTTATGATTCCGGATATCGTGTCGTGTTCCATTACAACAAGACTGTTGATATGGTTTTTTCTCATCAGTTCAAGGGCATCGGGGAGCACTGTTTTTATTTGCACAGTAATAACCGGACTGGTCATTACATCCTCTGCAACCGCTGATTCGACAGTATGCAGGTTTTGCCCGCTCATTCCTCCTGCCCGTTCGTATCTCCCGATTGTTACATCTTTTTTAACCACCCCACCAGTCTTTTTCTCGTTATTAAAGAACGCAAGGTTTGTCTCAGTAATTATCCCGGCAATTGTACCATCGTTATTCAGGACGACAACTTTGTCATCGCGCTCACTCATAACGGTAATTACGTGATCGAGCGAGTGGTAGCGACTGACGGTTGCCACATCTTCCATGATATCCTTAACCGGACAGCTAAGATTCCGGACAAGGGTTGATTTCATCAGGTCGGTTTTTGTAATTATCCCCACGACATGTCCTGCCTCAACAACCGGAACAGAACTGATATTGTTCCCCGCGAAAATGCCTGCAATCTTTTTGATACCTGCATCGGGGGCAACAACGATCGGATTGCCCGTTGTAAATGCTCCCACCGGTATCTGATCGATAGGACGCCGGCGCCATGCGGGTTCTCCCTGCCGGATATGGTATGCGATATCTTTTTTGGTAAGAATTCCGGTCAGCCTGCCTTCCTCCATCACAAGGAGACGGGAAATTTTATGTTTCACCATCAGGTTCCTTGCATAGGCGATTGTCTCATCCGGTGAGACGAAAAAGACCGGTGCTGTCATCACATCGCGCGCAAACATGGCAGTCACTCCTTTGCAAATGCCCGGACAAGATCGAACTCTGTCACCAGACCGATCAGCCGGGAACCCTCGATTACCGGTAATGCACCGATATTTCTGGTCAGCATCTCGCGGGCTGCCTGGTTGATGCTTTGCATCGGCGTGGTGGTAAAGAGATCCCCGGCAACCAGTGTGCGGACGGGCAATCCCATGACATCTGCAATATTACCGGTCGTCAACCGGGAAAAGACCTCGCGGCTCCCGAGATATTTCATGATATCGGTAGCAGTCACCATACCGTAGAGTACATCATCGCTCACGACCGGCAATCTGCGGAACCTGTACTGGATCATATCATGGGCGACGGTTGCGATGGGGCAGTCCGGCTCAGTCACCCGGAGGGAGGAACTCATAACATCCTCAACTTTAAGGGTACTTCGCTCTGCACCAAGTACCCGAAGAACATCCCGTTCGGTAACAATTCCATTCAGCACACCCTCATGATCGACTATTGGTAATCCCCCGATCTTTTTTTTAACAATCGTGGTCACGGCATCACTAATCCGGGATTCATGTGAGAGCGTGGTGATTTGCTGGGTCATGATAGTGCGTACGCTCTCGTTGACTGCGGCAAGCAGGTTGCCACCGTGCCTTACCTGTACAAGCTTATGCTTGTCTCCCCCCCCCAGGAAATTGATTATATCACCTGAAGTGATAATCCCGCGCAGTTTCTTTGTGCCGGCATCAGTAACAGGTAAACGGCGGAAACCGTGGTTTGTCATGATCTCCACCGCCCCGATAATGCTCTGGGTAGGCGGGACTGAAATAACATCATGGGTTGCGATTGCCATGATCTCACCTTCCTGCTGGACAATATGGGATTTGAACTCAACCGGACCACGGTCAAGTTTCCCCTGCATCTTTAAGAGTCTGTCACCCTGTTTGATGCTCCGCTCATTCTGGTGCATTATCCCCTCCGAAGGGTTCAATGACCCTGATACTCTTATTTTGGAAACATTTCATCGTGCAGTTGATCAAATTTTTTTGTGCACGCCATTTCGCGTATTGGCTCACGCGAGACCTCTCAACACATCGTGCCGGTCAACAATTCCTATTATCCGATCCCCGTCAACAACGGGAAGCCGGCTCACGTCATGCTTTACCAGCAGTTCTGCAGCAGAACCGATCGGTTCATCCGGACCAATACTAATCAGATCCTTGGACATGATGTCCTCGATTGTCGTGTGGGCATGCTGGGAAATTACCGACTGCACCCGCCGTGTCCGGATGAGGTCGCGGCGGGAAATAAATCCTACAATCCGCTTTTTCTTCACGACGGGAAACGCGGAAAAACCGCTCTCCATGATCATAGTGTAAATCTTCTGGATCGTGTCTGTTGGAGATGCAATAATCACATCCTTGGTCATATGGGAAGCAACGGTCCCATGCAGTTCATGGCGGGAAATTATTACGGGGAATAGATCTGATAGTAGTACTCCGCCGGTAATATGATGGCTGGGATCAACGACTGCAACACTGTCGGTCTCATGATCGCGCATCACCATAACAGCCTGCTCAATGGTATCATCCTGGCTGACCATGGGAGCTTCCTTGACATAGCCTTCAACGGTTACATTTGATTTCGTTGCCGTTACCCGTAATCCGTCCGTCAGGTCAATATAGCCGAGGAGGTTTTTTTTCGCGTCCACGACATAGACTTCACGGAACCGGTCATCTCGCAGGATTTGCCGTGCCTTGGTTATCTGGTCATTATATTTCAGCACAGGAATCCCAATCATGAAATCCTGTGCTGTTTTCATGAGATATTGTCCTCTTCACGGCAACGGGAACAGAGCATGACAGAGTCAACCCGTTTAAGATCATCAGACATCTGGCTGCAGCGAGCGCACATTCCCTGTTCAACAATCTCCTCGCGGTTAATCTCTATAAGATCGGTCAGGAGTTCATTGAGTTCATTGGATACGGTAAGGAGATCTCTCACGGTTACTATCCCGATGACCTTCTTTTTTGCATCGATAACGGGCAGTCTCCTTACCTTATGCTTCACCATCATATGAGCGGCATCGCCGACAGTTTTCTCCGCACTCACCGTAATGAGTGGCGTGCTCATGATTTCTTTGACCGGTACAGTACTTGGTTTGAAATCCTTTGCCACAACCTTGCAGGTAATGTCTTCCTCGGTCACGATACCGATCGGCTGGCCGTGTGCAAGAATAATGACACTGCCCACCTCGTCCACGCACATGGCTTTTGCCGCTTGTGCGACAGATGCATCAACACCTATCATGGTCGGGTTGTTTTTCATCACCTCTCGTAATGGAATCTGGGTCTCAAACCGCATTTCATTGGATGTCGTTTTCATGAGTCACCTCCTTGAAGTGCTTTTCTGATGATTACAATTAGCATACTCCCCTTCACTTGTATAAATACAATTTGGCGCAGGCAACCAAACATGCAGCGCAGTAATATGGAAGGAAGGCTGAAAATTAATTCCGGCGGATCTTCAGGTTATGGTATAAGAAACCTAATAAAGTGCGATTTCTATACACTACTAACGAATTATGGTGAATTCTTTGTATCTTTGTACGATGCGTAATCATGGAGGTTTCCCATGAAAATATTTTATCAGACCTACGGTACGGCAAAGAAAAAATTTTCCAGTTTCCTCAAACGGTTTTTTAAAAAGAAGAGAACCCGTATCGGCATATACGGACCACCCAATGCAGGTAAGACCACACTTGCCAACCGAATTGCCCGCGACTGGACCGGTGACGCTGTCGGCCCGGTGAGCGAGATACCGCACGAGACCCGACGGGCAAGAAAGAAAGAAGATATCATCATCTCCGGTGCAAATGGCAGCACAATAACAATGGATATAGTTGATACGCCGGGGGTTACGACCAAGATTGATTATCACGAATTTTTGGAATTCGGTATGGAAAAGGATGAAGCGATCATCCGTGCCCGGGAAGCAACCGAGGGAGTAGCCGAAGCGATGCACTGGTTGCGTGAGGATATTGATGGTGTCATTTACATGCTGGATTCAACACTGGATCCCTTCATGCAGGTTAATATCATGATGATCGGTATCATCGAAAGCCGCAAACTACCCGTGATAATTGTTGCAAATAAGATCGATCTTGCAGAAGCTGCACCTGCACGGATCCGGAGTGCATTCCCGCAACACCCGGTTGTCGCAATCTCCGGTCTGGAAGGCCGGAATGTTGAGAATCTCTATGAAACCATGCTTGAATGCTTCGGGTGAAGGATATGCCGCACAAATGTACAAAATGCGGACGGGAATATAGGGCTGGTTCAACAGAAATCCTGAAAGGTTGCGCAAGTTGCGGGGGCAAAAAGTTCCTCTACGTCAAAGAGACTGAGGTCCACAGGGATGTGTTGGAGGAAAAATCAATCGATGAGATTGCCGATGATTCTCAGGAAGACATCCTCGAGATTGTAGAGCCCAGGAAAAAAGAACAGGTGGAAATGTATGATCGCGTGGAGACGATTCGAATTGTTTCACCGGGAACCTATGAACTCAATCTCGAAAAGATGGCGGAGAGCGACCAGAGGATTGTCAGCGTAGGTAAAGAAGGAAATTATATCATTGACATCATGTCTATGGCAAAAGATCCTCAAAAAAAGAAGAAGGGGAAAAAGTAGGTAACTTCAGCTATTTTGTTGCTAATTCATTTTTTATCCCGTCATAGGGTGTGGGTAGTTCAAGTTTTTGGAAAAAAGTATCGGTAAATGCAAGACTGTTTTGCATCGCCCATTCTGCACACCCATGGCCAAAGCACGTATCGGGAAAAAACGGTCGGTTTTTTTGTGCCAGCGGATTTTTTACACATTTGTTCCTGAGCATTCTTTTCAGTTTTTCTCCATGGGACTCTGTGCTATCATACGGCATTTCACTTTTCTGCAAAACAACCCATTCCCGTTTATAATGCATAAGATAATTCCGGATTTCAATGAGAATCCGGATATTTGAAAAAACAGGATCGTCTTCATCGAATGGGGGTATACCCGCGATCATGAGAATTTTCTGGTACTTATTTACCAGGGGAGCGCGATCAAAGTTCTTTTCGTTTCTCCATTTCTCACCGATGGTTTTTAAGAGCATTTCATTTTTTTCATCGGAGAAGAAATAGGCATCATCTGCTGCATCAGCATAGAGCTCATTGATGGTGGATTCAAGGAATGCAACGGAGGAGAGGATAGAGTTGAGAATGTATACTTCATGGCGGAGGCGTTCATCATCGGAAATTTTACCGGAATTTAAAAAATCCTTTTCAATCCGGTATCCCAGCCTGCACAACAGTGCGGCAGACTGGATATACCGGACAGCAAAGCAGTCCCTAAACCTGATGGATGATTCATCATCAGTCGTTTCCAGAGGTATTTTGTTCATTCTTACATTCCTTTTCTTTTCTTTTAATAAAAAGGGAGGGAGACAAAGTTAAGGATTGTAAACAATCCTTTTTTATAAAAAATCAGGGTAAGACACCCAGTTGAAAAATAAGTACTGTCGCGACAGTCGCGATCAGGATAATAACAATAATTGAGTAAAGGAGAGTTTTTGCCAGCTTTGGTTTTTTCTGTGATTTGCGTAAAAGAATCCTGATATTGCGGATTTCACGCTGCGATTCGTCAACTGAATCCCGTATCTGATGCAGTAAAACACATTGGTCTTCAGGAAATCGTGTTCCGCAGTGCATACAGAAAGCTGCACCATCTTCGTGCGTGTAATTTCTGCAGCACTCACATTGTTTAACCATTGTTACTCAACTTTTTTTTTAAAAGATATGACTCTGATAATATTCTATCAGGGTTGGCAGATTAATAAATTATTACATTCTTAATTCTGAAACGCACAAAAAAAGCGTCTGAGAACAGAATTTTTTATACAAAAAAGGAATGAAAATTAATAGTCTCCCATACCGGGGGGCATTCCTCCGGGAGGCATTCCACCAGCGGGTCCGGCTGCCTTTGATGCTGCGATGATATCATCGATTCGGAGGATCATGACAGCCGCTTCTGCGGCACTTGATATTGCCTGCGTTTTTACCCTTAACGGTTCAACAACACCAGCCTTGAGCATATCCACGGGTTTACCCTCGAAGACATCAAGCCCGAAATTCTTTTTGCCCGCCTCATGTGCAGCTCGGATAGCGACAAGCATATCGATAGCATCGAGCCCCGCGTTCTCGGCAAGGGACCGGGGAATTATCTCAAGAGCCGCAGCGAATGATTCAATCGCGAGCTGGACACGGCCCCCTTCCTGCGATGCATATCTCCGCAGCTGAAGCGAGAGTTCGGTTTCCGGTGCCCCGCCTCCGGCAACGATCTTTTTGCCCTCTACAACTACGCTTACGACCATAAGAGCATCATGGATGGCACGTTCGAGTTCATCGACAACATGCTCAGTCCCTCCCCTGACGATAATGGAGACCGCCTTGGGATCTTTACACTTCGAGACATAGATCATCTCGTCACCTGATACCTTGCGTTCCTCAACAAGCCCGGCAGTACCAAGATCCTTTGGGTTTATTGCATCGATGCTGTTGACAATATTCGCACCTGTTGCCCGTGCAAGGTTCTCGATATCACTCTTCTTCACCCTGCGGGTAGCAAGGATCCCGGCCTTTGCGAGGTAGTGCTGGGCAACATCGTCGATACCCTTCTGGCAGAAGAGAACGGTTGCACCGCTTTTTACAACCTTGTCCACCATCGTGTGAACCATGTGCTCTTCTTCATCGAGGAATGCCTGGGCCTGTCCGGGCGTGGAGATATTAATCTTCGCATTTACTTCGGTTTTTTTGAATTCGAGTGCTGCGTTGAGGAGCAGTATTTGTGCATTCTTCACCGATTTGGGCATTCCCGGGTGCGCTCGTTCCTTGTCGATAACCATGCCTTCGATAAGATTGGTATCATCTGCCGATCCACCGACCTTCTTCTCGACATTGATGTGAGCGATATCCACCTTACCGTCAGGATCGGTAACAAATGTGATCGCCTTTACGAGGATGTCGCAGAGCCGGTCCTTTAATATTTCTGCGTTTTTGCCGGTGAGTGCGGTATCGGCGATCTTTTTGAGCATCGCAGTATCGGTTGGTTTCACAATAATCGCGAACCCGTCAAGTATAACGATTGCCTTTGCTGCTGCCATCCGGTATCCTTCGGCAATAACTGTCGGGTGGACGCCCTGCGAAAGGAGCCCCTCCGCGTTTTTTAACAGTTCTCCGGCAATGACAACGGCGCTCGTTGTCCCATCGCCAACTTCATCGTCCTGGGTCTTGGCGATCTCGACCATCATCTTTGCGGCAGGATGTTCTATGTCCATTTCCTTTAAAATCGTGACCCCGTCATTGGTGATGGTAATATCCCCCATGCTGTCGATGAGCATCTTGTCCATGCCTTTGGGACCGAGGGTAGAACGGACAGCACCCGCCACTGCCCTTGCAGCGGCAAAATTATTGTTCTGGGCTTCCTGTCCCCGGTTCCTCGTTGCTCCTTCCCTGAGAATAATTATGGGTTGTCCCCCAAGTTGTTGTGACATTTTTATTCCTCGTTAAATCGAATACATGTTATAGTTTATATGATAAATAGGGTTACATCCTGAAGGTAAACCCGGTCCATCAAGAGAGGGGTACAATAAGCGTAACGGAATTCTCCTGGTCTTGATAAATCTTCGGTACTATTTGAGGGTCTTCCCGATTTCATCCCCAAAGAGGATCGCATCAGGAGAAGTTTCCTGCCGGGGGGAGTGGATTGCGTTTGCGGAACTTTTGCCTGCCATCTGTTTTTGGGATACGATCGGTATGAACTGAGCTGCCGGGCGGGATCCATAAAAAGGATTTTGGGATCGCCACCATTACGTGGGGGCTGGTCATTCCGTTAACCGGAATGCTCCTTTGGGTACCAAAATCTCGAATCGTGCACCATTTCCCGGTATACCGGTCTCACTGATGGTAATGCCGGTAATTGACAGAATCTCCCGGGAGTGAAAAAGGCCAAGCCCGGTATTTTTTCCAAAGCCGCGTTCGAACAAACGCTTTTTGTCTTCAGGAGATATCCCAATCCCGTCATCAGCAACGGTGATGTTGAGCCCGGTATCGGTTGAATGATGTGATACACTTATATGGGTGACCAGGCCTCCATGCTGTCGGGAATTATCAAACAGGTTGTAAAAGACCTTTATCAGGAGCGGGTCAGCATATATTTCAACGAGGTCATCAGGTATTTCAAAGGTGATTGTATCGGATACCAGTTGTGACGCAGCTGACCGGATAATGACGGAAACCTGCTGCCACTCGGGTGACTTGACGCCGAGATCCTCATATTCCTTGGTAAAAGCAATCTGGCGCTGAATGGTGTCAGCTGCTTTTTGTGCTCGGTTGATATGAAGAATTCGTTCCGGTTCCTGAGCGGTTTCCAGTGCGAGTTCCAGGGAACAGGAAAGCCCTGTCAGCTGGTTCATGATATCATGGCGGGTGATACCGGTCATCAGGTTCAGTTTCCTGCTGGCGAGCGCGAGTGCATTTTCAGCACGTTTCCGTTCGGTGACATCCCGGATATTGCACTGGATAATCTTGTGGTTGTTCACCGAATACACATTGCTGATGAATTCTGCTTCGATACTCTGCCCGTCTTTTGTCTCCAGCGGGATAGCCTCATACCGGATATAAGCATTCCTTTTCAGGTCAGCGAACGCTTTTTGCCCGAATGATTTATCCTTTATGAACCCGAGCTCCCAGAGTTGTTTGCCGATAAAATCCGACAGAGGGTATCCCAGCATATCGAGAATGGATTTATTCGCATCGACAATTTCATTGGTACCGCAATCAAGGATCAGAATACCGTCCTGTGCCGTTTCAAAGAGGCGGTGGTACCGGGATTCGGATTCCTGCAATTTATCATGAGCCACTTTCCGCTCACTCATATCCCTGATATTGCACTGGATAATCCTCTTTTTGCCTACGAAGTAGACGTTACTGACAAACTCCACATGGATGGCCATGCCCTCTTTTGTTTCCAGGGGTAGATCGTCATACCGGATATACCCCTCGGTTTTCAGCTCCCTGAACGCTTTTTGTGCAAAGGATTTGTCCTGGAGAAAACCCAGTTCCCAGAGATGCTTGCCTACGAAATCCTCCAGCGGGTATCCCAGCATATCGAGTATGAATTTATTCGCATCGATAATTTCTCCGGTATCTCCGTCAAGGATCAAAATCGCATCCTGTGCTGTTTCAAAGAGGCGGCGGTACCTCATTTCTGATTCCTGCAATTTATCACGAACCAATTTCCGGTCGGTTATATCCCGGATGTTGCACTGGATGGTTCTCTTGTTACCTACAAAGTAGACATTACTGACAAACTCCGCACTGATAGCCTTACCCTCCTTTGTTTCCAGGGGCAGATCGTCATACCGGATATACCCCTCGGTTTTCAGCTCCCTGAATGCTTTTTGGGCAAGGGATTTGTTGTGGAGAAAACCAAGCTCCCACAGGTGCTTGCCTACGAAATCCTCCAGCGGGTATCCCAGCATATCGAGTATGAATTTATTCGCATCGATAATTTCTCCGGTATCTCCGTCAAGGATCAAAATCGCATCCTGTGCTGTTTCAAAGAGGCGGCGGTACCGCGATTCGGATTTTTCCAGTTCATTTTCAGAAACAATCGGTTGCTCATCGCGGTCAAGTGTTCTGATAGCAAACGAGATATCCCTGGACTGTTCATCAAGAAGCCTTATGATCCGCTCATTAAAAAACCCCGGTTCAGAAGCATAGAAGGTAATAACACCGGCATTTCTGGTATCCAGTGCAAACGGGAATGCAGCAAGTGAACGATAGCCTCGCTTCAGCGCCCCTTCGCGCCACAGCGCCATCTTTGGAGCGCTTTCGATATCGTTGCAGATATTGTAGGTTCTCTCGCGGAATGCCGTTCCGGTCGGATCATGCCCCTGGGGACAATCGTCAATCGATATTGAGATTGAATCAAGGTAGTTGTCAACATGGCCGGATGCGGCCGTGGGTTCTATGACATGTTTTTCTGGATTCACGATGCCCGCCCATGCCATGGTAAAACCGCCGTCATCTACAACAATCCGGCAGATCTCGTTCAGCAGCTCCATTTTATCATGAATACGAACAATCGCCTTATTGGTCGCGGAAAGCACCGAATAGAGCCTGTTGAGGGTCGTAACCTGTGCATCAGCCTGGCGGTGTCCGACTGCTGCCTTGATTTTATGCATAAGCTCGTCAAACTGTGTTGTCGGATCACCCCCTTTCTTGAGATAAAAGTCTGCACCGTTTTCGAATGCCTGGACTGCAACCTCTTCCCTGCCCTTACCGGTAAACATGATGAACGGGAGGGTTTTATTCATAGCCCGGACCTTTTTTAAAAACTCGATCCCGTCCATGCCTGGCATCTGGTAATCGGAAACAATAGCCTGGATCGCGTTGGATTTTATCAGGTCGAGTGCAGCAGAAGCTGATACTGCTGTTGTCACCGCGAATTCGTTTGTCCGTTCAAGATACAATTTGCCAATCTCAAGGAGTGCGGACTCATCATCTACATAAAGAACTGATATCGTAAGGACCACGTTAAGGTTTTTTATGAGGAATGTCCTGTCACTGGTAATAAATATTTCGCCGAGAATAAAAAAATGAAAGATGATTTCAACCACTAAAATGTAATCCGACCATAGATCAGGGTTTGCTTAAGGATCGTCCCATGAGAGATGTGCTGGTTGTTTTAAAAAGAAGATCCGGCCCGGACGTAAGGATCTGAATTGCGGTATCTCCCGCTCTGCCAAAAAAGATCTGCACTTTTACACGAATACGATCTTTATCAGGAGGGGAATGCAGTTCCAGAAAAATCAATCTGACCCTCCTCAAAGATACCTGATCTCTTCACTCGATAGTCCGGGGATACTATCAAGAGGGAAAATTATCCGGACTGAGTATTGAATTCAGGATCACATTGAATGTCCCGGCACCACAAAAAATATTCATACGATAATTATCTACATCAGTTCTGAGGAATTTCCATGAAGATCCACGTTATTCATCAGGTCTAACGAAAGTCTGTATTTCATGGGCGTTTCAAAAAAAAGCTTGAGTCCGGAAGTACTCTCATCAGTCCCGGATATTGCCCGGAAAGGGATGAAATTATGATGAAAATTACCGAAGTTGCCAGGGTGGTGTCAGGCCCTAATCCGCACCATGTGGATGCACGAAAGATTTACGATACTGACAATGCGATAGCCGTTGTGATCACGCTGCAGCCCGGTGAATCGTTGAAAAAACATATTACACCGGTTGATGTGTTCTTCTACGTACTGGAAGGCACGGGAATTGTTGAGATCGGTTCCGAGCGTGCTGAAGTAAGAAAAGACCATCTTGTCGAAAGCCCGGCCCGAATTCCTCACCGATGGATTAACGAGAGCACCGCGGTTTTCCAGGTGCTGGTCGTAAAAGTGCCAAAACCAAAGGAAGAGACAAAGCTGTTGTGAAGACTACCGGGATCATGACACCTGAATTTTTTTAAATACAGCACATAACCAGGTAAAACCCGGGTGGAGACAATGAGCAATGCGCTACACGAGGTAACCTGGATTTTTTAAAAAGGATGGATAAACTGATTATGGGATTTTAGCTCAATAGAGAATTAATGGGGAAATGTATCCATTAATCCATATCATAACTATTCGGTATCCAGCCAAATTCAGTACCGATCCG
>DADR01000040.1 GCA_002495055.1 Methanoregula sp. UBA247 | reverse complement strand
TGCAGCGGCAGCAGAAGACGAGCGAAGACGGGACGCTTTGCGTGTATGCGAACGAGGCAGATTTCACCGCGGCTAACGATGTCTTCACGCTCCTGAACGGAACAGCGGGTGGGCAGGAATCGAAGATGACGAAGAAAGAGTATGATCTGCTCGGCGCTATTCAGAAGGCAGGACAGATGGAGTTCACCATCCAGGACATGCAACAGTTCACGGGCTGGTCGTATTCAAGCATTTACAAAACAGTGAAGGGCTACGACAGCCGGGGAAAGAACTACACCGGCCTTCTCGAAAAGTGCCCGGCCCTCTCGTTCACGGACCGAACCGTGACGGTTACCGAGACTGACGGGTATGCAGTCCGTCGCAGGACCGAGGCATTCGAGTGGGACAACGAGCTGTACCGGCAGTGGAACGGGGGCGGGTCCTGCTGGCTTGACCGCGATCCGAAGGATGATAATGAAGGGTCATTTGCTGCATTGCCGCACGATTCCTGCACTTTTGCTGCATGTGCAGGAAATGAAAATGGCGTTCCTGGTGCTTCCGTTTCCTTCAATAGTACTGATATTGATAATAATTCTGTACTAAAGGAGGGTGATTTGCTGCAAAACCAGAATCATTATGCTTCTCAGCAATCCGGACCAAACACAGCTCAGTGTCTCCATATTTGCCAAAATGCAGCAAACGAAAATCGATCTCCACTGAAACCGGCCGGATCGGAAAATACCACACTTCAACAATCCCGGATTGATTCCTGCACGTGCAGCAAACCTGTCACAAATTTGCAGCAAACGACTGTTCCTGCAGCAAAACAGGATCGTACTATCCGTGCTCGAGATTACAAATTGTTGGAAGTACCGGAACCAAGGACTACGTGCTACTCCTGCGGGAAGGCTGGCTCCTGGTATGTGGAGAAACTTACTTCCGAGCGGAAGGCCCGGCCGAAAGATCAACAAGGGGCCCGGCGGATTTGTAAAACGTGCTACAATGAAGCCGTGAGAGCGGAGCAGATGGCTTCGGTCCCGTTGCCAGGAACATTTGATATAACCCGATGCGAGCGAGTGACGGCAGCTGTCGGGAAATGCTCTGTCTGCAAACTGATAAAGGCAGAATGGATAGACAGGCTAGCTGATGTAAGGCTCTGTGAGCATTGTTACCAGAGAGGTTCAAGGGAGAACATGCGGGAGGCTGGTATCGTATGACGGTCCCGCCATCATTTTATGAGGCTAATGAAAAAATAATTTCATTTTTCCAATTTTTAGAAATGATTAGGTTCGGGTTCCTTTCTCGATTATTTTAATGAAATCAACGAAAGCAAAGGTCTGATACCGTTCCTTACCGGTAATTTCTGCCAATATTCCAATTTCAACCATTCTTTTCACTAATTTATTTGCTGCCACTCCACTAATTTTCAAAGTGTCTGCAACTTCCCGTATTGAGACTGTGGGATTGTCAAATAACATATCCAGTAGTTTAATAGCGTTCGTCCCTCCAACTTTATGTTCCATCAGTTTCTTGATTGAATTATCTTTGAGCGCAATGATCTCGCGGGCTGACTGGATTGCATTCTCCGAAACCTCGATAACACCCTTTAAGAAAAATTTCAACCAGGTTTCCCATTCATCCCTATACCGGATTTTATTTAGGTTTTCAGCATACTCAGGCTTGAATTTCTTGAGGTAGAAACTCAGGTACAATAAAGGACGCGAGAGCGATTTTGTCCAGTAGAGATAATAGGTGATTAAAAGTCTCCCCATTCTTCCATTACCGTCAAGATATGGATGGATTGTTTCAAACTGGGCATGAATCAATGCAGTTTTTATGAGCACTGGCAAGGAATCAACTTGTCCGATGAATTTTTCAAGATCCTGCATGAGACCTTCGATTTTTTCCGGGGGAGGTGGAACGAATGCTGCTTCAAGAATTGTGCACCCCGGTGTTCCGAGAAAATTTTGTCGGTCTTTGTATTTACCGGGCTTTTTATCGGATCCTCGTGTTCCTGCAATAAGCATTTTATGGGACTCATTGATTAAATCCAGGTTCAGATCAGTTTTTTGCAGCCTGTCTATGCCGTAATGCATTGCCTTGATGTAATTGATAACTTCCCTGATATCAGCAATATTTTCTTTCGGTTTTAGATTGGCTTCAAATTCCAGCACACCTTGGAGGGAGACTTGTGTCCCTTCGATCTGGGCACTTAGTAATGCTTCCTTTTTAACATACATCGCCACAAATATGTCCGGGTTCGGTAGGACTTCTGTGACGCCATCCAGCCGGGCCAATGCAGCATCAGCTTTTGAGAGTAGCAATCGCAGTTCAGCGTCATACATGATGTCTGGCGCTAATGGATAGGGAATAAATGCTTCATAACCTCCAGGCTGCTTAACAAACTCACCGGCTTTTCTTCCCATGGCACACCTCAATCCTCGTATGGGTATACTATTGGTTTACCTACCTTATAATCTCGGTTTTTAATAAACTGTAATTTACTTAAAATGCAACTTTTTCTGTACGTATACGATATGGATACTTAGACAGGATTTAATCTTGAAAGTAAACGTAGATTTATTTGCATAATCTTTTTGTAAAGAAGATAACTCTGAATTTTTTCTTTAGTTTTATTATTGTAAATATTAAACTCCGCAGGAATGGACTAAAGAAATTAAAAATCTATAATAACCCTAAGGGTTATTTAAAATTTCAAGGAAAATATTAAATAGTTTCTTAACAATAGGGTTAGTTATGAAAATCTTGGTTGATGTGAGCGAGGATGTATTTAATAGAATTAATGAGGTTAAAAAAAGTTATTCTCTTCAAAATTTTATTCTTATCGCGCTTGAAAATCAAATTGCAATCGAGAAAGAACAGAATCTCGACTTTAACGTAAGTAAGAAATCAACCGATAGCCCACCAAAAGTAATTGAAAGAAAATCATCGGCAACAAAGAAAGACAAAGAACAAACCACACCAATCGAGATCTTAAATAACCCTCTTAACTTTAATAAGATCAATCCCGTTTCATTGAAAAAACCTATGAAAAATAACTACATCTGGGGTCAATACAATAAATTTTTCACATTAAAATTTGCCCTTAGACATCTGGCTTTGATGCAAATAAAAAACAATTCTGCCCCAGTAAAATTAGTCGATTTTCAGAATAACTGTGCAAAAGAAGCCTCAAAGATGAAGGCAATTTTAATTGAAAGTGATCTGAAATCCAATAGAAAATGGGGCGAAACATTTTCTGCAGGTCTTCCGGACGATGAAGAAAAATCTCACTCAAGATTCATTCACCACTTCATAGGATATGTTGATTCCCAAGGAAATTCTGTCGGGGCACTTTCCGATTTGGGCTTTGTTGTGATTGAAAATAACGAAATCGCACTTTCCCGATTCGGCCTGGAATTTGCAAAACTGAAAAATCCGATTATTGATGAGAATCCCTCATCTGGATCTTTGTTCAGCCAGGATGAACGGCAGTTCTTGATCGATCATATTAAAAGCAATATTCCCACCGAATGGCAAGGAATGAAGACGGTTATTCAATGGATAGAAAGCGGCCTCAACACACCGGATTCTTTGAATAAAAAAATGGCTACACTGGATTCAAAGTGGACTGAAAAAATGGCTAATACCTACCGAACGGGCATGCTAGCAAGAATGCTTGATTTAGGCTTCATCTCTCGGAAAAAAATCGGCATAAATGCGAATTATGTTGTGACAGATTTCGGCAAATCGGTGGTGGTTAACACATGAAGGTATTATGCGTAAAACTGGCAAAAGCCGAATCTGAAGAAGAGGTCATTGCCCTCTTAAAAAAGGAAGGATATTGGGATAATCCGGATGTTTGGAAAAATTTCGGGGACAATGAGAATAATTTTGCAACAATAGGAAATCAACAGAGTCGCCCAGAGGCAGCAATTGTCGAAAAACTCATCAACTCTGTCGATGCGGTTCTCATGGCGGAATGCTTGAGCAGACACATTGATCCTGCGGGAGAGAAAAGTCCACAAAGCATCTCTGAAGCGTTAGAGAAATTTTTCAAAATTCCTGAAGGAAAATTAACCAATATTTCTGCAAATGCACGAACAGAACTTGCAGATAAAATCTTCTTTGTCGCAACGGGGGCAAAGAGCAATCCTTGTTATTCGATTATTGATAAGGGAGAGGGGCAAACCCCGAACAAGATGAAAGAGACGCTCCTTTCCATTGGGAAATCAAACAAATTACGAATCCCATTTGTCCAAGGAAAATTCAACATGGGCGGGACCGGAGTCTTTCAGTTTTGTGGAAAAAACAATCTTCAGTTGATAATTTCTCGAAGACACCCCGAAGTTGCGAAATACGAAACTGACGATTCAAAGGAGCAATGGGGCTTCACTATAGTTAGACGTGAAGATCCTTCAAAAGGAGTGAAAAGCTCGGTTTATCGGTATTTGGCTCCTTCGAATAAAATTTTATCATTTATGTCAGATGGAATTCCAATATTACCCGGTGAAGGAACAGTATCGTATAAAAATAACCTGCACTATGGAACATTCATCAAATTATACGAATATCAGATGACGGGTCTGAAAAAACATATCCGGTTAAGTTTATTTTATCGGTTATCGCTCCTGATGCCTGAAGTTGCTTTTCCTATTCGATTTTATGAAAGACGGGATTATACCGATGAATCGAGAGAGGTCACGCTATCAGGTTTGATGGTAAGATTAGAAGAGGATAGACGGATAAGTCTCGAAGAGGAGTTTAAAAATCCCCCTTCCAGTACCTTAACCGCTAGTGGCCAACGCATGAAAGCGTCAATTTACGTTTTTAAAAAGGATAAGGAAACCACATTTAAAAATGACGAAGGGATAATTTTCACCATTAATGGACAGACCCATGGAGCATTATCAAAATCATTTTTCTCTCGAAATAATGTTGGGATGGGATATCTTGCAAATTCTATTCTGATAATCCTTGACTGTACTGAATTTGACGGGAGATCCCGAGAAGACTTATTCATGAACAGCAGGGATCGGTTAAGATCCGGGAACTTAAAAAGTGAGATAGAATTACAATTAGAAGATTTAGTGAAAAATCATCCCGGTCTCCGGATGTTAAAAGAGAGACGGAAACGAGAAGCTATTCAAAACAAAATCCAGGATGATAAACCGCTTGCAGATGTTATCAACAAAATTTTTAAAAAATCCCCATCATTATCAAAATTATTTATCGAAGGCGTACGCTTACCAAGCCCATTCAATCTAGTTGATTCAAGACCTGTTGACCGGTATCGAGGGAAAAAATTTCCAACATTTTTCAACTTAGTTGAAGAATATTCAATGAATGATCCAAAACTTTGCCCAATTAACAGAAAATTCAGAGTTCAATTCAAAACTGATGTGGAGAATGATTATTTCGATCGTCGCAACGATCCTGGAGATTTTGTACTTTCCGTTCTTGACAATGAAATTGAAAACTATCACCTGAATTTATGGAATGGAATTGCGAATCTCACTATTAATCTTCCAATAGGATCGAAAGTTGGCGATCTGATTAAATTTGACTGGGAAATTTTTGATAATCGTGGTATCGATTCATTTAGTGGAAATTTTTTTGTAAAAGCCACACCCCCAGTTCAGGAACAAGTCAATTTATCTTCGGGAACCCGAAGAAAACCTCCTTCAGAAAAAAACGGGGATGGATCCAAAAAGGCATCGAAATTGGCAATACCCGAGGTTATCGAAGTCTATCAGGATAAATGGCACGAACATACATTCGATGAAGAATCAGCTTTGGAAGTGATCAATAATGGTGAGGACGATTATGATTTTTTTGTGAATATGGATAACAAATTTTTACTTACCGAAAAGAAAAACACCAGTTTGGACTTCAAATTACTAGATAGTCGGTTTAAATATGGCTTCGTCTTAATCGGCTTGGCTCTCTTAAATTATGATAAAACAAAACCCGAAAATGGATCTGACGAGGAGACGGAGGATGTTTACTCAAAAATAAAATCTACAACCAGGGCAATTGGTCCATTCCTCCTTCCGATGATATCCGAGCTTGGGGATTTAGAGATCGGAGAAACCCATGGAGAATGATGGGAAAGACCACGTAGTGTATTTGGTAAAATCGAGGCAGTGCGAGGGTGGACCGGAAAAGGAGTGATTTAATTGTCTAGAATTCCGCGAATGAACAAAATCGAACAAGAAAAATCAAAAAATACATCACTTTCAATCATTCGGTTTATGGAATTATTTGGGTTTTTGCTTGCATTTGTTTTGCTCTACGTATTGTTTGAAAGAATCGGACTCCATAATAATGAAATAGCAATACTCGCATTTTTTGTTTCTTTTTGCGTTATCAAGACCGATTTACTTTTTTATGCAATCAACAATTTTCGCGACATCAGCCACCGAATCTTTAGAATTGTATCCTTTCCATTTCGTTTTGGGTATCACCTTATTATTGGATTTTTCACAATTATTTATCGACGAAGAGTTATTGAAACAATCCGAAAAATATCAGGGGTTATCCGGAAATATCTTACATTTTCCTCAGCTAAAAAAACGTTGAAATACATTGTTGTCTTCTTTAAACAACTTTTTTTCAATACAAGTTATGATCTTTTTCCGATTTTTCTCATCTGGTTAATTGTCTGGGGTATTTTTTACATTTTTAACTGGGTTACTATTCAGAATGCATCATATCTGATTTCCTTCATAACCGCGTTTACAATCGTACTGGCAATTTTCCAATTCTTCCTCCAGAGGCATGAAGAAAAGATATTTACAAAGATCTCTTTATTTCCGAGGCAGATAGACTCGATTATTATTCAAGAAACTACATTCTCAAAATTTTTCATGTCAATAGACAATTCCAACCTTCGCGATAAAATAAAATTATTCGTAGATCCAAGAATATCCGCATTGGATCTTCTTAGCCGAGCACTTAAGGACACAATGCTTCGGGATTTATGGAGTGAAATGCAGCGGTCCCACAACCCAATGCCTATCCAGTTAGTTTTGAACCAGAGTTATGATTCAGATCAGCGGTTTACAATAACCGAGAGTTACCTCGAAACCGGGTATAAAAATGATCTCTATAAGGCTTATAAGAAATTCTTTCTTGAAAAAGCATATACGAAAATTCTTGAAAGAATAGACGAGGAGATAGATGTTGAAGAATTTGCGATATTGGCGCAAAGCAATATCAATATTATTCAGGAAGTGGCCCCTGATTTTATCAATCGTCGACTTCAAAAGGAGTTTGATAATATGATATCACAAGGAGAAAATAAGGACGACTTCATTCCTGAATCTTCATTCCAACAATATCGCGATCAACTCAGAATTCAGATATTCAAGGGATTGCAACAAAAAATTTTATTCTGATAATTTCAAAGGAAAATTTGGAGGTCTCCCAACGATGCTTTCGCACAAAAGCACTGAGAATTATATAGTTAGAATATTCCCTTTATCGTAATGCAGAATAAAGCAGAAATCTGTGATCATACATGACTATTTTGTTGAGGAATAATCTGTTGACTTATCCAGTTTCTTTGTTTTGAGGAGTATCTCGAAACGCTTCACAAGACTGTCGCACAGGGCATTGGTATAATGGAGTATGGCAAATCCCGGGCCTTTGATTGATAATTTCGTTTATCGATCGTTCCCGGAATCCCACATATCCTTTACCATCGAGCATGCACATATTCGGCATCCGTTTATTGGGATCAATTTTTTGAATGAAATGATCACCGAAACGTAATAAAAAAATGTCTACCTGCCGAAAAATTTCCTGAATATGTTTTTCGACACTGCCCAATGAAATTTTTTGCGGGGTTCTTTGTCTGTCTCCCTTGGGTTCATTAAAATAGCCTGGTTCTCCATCTTTTGAAATTGTTGTAAATCCAGATAAAAAATGGGTGGCTTCACCTCGTATAGCATTCACTTCATCATACCATGTTAAAGAATCGAGAATTGAAGCATATTCAGTATCGACAAGCCTTTTTTGTGCGAGAAATGCTTTTTTTTGTTTACTAAAATGAGGAGAGAGATTTTCTTTCAAGTAAATAGCTGCAACAAGGCAGGCAAGACTTTCGCACAGGGAATAGATTGAATTCAAAAAAGTTTCATATCTCAATGCGAGTATAACCCCTTCTTTTGTGCTTCCATATCCCTTCTCCTTCATTTCCTCATTATCGGCTTGCCAGATTGGAATCTGTCGTAAAACATCTTCATATGCAATTTGCATTTTGTATGTTTTGTCTTTAATTGACATCGACCATCGGAAAGAATCCGGAATTGGAGGTTCAATTACCTGTAAAAAATCAAGAAATAATCGAATGTTTGGTATATTTTTTTCATATTCAATTCTGACCGAGTTTTCGGTCATTACTCTGTGCCCTCAACAATTGCAATCTCCTCATCCGTCAGCCCGTATAACTCGTACACCAGCTTATCGATCGCCGCATCCGTCGCCTCAATCTGGCGGGACAGCATCGTCCTCTCCTGTTCGAGCCTTGCATCCTGCAATTTCTTGTTCAGATCAAGCATCAGTGTGACGAGCGCAACCATGTGATCGTGGCGGACTTTGTCGAGAGGGTCTGAGAAGTTGATGGTGCGGATGGGGAGTTTTACTAACATGCTAGAACCTGGCATGAAAAAATCTCCTCGTAATCTTGGTATAAAAATCTCAAAAAAGAACATCATTAGTTGAGAATTGAGAAGCCCCAGAAAAAATAAATCTGCCTTTGGGATGCCAAAGCATTTGTTATTCATGAAATATCCCTTATCATCAAATGAAAAATTAGGTCGGCTGCAAATCTCAGGATAAACAATTTTTGGTTTATTGAAGAAGTCTAAAAAAGCATATTGAGGTTGCTGTAATTCAAACCATTTTTGCTCTGTTGCTCTCCGTTCCAACTCATCCTTATATGGTTTTAGATGTTGAATAATCCCAGAATACGGTGGAACTTCAGCACCATGATATGTGAAAATCAAAAATCGTTTCTCATGACTGATGGTGTATCGCTTAATGTCCTTTCCAGCAAGCATAGGCTTGATAAAAATTTCTGATTTTGGATCGGAATTTAAAATTGCCTCCCTTTCTTTTTCGGAGATTATAAACGCTGAATTTAAACCTGTGACGACGCCTCGAAAAATTTCTTGACCAATATATTCACCAAGCGGGATTGATTTGCTCCACACTTTGTCAATAATCTCTTGATGCCTTTTCGGGTGCAAGATCCAATTTGGTCCAGCCAGTTGCAGTCTCTCAATATCTATCGAATTACTTTCGACGAAATGATCCAGTGAAGAGAAATCTAATGTTGTCACATTCGTGAAAGATACTGATGCAAGGGAATCGACGTTGGAAAAAATAATTATACAAGGGTATGTTGTCGCACCTTTGAAAATTTCTAAATCTCTAAAATCGATTAAATGATCAATTTTCTTCGTTCTGAGCAATTCTCGCACAGATTCTCCATAGTTTGCCCGAATCCATTTATTTGCAACAATTATCCCAAACATTCCATTTTTCTTCAGAAGAGCAAATCCTTTTTCGATAAAATATGCATATAGGTCTGCTCTTCCGGAATAAACAGAATATTTTGCTTTCAAATAATCTTTGATTTCCTTGAACGATTCCATCCTCACATACGGCGGATTCCCAATAACCACGTCGAACCCACCAGAGGCTATTACCGGTTCGAATTCCTTTGACCAATCAAACGGATTGATGCGTTTCACTTCATCGGGAGGCATTTCAGGAGTTACAATATCCCAGCCAATCAGCGAGTTCCCGCACTTTATGTTCTGATGCAGTGAAGGTAGTGCCCTTTCTGCAAAGAGTTTGAGCTGCTTCTCGATGTTCTCCTCGTTCTCCTCTTCGAGCACCTTCAGGAGAAGGGAGAGTTTTGTCACCTCGACTGCTTGCTGGTCGATGTCCACACCGAAGATGTTGTTCAGAAGAATGCGTTTCTTTTCGGCGGTAGTGAGCCGCCAGTCACTTCGTGTCCTTGTGGCATCGCCACTCGTGCCCGCCCGGTAGATTGGGAGCTCGATCTGTGCCAGCTTCTTCTTTCCACGAGGAGTCGGTTCTGGCAGGAGAGCGAGGACTGCAGGATCGAGAATAGACTCTTTTTTATCGATATACACCGGTACAAGGTTCTCGATATACCAATCCCGGTGCCGGTCGAGAAGGAACTGGAATGCCCCGATGAGGAATGACCCCGAACCACATGCAGGATCAATAATTCGAAGTTTCGCAATCTCACGAGGTGTTTTATCCTTTAAGAGCTCGCCCACTGTGTGCTTTACGATGTATTCGACAATGTACTGCGGAGTGTAAAAAACCCCGCCGGCTTTCTTCACCTCCGGTTTGTACTCTACCTTTGCCTGGCGACCTTCCGTGAGCCTGATCACTTTCCCAAGGAACTGCTCGTACACATGGCCGAGAATTGCAGGCTGGATGACCGAGAAGAGATACGGGCTCTCCGGGTAATAGAGCCGTTTAATAATACCTTTGAGCACTTTATCGTCAATTGTGGCACCAAGGCTGATCGTGTCAGGAGGTTCGCTGATTTCAGCCTCCTTCTGGAAATGAAAAAGACCCGAGTTGTATTTTTCATCTGCATACCGGAAAATCTCACAAAGCCGCGGATAAACATGATCACCCTCGGTAAGTTTCTGGAGTGCCCCGTACACCTCAATTCCCCGGTCCTCGCAGATCCGGAGGAAAAGAATCCGATCGATTGTCCGCTGGACCACGGCATTGATTTCGTCGACATTGAACGAGGTCCTGTTCGCCAGATTCCTCGCGAGCGCATCCCGCCATGATTCGATTTCTGCGAGTATATCGTCATCGACACTGGCGGTCCCTTTCTTGCCCTTTGTTTCCGCCGCATACCGGTCAAACGATCCTTTCAGGATACTGTCCTGCGAGAAGACGGATGCGATCCATTCCCATTTCGCCGGGAAATCCTTGTAGGTGAAATATTCGATACGGGCAACAGATGCCGCATCGTTTGTCGCCGGTTTGCGCGTGCAGTCATAGACCGCAAATTCTTCGAAGTTGGTCAGGATCGAGAGCGGCAGTTTCGCATTCCAGGCATACCAGCGAAGCTGGAGTGCAGCATCACTATTATCTCGGATACTCACGGCAGGTTTCTTGGCTTCGAGAATAAATTTCCGGATGCCCCCAATCCGGAATGTATAATCAAAAAATTGAGTTCTTTCACGGATGCGGATTGGTTCCTCAAGCATTACTTCACGATATGCTTCGGAAAAACCCTTGTTGTTATCGATATCCCAATTCAGTGCACGGAAAAAGGGTTCAATAAAATCCTTTCTGACTTTTGCCTCATTATAATTTGCTTCATCACGAAGGTAGGCCATCCGGTGGACTTCATACCGATCGATGAGAGCTTGAATCGGAGGAGGGGCGGGCATCCTTCTTGAACTTTTCATCCTTAAGACGTTAAACCTGTTGAATTTCTTCCAACGTTTAAATTGCAAATTCCTGGGAAATCCAAAAGATTTGTTGCTTTTTTCTCCCTCTCTCCCTTCAGCAACGCCTAAGCCCCCATTCTCACATATATATATTCAGCCCAAGGGCCCGAGGGCAGGAACCAAAAACTTATGGCAGATTTCGTACAGAATTCACAGACCAAAACCGCGGTTCGCGAACTTGCGAGCCCGATTGCAAGCATAACGGCGTTCAACCTGATCGTCCAGTCGGTGATCACTGACAACCCGTTCGGCTGTGTAGCGTATATGACCGCCGGGGAGAATCATGACCCGGTAGAAAAGACCAGGGAAGGGTACACCGCACGACTCGTGTACGAGGATGCAAATGCAAAGAGCATCGGCACCGCATCCCACAAGTTCAGCACCCTTGCCGGATTCAATGCCGGTGTGACTGCGCTGCTTGCCGCTGCTGCAGTAACCACCGCACACGGTGGCACGGCACTCCACGATGCAGAGAATGATGCATTCGCTGCTACCCTCAAGTGCCATGATGCCAACGGCGAACTCTACATGGTGAACTTCAGCCGTGACCGGGTCACCCTCACGTCCTACTCGGACGAGGCTATCCGCACCGCGGTCGAGACCTGGGCGGACACCGTCCCGGACCTCGCATAATTTCACCGGACGAAATGACCCGGAGGGGAGGAGACCCCCCGGTCCCCTCTCTTTTGTGGTCCTCTCGTCATGTGTGGAGGACAATTATGGAAACCGAAATGGTAGGGATCCTGCTGGGAGTCGTGCTCCCGCTCTATCCCATGCTGTTTGCCATCTATCAGAAGATTGGCAAATATGACGAGATTGTTGAACAGTTCAAACAACTCCGGGCCGAACATGACGCCCACAAAGAGAACTATCATGGAAACTAGAATCGTATCCCATGCAATTGCGAAAGTGACCGGCCTGTATCGGGGGAAATTCACCGGAATTGAACCTCTCACGGTTAACACCCCACTGACCCCTTATGAAGTGCGCCGGAATCCCATCTTCTATGAGCTGGATCTGAATCCTGACATGGGAGATGAAAATCTGATCATTGATGTGATCTACGACAACCTCTCACCGCTGCGGCTGCAGGACCTGCGAAGGGGGACGGATATCCCGCGAGGTATCCGGTTCTGGCCGGACTGGTTCGACATCCCTCCGTATGAGGAGATACATGATATCGATGGCCGTCGTGTGTATCCGCGGATGCCTGGTCTTCACACCGTGCAGATCCGGACAGGTCGTCGCAAGTTTGCCCAGATGGGACGGGCCCGGGATTTCAGCCCGGAGAATGGCGGGTATACCAGCCCGGTGTTTGAGTTCAGGATTGCGGAGGACAACGATGTTTGAGAATGAGCTGCAGACCAGGTGTGCTATCTGCGGGACCGGGATCCTGCTCGGCCTCATCTTTGTGCTGGCCCACCTTCCGCTCATCCTGCTCATGTTTCCGGTTACAGTACTGTTCCTAGGCATTGTAGCGGACCCGGACGAAACACACGCGGTATGGTACGGGATGCTGAATACACTCGGCATCTTTGATGTTTCCACGCTGAGCGATGCTGAGAATGCGAACTATGCGGAGAAAAAACATTACTTCTGGTTCGGGGAAGTGATGATGGCCAGTAATCTGGCAGGGAGCATTGCAGTCCCTGCCGGGATCTGGTTTGCAGGGCAGACCGAGATCTCCCTGGCATGTATTGGGGCTGCTGTTCTCTTTCTTCCGCTCTTTGTCTTTATGCCCAAGCTGATTCAGTGTGCGATGAAGGCGGATACGGATGCAGTCATTGATGCATTCGGAAAGAATGAACAGGTCAAAAAAGTATTCTGGACCCTGTTTGTCGCGATGGCCGGGCTGGTCCTGGCAAGAGTTGTGGACCCGGTGACAGCTCAGCATGTGGTGGGAATAATCACTGGGATGGGGATTTGATATTATTTTTCAGATTCAATTTTCCATCTAGGCGGAGTGAGACAACGAAATTTATGGTGAAATTACTCCTCATCGCTGGTGGATAAAAACTGAATTATTTTCAATCGTAATTGGAAGACAACTTTCGGCCTTATACTGGAGTTGATATTTTCCATCATATTGATTTTCAACAAGAATCCGATTATATTCAAAATATTTTTTAATTGTAGTATTCGGAGGGATATCTCCAACCTTGAAAGAGTTGTTCTCACATTTGTGGCTTTGACCAAATGTCAAATCATTACAATAATAAGTATCAATTTTTACTGATCTCGCAACGGTGTCTTTAGCGTTAACAATATTTATCGTAACATTATGATTGTATGAAAAACCCAGGTTCGTCGGTGTATCGATGTTCTCTACAACAGAGACATCGATATTCTTATCCTCTCCATTGATGCAATCACTAGAGCAACCTGAACAGATGATGAATATCAAAATAATTAGAATGAACACTAGATTTTCCATAATTCACCACTATGTTTCTTCTCAAATCACACCCATTTAACTTCTTCGAGAACACCTAGAATAAAGGCTAAGAACTGTAAGGTAAAACAAGCCCAGATTGAGCTCCGTTTTCCCTTCCCAGATGCCGGGTAAATCCGGAAATGCCTGTATTATGCTCCTTTTCTGTTCCTGTCGAGAATACCTGCAATAATCGCTCTATTTTCCAAAATACGGCAGAATTGCGCTTCACCTAAAGGCCACCAACGGCCCTTAAATCGTTCCGGTTTTTGCCACTTAGTTTACCCTATCATGACCCCGAAAACCCTTCCAGAACACGAATATGAGGGTCATTTTTTTCGGGTTTTCCTCGTAAAAACAAGAATCAGGGAATCGCCACGACAAGATATATCAAAAAAATGTTCATTTCTCATAGTCAGAGCATGGATTGACAACCACCAAAGATTACAAAAATTATCCGATGAGTTTAATCAGTTTTTTCCGGAATGCATCTATTTTATCCTTGGTTAATCGGTCAATCACATCGAGAAGACCGGCATTAAATGATTCTGCAGTTTTTATGAGAGTGATCACTTCGGACCGAACCGGCGCCGTCGCGACATAATACTGCTTGTCTATCCGTTCCGATTTGGCAGATTTTATCGCTGAATTATCGATTCCAAAAATTTCATCAAGCAGTATAATTGCTGCCGAGTGATTCTCGCACTTGATTCCCGTCGCAAAAAAGAGTGCCAGAACAGAATAGTACATGCTATAATAGGTCAATGATACGGACTCTTCAAACCGTTCGTTGTCCCGCAGCAGTCGTGCTGATGCAAGAAAGCTGTCGGACTTTTTCAGATAAGCCGCTTTTACGATATCATTCGGTGCAACCAGCTGGAGGTCCTTGTCATTATACAGTTTTTTCAAAAAACCCTGTTTTGTCAAAATACACCTCCACACCTTTGATGATCACATGGTCCTTGATAATCTCACGGATAAGCAGGCTCTGCGGATCAAATTCCCCGATTTTTACACTCAGTGAAGAATGCTGCTGTTCCAGCTGTTTTTTTACATTGGTGTTAAGAGTGTCGATGTAAATATCGATATCACTGGTCTTTGATGGGATTCCCTTTGCATAACTACCATAAAGAAGTGCCAGGCTGATTTCTTCCTCTTCTTGTATTGTCCGGAAAATACTCCGCAGTATTGGATATATGCTCACAATACGCGATTGTTTATACAGCTCGGCGATCATTGCAGCATTCCTGCCTTCGATACTTTTTTTGAGAAAATAGACGTTGTTTTTCCCTTCAGTCCGGTAATCGGCAACATTTTCGTCAACGAGCGTACGAAGCTTCCTTGCAATAGTCATGTGGTTTGTCTGGAGTTTTTCCGCAAGGCCCCGGGGATGAAGATCGGCCTGCAGGAGCAATGCGACAATCTCATTGGCTAAATTTTGTTCCACATGGAACATAATTGTGCCAATCCTTTATGAATATGGTGGTTGGCAATATGCAGATGCTCAGTCATGTTCACTCGTCCTCACTGATGCTCCGGCTCGCTTCACATCACCTCGCTATTTTTCCACGGCTTCCTGTTGGTACGATGACGCACCCCTTCACTCGCAGGCTCGTTTCGGGCTTGCTGCTCCGGCCCGCTCTTCACACCATGCTCCGCATCGTGTTTGTCGCTGTTGCCTGATCCACTCAATTCCCGTTACTGTGCCGGAACCATCCTGGCCACATCAGCTTCGACAGTGGTGTTCGGTTTGAGGTCGAAATTTTTTACGAAGACATCGAGCACTGTTGGCGATACAAACGCCGGGAGTTTCGGGCCGAGTGTGATGTCTTTTACGCCAAGGGACAGCAGAGACAGCAGGACGAGCACTGCTTTCTGCTCATACCACGCGATATTATACGAGATTGGTAGCTCATTAATACCGACACCGAATGCCTTGGCAAGCGCCTGGGCGATCACGACAAGCGAGTAGCAATCATTGCACTGCCCTGCATCAATCACTCGTGGGATCCCCCCGATAGTACCGAGATTGAGAGAGTTATAACGGTATTTGGCACAGCCTGCAGTTAGGATAACGGTATCTTTGGGTAAAGCCTGGGCAAATTTCGTGTAATATTCCCGCTCCTTTTGTCTGCCATCGCATCCCGCCATGACGATGAACCGTTTGATATCCCCGCTCTTTACGGCTGCAACTACCTTATCAGCAACTGCAAGGACAGCGCCATGGGCACAACCAGTAATAAGATCCGATCCACCCTGTTTGAGATCCTGCGGTGGCGGGCAGGTTTTCGCATGGGCAATGACGGCAGAGAAATCTTTCTTTCCATCAGCGGATGCAGCAATGTGTTTCATGCCCGGGTATCCGGCAAGACCCGTAGTATAAACACGGTTGATATAGGTATCCTTCGGCGGAATTATGCAGTTCGTTGTGACCAGGATCGGACCGTTGAATTTCTCGAATTCCTCGCGCTGGTGGTGCCATGAACTTCCGTAATTTCCATACAGGTAGCCATATTTTTTGAATGCAGGGTAAGCATGTGCCGGGAGCATCTCACCGTGGGTATATACGTCCACCCCGGCATTCTTAGCTTGTTCCAGCAACATCTCGAGGTCTTTCAAGTCATGACCGGTGATCAGGATTCCCGGTCGTGATCCCACCGTGGTTATCACGCTGGTAATCTGCGGATTACCGAATGCAGATGTGTTGGCGGAATCTAAAAGGGCAAGAACTTTTACACCATTTTCACCGCATTCCATTACGAGCGCAATCATCTCCGGGACTGCCAGATCCTGGAGCGTTGACGCCAGTCCCTTCTGGAGAAATGTCTCGATTCCTGCATCGGTTTTACCGAGGACTACGGCATGCGTGTAGTAAGCTGCAATACCTTTGAGCCCAAAGAGAAGTGTTGAGCGAAGAGAGCGGACATCTTCGTTTGCTGTTGCCAGGATCCCGACCGTCTTTGCTTTTTCGAGAATATCGATGTCACCCGTTGGTTTCCATGTACAGGCATCCGGTTCAGCACCGCCAGTGGGGGGCAGTGCATCCCGGATCGCAATTGCCCGGTTGATCAGGTCAGCAAATCGCGCCTTATCGAAATTGACATTGGTCAGCGTTGAGAATAGCGATTCCGCAATAAACAATCCGGCTTCCGGATTTCCTTTCCCCTTTTTTGCTGCCGCAAGGTTCCGGACTGAAATCCCCTTGCAGAGATAGATGAGCACATCCTGGTATGCCGCGATCTCGTCCTCTTTGCCGCAGACACCTTTGACCGTACATCCCGTCCCCCTGGCGGTCTCTTCACACTGGTTACAGAACATTTTTCGACTCCTTTTGATTTCTTTTTGCTACAAGATATCAATAGAATACCAGATTATAAATAGTCAGGAGTTTCCAAATGCATACCATGCAGGATGCGTGCACGGTCAACCAGACCGTGAAATATCTGACAAAGAAATGGACATTGTTGATTATCCTCGAACTCTACAAGGGTGAAGGATATACCCGCAGGTTCTCCGAGCTGCGTGATGCTCTCGATGGTATCACCCCAAAGGTTCTCTCGGAACGGTTGAAGGAACTTGAAGACGAGGGAATTCTCTCCCGCAACGTGGATGCAACTGCGTTCCCGGTCAGGACTGAGTACACGCTGACGGAAAGCGGGCTCGAGATCGTGAATGTAATCCGGGGCATCAAGCACTGGGCGCTGAAATGGAAGATCGACAACATCCCCTGTGGTGAACAGGACTGTAAGGTTTGCGTGCTGTAAGGAATAGTTCTATGATACAGAGAGTAACACCATGAAACGGAACATAATCAGTATTGACGAAAACAAATGCACAGGGTGCGGCCAGTGCATTCCGGACTGCCCGGAGGGAGCCCTTCAGCTTATCGACGGGAAGGCACGGCTCGTGAGCGATCTTTTTTGTGATGGTCTTGGTGCCTGCATTGGTACCTGTCCGGAAGGAGCGATCAGCGTCATTGAGCGGGAAGCGGTTCCCTACGATGAGAAGACGGTCATGGAGAATATCGTCCGACAGGGAGCACCGGTCATTAAGGCACATCTGGAACATCTCGCCGGCCATGGGCAAATTGCATTGTATGATCAGGCTGTCGAGTACCTGATAGAGAAAGGTATACCGATCCCTGATCATTCTCCACCGGTCCGGGCCCCCCGGAAAGGGACTGTCGTACCTGTAGCGGAACGGGTATCCCTGCCGGGAGCAGGATCTCATTCCTCCGCTCAGGAAGCATGTCACAGCGGGTCGGGAAGACCCGGTCCATTTGCCGGTTGTCCGGGTTCAGCAGCCCGGAGCATTCCCCGCACCGGACCCCGGCAACCCGTGGGCGGGACGACCGGTTCCGAACTCCGGCAATGGCCTATCCAGCTCAAACTCCTGAACCCGGCTGCCCCGTATTTTGACAACGCCGATCTCCTGATCGCCGCTGACTGCGTTCCTTTCGCGTACGCAGGTTTTCATGCAGAATTCCTCCGGAATCGGATCGTGATTATCTTTTGCCCGAAACTTGATTCGGACATCGACGGATATATCGAAAAGCTGGCTCAGATCTTCTCAAGTCACCTGATCAAATCGATCCTGGTTGCACATATGGAAGTACCGTGCTGCAGCGGTGTGCGGTATGTTGTGGACCGGGCGCTGGAACAGTCAGGAAAGAAGTTACCGGTTACTGAGAAGACGATCACGATACAGGGAGAAGTAGAGTAACTTATCTGCCACACCTTATTTCCGGCGACAGACGAGTCGCCAATCCTTTTTCCTTTTTTGGATGATTCAAGTTTTCCCGTGAATATTTGATTGGGAGGGGATATGATTGCTGTCAACTATTTTCTATCCATGAGATGTCATTGAACGTTGATAGATGAAAACTTAACAGAGTTCTTCAATTTTGATGATCTGCACAGGGCAAAGATGTAAGACCGCTTGCATTACTTCAGGAGGCCCGTCTTCAGGTTTGTAAATTCGTGTTCTATGTCACCATCGGAATATCCTAGCACCAGTAACTCCCTTTTCAGGTCATCTAAAGGTAATGTTAGAGAACCCGCTTGAGAGAACCCTTCCAGAATCCGGGTGAACAATGCGAGAAATTCATCCGGCCGGCAATGAGAAATATGGTGCAAAAATAAAACGAACGCGTTTTTTATCACATCGCGACCGTATAAATCCGGCCTGTCCCGGGAGGATTCCAGTTTTTCTTTCCAGGCATCACTCAAATCATATTCCCTGCAGAACTCTGAAAAATTTTCCGATGACAGATAATTATCGATAGGATACCGGAATAACTGAGTAGCCATTCTTTTGATTGTTTTTTCAGTATCCTGAGACATAGTGACGTTCCCGGAATTTGAAATCAGGCACCGGTCAGCAGGTGTTATTCTCTGCCCGATGTTGCTTAATTATTCCTGCACTTTCACGAACTGATCTTTCCCAACTCCACAATCAGGGCAGACCCAGTCATCCGGCAATGCATTGAATTCCATACCAGGAGGAATTCCTCCCTTGGGGTCTCCGATCTTCGGATCGTAGATATATCCGCAAACCAGGCACTCGTACCGCACCATCTCGGCAGTCATTTCTGTCACGATTATTCTTCACAGCAACGTAGTTCAGTGGTGGCCGCACCCGGTTTTTTCCTCATGCTTCTCTCCATGGCCGACGGCACTTGTCACCGACATGTAGAGATGATGGGAATATACCACCCAGCCAATGAATGCTTCTATGAATTCCCTGCCGGCAGCTACATCGTTCACGTCATACTTTTTCTTTGCCATAACGTGATGGAAGCGATGCGTCAGATCGTCTTCGACAGTCTTGAGGATAAACCCGATCGATTCCTTGGGATCCTCGGTTTCAATGGCTTTCTCCGCTCTCGGTACAACCGGACCTTCGCTGAGCCCGGCCGGTTTCATGCCGGTATACGGAGCTCCCTCTCCTGCACGGTGAATCCGGATGCAATTTTCAAAGAACCAGTCATCAGCAACCTCCTTTGCATCCTTACCGGCTTTTCTCGCACGCAGGGTTTTTTCAAAGATTGTTTTGAGTTCCTTTTCGGATTCCTGGGGAATCCAGATCAGTACATAATTAAGATTGCCGGTCTCCAGCGCTTTCATCGCTGCTTTCACGACTGGCCCATCCCTTGTATCACAATGTGGCGGCATAGAATATCATTCCAATTTTTTTGTTATAAATTCTGTTCGTGAACTTCTCGATCATTTCATCCTTGAATGATTTTTTTCGGTCAGGATCCTTCACCAGGTGTTGTGAACTCCATCATCCCTCTTTCTTCTCGACAAGTTTCCGGTACATCTCTTCACCGACGCACTCCTTGGCATACTTGCACCACTGGATACACGAAAGAATATCATTGTAAATGATAAATTCGCAGTTGCCACACGCTACTTTAACATCATTTGAGAAGATTTCTACTTCCTCGCCGCACTGCGGACACTTTTTTATCGTCAGGGTGGGGGTACGGAGATTCGCAGCTCCGGGACAATGGTCAAGCATGGCGCATATCCTCTCTCTTCTGATGCCTTCTCTCACTGGGTGCCATCATCTTATATTCCCTCAGGAGTGCGTTTCTGTATTCTGTCATCTTTTTCGTAGGGATATAATTGAACTGCCGGACTCGTTTGATAATTTCTGTGGTGATCGTTTCATCGTTGGTAAGGTTCAGGCTGGCAACATCGAGGAGAATCCAGTCCAGCCGGTCAATACCGGTTTCCTTTCCGTCAATGGGAATTTTTTTGATTTTTATCTGGTCCGGAGGGATACCGCCGCAAATGGTGCAATAGTATCCGTCCTGATCATTCCCGCCCATTGGCTATCCCCGGATCATGGTAAGTGTCATCTTGAATTTTGTGATGGCGCTGAGAGCGTGGGGGACATTGGCGGGAAAGATGATGGTCTGTCCTTCCTTCATCTGGAGTGTCTGGCCGGCAACCCACACCTCACATTCCCCATCGATGATCGTAACCACTGCGTCATAGGGGGCAGTGTGTTCCGACAGGCCCTCATTCTCATCGAATGAAAAGACCGTGATACTCCCTGCTTTTCTGTTGATGATCATACGGCTTGCAACAGTTCCATCCTGATACGAGACTATATCTTTGAGTGAGAGGACTTTTGCATACAGTTCCTCCCGCTTTTTGTCATGCTTATCCGGGTTTTCCAGTTTGAATTCAACCATGGTTTATTCCTGTGGAGTTGTAGTCCGATTACGCTGAACCCGGCAACACCTAAAACAACTTTTTTTGAACTATCTGTATAGATTGCTATTCTGTTATGAAATAAAAAAAATTATTAAAGTTTAGTCGTTATTAGTTGAAATCGTAATCAGACGATTTTTGTTCCCCATAACGCATTCTCATAGCGCTGGGCTTTCTCCGCTCCTTTCATACAGAAGAACTTGTGCTTGAGTCCATATTCTCCTGTAACCGGGCAGCTCGGACAGATACATTCCACAGCTTTATCAACGCACATGAAGCTCTTCCCCTTCATACAGAAGAGCAGCTCTTTTGCATTCTTTGCACAATTGGTGTAAGTCGGGCATTTGGGGCATATGCATTCCTTTTTTTTGGCTTCATCCATTTGAATCTGTTTTGACTCCGGCACCTTTGCCCATCCCTTATGTAACTCTTCAAATTTGTCCATGGTTTTTCATCTCCCTCTTCGCGATCAACGATTACTTGCTTGCCTGCCAAATTATCAGTCGTATCATTGTGACGGATTTTCCGTTCTCTCATGACTGCATTCGCAGCAGGTGAACCTTAAGCAGTTCCATTCCTGACATCATTCGGGAGCTTTATAAGATGTCTTTCATAAATCAAATTTTGAAACAAATTTTGAAAACAATTCCAGTAGTTGGGATTTAAGAATCAACCTCATCATAAAAATATAATGGTATTTCCTGTATCTTTTCAATCCAGCTACATCATCCCTATCAATCATTTTGTAACGGTTGGTGCTGACACGGGTTGTTGACCCGGTGGCAGCTCAGCAGATTGTGGGGATGATTACTGGGATTAGGGTGTTGAGTCTGGGAGTTTAACCCGAAAATCGAAACCGGTTTATCTCAGCACGCTGATATATGTACGTCCATTCGGGGACACAGGGGTAGATGGGCGGGAACCACACCCGCCCTTTTTCCGTATTGCCAGTGAATCACCTTGTTTGATGTTGCCTGTGTAAATCACACCTGCCTGTTTCTTGCCGGGCAGGTGCAAATATTCTTTTTGGGAAGGCCCTAATCCTCACCATGTTGACGCCCGGAAGATCTATGATACAAAGAACGCCATCGCTGTCGTGATTACACTCCAGCCCGGAGAATCACTGAAAAAACATATGACACCCGTCGATGTCTTCTTCTATGTGCTGGAAGGCACAGCTATCGTCGAGATTGGGGATGAACGAGTGAGCTGTACTAAGGATATGCTCATTGAGAGCCCGGCGCGGATCCCGCACCGCTGGATCAATGAAAGTAAAGCGGTTTTCAGGGTACTTGTGGTCAAGGTGCCGAAACCTACAGAAGAGACCGAACTGCTCTAAAAAAGCATCTCCTCTTTTGGACCGGTCCGCAGAACATGTGCAAGCTCGACACAGTCGTGCGAAATGGGTGAATCGGTCGGCTATCTCTTATTACGGGCACAACAGAACACGCAGACGCTCGGTCATGTTCACTCGTCCTCGCTGATGCTCCGGCTCGCTTCACATCACCTCGCTGTTTTCTCGCGGTTGATCGAGCAGATGATGACGCACCCCTTCACTCGCAGGCTCATTTCGGGCTTGCTGCTCTGTGCCCGCTCCTCACACCATGCTTCGTATCGTGTTCGTCGCTGTTGATCGTACTCATACCTAACGCTCAGTGACTCGTTCGCGCTCGACCTCTCGCTGATGCGTTCGGTAACCGGCGCTCACTCGGGCCGCTGGCAACTGCATCGCCCCGCTCCTGCCATGCTGTGGGATGATACAATTCAGATAACGTGGGGGGAAGAGATACACGATGGATCCGGAGCAATGGCTTTTATTTTTCCGGGACAATGACCTTACAAGATGCCTCTGGAACAAGATCTTGCGCAACGGATCCTGAATCTCCTGAAGTTCCATCCCAGAGGTGTGACCATCACCGATCTGGCTAGAAAAACGGGTGCGACCCGGCTCTCAGTTTCTAGGCAACTGGAAATATTGGAAATTTCCGGCAAAGTTGAAATGAGGACTATTGGAGCTGCCAAGGTATACTACACAGCCCGGCGTGTTCCCCTCTCCGCTTTCCTCTGTTTTACGAAAAACCTGATCCTGGTGCTGGATAACGACCTGAGAATCGTTCAGGTTAATGACCAGTGCATTAATACTCTGCATCGTACGAAAGAAGAGATAATCGGCAAGACTCCTGAAGAGGCAAATATCCCCGTCGTATCAACACCCGAAGCCCTGTCGGTAATAAAAAGCCTGGAACGCGAACAGGTCATCACCGACCTCCGTTATCGGAACGATGGCCAGGATCTCTTCTTTCAGATGCAGGTAATCCCCACCACATTTGACGATGGGGAGAAAGGATGCACCCTGGTGCTTGAAAATATCACGGAACGGAAAAAATATGTCCGGAATATGGAATTTCTTGCAAGGACCGCGATGGAACTGGTGGATCTGCCGCTCGAGGCTAATATTTATCAATATATTGCTGAACGAATCATTGAGATTGTCCCGAAAACCCATGTGTATGTCCAGTCTTATGACGAAGTATTTAAGCAGTTTTCCATCCGGGCTATTGCCGGTCCTGAATTTCACGAGGGGTTGATCGCACTGCTGGGAAGGGATCCCCTTGGCATGGTTTTTCCCACAGCCACCGTCTTCGAAGCACCCTTTGAGGAAACGCTCGGCTCATTTTTAAGGATGCGGGAATTTATTGTCCGTTCAGAATCCGGTGGGGAAGCTGCATCTTTCTATGACTTATGCTTCCGGCAGATCCCCCAGGAGATTTGCGATGCGATACTTGATCGGTTCAGTATAGATCGGTTCTATTGCACCGGGTTGATTTGGGAGAACCATCTTTTTGGACTCGTGGGTATTTTTATGCCACGAGGTGAAGTTTTTGATGGGCACCAGACCATCGAATCGTTTATCCGGCAGGCTTCCATCGCATTCGCCCAGAAAATGACCGCCGACCGCCTCCGCCGAAGTGAGCAACGGTTCCGGGAGGTGATGGATCTCTCTCCCGGTGCCATGAGTATCATCGATTCCGAAGGCCGGTATACCTACCTTAACCGGGCATTTACTGATCTTTTCGGCTATACACTTGCTGATCTTCCTACAGGCCGTGCCTGGTTCGACAAGGCTTTTCCCAATGCGGAATACCGGAAAGAAGTTATTTGCACCTGGAAGACCGATCTTTCGCAGGCTTGTGCAGGACAAATCCGGCCCCGTACCTATCGGGTCCAGTGCAAGAACGGGGAACACAAGACCATACAGTTCCAGCCGGTCACCCTTACAGACGGGAACCAGTATATTACCTATCATGAGCTGGCTCGGGATTGAGTGACACTTAAACAGAGAGAATAAACGAGAGCGACTCGGTGATTTAGATTTATTTTCCATGATGCACCTGCTCACTACGAAAAAAAGAGGAAATTTATTTGCCTTTTGCAGCGGCAACAGCTCTGTTAATCGATTCGATAGTTTGATCGACTGTCAGGACTGGTTTAATACTGAAGATGATAAACGGCTGATATTTCAGGATATGGGATTGAAGTGAGACTTCGTCTCCCTCGGCTATACAGTATCCCGAACCTGCATCGCAGCATGCCCCCCAGTCATTGAACATACCGGCCTTCAAGTCCGCTCTGACCCATGCAAGCAGGGTCATCCACAATTTTGCCTGTTCCTCAGGATTCGTGGGAATGGTGTGTTGATTCTTCCACCACTTAATATAAAATTTTGACATCGCTTTTACTCCCCCAACTTTATCTGAACTACTCTGACGAAAACTGAATTTGACTTAAAAAGAAGGGTGAAGCCCGACACCCGTTATTCCTGATAATCGCGTCAGAGTAGTTGATCATATTTTTTTGTTAATATAATAGTTTTGATTCCGGTGAATTCCTACAAAACGACGATGCAAGCCGGTCCGCGAGGCATGGGCGAGTGTGGTGAAGGTGCAAAAAACATGGAAAATTATGTGTGGACTCTTTTACCGATGATGAGAAATCGCATCTTCTCAAAAGAAAATTAAAACGCTCGATTAATCACCTCTGACCATACCAGTAGACATCTTTGTTCCCAACCACGCGAGACCTCCATACGCCTGGGCACTAATGACCTCTGCCAGTTCAACTGGCAGGCCAGCTCCCTGACGCGCCCATCCATGACCAACGTCTGCCTTCGCAATGCGCTGATGGCCCGGTACTTGTCCGCAGCAACCCGGATCTTCTGGGCGGATTGGTGAACTGCGGGAGCGGATCCCCTCTTTTCTGGAGATAGAACTCCGCCCGTTATTGATGGCTTCGATGGCCACCTCTTTCCGGCCCCGGCCGGTAAAGAGAATGAACGGGATGACCGGATGCTGGTGCCGGGCAAACTTCAGGAACTCGATCCCGTTCGTTCCGGGCATCTAGTAGTCCGAGACAATAACGTTAAAGGCTTTGATTGAGAGCATATTCCTGGCGTTGTCGACCGATTCCGCTGTACTGACAACGAACTCCCCCGTGCTTTCGAGGAACTGCCTGTCGAGCTCAAGCTGGCATGGTTCATCATCGACATACAGTATTGAAATGCTCGCGGGCATGTTCAGCATCCGTGACCATTTATCGTGATTATCCTGAAATCCGTTCGGTAATTGAATCCTCTTGTATTCTATCTATTTAGACCCAAGCGTGCATCCGGGATCCCGGTTATGGAGGACCGTCATTCCCCGGCCCGGATTCATCGTTATTCTTCTGCGCTTTCAGGTCAGGCATGCATCGCAGGGCATTGTTGTCGGACTGGATGTCCATCCCGTTGACCGGGAACCGCATGATGTTCCGGATACCGCCGGCAGTTGAGAAGTTCCGCATATCTTTACCGTACGCAATCAGAGAGTCAATGAAGATCGGCTCATCAATTTCTCCCTCCTCCTGAACAAACGACAGACGGTGGATCGAATACAAGCCCAGCACGAATGCCAGGACAAAGAAGAAGTCCCAGTGCTGGAGCTGGAGGGTGGGGATGGTGATCTGGAATCCCGGACTTCGCCAGCTCAGGTTCCATGCAAGCTCGCATTCAGCGAGATGATCAACAAAGTATCCGCCAATGACTGGTGCAATCCCGGCTGCGAGCGCCGTAAATATGCTGATACCGGCAAGGTACGAAGTGGCCGAACCTTTCGGCGCCAGTTTCAGGCCAATGTTCCCTGCGGCGAGGGTGACTCCGGCAGTTGATATCCCCATGATAATATGGATGATGACGAGCAGCGGCATGGTCAGGAAATGCGGCTCGGGGAAATTGGTGAAGGTCAGGGCAAGGAAACAGAGCACGAACAACGGCCCGGCTACCCTGAGTACCGATTTGTTGCTGAACCGGTCAGCGATGGAGCCCCAGAGCGGGAACGACAGGACGCTGGTGAGCTGGCTTATAATGGACAGGATAATGATTGTCGTGATATCCAGCGACAGCCGTTTGAGCAGGTAGACTGTCAGGAACGGTGCGGCAAGGTTGACGGCAAAGCTCCAGAGGGCGAGGAATATGATGAGGTTCCGGAAATTGATATCAGCGTACCATGCAGTCAGCCTGCGCCGCAGGAGGACATCATGCCGGACAATCATGATCGGTTCAGGGGTCCTGGCAAGGAACCAGGTCCCTGCAAAGCCGATAAGACTACCAGCTAGGAAGAGCACCGCATACCCAGTGACCGCTGACCCTCCCCCGTCGGTCTGCCAGTAGTCGAGGAAATATCCGGCACCGAGGCTGAGCACGATGGCTACCACGAATGACAGTGCCATCCGCCGGGAGAAATACATGCCAAGGATCTGGTCCGGGATCAGATCCCGCATCCAGGATTTCCAGCCACAGTGCTTGACTGACGATATACATGAGTACGCGATAAGGAGAATTACCAGACAGGAGATCCCTGCTTGCGGAGAGAGCAGGAACGGAATCAGGGCGACGAGAAGCCAAAGCCCGCGTGATGCCAGGGAGGTAACAACCGTAACAAGACGCCGGTTCCGGACTTTCTCAATAAGGCTTACCGCCGGGATCTGGACGAGCTCGGCAAGGGGAGGTATTGCCGCGAGGAGGCCGATGACGATGTTGGATGCACCGAGTTCAAGAGCGAATGCGATCAGGAAAATTCCACTCGTGAGCGTGACGAACGCATGCGTTGTCAGGCCGTCATAAAGGACATTTGATAAACCGCGCTCAACCTCTTCCGGAGTAAGCTCGTGTGATGGCGGGAGTAATCTCATTTCGCATACGTTCTGTCTGTGTCGTGGGGATTCGGGCAAATCCTGCCGGGATTGCTTGTATACTCTTGGTTTCTGTCAATATAATTTGCATTCTGCCCGTGCCGGAGAATGTTGATATAGGTTTATGCAGTATTCCTTGATTATCGTCCTCGTATGGATGACACCCTTAGGCAAGTGAATGGCACTTTTCATCATCAGTCCCGAACTGTATGCATGGGTGATCCTGCCCCTGCTCATTTTTCTGGCCCGCGTATGTGATGTTACGATGGAGACGGTACGGATCGTCTTCATCTCAAAGGGCATCCGTGTCCTTGCCGCAGTAATCGCATTCTACGAGATCGTGATCTGGCTGCTGGCTGTTGAGTTCGTGATGAACGACCTTGCGAATATCGCAAACTTCCTCGCGTACGCGCTGGGATTTGCGATGGGGACGTACGTCGGGCTCGTTGTCGAGGAGAAGTTGTCCCTCGGCATGGTGATCCTGCGGATTGTGACAACCGATGAATCCCGCGACGCAATTATCTCGTCCCTCCAATCGGAGAATCATGGAGTGACCTGTATGGAAGCTCAAGGGTCCCGAGGGTCCGTTACCATGATCCTGTCGCTCGTTAAACGGTCGGAGATATCCCGTATCACGAACCTCATCGATCAGATCAACCCCCGGGCGTTTTTCTCGATTGAGGATGTACGGTACGTGAACGAAGGGGTATTCCGGCCATGGGACCGCCGGTCCTTAACAGGCATGATCCATTCCCTTGCCGGGCAGGGCAGGAAGAAATAAATTTCAGGACCTGCCCCATGCCAAATCTTATCAGGAAGAGAAGAGTACATGAGGTTTGGAAAAAACCTGGTGAACTGGTTCAGATTCCCTGCAATGGATGGACATTCCCCCCGGGTCTTTACCGGGGACCTCGGTATCAGATTCAGGACCAGATGCGGAACAACACCGTCCTGTAAAAACATCAAACTCACAGGGAAATGAAAATATGTTTGGCCGTGTTACCTATCCCGGAACCTATGAAAGCAAAGAGCACGGATTCCGTATCGAACATGACGGTAATTCTTTTGTGTACCTGAGAGAAAACGGAAACACCGTTATTGAAAAACATCTTCCGCAGCACGGTATTTCCCTTGTTGTCCATCCCGTGGAACCGATAAATCTCCCCCGGGAGGTTACCCGGTGCCTTGAGATCGTGTTCCCCCCGGTCCTCATGGCGCCGGAAGCGCACCAGACGATCTTCCTCACCTTCCCCCTTGAGTACGGGGTATTTTTGAGAACAGATGAGGATTACCAGCTCCTCGATGTATTCTCCCGGTGCATCCCGAAATATTCTTTGTATGGTACCCCGGAAAGTGGTGTCATTACACGATACCACGAAAGTGATATTTCACACATGGAAAAAGAACCCGATCGCACACGTAACGGGATTTTACGGCTGGAGATCCGGAATGAAAGCCGGGGATGGGTGGAGGTATCCCATGCGGTCTTCGATTCATACTTCATGCCCATCTATTTCGATACGGTTGCCGGCATGGTCGGAGAGATGAAGATCTATTCCCGCCTGATGGCCCAGACAAATATTCTCGACCGTAAGGTCAGGGAAGGAATGGAACCCGCACTCCCCATTATCCGGGCACGAAAGATCATGAATATTGATCTGGAGAGGAAAGGATTTCTTATGGAGCACGGGGTGGCGTGAGAAGCTATGGCAATACTTTCCACGCTGGTGTTCGGCGAAGTCACCGTCCTGGACCTTATCATATTTGCTGTGATTACCGGCATTTCCGTACTCATTGCTTATGTTGCTGGATTCTATCTCAAAAAAGGATTATCCGATAACCTTAGAAAGGACGAAATGATCAAGATCGTCAGATTTGTCCAGATTCTCATAATCCTTGCCGGCATTTTTATCAGCCTTCCCAGTTTCCACGTGGATTTCGGGGAACTCCTCCTCATTGGCGGGACTGCCGGTATCATCATCGGGTTTGCCAGCCAGCGCCTTGTCACGAATGTGGGGTCCGGGGCATTCCTCATGCTTGAACGCCCGATGAGAATCGGGGACTCGGTAAAGATAGGGGAGACCTCGGGCACAGTGGACGATATCCGGGTTCTCTCTACCACGGTCAAAACCTATGAGGGAATCTATGTCAGGATCCCCAATGAAACGGTCTTTACTTCCGAGATAACGAATTACGACGCAAATGTGGCGCGGAGATTTGAATATCGTATCCGTATCCGGTACAGTGACGATGCAGACCACGCGATGCATATCATTGGTCATCTCCTTGAGGCACACCCGTTTGTGCTAAAGAATCCCGGGCCTTCGGTGTACGTTGACGAACTCGGGGAGAACGGGATCATTCTCATGGCACGGATCTGGGCACCATCGTCGGAATGGTGGTCGGTCAGGACAGAGATGCTCGGAAAGATAAAAACTACGCTCGAAAAGGAAGGAATTGAAATCCCGGTTCCGCAACGTGTTGTCTGGTTTGCTGAAAAGACCGGGGCAAAAGAAGAGAACATCAGTTCGTGACCGGAGTGATCGTTACCGGCAATGCATACGGGAAAAACACACGATACCTCCTTTAAGGATAATGAGTGTCATGTTGCTTCCACGGATTGATCAATGCGTATTCCTGTCAGAAAAATTGCCTGAGAATCCGTTCCCGAAACAGATTTCGTCTACCTCCTGGGATTCTTTGCTTGATACGAACTAATGTGAGTCTGTTGTTGTTTTCCGGTTGATAATTCAAGAAACCTCTAAAAATTTTGTGAAAAATTATCCTTTTGGCAGATTATCCGGGCACCGCCTGCGGGGAGCACCTGAAACTACTTATTATCATGCGACAAAGAAGTATACAGGAGTGATGCGATGGATTGGTGTATTACTTTGTGTAATGGCTCAAACCGGATGTACATAAAAGGTAATTACACATTAAACACCCCCCTCAATTCATCTTCAAATTCATCAAGCCCCAACTAATACAGCGTAATACTACAATCCCCTATCATCTTTTTTGTTTATCCGGTACTGCTTGCACAGGGCGTCATTCTGAATTCAATGAACATCGCCCGGACGATACGTCAGGTTACACCTGATGGTTTTTCAAAACAGGAAACAAAAACCATGAGTATTCATTCGTTTTGCAGGGATTGCGAACACATCATAACCCGTATGGTGCCGGGGATTCATTCACCGCTCGTTGCGGAAGTATCGTGCCCGTCACGATTCAACCCGAGGGAAGGGAAATGGAACCCGGAGCATGGAGTGAATCCGTACGAGTGCCCGCGGAGCCAGCAGTTCATGCAAATATCACAACACCGGAACGCACGATTATCACGTTCAAAGTACTGATGAATCGATGACAACACCATACAAAGACCGGTCAGGAAATACCGGTCTCATCAATTTCCCAAACCCGTAGAGGAGAACGATCTGTGATAGCCATTGAATACATTCTTGCCGGTGCCGCAGTCCTCATCCTTGTCAGCATCATCGCAAATAAGGTATCGGGACGGCTCGGAGTCCCCGCCCTCCTGATTTTTATTTTCGTTGGCATACTGGCTGGCTCGGAAGGTCCCGGGGGAATAGAGTTCAGTGACCCCGTTGTAGCACAGTCCATCGGTGTTGTTGGTCTTGCCCTGATCCTCTTCTCGGGCGGGATCGACACCCGCTGGTCGGAAGTACGGCCAATCCTGACAAAAGGACTCTCACTCTCGACTGTGGGTGTGGCGCTCACCGCCCTGATCGTGAGCCTGGCCGCGATCTTCCTGCTTGGTTTCTCCCCGCTCGAAGCTTTTCTCCTCGGCGCCATTGTCTCATCAACCGATGCAGCCGCGGTCTTTTCTACGCTCCGCTCGCGCCGGGCAAGTCTCAAGGGCGAACTGCGGCCACTCCTTGAATTCGAGTCGGGCAGCAACGATCCCATGGCGGTCCTCTTAACCATTGGGGCAATCATGCTCCTCATGCAGCCTGCAACGTCGTTCCTCTCGCTCATCCCGCTTTTCGTGCAGCAGATGGCGATTGGCGGCCTGTTCGGGTACGGCATGGGGAAGGGAACCGCATGGCTGATCAACACCGTGAAACTGGAGTACGAGGGACTCTATGCGGTTCTGACTCTTGCATCAGCGCTGCTCATGTACGGCCTTACGGCCATGGCCGGGGGAAACGGTTTCCTCGCGGCCTATATCGGCGGCATGATCATCGGCAACAGCGCCATCGTCCACCGTAAAAGCCTGATCCGGTTCCACGAGGGTATCGGCTGGCTGATGCAGATCACCCTGTTCCTCTCCCTCGGGCTCTTTGTCTTCCCCTCAGAGATCCTGCCGGTGCTCGTCCCGGGCGTCATCATCTCCCTCGTTCTCATCTTCATTGCCCGGCCGGTTGCCGTGTACATCGCACTCCTCCCGTGGAAGATGAAGAAGAACGAGAAGCTCATGATCTCGTGGGTAGGTCTCCGTGGTGCTGCTCCGATCGTGCTTGCAACATTCCCATTGCTCGCCGGCGTACCGCAGGCCCATGTCTTCTTCAACCTCGTCTTCTTCATGGTGATCGCATCCGCGCTCCTTCACGGCACCTCGATCCCGTTCGTTGCCCGGATCCTCGGCCTCGCAGCGCCTCTTCCCGGCCGGTCCCGATTCGGCATGGAACTGGAGCCGCGGGAAGGAGCAAAGAGCGAACTGATCGAGCTCGTTGTCCCGCCCGGTTCTCCGGCAGCCGGCAGGCCGATCGTCAGTCTCAGCCTGCCGGCCGGCACGCTCATCATCCTCCTTGCCAAGGGTACGGAGCAGTTCTCCCCCCGCGGGGATACGGTCATCGAGGAAGGCGACACGCTCCTCATCTTGACTTCGTCGGATATGGCCGGCCCCGTACGGGAAATTATTATGGGTGAGAAAAAAGAAGAACCGGATGATGAGAAACAGGAGGAAAACGGGTTCCCGATAGATCTCCTCATGAGATACCGATAACAACAAGGAGATATAATGGAAGAACAGGATGGAATACGAGGGGAACTCTGGTCATCGCACGCGGTCTTCCTCCTCGCGGCGATTGGTGCGGCGGTTGGCATCGGCAATATCTGGCGGTTCCCNNGGGCAGAACGGCGGCGGGGCGTACCTTATCCCGTATTTCATCGCCGTCTTTGTCTTTGCCCTGCCGCTCATGATCCTCGAGATCGCGATAGGCCGACACTTCCGTGGCACGGTCGTCAGCTCGCTCGGGGCGGTCCGGCCGGAATTCCGTATTCTCGGGTGGCTGCTCTGCGTCGTCATCTTCCTCATCCTCAGTTATTACATCGTCATCACCGGCTGGACCCTTGCGTACACGGTCTTTGCAGCCACGGGCGACACCATCACCTTTGATGGTTTTACCGGATCCTACCAGCCGGTCCTGTACGCTCTCGCTGCTGTTATCCTGACGGGGCTCGTGATCGCTGCGGGGGTTCGTAAGGGGATCGAACGGATCTCGGTCATAATGGTACCGGTCATTCTCTTTGCCCTGGGTGTCATGGTACTGTACTGCTCGACATTGCCGGGATTTGCCGAGGCAGTTCGGTTCCTGTTCACGCCGGATTTCTCGGTCCTGACGCACCCGGATATCTGGGTTGCCGCATTCGGGCAGGCATTCTTCTCCCTCTCGGTCGGGGAAGGGATCCTGCTCACGTACGGTTCCTACATGGCGCGGGAGCAGGACATCCCCCGCTCGGCGCTTCTCATCAGCGTCACCGATGTCGCGATCTCGCTCCTCGCGGGACTGGTCATCTTCCCCATCGTCTTCTCGTTCGGTCTCTCGCCGGCAGCCGGGACCGGGCTTGCCTTCACCACCCTGCCGCTCGCGTTCTCCCTGATGCCGGGAGGGCGTATCATCGGGCTCGTCTTCTTTACCGTGCTCTTCTTTGCCGCGTTCACCTCCGCGATCTCGATGCTCGAGGTCTGTGTCGCCTCTGTCCAGGAGGCTGCGGTGTGGACCCGGAAGCGGACGACTGCGATCCTGACCGGCATCCTGCTTCTCGTGAGCCTTGTCCCGGCACTCAGTTTTTCCGCAATGCGCCTCTCCATGGGCGGGATACCCGTGCTCGATATCATGGACGAGACGATAGGCACGCTCGGCCTCCACCTCGTTGCCGTTATTCTTGCGCTGGCCTTCACATGGTTTTTGCCCCGGAAGATCTTCGAGGACGAGGTTGGCAGGACCACACCCCTGACCAGGCTTGTCTTCACGCTCTGTAAGTATGTGATCCCTGCCGGGCTGGTCCTCACGATCGGTGTCCATCTCTTCCTCGGGTTCGAGATCCCCGATGCAACGTATATTGCCGGTATGCATTTCCTGAACGCGTGGCTCCAGGCCGGTGGACTGGCAACCTTCCTCATCGGGATCCTTGTCATGGTCCTGATCATCGAAAAGATCCGGACGTGATTTCGGGGAAAACAATCCTGATCCGGTGAAGAATACGGAGCGCCTGTATGACCGTCTCCATCTCCACCCGTTTAGCTTTTGGCAGATCATACGGGCTCCTTGTCCCCACCGGGAAGCCGGTGCATTGTAAAAAACGGTTCCCCTGAAGACCTTGCCGACGATACCCGTCAGGGATATGGGGGTTCATAAAAAAAATTCCGTGGAATTTCCACTATCCGGGATTTCTGGCATTGTCTCCACAAAGGATACATACTGCCGGCCCGATACGCCTAGATTACCGTACGTCAGTTGCGGTCACAGGTTATGGATGCGTAATGGATCTTGTCTTACCCCTCATCATCCTTTTTGCGCGGATTGTCGAGACCACCATGGAGACAATCCGGCTTGTTTATGTCACAAAAGGCCACAAGTACCTCGCCTCGGGAATCGGGACGCTGAAGATCGGCGTCTGGGTTATCTCAACCGGGCTCGTGCTGACCAACCTTGATAATATTCCCGGTATCCTTGCGTACATGCTTGGCTATGGGATCGGGACTCTGTTGGGCATGACGATAGAGTCGTGGATCGGTCTTGGCACGGTGGTTATCCGGGTATTCTGTACAGAGGATCCTGAACCGCTGATCAGCAGGATGGGGAAGATGGGATTTGGCACAACACGGATCAACGGGTCTGGCCAGTTCGTGCCGGCTGTTGCGGTCCTGATTAGTATTGTACCCCGGACCGAACTGAAACGATTGCTGGAGATGCTCAAGAAGGAATATCCGAAGGTCCATTTCACTATCGAGGAGGTATCTACCATGAGTGAACGGGATATCTATTTTGGCGGCCGCACAAGCCGGAGCATTCGCGGATTCCTGGGATGCGGATGAGTATGAAAGTTTTCGGGGAAATGACGAAAAAACACCCGGTGGAAACAATCTCCGCAGTCTGCCCATCGGTTAACGTTGCAACCCTCCTGTCCGGTATGGCCCGGACCGGCTTTCAGGGGCGCAAACTGGGGGAATCGGTGGAGGTATGGCGCCGCATGCTTGCCGATCCTGAGTGTACAATTTTCTTCGGGCTCTCAGGTGCAATGATACCGGCAGGTATGCAGCGGTGTCTTGTGGAGATGGTACAACGGCATTACGTCGATGTTATCGTATCAACGGGTGCGAACATATTTCACGATTCCTGCGAGCATCTTGGGATCCGCCATTACCGTGGCTACCATACCGCTGACGACCGCGAACTCTACCGGAAAGGCATCGACCGCATCTACGATGTCTTTGCGTTCGAGGAGGAGTTCCGGACCGTTGACCGCGGGATAGCCGCATGGTCTGAATCGATCGCGCCGTTCCGGGGTTCATCGCGGGAGTTCACCCGGTTATGGGGAGAATGGCTGGGAAGGGAAAGGCCGGAGTATGAATCACTCACATCGGTCTGCGCGAAGGAGAAGGTACCGATCTTTATCCCGGCGCTCGCCGATTCGTCCATCGGCATCGGGCTTCTTATCGCACGACGCCGTGGATTTGATATCGATATCGACCAGATCGCCGATGCTGACGAGATCACGACGCGGGTCGAGGAAGCAAAGAAATCCGGTGTCATCTATGTAGGTGGCGGGGTGCCCAAGAACTTCATCCAGCAGACGCAGGTGATCGGTTCGATCCACGAGAAGGACCTAGGCGGGCATGCATATGCTATCCAGTACACAACGGATTCCCCCCAGTGGGGCGGACTTTCCGGCTGCACGTTTGAAGAAGCGATCAGCTGGGGTAAGGAATCGGCAACGAGCCGGCAGGTGCAGGTCCATGTCGATGCAACCATTGCCCTGCCCATCGTCATATCAGCCCTGATAGCCAGCGGAGCGGAACGGGTGAAACGGCAGTGGGGAAAAAAGGAGAAGATATACCGGCAGGGAATCGATTAGACACCTCTATCGATGATCAGCCAGTCAGATGATGTACGGTATGGTTTTTCAAGAGGTGCTGGGCGGATCTTCAAAATCCGTTAAAAGAATCCCGTCAACCAGATCGGTTCCGGAAAAAGGATTGGATTGTTTTACTCCACCGTTATCCGGTCATAGAAAAATGCAGCAACCAGAGCCCCGATAATCGGCCCGACAATATAGATCGGGAAGAATATCCAGAGGTTCGAACCACCGAGCAGGAAGTCCATCACGTACGGCCCGAAAGTACGAGCAGGATTAAGCGATGCGCCGGAGATGTTGCCGGCCATCGTGATCATACCGGCCACGGTCAGACCGATGACGAGCCCGGCAAACCCGGGCGGGGCACGTTCATCCACGGCGACTCCCATAATGACAAGCATCAGCACAAAGGTTGCAATTGTCTCGACAAGGATCGCCTGACCGTACCCGATGCCGGGGAATGGTGCAGTCGCTCCGAGTCCCCCGATTGTGATTGCATCCATTCCCACGGTCAGGAAGAAGAGCAGGCTCCCGATCGCGGCACCAATGCACTGGGCAACGATATATGCGACCGCATCACCGGCCGGGAACCGTTTCGTTGCACAGAGGGCAATGGTCACCGCTGGGTTGATATGCGCCCCGGAGACCCGGCCGAGCGAGTAAATGACGGCAGCGATAACAATACCGAACGTAATACCGATCGCAAACCAGTCACCGAGCCCGCCGAGCTGGCCGATCCCGATGTTGAATGGTGTTGCCGGTTTTGTCCCGGCCGCAATCATCAGCGTAATGGCTGCTGCCCCGGCACCGAAGTACACGAGGAGTGCCGTCCCTGCACCTTCGGCAATACTCCGGCTGGCAAGCGATGCCATCACTTACCCTCTCCGTATGCTGCATTGCAGTCCGGGCAGAGCATCCGTGGCATCTTCTTTGGCAGTTTCCGGGAGGGAAGCGGGTATCCGCCTTCCCAGACATCGACCTCTTTCCGGATCGTGTGCTTCATGCAGGTCCCCATACCGCAGGCGACGCAGACTGCTACGGCATCACTGTCGTTTCCTTCCTTTGCACACACGTAACATTTCATGATTGTTCACTTCCCTGTCCCGCGATTAGACCGCTTCCTTCCACTGGCAGGAGCAGTGCCGGAAATCCATCAGGGCAGCCGATGCGCAGTCCTTGCAGATCCGTGCCGGGGCGGCAGCGACCTCCTTGTGCAGAGCAATAATGTTGGTCATCAGGGTTGCCGTGACCGGCTCGCTCGTTAAAAGGCACGGGTAGTCGGAGAGGCGCATCATGGCCGAGAACCGGACAGTCATAGCACAGGCCGGGTAGGCGTACCGCTGTGGGTTTGCGAGCACTTCGTTCTTCAGGATGGGCGAGAGATCGACATTGAACCCCCCGACTCTCGGGATGATCGGGCCAGGTTCGCTGCTCTGCATCCTCCGGGCCTTGTCCACCATCTTCCAGCCCCGGTAGATCATGTCCATGAAATCGCAGTTGTGGAGTTCGATGGCTGCGCTCCGCTTCGGGTACAATTGGACATAGTTGTGGTAGCGTTTCGTCAGCATATCCACGACCATAATCGCGTTGAATCCGTCGAGTTCGAGAATATATTCCGCAGCCGCGGCCGAGGACCCGGTCGCTACCGAGAGCACTTCGTACTCGGTCTTCATCTTCGGGGCTGCCGCGTGCAGGCTCTTGTCCATAACTTCGGTAACAGCCTCAATGACTGCCATGATCACATCGTCCTTGCACATATTGTACGTGGATTGGGAGATGTGATGGGCGATATCACCAACACAATAGGCCGGCACGGTCACGATGTTCCCATAATGAACCCCTTCATCGAGCGAGGCACTGACCGCTCCCTTCATCTTCGTGCGGTACTCTTTCATGTACTTCCGGCAGTCAAAGGAGTTCTGGCCTACACTGTCCATGAGTTTTGCCTGGGCATCGACCGGCGTGTCGTAGATGGACTGGACCATGGCAACCTCTTTCTTCACTGCATCCGCCAGGGTTGCTCCCCCTTCAACCGCATGGGCAAAGACATCCCCAATACCGTATGAGGTGTTCATGGCCCAGGACTTTGCGGCGAGGATTGCCTGCTTGTGAGGAACCGGGATATCCGTGGATTTCAGGATCTGGTTGACGATATTGCTGCTACTGCCGGGGATGAGGGCAAAGTCCACGACACAGGTTGGGCCGTAGAAGCCCGCGTACCGGCGGGCAGACTCTTTGCCAATCAGGGCTTCGGCTTTCCCGACAGCCTTGATGAAAACATCCACGCTCTTCCGGAACTTTGGATCGGCGTCGTAGAGCATCTCCATTATGACCGGGGTCTGGTAGTGCTCGACAAAGGGATCGTCCTCAGGGCGGATCGTGTTCGTCAGGCCCTTAAGAATGGTGTAATGGGCATTGACCGAATCGGTGTGCAGGGCAAAGATCGCTTTGCTCTGGCCCTCAGCGGGTTTCATACCCTTGACCGCATCAACATACGCTTTCGTATCGTCAATGACAAATTTCTCCCCGCGTTTCTTTTTTACCTGGTTCACGTCAGCGTGCTGGGCAGCCATCGCTTCCGTGATCATCTTTTTGATTACTTCCTGCATGGTATTGCAACTCCAGAAAAAGTCAATGGTGGCCACAGCCACCCGTCTTTGCAGCGTGTTCTCCGTGGCTGTCCCCGCCCGTGACATTCACGTACAGGTGATGGGAATAGACGACCCAGCCGATGAACGCCTCTATGTATTCCCTGCCGGCAGCTACATCGTTCACGTCATACTTTTTCTTTGCCATAACGTGATGGAAGCGATGGGTCAGATCGTCTTCAACAGTCTTGAGAATAAACCCGATTGATTCCTTAGCATCCTCAGTTTCGATCGCTTTCTCCGCTCTCGGTACAACCGGACCTTCGCTGAGCCCGGCGGGTTTCATGCCGGTATATGCTGCTCCCTCGCCGGCACGGTGGAGCCGGATAGTATTCTCGAAGAACCAGTCATCGGCAACTTCCAAGGCATCCTTTCCGGCTTTTCTTGCCCGCAGGGTTTTCTCGAAGATACCTTTAAGTTCTTTCTCGGACTCTTTCGGGATCCAGATCAGTACATAATTAAGATTCCCCGTTTCCAGTGCTTTCATCGCAGCTTTCACAACGGGCCCATCTCGTGTATCACAATGTGGTGGCATATTGCATTACTCCAATTTTTTGGTTTATTCTTGATTTTGTACGAAGAATTTCAACTCATTATTCGACTCACGCTGATGTTTACTCTGGTCAGGGAAATTTGCGGGAATCAGCAAATATCCCCTCATCCCCCTTTCATGGCCATGAGGTTCTGGTACGTCTCCTCACCGACCCACTCCTTCGCATACTTGCACCACTCGACACACGAAAGGATATTGTTGTCGATAATAAAGCCACAGTAATCACACGCTACTTTCACATCGTTTGAGAAGATCTCAACCTCGTTACCACACTGCGGGCATTTCTTTATCGAGAGGGTCGGAGTCCTGATGTTTGCAGCGCCGGGACAATGGTCAAGCACCGGTTTTATTCCCGGTTTTCTTATATTCCAGGAGCAGTGCCTCGCCATACTCCTTTTCCTTTCGGGTGGGAACGTAGTTGAGGACCTTCGTTCGCTTCAGCATTTCCTCGGTGATGATCGTATCATTGGAAAGATTCAGTTTCCGTACCTCCGCAAGAATCCAGTCCAGTTTGTCAATACCGGTCGGTTTGCCGTCAACAAGAATCTGCCTGATGTTAATCCTGTCAGGAGGGATACCTCCGCAGATAGTGCAATAGTATCCGTCCTGATCATTCCCACCCATGAATTTACCCCCGGATCATGGTCAACGTCATTTTGAATTTCGTGACGGCACTGAGTGCATGGGGAGCGTTAGCCGGAAAGATAATAGTCTGGCCCGCTTTCATCTGGAGGGTCGTACCGGCAATCCACACCTCACACTCCCCTTCAAGGATCGTAACCACAGCGTCATACGGAGCCGTGTGCTCGGAGAGCCCTTCATTCTCATCAAAGGAAAAGATGGTGATACTCCCGGCCTTGTTATTGATGATCATCCGGCTTGCGACCGTGCCGTCTGCATAGCCCACCAGTTCCGGAAGAGTGATGACCTTTCCTTTCAGTTCTTCTCGCTTCTTATCATGTTTATCCGGATTTTCTAATTTGAATTCCACCATACTATCCTCCATTCATGTGTTTTTTTTGATTCCACACTTATGTTTTTCCTTCAGCATTCCGTCGCCGGTACACCAATGCCCCGGGAGTCGGGCAGGCATCCACGCACCGCCCGCAGAGATAACACTCAGCTTTCCCATCATCACGCTTTGCCTCATCGGTCGGGCACGCCTTCTCACATTTTTTGCATTCGATACAGGCATCGGATCTCTGTAACCGGAGAAGGCTCTTCCATGCAGTGAGCGATAACAGTACCCCGTACGGGCAGACAAGCCGGCAGAACGGGCGATAGAATGTCATGGACAGCACCAGAATTCCAATAAATACCACGGTACCCGCAGTGAGTGCGAGGTAAAAGAAATCCCTGATGCCGAACCATGAAAGTAACGACACAGAAAGCAAGAATGCCTGGAGAAGAAACACAACAAAAAATGCCGCTCTTATCAGCAGAAATGCGTTCTTCTGCCGCATATTGACTTTGCGGACAGGAGCATGATAGCCAATTTCCTGTACGGTACCAACTGGACAGAGATATCCACAGAAAAACCGCCCGAACATAAAGGTCAGCACTAACACTACAAAGAGCCCGATGATACCGACAATGAGAGGGGCTCCCAGTCCCTGCACATCACGTAATACCAGCTGCTGGAACTGCCAGGGCGCTACCGGGGAAAATATGAGAAATCCCAATAGTACCGAAATCACAAGAAGCAGCCAGCCCATCTTCTGTCGCCATTTTCCGGAATACCAGAGGTACGCAATGACCCCGATCATCACCAGCGCATAGATAAATCCTACCGCTTTTGGAATCTGAGAAACAACCATACTTGATCTTCCCCGTTATTGTTGTCCGATTACGCTGAACCAGGCAAAATGCCCAGCTGCTGCATCAGCCCCATCAGGTTTGCCTCACCCCAGAGTTCGACGATTTTTCCTTCCTTTATGCGGAAAATCTCGATGCCCGTCATCGTGATCGCCTTTCCTGTTGGGGGGAGACCCATAAATTCCCCCTTGTGTGCACCCCGTGCTGTGAAGCGAGCAGTCACTTTATCCCCCTCTGCCATGATGTCATCGACGGTCACTTGTAAACCGTGAAAGGCAGCGCGGCATGTTGTAATGACATTGTTCATTGCCTCAATCCCGGGTCCCGGTGTTGGAAGCGGGGTATGCAGGGAAAATTCCGGATGGAGAAGCACATCCGCTGCCGAAAGATCGCCTTTTGATGGCCCGACCTCGAAAAATTTCCGAACAATGGCGATATTCGCTTTCTCTGATAATGTCTGAGTCATACAAGGAGCTTGTCCGATAACTATTTAATTTTGTTGTCCCTAACAAAGTAACAGATGGATTCAGCAATTGAAAATCTTGTCCAACTGGGACTTAAAGAATATGAAGCAAAGATTTACGTCGCTCTCGTTGGACTGGGTGAGGCAAATGTTCGCAGGATCCATGAAGCCAGTGGTGTACCGCGACCGCGTGTATATGACGTCCTCAATGCGTTAGATGAAAAAGGATTCATTGAGATACGGCGGGGAAGTCCGCTGATGTATAAAGCGGTCCGCCCGGATATCGTCGTATCTTTCTTAAAAAAAGATCTAGATACTGCTGCTCAGGAAAGTGTGAAGACACTTGATGCGCTGTCAGTCGACGCACGACAGAATTATTCTCCGATATGGTATGTCCATTCAGACTGGACCATCCAGCGGAATCTTGAGATGCTCATCGAACATGTCACCCGGGAACTCATTATTCTCTGTTTCAATCAGGAAACGTTCATAAAATTCCAGGGTCTGATTGGTGCAATTGCAAAGGACCGGGAGATAAAAGTCTTGTTCCCTAAAGGCGGTGCAGATGGGATTGTCCCTGTGGATGGCATCAGGTACTTTGAAGCGGGAACGCCTGAGGACTTCTTTGGTGTGAATGTTTTTCAGAAAATATTTTCAGCACCTATACCCCGTGAAGGGACGATCTTCAGACTTGAGTGCATTCTTATTGCCGATGACCAGGAGTCCATGCTTATCTACACGCAGGACGGGAACCGGATGGCGGTCATTATCACCCTTCCCTTCATCACCTGTGTCCAGAGCAGGTTGTTCTCCCGACTGTTTGAAAATGCGCACGAAATAAAAAAGATCTCAAGTCGCAGCAGGAAGCATGAACAGAAGAAAAATTAATGGAACCTGAAAACAACGGATTCGTGAAAAACAATGACAGGAACTACAGAAGGTGCAATCCTTCAGCGGGACGGCCGGACCTTTGCGGTCACGACGCGGATACCTGCCGGTATCGTGACACCCGAACAGCTCGAAACAATTGCGAAGGTCGGGAGAAATTATCGTGTACCGATTCTGAAGATTACATCCGGCCAACGGATTATCCTGGCCGGGCTTGAGCCGGAAAATGTGCGTAAGGTGATCACTGAGCTGGGCCCACTCGCAAAACCCGAGACGACACCCTGTGTCAAGTTTGTCCAGGCATGTCTCGGTACAGATATGTGTAAATATGGCAAGCAGGACTCGATCGGGCTGGCCCGGGCCGTCGATGACGTGTTTAAAACCCAGACATTCCCGGCAAAGATCAAGATCGGGGTCTCCGGTTGTCCCCGCTGTTGCAGCGAAAGCTACACCCGGGATATCGGAATCATTGCAACCCCAAAAGGATGGACGATTTTTTTCGGAGGCAATGCAGGCACCCGACCAAGGTTCGGAGACCTCATTGCACAGGATCTTACTTCCCATGAAGTCGTTGATTGCGCTCTCCGTGTCGCCGAGTATTACCGCAGTCATGCAAAACCCCACGAGCGGACAGCCCGGTTTATGGAACGCATCGGAATAGATACGCTGAAATCGGAATTACTTACATTACTTCCGTATATTCCGGTTGAAAAGGTGAAATAATCATGAAGATTACTGAAGTTGCAAAGGTTGTGTCGGGCCCTAATCCTCACCATGTTGACGCCCGGAAGATCTATGATACAAAGAACGCCATCGCTGTCGTGATTACACTCCAGCCCGGAGAATCACTGAAAAAACATATGACTCCGGTCGATGTTTTCTTCTATGTGCTGGAAGGCACAGCTATCGTCGAGATTGGCGATGAGAAGAAAACAATCGGAAAAGACATGCTGGTCGAAAGTCCTGCCCGTATCCCGCACCGGTGGATCAACGAGAGCAAGGAGGTTTTCCGGGTTCTCGTGATCAAGGTCCCGAAACCCACTGAAGAGACAAAATTATTGTGAGGGTAGAATTTTCACTCATCACTGGGTTGCTTTCCATGTAGGCTTCCCCAAAGTGCAGCAAAAGGGGGAGCCGGTCGCGGAGTAAGTACGAGCACGGATGAGTTTGTGATCTACAAAGGCGGGAAGACTATTCCAACCCTTTGGTTCATCGATGCTATCAAGAGGAATAAAATATGATGAATATTGATTCGCTCTACCGGAAAGAGAACGGCCGTGTTCTCATCGAGATTAAATTATCGTCGATACTCCAGCTCTTCAACACATTTGATCCCGCACCGTTCTTTGTGAGGGAACTGGATCATGAAGCAAGCCAGTATATTGTCGATGCCGTGAAGGATTTTCCTTTTAAAACGCAGTTCGGGATCATCGTATATCTGCCGGTGGAAGTTTTGGGCACAAAAGAGGCACAAAAAATTCCTAAGGCCATCAGCAATCACTTCAGATACATGGTTATGATACAAGAACGGGAATTTCGTCAAAAGTGGATCTATGGAAAATTCACGATACTGATCGGGCTTTCGTTTCTCACAATAGCGATGATTGCCAGCTGGATCGTAGCGGAAACCTTCAGTAACTCTCCAATAGCCCGACTCGTAGCAACAACTCTTGAGGTCGCAGGCTGGGTGGCGATGTGGGAACCGATCACGATTCATCTCTACCAGCTCTGGCCGATTGTCAAACAGAAAAAGATCTATGAAAAAATCAGCCGGATGGAGATTGATGTTCGTCCCTATTCATGATCCAGAATATCAGTCACAGGCCGGTGCGTCCAGCTTCCATCAGATAGCCAGCCCAATATATTCAGACCCAGTGCCCCTAGACCTGAGACCGGCATCCCATGTCAAATAGCTTGAAATAGACGAGAGTTTGGAGCCGGTCACGGCGAAGGTGCAAAAGTGCAACGTAAGTGAGTTCGCATCGATCAATGCCGCTACGTTTTGCCTCTCTTACAAAATGACAAGAGATGGGAATTTATCATCCCTTTTTTTATCGGCGTGGAGCCGTTTGCCCGGGCAGGTGGTTCTGTCGCAGACAGAGATGCACTTCTCTATGGTGCGATTATCCCGTTTTGCCGCCCATTTCAGGAGAGGAATTACAGATTCCCGAAGGGCTTCCCCATCTTTGGTCAGATGATATTCGACCCGGGGCGGGATTTCGGGAAAGGCATTTCGCTCGATCAATTGCTCCCTCTGGAGATCTTTGAGAGTATCTGCCAGTGTCCTAGGGCTAATCCCGGACAGTTCATTCATTAGGCTGTTGAACCGGATCGATCGGTGGTTCCCGATCATATTGATGATGAGCAATGCCCATTTTTTTGAAATTGAATTCATAATTCCGTCGAAGGGGCACAGGCATAAGTCATCACTATCATCGCACATAGTTACTATACCACTATTCACCTGGCAATTTTAATACTATCCAGTGGATAGTAGGTAACCTAGCTGAATGATAAAATTCGTTGTGTCTTTGGTTGCGTTTTATTCTGAGGGATGATAATGGTTCATGAAAAAAACAGGCATATCAATCTGTACGAACTCGCAGAGTTCTCACCAAAAAGTCATGTGAAAAAAGACCTCATAAAAACGGGGGGATTCAACACGGTTCTGATCTGCCTTGATGACAGACAGGAGATTCCGCCCCACCCGGAGCCGTACTATGTCGTCTTTCTCGTTCTGGAAGGTAAGGGCGTTATCACGTCTGGAAATTCCCGGTATGATGTGGCACCCGGGCACCTCATTTCGGTCGAAAGCAATGAGGACCGCGGGATCAGGTGCATCGAACGTATGACCATTATCGGCATCCAGCAGCCGCACTAAAAGGGCATCTCGTATGAACGCAATCAGCGTCAATAATCTTACGCGGGATTATGGCACACTTCGTGCCGTGGATCATATCAGTTTCGAAGTGGAAGCGGGGGAATTTTTCGGGTTTCTGGGTCCGAACGGCGCCGGCAAGACCACTACCATCCGGATGCTCACCGGGCTTTCAGAGCCTTCGGAAGGCACAGCATCGATCATGGGCTGTGACATCACCCGCGATGCCTTCCACGCCAAGGAGCATTTCGGGATTGTTCCGGAGGTTTCGAACATCTACGAGGATCTGTCTGCATGGAATAACCTGATGTTCGCTGGAGAACTGTACGGGTTGTCACAACCAGAGCGGACCCGACGGGCACGGGAACTTCTCGAAATCTTCGACCTTACCGGGTTCAGGGACAAGAAAGCACAGGGATTTTCAAAAGGGATGCGGCGAAAACTCACGCTTGCCATGGCACTTATCCATGAACCGGAAATCCTGTTTCTGGATGAACCTACGTCAGGCCTGGACGTACAGAGCTCCCTTCTCCTCAAGGAGATTCTCTCACGCCTCAATCGTGAAGGGACCACGATCTTTCTGACAACGCACATGCTCGAAGAGGCAAATACCCTCTGCAACCGGGTCGCCATCATCGTAAAGGGGAGACTTGCTGCGGTGGACGCACCGGAGAAGTTAAAAAAGACGATCCAGACAACCCAGTCGGTCGAGGTTTCGCTGGATTCCATGACTTCGCAGGTCACCGCAGACCTT
>DADR01000069.1 GCA_002495055.1 Methanoregula sp. UBA247 | reverse complement strand
TGCTCACCTGCTGGATTGACGAGTCGTCCGAGCAGGATGCCCGGGTGCTGGCGGCGAAGCAGGTCCGGGAGATGCTGGACCCGGATTCGTTTGTCGATGAAACTGCTGAGCTGAAGACCTGCAGGGAAATCTGGAAGATCCTGCACGAGCAGACGATCTGGGTGATCATCCCTTACTCAAAGCGGATCCGGTTCAATGCCATCTGCAACCGGCGCAATCCCGACATGCTCTACGATCTGATCAAAAGTCACGCGGCCCTCTTCTTCATGCAGCGGCAGCAGAAGACGAGTGAGGACGGGACGCTCTGTGTCTATGCCGATGAGGCGGATTTTGCAGCGGCGAACGATGTCTTCACGCTTCTGAACGGCACGGCGGGTGGGCAGGAATCGAAGATGACGAAGAAGGAGTCCGACCTGCTGACATTAATCCACCGGTCGGATCGTTCTGAATTCACCATCCAGGATCTTCAGGAGCTCACCGGCTGGCCTTACATCAACATCTACCGGGCCCTGAAAGGCTACGACAGCCGGGGAAAGAATTACACCGGGCTGCTGGAGAAGTGCCCGGCACTCTCCTTCACGGACCGGACCGTGACAGTCAGCGATGAAGATGGGATTTCAATCCGGCGCAGGACCGAGGCATTTTCATGGAGCCGGGAACTGTACCGGCACTGGAGCTGTGGCGGAGCATGCTGGCTCGATCACGATCATGATGACGATGATAATGATGATGGCAATGATGACAACAGGGTCAAGGGCAACAACGACGCTGGCGCAGAGTCATTTACAGCATTACAGCACGTTTACAGCAGTTTTTCAGCAACTGCTGAAAAACAAAATGGTGCGATTTCTGCTTCCGGATTTCCTGATTCCTTAGTAAATAATAATAATTCTGTACTAAGAGAAGGTAATTTACAGCAAAAAGAGAATGCTGCTACCCAATCGGAACCCGGTTTGCAGAGTACTCAGTGTGTGCATAATTCTGAAAATGCTGTAAACAAAAAACGATCTCCCAAAATTTCCGCGCAATCTGACAATAAGATACCAGATCGCGCTCCGATGACTTACAGCACGTGCTGTAAAACTGCTGAAACAAGCCCGGATTCACCACCCCCTGCTGAAAACAAGGATCCGCTCCGGTCCATCAGGGCCGGTGATTACAAAAAACTCGAGATCCCGGAGCCGAAGACCCCGTGCTGGTCCTGCGGAAAGAAAGGCTCCAGGTATATTGAAAAATATACCAAAGAGCGTCGGGCCCGGCCCAAGGACCAGCAGGAGGCTCGGCGGATCTGCCGGTCGTGTTTTAACGAGGCAATGAAAGCAGAGCAGACGGCTTCGGTCCCACTGCCCGGGGCCGTGGACGTTTCCCGGTGCACACGGGTTACGGCAGATGTGGGGAAGTGCTCGGTCTGCGGAATTGCGAAGGCGGTGTGGATTGACCGCGAGGCGGGCGTGAAGCTCTGCGAGCATTGTTACGGGAGAGGTGTGCGGGAAGATGCACGGGAGGCGGGGTTGGTGTGACTGAAAGAGTAACGATCGATCTCTCGGTTATAGAAAAAAGAAGAACAGTATACTCACCTGACGATCATTTCATGATCGTCAGGGTTGCGTGCAGATTAAATGATCTCCTATGGCGTGAATATGAAAAGGCCCCTAACCCCTACGGGGAATTCATCGATGTCTGTCTCATATGTCCCATACTTGTCTCATATATCTCACATGTCTCATATGTCTCATAATTGTCCCATATTTTTTCCCCGATCTTCAGTCGCTGGTTGAAAGAAATCGTCTCAAATTGTATCTTTGCGGTTACTCCGGGCGAGTACATAATACACTCCGCGTCGCTCGCCGACTCGAATCAGAAGACCGGCGTCTACGAGTCCTCCGAGATCGCGGCTCGTTGCTTTCCGGGCAGCACCGGTAAGACTCTGACATTCGGCATTGGTAATTCTGGCATGGCTTTTGAGGAAGACAATAATCATATTCTGTCGTTCATTAAGTCCAAATTTCGCCAGCACGGATTCTGTCAGCCAATCTCTCCAGAGAATGACAACAAATTCCCCGCCGCTCTGGGCAAATTCGGGTTCCGGAAGCCCCGCGTCTCTGCATCCGGTTGTCATCTGGATTGTCCCATATCCGATCTTCTCGATATAGTGGGTGAGGTAAAGAGGAAGAGCGATCCGGTGATTGCGTGGCCGGGAGCTGTGTTTGATTTTCAGGTCTTCGAACGTAAGATCCGGAGGAAGATGGCCGGGGTTTCGCACTTCAATCCGATCCGAAAAGACACTCACCTGCACGCTTGCAGCCGAGGTATAATCCCGGTGAGCAACGGCATTGACAACCGCTTCCTGAATCACTTCTTTTGGAATCTCGTACTTTGTTTCACTAACCGGTGCTGAATCGCGGGGAGGTACGATGCGATTGATTTTTGAGAGAATGAAATCCGTAGCCTGGTCTGCCTGATCAAAAAGCGTACCGGTGAATATCTGATGGGAGGGTATCGGTTTTGCGACTATCGTTCCATGATAGTGCATGCACTTGATCTCTGCGGTCGGCATAAACTTCTGGGGTTTAACACCGAACAGGAGAATTGCCGCATTGGTGGGTTGGGACCCCTCCAGTAAGTCAAGATGTTTTAGAACCTGTTCGGTCGGGGTTCCGGGGTTGAGGGGGAACCCCCGTTCCTTTTTTGCAACAGGAATGAACCATGCGACTTTTTCATCGGAGATATCCTTTAACGTTGCTCCTGGGCAGGCGGATTCGTCGAATGGCATGCAGGAGATAATTTTGTTGTCACACAGGAACTGGACTAATGCAGCAAACAATTCCTTTTTCAATTCGTCAATCGTGGTGAAACGCCGTCGCACAACGTGAGGGGTTGCCCTGCTGATAAGTTTCTGCATTTTCGGATGGCGCTTGCTGTCATCCTTGCCCTTCAGGAAAATCAGCCGGTGTTTACTTTTCTCTGTTGCCCGCTCGAATTCACGCTCTACGGGAGAAATACCCTTTTTGTTCTCCGGGCCATATTCGTTACCAAAAATTCCCAGGTATATTGAGCATCCATCGACTTCGCTCAGATACAATTCTTCAGGTTCTCGATCAACCGCTGGTATATATTCGAAGAGAAAAGGATCAAAGTAAATCCTGAGTAGTGGATCCGTCTTGATGTAATCACGGATTGCTGCCCGCTCTTCGTTCAATTCCTTCTGCACACTGCTGACAAATATGCCGATTGTCATCATCTTCCTGCTCGTCGTTGTCATGCTCGTGCTTGTCCTCACCCGGTAATCCGAGGATTTTGTTCAGATGAATGACAGATATTGAGTGGCTGATGTAAATATGCTTTTTAATATTATGTGCGATTTCTTCGTCCCGGTCCTGCGTCCTTGTCTTCAGTAAAGACTAAGCAGGTGATTTTACACATCATCTCATCAGATGACCGTCCCGCCAGCTCTGCTCTCCCACGAGAGCACGGAGCATTACACACCGCAGTACATTCTCGATGCGGTGATAGCCTGCACGGGCGCGATCGATCTTGACCCGGCCAGCAACAGCCGGGAGATCCCGAACGTGCCGGCAACGAGACATTACACAGCTCAGGACAACGGACTAGTACAGCCGTGGGCCGGGCGTGTCTTTCTCAATCCCCCGTTCGGGCCCGGGGTCGAGCAGTGGTTCTCGAAGTTATACTTGGAGCAGTCGGTAGGCCGGACCACGGAGGCGATTGTTTTGTGGAAATCGGCAACCGAGACAGCGGCATGGAAGACGCTGACGGCGATATCGTGCCGGGTGTGTTTTCCTTCGGCCCGCATCCGGTTTGTGGGGCCCTCCGGTGACGATGGTCCCGGGCCGACATTTTCACCGGCGCTATTCTATGTCGGGAAAAGACCGGAGCAATTCGAGTGGGTGTTTGCTAAGATCGGGGCTGTATGGGTAGTGCCGAAGAAATGAAAGTACTTATCATCAAACCAATATGATAAGAAAATATGCCTCTAGATGATTTTCAAGGAAACACTTTCGTTGCCTTCACAGATATTTCAGGCTTTAAAGAACTAATGAACGATGAGAATCGAACCATTGAAGCCTTAGATACATTTTATTCAGCTGGATTCGAATGTCTGCAGAAATTCCCAAAATTAAATGGATTATTTGTATCAGATTGTGGTATTATCTTTGCCAGGGATAATCAAAATAAAAAAGAGACCTTTTCTGATTTATTGAAACTAATTCAAAAATTGAATTCCTCAATGATAGATATCAATGTCATGTTGACAACATCCATCGCTTATGGTGAGTTTAAATATCGACAAAAAATAGAATTTTCTGGCATCGAAAAAAATGCCCTTCATGGTGGAGCATATCTTACTGCATATCTAGCGAATGAGAATGAACTACCAAAAATAGAGCCCGGGCAGTGTCGTATCGTATCGAAAAATCTACCTGATGAAATATTTGATGCAATCTCAACTGAGCCACAATGGGAAATAGAAAAACAGGGAGAGAAGTTCTATACTTATTATTGGATGATAAAAAATAAAAAGGATATCCGGAATTTTTCAAATGATTATCGAGATACGTATAATCGAAAATATGAAGGAATGATATCTGTTTTAAAGAAATATAACGCTCAAAGAAAACGTGCCCAACTCTAATTTTTTACGTTTTCGTATCCGTATATGTCCTCTTGAATACCATATCCGCCAGCCATTTCTTGAAATAGGGATCATCACTATACAGTTTGAATAACTCGGTGTGGTCTGAAAGAAGTTCAGTGACGACTTTCTTTAATGCCGCATCATGCTCAATGCGGGCGTTTTCTTTATCAGAGTTTTTCATGGCATTCCGGTATGCCTTATCGGCAGCTACCTTTGCCGGAATTTCTTCTGCGATGACCTTCTGGATTTTGTCCTTGTCCTTCCAGTCGACGTTTCCCCAGAGATCATTGAAGGATCGGATGATATTGCTCAGCTTATCGAGATCCGGTTCCGGTATCTTGCCGCCCCCCGTTGTCGGGACCGGCTCAACGGTTCCATTGAGATCCTGTAACTTGATAGCCTGGGTTGCGTTTACCTCGACACGGTAACTGTCCATGTCAATGGCTTCGAGGATTCCTTTTGAAAGATCCTCCTCTTTCGGTGCCGGTAATTTGGGGATGAGGAAATTGAGGAAGATAGAGAGTTTTTCCCATTCGGTGTTCGTGTAAGGAAGAATCGAACCCAGGAAATTATATGTCCGGACAAACGCCTTTGCCTTTCCTTTGAAATCAACTTGTCCCTCCTCATCGAGTTCTCCGATATATCGTGCAACACAGACATCGAGAATGGGATCCAGCCGTTCGCGGCTGGAACCGGAAAGGAACAAATCAACCAGCTGGGTGATTTGATCCTGCGAATAGACCTGAAATCCGTCGATATCCGCTTTGAGATCGTGAAGCTTGTTGGGATTGGTTTCATCCGAAAGAATGGTAGTCCGGTAATATGGCTCGAACCCTGACCTGATTACGTCAGTGTTGTTCATGAAATCAAGAACAAAGGTATCGCTTTTTTTGGGATGTGCCCGGTTAAGCCGCGAGAGTGTCTGAACCGCTTTGATATCAGAGAGATGTTTGTCGACATACATCGTGTGGAGGAGCGGTTCATCATACCCGGTCTGGAATTTATCGGCAACGATCAGGAACCGATACGGTTCTGTCTGAAAAACGTCCTCGATATCTTTACTCGGGAAACCATTGAGCGAGGATTCAGTGACTTTGACTCCCTTGTATTCAGGCTCCCCGGAAAATGCGACAATCGCCTTGTAGGGCAGCTTTTCCTGTGCAAGATATGCATTGAATGCGTGATAGTACTGGATTGCCCGTTCGATTCCACTTGTCACGACCATTGCTCGGGCCTGACCCCCGATCTTCTTTGCCCGGTATACATGATCGTTGAAATGATCGATCATGATCTCGGCCTTCCTCTCGATGGCGATCTCGTTAGATTCAACAAATTTCCGCAGTTTCTTGAGTGCCTTACGGGTGTCGAACTCAGGGTCATCTTCCACGGTCTTAGCGAGGCGATAATAACTATAAACCGGAGTGTAATTCTTCAGGACATCGAGGATGAACCCTTCTTCGATTGCCTGTTTCATCGTGTAACTGTGGAACGGGCGGTGCTGGACAACATCCCCTTCCGGATATGGCTCCCCGAAGATCTCAAGGGTCTTGTTCTTCGGGGTAGCCGTGAACGCGAAATAGTCCGCATTCTTCAGCATCTTCCGGGCTTCTATGATCTGGTTGATCTTGTCCTCAACCGACTCCTCTTCCGCATCACCCATCCCGGAGAGAGCGATGTTCATCTTCGCCGAGGTCCGGCCACCCTGGCTGGAATGGGCTTCATCAATGATGATTGCGAACTTGTGGTTACGGTGCTCGTTGCCGATCTCATCGAGAATGAACGGGAACTTCTGGACCGTTGTGATGATGATCTTCTTGCCGGCCTGGATATACTCACGGAGCTGTTGGGATCCCTCGGTCACCGCTCCGACCGTAGTCGAGACCTGTGCGAATTGTTTGATCGTGTCCCGTATCTGCTTGTCGAGAACTCTCCGGTCGGTGACAACAATGATGGAATCAAAGACGGTCTTGTCCTTTTTCTCTAGGCCGATGAGCTGGTGAGCAAGCCATGCTATCGAGTTGCTCTTACCACTCCCGGCCGAGTGCTGGATGAGGAAGCGCTTTCCGATCTTTTGAATCCTGGTCTCGTTGAGGAGCTTATGAACAAGATCGAGCTGATGGTATCGGGGGAAGATCTGTAGTTGCTTCTTTTTCCCGGTTTTCCGGTCAATCTCTTCGACCACCTGCGCATAATTTTCTATGATATCAGTGAGCCCGTCTCTTGTCAGGATCTCCTTCCAGAGATAATCTGTCTTGATCCCATTCGGGTTTGGCGGGTTGCCGGCGCCGTCATTGTATCCCTTGTTGAAGGGCAGGAACCAGGACTCGCCACCTTTGAGCTGAGTGCACATCCAGGCCTGCTGGTCATCGACAGCAAAATGAACCATGCACCGCTTGAACTGGAAGAGAAGTTCGCGGGGGTCCCGGTCACGCTTGTACTGCTGGATAGCATCGTCATAGGTCTGTTTGGTGAGTCGGTTCTTGAGTTCGAACGTGACAACCGGCAGGCCATTGATGAAGAGGCAGAGGTCGAGGGCCAGCCGGGTCTCATCTCGGCTGTACTGGAGTTGCCGGGTTACCGAGAAGATATTTTTCAGCCAGAGTTCTTCGGCCTGCGTGTTTCCCGGCGTGGGAGTACCATAGAACAGGGTGACCGATGCCGGGCCGTGCTGGATTCCTTTCCGCAGCACATCGATGATCCCGCGTTTGGCAATCTCGCCCTGGAGCCGGGCAAGGAACTGGTCTCGCTTGGGACCTTCGTTGCCGATGCCGATCTGCTCAATGATCTTCGGCTGGGTATCCTGAAGGAAGGCAAGAAGTTTGATGATATCGACTGCGTGGTCCCGGTCATAGTCTTTCGGGCTTCCCTCAACATAGGGGAGGCTGCCGTAGATGGAAGGTTTGTAGTGGACGGATGGCGGGGGCTGCTGCGGGATGTCATTCTTTCGCGTGAGGGACTCGATGATAAGGGTTTCAAGACCTTTTTCGGTGGTGTCGGTTGTACTCAATGCAATCCGCTTCTGTTGCTTCTTCTTTTTTCAGTCCGATTCCATCGGATCCGAGATACCAGTCATCAACTGAGATCGGCTCGATTTTTTTTACAAGTTCGTTTCTAATAACTTTTTCAAGAATACTTCTTTCGATAGAGATCGAATACTTTGTCCTGTTTAAAGAATCGAACCCTATTGATTTATAAAGCATTCCATTATCATCGGTTTTATTCTCGTGCTGCAATTCGTCCGAGAAGAGATCAAGATATGGTTGATAGTAGAACCTCTGACTTTGTTCGGGTTTTATCGGGAGATTAATTTTTCTTTTCCTGATCTCATCTTCAGGATCAGTCAATTCGATAGATATTCTCGGTTTAAGTCTGGTCAGGCAATAGGATCGTGTATCCGGAAGTTGATCTGAAATAAAATCTACGCTGTCAACCTGATCCTCCCATCTGCGACGGTGTAAACGGCCAGGTTCAGTCTGGAAGCACTTAGCTTCGATAACGTGCCATTTGTCCTTTGCGTCGATTCCGACGTAATCAGGGAATTTCTTATCCCGCATATATACCCGAATCGCTTTCATAAGGTGCCTGAGGTGAACAGGCCAGGGAACATCCAGAATCTCGGCAGCTACAACTTTTGTTATACACATCCCGAGCCAGTACGAGAGGACTCCTTTTTCACTCTGATCGAGATCATCATAACGGCTTGGTAATTGCAGTGTACCCTGATCGTCAATTTCAATTACACTTTCAAGGGCGAAGATCTTGTGAAGGGCAAATGCAAATGCATGTTGAGTCGACGGCATTGCAGCTCGAAGTGATGGGGATCCCATTGTGACTACAGCGTGCCGGAGCTGAGGCCAAGAGAATTGGATATCATGTATATCGGTGTTTAAGTGAGCATAGGGGGTTTTGAATTCTTTACAGGTTACTCTCATATGAATTCACAGAAATTTCCAGAATCAATCATCCTCTTCTGAACTAAATAAATCGTCATCGGGACGAACTATGTCGCTTTCATTTGGTGATGTTACTGGAATCGTTGTAATTTTTTCGTAGCGAATATCCACTTTTCCAGTTATGATATCGGAAATTAGACGGGTGCGATATTCTAGGATAAATTCAATTTCATCTCGTATTTTATTGATGATTTCATCTATTGGAGTTATCGATTTTTTTATTGAATTGAGAATTTCTTTTTGCTCATTAATGTCTGGTGGTATTGGAACGTAGAATGTCCCCATTTCACTTTCAGTAATTGCTGGATATGCAACTCCCTTTGAATTAGCAGTAACATGATCAATAAAAAAATTGCTCTGAATTAGATAGCTTAAATATTCAGGATTTACTTCGGATTTTGGTGCTAAAACCGCAAAACCTGTTGAAGCAATGTGGTTTTCAATCTTGGCACTAATAAAATAAATTGCTTTTAGATATGTTCGGACCGTGGAAATTATTGTATCTCCACATTTCAACATACGTCGAGCCCTTGAGGGTGCGTTAGAAAAAAGCATTTTTTCTGGCTGATTGATCAAATACCCGGTTCCGACCGATCCGATGTCGATATAATAAAAAGAATAATTTGGGTCTGTATTTTCTTGAAGAGTTCTTTCATTGATATTCACCCATCTTTTCAGTGGTTTTATCTCCCAGTGCTGCGGCACATCCCCAAGCCACTCACTCCCAGACGGTTTGAGCCGGACATTCGAATCGAGTCCTCGCGTCATGGCACGGCTAATAATCTCCAGTTTCCGCTCGTTTAGTAGTTCGATAAGACGGCGTTTGACACTTATTAAATTTTGAAACTCTCGACTTTTTTGGTGAATAACTGCGACAATTTTTTCCTGTTCATCGATTGGAGGATATGGCACTGGAATTCTTTTAAAATAGTCATAATAGAGCCGGTTACGCTCATACATTATTCCATAAGAATAACGGTTGATTTCTGCTGCATAGATTTGCGTCCGATAAAGATGATGATAGTAATCCGCAATCATCTCTTTTTTTGGTTGACCAACAGCGTAAGCAGGACTGATTATCCCTTCATATTGTGAGATCCCAATGGATCCCATGAATGCATTCATTAGATTATACCCAAGCTGTCCTTTTTGGATTCGCTTGTATAATGAACGATCTTTCGAGGCCCTTTCTTTTCTTCCGATATCCCTTTGACGGATAATTCCCCTGAAACGATCGATTGAAAGTAATTCAAGATCGGGATGTCCTGTATCAATGATCTCTCTAAAAAGGTACCCGCTCCGAATCATTTGCCAATGAGAAGGAATATTTCCTAAAGACGGAACTTCTGAGTCCTTGTATTCCGGATAGGGTTTGAGCTCCCCCATCTCACAGGCTCCTGAAATAATCCTTAATCTTCAGGGCCATCAGTTTCCGGCGCTGTTCAAGAAAATCCGGGTACTCATCAAGGGTCATGTTCTCAATGCCGTCAGGAATACAATTCATCCGGAGATTTTCTTTGAGAGCTTGAGGATCGGTGATGTTCCCGTAACATTTCTTACCGCTGGCGCACTGGCTCTTAATCTGGTCAAAATATACTTTGGGTTCCTTATTACCAATCGCGATATTGATCTCGCTCTGTGCAACTACATAATTGGCAATCTGGTTATACTGGCCCCGGGTCAATCCGTTCTTTTTCAGGTAATCCTTGGGGAAGATATGGTGGACATCGGATTTTACTTCGATCAATTCCCGGACGCTGATATCGCTTGAGAGGAATCCCTTGTCATTCATCTTGATCTGCGCAGCCTGGAACGCACGGAAATACGGGCTGGATGCAACAGATGTATTCATCTCCTGAGGCAGGGCAGCATCCCAGAAAGCATCGGACAGTGTCCCTTTAACGATCGATTCAGAATATGCCTCGATCCCCTGCGCGTGGATCTGCCGGATGTCATAATCAAACACAGATTCAGGTGAACCTGAGTAGCGCGATGTAAGGACCGACATAACAAACCAGCGGCGAACATATTGTTCGATATCTGCATCCTTCATCCCTTTTTCCCTGAGTGTAAGATAAAGGATGTAAGCAAAGTTCAGCGCATTCTGACCCCCGATCATCGATGAATCGACATAGCCGGCAGAGCGGATGATCATAATGAAGCGCTTGAAATGTGTCTCGTTCATGAACCGCATGATAGCGTTTTTCAGACGGCTGAATGAATCCTTGACAATCTCCTCCTCATACTGGCGTGTTTCGAAATTTCTTCCGGAGAGGAGAGCAACCAGATCTTCCAGACGCCCGCGTTTGAACTCTGAAGTGAATGCAACCCGAAGCATATCCGTATACGTCGGATCATAGATATCCTCGTTGTCTTTCTGGAGCCAGCTCATCTGCGAGAAAAAATCGGTTTTTGAAAAAACATGATCTTTCTTGATTGTCGAGAAGAATTCAGGAGCCACGGATAGATGACAGAAATAATCAATGGCCTTCCGAAGGGTATTGCCGCCATAGGTCTCGTTCACGGCAATCTTTGACATCGCGAAATCAGCCTGGCTCAGGGGAACTCCCTCGGAATTTACCCGGATGAAAATGATCGTGACCGTTTCAATATCAAGTTCGGGATCCAGTTCGATTATTCCAATCTGATTGCTTGTAATCGCCCGGAGGAGTTCAATGCTGCGATGGATATCATCCTTGTTTGTCCCGGCATTCTTCGCACAATAATTTGTGACAAGGTCGATCACACTTGTTGAGGGATTGAAAACAATGGATATATCCGAAATCCAGCTGGCATCTTTCTCGATTGCCGGATTGGTCACTTCAAAGATCCTCTTTACCGGGTGGAATGCAATCCTGATTTTTATCGTCTGGTAGTTTTTGTCCACGACTTCATATCCCAGCAATGCAGCCATCAGGGCCGTTACTCTTTGCTGACCATCAATGAGAATGCGTTTTCCCGAGGAAGTTGTCCCGTCCTTCAGTTTAACATCGGGGTTCCGCCATGTAATCAGGTACCCGACCGGATAGCCCCGGAACAGTGAATCCAGCAAATGGCGGACTTTTGTCGAATCCCAGACAAAAGGCCTCTGGATTTCCGGAATGGCAATTTCGCCACTTTGAATCCAGGTGAAGAGATTCTGGATTGGGGGCTGGGATACCGAATATTGTTGTGTTGACATTCCCATCACACACCCTGAGAGAGGATCTTCTCCAGCAGCCCCTCGCTCTCCTTCTCCACCTTCAAAATGTCAGCCCGGATTTCCTGAAGGGACCGCAGCGGTTTCGGCTTGTAGAAGTATCGGGTGAAGGAGATCTCATACCCGATCTTCGTGGCCGGCGCATCGATCCAGGCATCCGGCACATGGGGAAGGACTTCCCGGCGGATGAATGCCTCGATACCTCCTTCCTCAAGCAGGGGGACCTGCTCGGTATCGCGGAGATCGCTGTCGGGTTCATACTCAACGACAGCCTTGTGGCCATCAATCGTTGCTTCAAAGAGCCCATGAAGGGGATCGGCTTTGGCTTTGCCGGGCTTGTGGATCCTTGCAATGACCGGGGGTGCGGCTTCTTCCCGCCAGCTTACGGCTTTCAGGAGTACCTTGAGATCTGCAGCGGACATCTTGATGCCGGTATCTTTCAGTGCTGCATCGACAGCGGTGCGGAACGTATTGTGGTTCGTGAAGAGTTGGTCTCCGATAATTCTGCGGAGTTCCTTTGCGGTTTTGACCAGGTTCGCGTCCCGTTTCCAGGTCTTCTCATCGAGGAGCTTCTTTTTTATCTTCTCGGGAAGGCCTTTCTTCGATGACGATTCTTCATCCTCGTCGTCCTCTTCGGAATCCCATTCAGAAAGCCGGGCCTCAAGGGCTTTCCGGACCTTCGGGAAATCCTCTGCGAGGGCATCCGCGAACTCTTCATAGAGCCGTGTACGGATTTCTGTATCCCCTGACGCAGAGCGTAAGCCCTCAATACCCTTGGTGGTGAACTGGCTCTGCAACCGGAGGGGGCGTTCCACAGTGACCTTCCAATAGCCAAATGCCTCATTCGGGAAGATCTTCGACTGCTCACTCTCCCTGAAATCAAGGAACAGTGAGCAGATCTCCCGGATGTTATCTTCAGAAAGTTCACAGTTCTTCTTTCCGAGGTTCTTGCGCAGCGGTTTGTACCATTCGGTGGCATTAATGAGCTGGACCTTTCCTTTCCTGTGCTCGGGCTTCCGGTTGCTGAGCACCCAGATATAGGTCGCAATATTTGTGTTATAGAACATATCCAGCGGGAGAGCGATGATAGCCTCCAGCCAGTCGTTCTCGATGATCCACCGCCGGATATTACTCTCTCCCTGCCCGGCATCTCCCGTGAAGAGCGAGGATCCGTTATGGACTTCAGCGATCCGACTGCCGAGGGGGGTGTCCTGTTTCATCTTGCTGAGCTTATTGACGAGAAACATCAGCTGGCCATCGCTGGAACGGGTTATAAGAGAATATTCGGCATCTCCCGCATGAGTAATCGTGAAACGGGAATCCCGGAGATCCTTCTTCCCGCCCATCCGCTCAAGATCCTTCTTCCACGATTTTCCATAAGGTGGATTTGAAAGCATGAAGTCAAACTGCCGGCTCATGAAGGCGTCCTGTGAGAGGGTTGAGGCATGGCGGATATTCTCTGCCTCATCCCCCTCCCCCTTAAGCAGGAGATCTGCCTTGTTGATCGCATAGGTCTCCGGGTTCACTTCCTGCCCGTAGAGGTGGATGGAAACCTCCTTGTTGTGAGTCTGTGCCAGATTCAGTAGTCGCTCCTCTGCGATCGTCAGCATACCCCCGGTTCCGCAGGCACCATCATAGACAAGATAGGTACCCGATTCAATAGAATCGGCAATGGGCAGGAAGATCAGGTCGGCCATGAGGTAAATCACATCGCGGGGTGTGAAGTGTTCTCCGGCCTCCTCGTTGTTTTCTTCATTGAATTTGCGGATGAGTTCCTCGAAGATCGTTCCCATCGCATGATTATCGAGCCCTTTGATCTTCTCATTTCCCGATGCATCATAAACGGGATAGGGGCTTAAGTTAATTGAGGGGTCAAGGAATTTTTCAATCAGCAGTCCAAGAAGATCGTTATCAACCATTGTGGGGATTTGGTTACGGAATTTGAACTTGTCAAGGATTTCCTGGACATTGGAAGAAAAACCGTCGAGATATGCTTCAAAATCTGCTTTGAGTTGTTGCTGCTTTGCCCGAGCCTTCAGGTCGCGGAGAGTGAACGGGGATATGTTGTAGAACGCCTGTCCTGAAGCCTGGCGGAGCGCAGCATCCTGGTTGGTGATCTTTGCCTTATTGAGCGACTCTTTCATTTTAAGAACCGCAGGTTTTGTCGGCTCAAGAACCGCGTCGATCCTTCGGATCACAACCATCGGCAGGATTACATCGCGGTATTTCCCCCTGACGTAATCGTCACGCAAAACATCGTCAGCTATACCCCAGATAAAATTTTGTATCCACGTTGTATCCCCGTTGCTCATTACAAATGCCCCTATTCTGATGGATGTCCAATCGATTGAAAATGAAACAAGTTTGAAAATATCGAAAGGTATTGAGTGTTGATTTCTTTTTCATTGACAAAAGGATTTTGAATTATTCGCTGGACATTGAATGAATCCTGCGAACCCAGTGAATCCGCATCCCCGCCTCCCTTCAGCAAAGGCTAAGCCCCCCGTCCTATAGAGTAATATTCAGCCCAAGGGCCCAAGGGCGGGAGAAAAGCATGGCAGATTTCGTACAGAGTGCAAATATCAAGAGTGCAACCCGCACCCTTGCTGAACCCATTGTGGACATTGCGACGTTCAACACGATCGTCCAGTCGGTCATCACCGACAATCCCTTTGAGTGTGTAGCGTATATGACTGCCGGTGAGAGCCACCCCCCGGTCGAGAAGACCAAGGAGGCATACACCGCGAAACTCGTCTATCAGGACACTGATGCCAAGACCGTTGGCACGGGCAGCCACAAGTTCGACACCCTGGCAAAGTTCAACGCCGGTGTGACCGCACTGCTCGCTGCTGCTGCGGTCAGCACGGCACACGGCGGGTCCGTGGTCCACGATCTCGGGAAGGACGCCTTCTCTGCGACCCTGAGATGCCATGACGCGAACGGCGAGCTCTACATGGTGAACTTCAGCCGCGACCGGGTTACCATCACCTCGTACTCGGATGACGCAATCCGGACGAATGTGGAGACCTGGGCGGACACTGTGGCAGCTCTCGCCTAAAACCGTTTTGACGAAATGACCCGGAGGGGAGGAGACCTCCGGTCCCCTCTCTTTTTGGTCTTCTCGTCTTTTTGCGGAGGACCGCCATGGAAATTGAAGTTTTAGGGATAGTTCTCGGGACCGTTCTCCCGCTCTATCCCATGTTGTTTGCCATCTATCAGAAGATCGG
>DADR01000028.1 GCA_002495055.1 Methanoregula sp. UBA247 | reverse complement strand
GTCAGTACTGCCACCATACCTGAAGGAACTGTTGATCACACCATCGAGATTTTTATCAAAATACCAGTACCCTGTTGAAGGGCGGAAAATGGCTATTCCATCGTTTGTCTTGAATATTACACCGATATAATCCGGTTGCGTCAAGGTATTGGTCCCTTTGGCGTTTGTCACGGTCAACGACACCGTGTATACTCCACCCTGACTATAGGTATGTTCCGGATTTTGCGTATTACTATAAAGGCCATCACCAAATGACCAGTTCCAGGATGTGGGAACCTGGGTTGATGTGTCGGTAAATGTAACGGTCAACGGAGCGACACCGGATCGCGCAGTTACGGTGAAACTAGCCACCGGTGCACCGGCAGCAAAAATAGTGAATCCACTTGAACGGGTACCGAAATTTCCATCCGGGTTGGTGACCACCACATTATAGAGTCCGGCGAGCTTGTTGTTGAGGTTCAATGTACAGGTAATCAGGTTTGCCGTAGCTACATTGACGCCGGTTGCAGTAACGGTTCCCGTGTCTAATATCTCCAGCGCGTTGCTCGTAAAGCTCGCGACATAGGCATAATTATTGACGACAAAGACACTTCTTGGATAGAGAAGGAGGGCGCTGCCACCGTTTGATATGCTCCCCGTATGAACCGGATCGGCAGGGTTCGTAACATCCACGATCTCCAGTCTGTTAATTACTGGACTGACAACATACGCATAATTTCCAGAAACGTAGACGCTTTCCGGGCTCGAAAACCGGGCACCACCTTCGTTGTTTGATATGTCCCCCGCAAGAACCGGAACTGCGGGGTTCGTGATATTCACGATATCGAGCGCCCCGCCACTATAATCGGTATTTGCCACGTATGCATAATTACCGGAAATATAAACGCTCGAAGGAGCAGTGATGGTTATACTGCCTCGTGGAACCGGAACTGCAGGGTTCGTGACATCGATGATCCACAGTGTGTCACCTCCGGTACTGGTGACATATGCATAGCTTCCGGAGACTTTCACGCTTGATGGGGTACTGATGCCAATACTTCCTGTATGAGTCGGGGCTGCAGGGTTCGTGACATCCACGATCTCCAGCGCATTGCTTCCATAACTTGCCACGTAGGCATAGTTGCCGGAGACGTACACGCTATACGGGCTGGTCAGGAGCGCCCCACCGACGCCGGTTGACAGGCTGCCCGCATGCATTGGAACTGCGGGGTTCGTGACATCCACGATCTCCAGCGCATTGCTCCCGGTACTGGCAACATAGGCGTAATTGCCGGAAACATAGACACCTCGTGGAGTCGACAGGAGAGTGCTTCCACCGTTTGATATGCTACCCTTATGAGTCGGAGCAGCGGGGTTCGTGACATCCACGATCTCCAAAGCGTTGCTCCCGGTACTGGCAACATAGGCGTAATTGCCGGATACAAAGACACCGCGGGGATTCAACAGGAGAGCGCTACCGCCGTTTATTATGCTCCCCTTATGTAATGGATTAACCGTGACGGGAGTGAGCATCACCGTCGCACCATTGATGAAATTCGTACCAGCAAGATTCGTGATTGCTACCAGAGAATTATTGACACCACTGGAGGGTGATATACCGGTCACTGCAGGTATCTCCGCACCAGCAACTGCCGGGGTCATAAGCAGTACAAGACAAAAAATAACCAGAAAATTACGCATTTCTCTTCCCCTAACTTCTGACATCATTCCACCAATCCCAATCCTTATCGGATTTCTTAAAATTTAACGATACAGGGAATTATTTTCCTACCTATATTTCCCTATCTATTATTGCTCATTGTATCTTACGCATTTTTGAAACAACAGACATTTGTGCCATTGCCAAAACTTTCATGAAGTGATCTGAAAAGATCGAACCTCATGGTATATAGTGAAATTATATTACAATCCTATATAAGTATGGAATAGGACAAGAGGGGCAAGAAAACGATAGGGTTTTTTAAGGAAAGGAACGATTCGCAGGAAAGTTCAGGATTGCTGGCAGATTCAGAGGCAGGGATGTAATTTCTGCTTGAATGTTACATTCTGATTAAAAATCCTTCATATCTTTCTTTTCACCACAATCCTGTTTTCATCAAATCCAATAACAGTTACCTGAACCCAACGGTACAAAAGAATGGTGCAGTAAATCCAGTAAGTAAAAAATTTAATTATTCACTATCGTATTTCACTTGGATACTTTAAAATATTTTAATTAACGAGCACCCCCCTTCATGCGCAATCTTCTTCTAGATAGAAAGTGACCAGTGATACAAGAGAGGTACACATCCGATGCACCGTTATTCATTGTCCTGCAGCGCGGAGGCAGGCGATCTTGAGCCAGTTGTCCTTGCAGTCCACGAATTGATCCACCGCCTTCCCGTCACGGCAAAGTCAGTGGAAAATGATGGTATACGTGTTGAAGACGGGAGGGTTATCGATCGAAATTACACAGGACCTATTCTCCTTGAAGCAATTACAAAAAATATACTGATAAAAACTACACCTTCGAGCGGGGCTTACAAGGGAGTTCCGGTGACCGTCAGTCCTATCAGGGACCATGAAGGAAACGCGATCGGTGCAATCGGCATTGTTGATATCACAGGAATTTTTGATCTGGCGACCCTCATGGAACACCAGTCTGCTATACTTAAGCAGGTGTGCGGTAAAGATCCCTGCCCTCTACCTTCTGAACAGAGCAGTTCAAGGCGGTGAATGTATTGCCGGATTCTGCATTTAAAGTGCTTGAAATTTTAGAAGACGCCAAAAACCCGATATCAGGAGAAACGATCAGCAACGAACTGGGAATCACCCGCTCTGCGGTCTGGAAGCATATTCAGGAGCTGAGGGTGATGGGTTATGACATCTCTTCATCGCAAAAGGAGGGCTATAAACTTACGCGTACGAGCAGTAAGCTCCTCCCCTACGAGATACATAAAAAGCTGAAGACACAGTTCATCGGTAAAAAGATCCGGTATCTCGAAAATACCCCCTCAACGATCTGGATTGGTAAGCAGATGTGCTCGGAAGGCGATGTCGAGAAGATGCATGGGATGGTAATCGTAGCCGAGGCACAGACCGGGGGCATCGGAAGAATGGGAAGAGCCTGGGTCTCACCCAGTGGTGGGATCTGGATCACGGTCGTTCTCAAACCCCATGTACCTGTTGATCATATTTTCATGATTACCATGGCAGGATCAATTGCCGTTGCCCGGGCAATCCGCAAGGAATTCGATCTCGGTGCCCTGATCAAATGGCCAAACGATATTTTTATCGGCAACAAGAAAGTTGCAGGACTCCTTCTTGAGCTTGCAGCAGAAGCAGACTCGGTTCACTATTGCCTGTTAAGCATAGGCATTGATGTGAATGTCCCGATAAACCAGTTCTCTCCAACGTTACAAAAAGACGTCACTTCAATCATCGCAGAAGTCGGGCATGAAGTAGACCGTGCATCCTTTCTCGCACGCCTCCTCAAGGAGTTTGAGAGCCGCTATCTCCTCATTGAGAGCGGCGAATACGAAACAATCATCAGGGAATGGAAGAGTCTTTCCTGTACTCTTGAAAACCGTGTGCTGATCAGGACCCTTAAGAACAGTTTCGAAGGGGAAGCAATCGATATCGATGAGTTCGGAGCACTCATCATAAAAAAGGACAACGGTAAGCTCGAGCGTGTTATCGCTGGCGACTGTTATCACCAGTAAATAAGAGGTACTTTTTTATCGTCAACCATTCAATTTTTTATGGTTGACGATGTTTGGGGACCTGCAAAAATCCAAAATTATCGCATACTCTGCCACATTTATCGGTCTTATCAGTCTTGGGGCATGGGTGTCAATTCCCTTCTTCCCGGTCCCGTTAACACTGCAAACTCTCTTTGTATTACTTGCCGGCGCGGTGATGAAACGAGACGCTGTAATTCCGGTATCGCTGTATGTGGTGCTTGGCGCACTGGGCCTTCCGGTGTTTCATACAGGTGTTGCTGGTTTAGGAATCCTCCTTGGTCCAACCGGGGGTTTCCTGATAGGGTTTATCTTCGCTTCACTTGTGATCGGATTTGCGTATGAATACGAGTCTGTGACCATCCGGTTTACCGGTCTTTTAGCTGGAACCGGTATTATCTATCTCTGTGGCGTTGCATGGCTGATGTATTCCCTTACTACACAACTCATTCCTGCGGTAATAAGTGGAGTACTTCCGTTCATCCCTGGTGATGTGATTAAAGTGTATGCTGCTTACATGATTGCGAAAAGACTCCCATGAAGACACCCCCATGATTTCTATTGAATTCCTGCGTTACCATAATCTGGCGATTGACGCACTCACTATCAAACCCGGCATCACTACAATCATTGGTGCAAACGGCGGCGGGAAAACTACCTTTCTCAAGCTCTGCGCCGGAATTGCTGTTCCAGACTCCGGGACTCTCTTGATCGATGATACACCACCACGGGAAACCGAGATTGGATGGGTGAACGAGTTTCCTGACCGCAATATCCTTTTTGTTAACGTGTTTGATGAGATTGCATCACCACTCCGTTTCCGTCGCATTTCCTGCGATGAGATCGATTTAAAAGTCCATGCATGTTCAGAAGATATTGGCATTACTCATCTCCTCAAACGAGCGGTACGTGAGTTGTCCGGGGGTGAAAAAGTGCTCGTTTCCCTTGCTGCAGCACTGGTTCATCACCCAAAGGTGCTGGTACTGGACGAGTACGATTCACATCTTGACGCAAACTCTCTAACAAAGATAGAACGGGGAATCAGAACTTCTGGAGCCGATTATGTAATCCGATGCACTCAACATATGGATACAGCTGTTCACAGTGATTATGTTCTCTTTTTTAATTCCGGGCGTATTACCCTAGATGGCACGCCGGATTTTGTCTTTCCTCTCCTAAAAGGCACAGCCTATTATCCCGTGTTATGGAGGTGCTGATGGTTAAAATCATATTAAATCAGCTCTATGCAGCTCGTGACGACTGGTCACTTACAGCTTCCGGTACATTCAATGAAGGCATACACCTTGTGAGCGGAGAGGTGGGAAGCGGGAAGTCGACACTGGCACAAATGATGGCAGGACTTCTTCCCTATTCTGGCGGAGACCTTGAGAACAAAGAGATTACCACAAGCATGCTCTCGCTCCAGTTCCCGGAACTCCACGTCACCGGCCTTTCTCTTGCTGAGGAATGTGCATCCTGGGGAGTTGTTCCCGATGAAATCCTTAATGCTATCGGGCTGAGCGGAAAAAAGGAGGTATCACCCCTTTTACTGAGCAGGGGTGAACTTAGCCGCCTCCACCTTGCATGCGTGCTTGCAAAAGACTATGATCTTCTGTTGCTTGATGAGCCATTCGGATCGCTTGACTGCGAAGAAAAAACAAGACTGTGTAATCTTATCGGTCAAAAGTCGCAGGGTATTACTATTATTTTCACCCATGAACAGGATATCCTGCCCCGGGTCACCAGAATATGGGAAATTGTTGATGGTACACTGGTTGATTGTGGTAAACCTCCTGATGCATTCCAGCACTGGCATCATATCCCATCCGTAATTAAGAAACTCACTGCTCTTGGGTGCAGACCCGATAACATTTCATTGGATGACCTTCAGGAGGCGGCATGCAGGATCCAAGGATAAGAATTGCCGCCGCTGCATTCCTGTCAATTGCTGCGTTTATAAGCATTCAGGCAGCTACTGCTGCATTCCTCTGGTTACTGGTGTTCACTCCCCGGCTGCAGATTGTAAAAAGGATCCGGTTCGTTTTTTCATTAATCCTTATGATTGTATTTTTCAGCATTGTCCTTGAACTATTTGGCGGGCATGGCCTTTCGTATTTTTCCAGGATGATCGTGATCGTGCTCATTGGTATATGGATATTCAGCGAGCAGAAGTCAGGTGAATTCCTTAGTATTGGTGTCTGGTTGTTCGGTAACAAGGCAGGATTCGAGCTCGGAATGGTCGCTGAAATGGGGATGCAATCATTAGTATCAGTCACAGCCGATCTTGACCGGATTCGTATGGCTGATAAGATCAAAGGTAAACAATGGGATGTTCGCAGCCTCGTCCCTGCTGGTCTTGTACTTGTCCATGGTGCACTTATCAGGGCAGAGGATACTGCAGAACTGCTTGCAATCCGGGGGTACAATTATGGAGGCACCCTATGCCCAAAATTTCCTATACGACCGATGGACCTTGTTGCAGGAATATTTGCCTTCTGCATTTTTATTTTCGCTCTGGTTCCAGTTAGTGAATTTTTTATACTTTACCGATGAAGGTTTGAGAGGCTTAATGTGATCCTACGGAAGCCCTGAGGATCTTCATGCGCACTGCTTCTCAAAAAAAACTCTATATCACTGATACCACGCTTCGGGACGCCCACCAGTCACTCATTGCTACCCGGCTCCGGACAGAGGATATGCTTCCTCTTGCGCGGGAGATCGACAAATGTGGTTTTTTTTCTGTTGAAGCATGGGGTGGCGCCACCTTCGATAGTTGCATACGTTTTTTAAATGACGATCCCTGGGACCGTCTCCGGGACTTGAAGACTGAACTGAAACACACACCTATCCAGATGCTCTTGCGCGGGCAAAACCTCGTGGGTTACCGTCACTACCCGGACGATGTGGTCGATAAATTTGTTACAGCAGCGCATAAAAACGGGGTGGATATCTTCCGGGTATTTGATGCATTGAACGATATCAGGAACATGAAACGGTCAATGGACCAGGTAAAGAACGTGGGAGCTCACCTGCAGGGGGCAATTTCATATACGACCAGCCCGGTTCACTCCACGAAAAAATTCATAGAAATGGCAAAAGATCTCTACTCCCTTGATTGTGATTCGATCTGTATCAAAGATATGGCAGGACTGATCATGCCCGAGGCAACCCGGGAACTAATAATTGGTATCAAGGATGCAGTGGAAACGAAAGTGTGCCTGCACAGCCACTCCACAAGTGGAGTCGCACCGATGAGTTACCAGACCTCAATCGAAGCAGGTGTTGACATCCTTGATACGGCGATGTCACCGTTCTCAATGGGTACTTCCCAGCCACCGACAGAAAGTATCATTGCGGCGCTTAAAGGTACCCCTCGCGATTCTGGCATCGACCTCCTGAAGCTCCGGGCAGTCCGCAATATCTGCGTACAAATCAGGGATAAGTATGCCGGCCTTCTCAACCCGATCTCTGAACGAGTGGACAGCGATGTGCTCATCTACCAGTTGCCGGGCGGCATGATCTCCAATACCGTTTCCCAGCTCCAGGAGCAGGATGCCCTTAACCGGTGGGACGATGTGCTGGCAGAAATCCCCCGTGTACGAAAGGATCTTGGGTATCCTCCCCTTGTTACACCGACAAGCCAGATTGTAGGAACCCAGGCCGTGCTCAACGTACTGGTAAACGGCCAGCGCTACCGGAATGTCACAAAGGAAGTCAAAGATTATGTTCATGGATTATACGGCAAGTCACCTGCGCCGGTTAGTGACGAGATCCGAAAGATGATCATCGGGGATGATCCGGTCATAACCGTACGACCCGCTGATTTGCTCGAACCAGCATATGAAAAGATGAAAGAGGAAGCCAAGAAAGCCGGGCTTGTCAAAAAGGAAGAAGACGTCCTGACCTATATCCTCTATCCTGCGATTGCACCGTCATTCCTCAAAGGAGAACGGCTGTTAGAAGAAATACCTAAAAAACAAACGGTGACAAAACCTTTAGCCGATACGCCCAGCCAGATGGAAGTAGAAGTGGACGGAGAAGTCTTCTCTGTCCGTATTATTTCAGTGGGAGGAAGTAAGGTTGAGGTAACAAGTGTAGCACCTCAGAAGATACCCCGGGGTGAATTTGCCGGCGGTATAAAAAGCAATATGCAGGGTATGGTGCTTCAGGTACTGGTGAGCCGGGGTGCTGCAGTAAAGAAAGGTGAAACTCTTCTCGTGCTTGAGGCCATGAAAATGGAGAATCCCATCCATTGCCCGATGGATGGCAAGGTCATCGAGATCTTTGTGGATACCGGCGATATCGTCCAGAATGGAGATGTCCTGCTGGTGGTGCAATGAAATATTTTGAAAAACTCCTGATAGCAAACAGGGGTGAGATAGCTATCCGCGTGATGCGGGCGTGCCGGGAACTTGGTATTGAGACCGTAGCGATCTATTCATCTGCCGACAATAATGCACTTCATGTCAAGTATGCAGATGAGGCATTTCTTGTCGGGGATGCCCATCCTTCAAAAAGCTACCTCAATATCGAGAGAATTGTCGATATTGCAAAAAAATGCGGTGCGGAAGCAATACATCCTGGTTATGGGTTTTTGGCGGAGAATTACCGATTTGCAAAAATCTGCCAGGATGAGAATGTAATCTTTGTCGGTCCCCGTTGGAAGACGATAAAGGCGATGGGATCGAAAATCGGCAGCAAACAGATGATGAAAGACGCAGGAGTCCCGGTCGTTCCCGGTACTGATGGCGGTGTAAAAAATCTCGATGAGGCAAAAAAAGTTGCCGATATTATTGGTTATCCGGTAATTATCAAGGCAAGTGCCGGTGGCGGGGGAATTGGTATGCAGATTGTTAATGATGAGCAGGGTTTGCAGGATGCCATTTCTACTGCCATGCGCATTGCAGAATCTGCATTCGGCGACTCTACAATCCTCATTGAGAAATATCTGGTAAAGCCCCGGCATATCGAGTTACAGGTACTGGCGGATGAGCACGGCAGTGTTGTTCATCTCTATGACCGTGAATGTTCGATTCAGCGACGTCACCAGAAACTTATCGAAGAGGCTCCTTCACCGGTCATGACACCGGACTTACGTGACAGTATGTCGGCATCAGCACTGAAGGTTGCCGAAGTATCCGGTTACACGAATGCAGGAACTGTTGAGTTCCTGTATAGTGATGGCAAGTATTATTTCATGGAAATGAACACACGACTCCAGGTCGAACATACCATAACTGAGTTTATCACCGGTGTTGACATTGTAAGGCAGCAGATCGCAATTGCTGCAGGCGCGTCACTTCCTTTCGAACAGATCGATCTCTCCATCCGCGGGCATGCAATTGAATGCAGGATTAATGCAGAAGATCCCATTAATAACTTTTCAGCGGACCCGGGAAAAATAGTCCGGTACCGTTCCCCGGGCGGACCTGGTATACGGGTGGACAGTGGTATCCATATGGGTTACCGGATTCCCCCCAATTATGACTCAATGATAGCAAAACTTTGTGCCTGGGATAGCACAAGACTCGAAACGATAACAAGGATGCGCCGTGCAATTTCTGAATACATCATTCTGGGTATCAAAACAACTCTCCCACTCCACTACGCGATTATGAACAACCAGCAGTTTATTTCAGGAAATACACACACGCACTTTTTAGAGGAAGAACATATCCTCAATACACTCGATCGATATACACGCGATGAGGAAACACGAATGCAGACACTCGCGGGATCTTTTGGACAAGGCAAAAAAGTTGCTGCAATTTCTGCTGCAGTGAACAACTACCTGCAACAAAAAAGGACTGATGTTCAATAAATACGCCGAATCAGAACCTTTAATAGTTTTTACGGCGTCCTTATTATGCACTTTTGTGCTGCGGTGGCCTAGCTGGTTAGGGCGCCAGACTCATAGGG
>DADR01000057.1 GCA_002495055.1 Methanoregula sp. UBA247 | reverse complement strand
CAGTAGTCCTTGTTGACAGCGATGGTTGCCTCCCTGCTGTTCAGCTTCATGTCTGCTGCCGGGATTGCTGAGGGGAGGTAGATTGCATTGGCCGGGCAGATATCTGCACAGGTCGAACAGCCGCCGGGGCATTTCTCGGCATGGAACTCGATATCGCCTTCGAAAATCTTCTCGACAGTGATCGCTTCAGTCGGGCAGTTTACTGCACACCATCTGCAGGTGCAGCAGTTGTCCTGGATAATGCTGACCTTGCCATCTACCTTGTCACTGATAATCTCTCGTTCGACCGTGATGCATTCTTCCGGACATGCTTCGACGCACACCTTGCATGCATCGCATTTGGTCTCGTCCCAGACTACTTCACCTTCGACTTTACCAGTCTCTGCGGTAAACTCTTTGTGTTTCACCACGAGTGCCGGACAAAGTGCGCCACAAAGACCACAAAGCGAGCATTTCTCCATATCAACTTTAAAAGTTGTTTTGGTTTTGATCGCGGTCTGGCGGTCTTTTGCTCCTGCAACCGGTCCTTTGTAGGTTCCTTCGTAGGCGGGGACGTTCCGGTCAATTGCATCCCGTGGGCAGACCTCTTCACAGATCGTGCACTTGACGCATTTCTCGTCATCAATCTCCGCTTTCATATCATATTGCGGGAACCCTTCCTTTTCAAGGATCGGAAGTTTCTCCTGTCCATCAACTTTCAGAGTTAATGCATTAAATGGGCACATGACGACGCAGACGCCACAATACGAGCACTTGACCTCATCTACATCGACAGGAGCAGCGTAATTGATAGCGCCACGCCTTGATGCACCGACGAGCCCGAGAACGATTGCCTCCTCGGGACAAGACTCGACACAGATGCCACATCCTGTGCAGGTCTCTGAATTCAGAATGAGGTTGTTGACGCTCTGTAAGAGACGCTGCTCCATTATAACGTTTACACCCTCTCGCTTTTTTGAAAACTTTGGAAACAATGCCATGAAATAACCCTCACGTTGTTCCTTTATTGTACCTTTGCCTGTGCTCTGGATTCCCAGGGCCCTGCCAGCCTGATAACATCATGCGGGCATGCCTTGACACAAACGCCGCATCCGGCGCAGAGTTCACCCTTGAAGTCAAGAACAATGGATTTTCCATCCTTGACTTTGTAGATCTTTTCTTTTGAAGAAGGATCTACAGTGTGAAGCTCCAATGCGTCCACAGGGCACGCGACGACACAATTGTTACAGCCGGTACAATTTTCCATGTTTATGTGCACTGCAAATGCCATTTTTTTTCACGCACCAGCTATGATCGATTTCAAAAATCGACTATCAAAAAGTGGTCGAAGAATATAGATAAATGTTCTGAAATTCGCCCCCAAAAAAGGCCAATTTATTGAAGATTTTTAATTTTGAAATCTATACTATCCCGATAAGTTAATTAAAAAAAATTTACTTTAATTACGTTTATCTGTGCGCTTTGTAGAGCTCGATTAATTTAGAAAATTTATTCAACCGGCATCCTAGTACCTTTGTAGTACCGGAGGTTATCATATGGAAATCAACGGAGTCACAATTGATAATACGTACGCAGAGGCATTCCCGACCTGGGTCTGCCGGATCATCATCACTGCGGTCACGAAGGAATGGGCTAAGAAAGCAGCAACCGAAGCAACCGGCTTTGCGACATCGTCAATCGGTTGCCCGTGTGAGGCAGGTATTGAAGGGTATGTCCCGGCCAGCGAGACTCCCGATGGAAGACCGGGTGTTGCCATCCTGATCTGTGCCAGCANNGCAAGAAGAAACTCAAAGAGCAGGTTGTCGAACGCCTTGCAGAATGTGTTCTCACCGCACCTACGACAGCAGTCTTTAACGGCATCACCAATTCAGAGGAAAAGATTCCGGTCAAGCTTCATTTCTTTGGTGACGGTCACGAATACCAGAAGGAAGTCGGCGGGAGAAAGTGCTGGGCAATCCCCATTATGCAGGGTGAATATATTGGCGAAGAGGAGTTTGGCATCGTAAAAGGTGTTGCCGGGGGTAACTTCTTTGTGATGGGCGAGAACCAGATGGCAGCTCTTATGGGTGCGAAGGCTGCGGTTGATGCAATTGACAAGGTCCCGGGCACCATTACGAGTTTCCCTGGTGGTATCGTTGGGAGCGGTTCGAAAGTTGGCAGCTTAAAATATAAGTTCATGGTCGCTTCGACCAATGAGAAGTACTGCCCGACACTCCGGGAAAAAGTTCCTGACTCAAAGGTCCCGGCAGGGATTAAGGCAGTCTATGAGATTGTTATCGACGGGATTGATGAAAAGTCTGTTTCAGCGGCAATGGCAGCCGGCGTAAAATCTGCAGTCATGGTACCGGGTGTAAAGTTCATTTCTGCCGGTAACTTTGGCGGTACCCTTGGACCATTCAAGATTGAATTGCACAAAGTTCTTTAAAATTTTCTTTTTTTAAAAACCTAATCGATCGTTATTTATATTTTTATTGCCGATATTTTTGTTAACGAAATTTTCGGCGATAACATGATTTGCCCTACCAGCGATGACGTACATTCCTTGCCAGGACTGATATTTACACGGAACGTTCCGGTAATAGTGGATAAATATGCAGACCCAGCAGCGATCATCGAACGATGCACTGCCCGAAGCACGATGGCAGGAAACAATTTTTTCCGAAGCTATGGCAAGTGTCTGGTAGTATAATTAGCTAAGAGATTAAGGCGGCTGAACTAATGGTAAACATACCTGAACCGTATATCATTCATTACCCGAAGATTGTGGCACTCGCTGATGAAGCAGGCAATCATGTTGAGCTCGTCGAGTTCTTTGATTGTGTTGGTGGGGCAATGTGGTCGAAACACCACTATGTCCAAAGCCCGGTAGTAAAAAATGTCCGCTGCGTTGGGCAGACCATACGGTACCTGTTGGCTCCGGGAACCGTAGATCTTGCACTTGAAGGATCCCGGTTTCCGGCGGGTATTTCTTCATGCATTGTCGATAAATCCGAGATCGCAATCACCTACATCGGTATGGGGGGTGGAGGTGTGGGTGCTGCTGCCTGTCGATCTGGTGCAATCGGTGTCCTGCGGAGCAGGAGCGATGAATCCGGGGGTGGAAAAGTTGCCGGTTCCACGATATGGCTGCCCCGCATGCAGCGGATCCTGATTGGAGTCGATGATACTGATACGCCGGAAGAGGGTGCAACATGGACACTTGTTCATAACATTGCAAAGGCAGTGGAGGATGAACATTCCGTCTACCTGTCGCACACGATTGTCCAGCTGTTCCCGGTCCCATACAGGACGAAGAACTGTGTCGGGCTTGTAGCAGAATTCGCGACAACAGATCCTGATGGCCTTACCGAAAGGTTCCAGATGCTTCTGGAACGATACACGCTTTCCAAAAAAACAGGTATGGCAGTCTATACTGGTTTTACCCCGTCGCAGGATGTGCTTGCATTCGGGTGGAACGTAAAGCGGGGGGAGATCGATCCGGGTCTGCTGGAAAACCTCCGGGATCCAAACCTCAGGATTGTCATGGACGGGCGGGGTATTATCGGTGCTGTCGCTGCATTACCCTTTTACACGAATTATGAGGAGGCTTTGGAACTATGCAGTGGAAAGACCTGAAAGCCCGGTTGCTGGCTGTTGGCCAGGTACATCTGACCGGTGAACCGGCTGAACAGTATATCGCCCGCTCAGCGGCTGGACCGGGTGCCGGTGGCAGTGGCGCGGTTTTTTTTGTCATAGGCAGCCAGCGGGTCAAACTAGTTCTCGATCCCTTAAGCAGTATCGAGATCGCACACCAGGGCAACGGGATTGCCGAACTATTCTTTGAAGGGCAACATATTTCCGGTCACCTGCTGGAACCCGGATTCCATTGTCCCGATCAGGCCTTTATCACAGTTACCGGCAGCTGTATTTTTTCCTGCAAATACTGCTCAGTCCCCCGCATTGCGGGAAAAAGAAAAACTATCGGGGAGATTATATCCATGGTGGAATCGGTACGCGACCGCATCCATGCGATCTCCATAACAAGCGGAATCCTCACAAGTATTGAAGAAGAGGAGACCTACGTCCTTGATGTGGTTAGACACCTCTCTTCGTTCAACCTTCCTATCGGTGTATCCATTTACCCGACTAAAACGACCCCGGACCGCTTAAAGGAACTCGGTGTTACTGAAGTGAAATTCAATCTCGAAGCGGCAACACCGGAACTCTTTTACAGGATGTGCCCGGGCTTAAATTACGGGCTGCTCTGGGAGGTTCTGGATCGCTCGGTGTTATTGTTCGGCAAAAACCGTGTCTTTTCCAATGTCATTGTAGGTCTGGGGGAGACCGACGCGGAGCTGGAAACCTGCATTAAAAAGCTGACCTCCCGCGGTGTGATTCCTGTACTCCGGCCACTCAATCCGGTTACCGGGCTTGCAGGAACTCGCCGTCCTTCTTCAGAACGGTTGAAAACGATCTTTGGGATCCATAAACGGGCTCTTGAAGCAGCAGGACTCGATCCCCGTCTTGCTCTGACAATGTGCACAAACTGCACCGGTTGCGATCTTGTACCCGGGAGCGATGAATGAAAGGTGTTGAAGTAATTGCACAAGCCCTCCTTGCCTGCACTGACCGGCAGTACACTGTACCGGGATTTCCCATAACCGATCTCGGTGAGCGAACAAGAGCGGAGATGGTGATCAATGAGAAAGCGGCACTTGAATATGCTCTCGGGGATTCCCTCTCCGGCAGGCGGGTAGCAGTGATCATCAAGAATGTCGGTGTAAACGCTTGTGCCGATCCCCTGCTCCAGGCCACAGCGCAGGGACTCATCGGGGGGGTGATCCTTGTGACCGGGGATGACCCTGAAGCAAAGGGTTCACAGACCGCCCAGGACTCCCGCTACTACGGGGAACTTGCGGAACTACCGGTTCTAGAACCGGATCAAACCACCTGTTATGCCAGTGTGGAGGCGGCGCTTGAAGCATCCGAGGAGTTCTCCCGTGTCGCGATGCTCCGCCTGACACCGCAGATCCTTGAGGGGGAGGTATCCTGTAATCCTGTTTCCCGGACTGACCGGAAAGGGAGGCTTTCCGACCGGACATGGACAATGAACGGCAGGGTCACAGCAGCACAGGAACTGTACCGCACGATGTATACCTGGTCAGGCCGGTCAGCCCTGAACCAGTGGAAGGGTGAACCCGCCGGAGTTGGTGCAGCAGCGGGGAATTCACGGATTATCACGGTGCATCCTCTGCCAGAGCAGGCAGCAGGTATACACGAGATCCATGAATATGGGCGGACCTTTGTCCGCGACCACCGGGGTATCCTGCCACCCGGACCCCAAAAACTCCCCCAGGCAATGGTAGACCGTGGATATTACCGTACATTCTGTACAACATGTCCGTTCAAGCCCATGATGAACATATTAAAGGAACGGAACAGTGCGATAATCTGCGATGCCGGGTGTTCGGTGCTTGGTATGACCCCCCCGTTCGAACTGGGTGTTGCCAGTTATGGGATGGGTGCGAGTATCGCGGTTGCCGCACGGAGTACAAAGATCGCACTTATCGGTGACTATGCCCTTCTTCATTCCGGCCTGAACGCGCTTATCGATGTCTATGAAAAACGGCTCCCGCTCCTGTGTATCGTAATGAATAACAAATGCACTGCGATGACCGGTAAACAACCTGCTCTAAATCCTATACCCTACCTTTCATGGGCGAATCCGGTCATCTGCCGTGCCGATGATGAAAAGACGCTGAAAACCGAGCTCGTGGTAACGGACAGGCCACGAACGCTTGTGGTATCCGGAACCTGTCCTGAGGGAAGCAGCCATGAAACCGTTGCATATTGAGATCTGTGATGTGACATTACGGGATGGGGAACAGACGCCGGGCGTATCGTTCTCCTGCAAGGAAAAGGTGGATATTGCGACTTTGCTGGATGAAATTGGCATCGAGGTCATCGAGGCCGGGTTTCCTGCCGTTTCCGCAAACGAGAAACTGTGTGTGAAAACGATCGCGAACCTCGGGCTTGACGCACGCATCTGCGGTTTTTCCCGTGCCCGGGAACAGGATATCCAGACCGCGATTGACTGCGATGTCGATATGGTGAGCATCTTCATCCCGACATCGGAGCTTCACGTCCGGCTCAAATTCAAAAAGCCACGGGAACAGGTACTTGAGGATGCCCTCAGGATGATCGACTTTGCCCGTGATCATGGTGTGCAGGTCAGGTTTGCCGCGGAGGATGCTTCCCGGACCGATCTCCCTTTCCTCAAGGAAGTCTACCGGAGGGCAGCTGAGCACGGGGCTGCGCTGCTCAGTTTTGCCGACACTGTCGGCTTCCTCATTCCCTCAGAAATGGATCGGATCATGACGGACCTCATCACCTCCGTTGACCGCCCCTTCTGTGCCCACTGTCATAACGACATGGGCTGTGCTGTGGCAAACACCATCACTGCTGCAGAAGCGGGGGCGTTCCAGCTGCACACCACGGTGAACGGGATCGGTGAACGGGCGGGGAACGCATCACTCGAGGAGCTGCTCGTTGCGCTCCGCATGAAAAAAGGGATAGACCGGTACGACCTCACTCGTCTGACGGAACTCTCGCACATGGTCGAGAAATATTCCGGTATTACCCTGCCCCGGAACAAACCCGTGACCGGTGAGCTGGCATTCTCGCACGAGAGTGGTATCCACATCGCAGCAATACTGGAAGACCCGGCCGCGTACGAATATTTCCCTCCTGATATGGTAGGCAGCGAACGCAAATTTATCCTCGGTAAACACACGGGCAGGAAAGCACTTGAATATGTAGTGGCATCGATCGGCTGCGAACTTACCGACAAACAGGTCTGCCGTGTCCTTGATCTTGTCAAGGATCAATCGGAGCAGAAATGTAATATTACCCCGGATGTTTTGAGAAAACTGATCCGGAAAGCAAAGGGGGAGAAAGCCTGATGGGAACTCTCTCCGAACGGATTCTCGGGGGATCAGCAGGAGAGTACATTGACCGCAGGGTTGACCGGGCATATGTTCATGACGGGACCGGAGTGCTCACGCTTGAAGCCTGGAAGTGCATGGGCGCAAAGAAAATCCAGGATGCAACACACCTCCATGTCCTCTTCGATCACATCGTCCCGGCCAACAACAGTACGACGGCGACGCTTCAGCACGAACTGCGGGAGTTTGCCATCAGTTCTTTCCTGCACTTCTCGGAGATCGGTGGAGGCATCTGTCACCAGATCATGAGCGAAGGAATCGTGCTACCTGGTGAGGTGGTGGTTGGCGCCGATTCCCACAGCTGCACACCCGGTGCATTCGGTGCTTTTGCTACCGGTGTTGGTGCAACGGATATGGCAGCGATCTGGTTGACCGGGCAGACATGGTTCCGGGTTCCGGAATCGATCGGCATTCACCTGTCAGGAGCCTTCACGGGTGCAGCTGAGGCAAAGGACCTTGCCCTCACGTATGTCAGCAGGCTTGGTATGGACGGCGCAACCTACAAGGCGCTGGAATTTATTGGTGAAGGCACTTCAATACTTCCCATGGACGACCGGCTCACGCTCTGCAACCTTGCAGTAGAGACCGGGGCAAAGGCAGCGATGTTCTATGCCGATGACATAACCGTGCAATATCTTAAAATTGCAGGGCACGCGATAAAACCGCAGGATCCGGAACCGTGCAGGTATATCCAGGAACTTGATCTCGATCTTTCGGATATTGTTCCGGTCATTGCCGTTCCTCCAAGGGTGGACACAATAAAACCCGTGCATGACCTTGTCGGGCTGCCTCTTGATCAGGTATTCGTAGGCACCTGTACGAACGGGCGGTATGCCGATCTCGCACGGTTCGCACGGATTGTGAAAGGCAGAAAAGTTGCAGTCCGGACCATTGTTGTTCCTGCATCCCGGACTGTGCTGCAGGAGGCAATCCGGACCGGGATACTTGCTGATATTGTGGAGGCCGGATGTACCCTGGGGACTCCCGGTTGTGGTCCCTGCCTTGGCGCTCATATGGGAGTACTGGGAGAAGGGGAGGTCTGCCTTTCGACAGCAAACCGGAATTTCAAAAACCGGATGGGTGTTGGCGGGGAGATTTTCCTGTCCTCAGTTGCTACGGCAGCAGCCAGTGCCCTTGAAGGAGAAATCACTGAACCTGAGGTGGCCTGATGCAGGGAAAAGGACGTGCAGTCTGTGTTGGTGCAGACATCGATACGGACCTGGTTATCGCCGGGCGCTACCTGAGGACAAAGGACCACAGTATCTGGGTTGCGCATGTGTTCGAAGATCTTGATCCGTCACTTGCCGGCCGATTGAACGGTGTGGTCATCATGGCAGGGAAAAATTTCGGTTGCGGTTCATCCCGGGAACAGGCTGCAATCGCTCTCCATGAAGCCGGAGTGGTAGCGGTAGTGGCACCCTCTTTTGCCCGGATATTCTTCCGGAATGCAATCAATGTCGGGCTCCCGCTCATAGAATGTGACCTTACCTGCAGGGAAGGAACAGGGATCTCATTCGACCTTGCAGAAGGTTGGATTGAGGCAGGAGGAAAGAAGTATGTAATCCGCCCGCTCTCTCCAAGGATGCAGGAGATCCTCGCGACCGGTGGTCTTGTCAACTACTGGAGGGCACACGGATGATCTTTCCTGAGCAGTGCAAACAGGTGGGGTATGCTTCGACAAAACCCTGTGGTGAAAAGGTATATTTCCTGAGCCGCTACATCGTTCGGGACACGGGCGAAGGCTACGAACTGCTTGAGGTTACCCCCGACTCGGCAGGGAGTGGTATGATGCGTGCGATCATAGCATCCAGAGTGATCGCAACGAGCCGGGAAACCTACCGCTACCCTGAGAAAGTGCAGATCCATGACCGGACGCGACTCATCTGGCTTGCCCTTAATACCGGCTATCGCTGCACGATTTTCACCGGCCTTGATGAACATATGACGTTTGTTCTCGAACCCGATATGTCCGGCCTGCTCAAAATCCATGTTTATGATGTCACTCCCCCCCGCCCGAGTCTCTCTGCCTGTATACGGGATCTGGAGTACACCGGGCTCTTTGGCGACTTGTCTGTTACGTTCTGCCATCACACCCGCGATATCACGCAGGTACAGGCAGATGTCTTCCCGTGCCGGGCTGCAGGGTATATCCGCACGCTCGATGCCGATACGATGCAGGGGGGTGAACGCATAGCAGCGTGCCTGACAGGCTCACAGTTCTTTACCGAATGCTATGGTAAGGATTTTGAGCTGGAGAATATATGCCCGCTGGAATCCGTGCGTGAGGACCCATTTATCGCGCGCTGCTGCCGCTCTGAACGGGTGGGCATCGGGGTTCATAAGGGGAAGTGGGGTGCCGTTGTTCACTGGGGGGCAAGCCCGGCGCAGATCGCCCGTGCGGTGAATGAACTGGTGGTGCAATGGAGGGCGAAATGACAAGGATTGCAATTGTTGAGGGTGACGGGATTGGTCATGAAGTAATCCCGGTTGCAAAAAACGTTCTTGAACTGCTCCATCCTGAATACGAATACTTCTCCGTTGATGTCGGCTACCACCGCTGGGAACAGACCGGTTGCCCTTGTGCAGATCGCGATATTGCAGCACTGAAGACCGGGGATGCGATCCTGTTCGGGGCAATTACGACCCCCCCTATGAAGGACTACCAGAGCGTGGTACTACGGATCAGGAAAGCCCTTGATCTCTACGCAAACCTGCGACCGGTGAAGGGAAATGGTTTTGACATCATGATTGTGCGGGAGAATACCGAGGGACTCTATTCCGGCATCGAGGAAATTGGCACTGACCGGGCAACCACGCTGCGGGTGGTGACCCGGAAGGGAACAGAGCGGGTCGTCCGTTCTGCGCTACGGCTTGCACACCTGCGGAATGGCAGGCTGACTATCGGCCACAAAGCAAATGTGCTCAAGTCCGATGTATTGTTCCGTGACATCTGTGTCGCCGAAGCTCAATCTTCAGGAGTGTCGTGGAACGACAAGTACATTGATGCGCTGGCGCTGGATATCCTCCAGTACCCTGCCAAATATGATGTTGTTGTTACGACGAATATCTTCGGGGACATCCTTTCGGATGTGGCATCGTATCTTATCGGTGGTCTCGGACTGGTAGCCAGTGCCAATATCGGTGACCGCTATGCCCTATTTGAGCCGGTGCATGGCAGTGCCCCGGATATTGCCGGGAAAAACCTTGCCAATCCCATCGCGGCTCTTCGGAGCGCTGCTATGCTCCTTACCTATTGTGGTGATGAGAGAGGATCGGAACGCATTGAGATGGCGATACAGGATGTCCTTACAGAGGGAATCCGGACCCGGGATCTTGGTGGTTCGGCAGGGACCCGGGAATTCGGGGAAGCTGTGCTCCGGAAACTCCAGGAATAGTATGGCGTATTTGAAAAAAATACTGACGAAGGGTTTTTTCGGTATTTCTGGGGATAATCCAAAAGACGCTCGTATCCGGGGCATGAACGCTTATAACGGAATTCCGGGGAAATAGGAGTGGCACTTCCGGCCCATTCTCATCATCACGAGCAGACCTCCTATCCTGGAACCGGCCGGATGATCGTCAATGAAACGAATGAAGTGTAAATCGTTATCAAAAAACCTTCATATACCCCCATCTTTTTTTGTCCCGGGGTACTAAAACTCCTGCATGACTATTGAATCTGATGCGGTGAAATCGGTTGCCGGGCTTATGGCGCTTTCGGCGCGGACAGCGCCAAAGGCTGTCGGACTGGACTCAATTAAAGTCGATGTGCTGACCGGCAAGGATCACAGACAAGCTCGCAAACCAGATGATAAAGACAGGAAAAGAGTTAAAGATAGAATTTTTCCGGGTCAACGGCAAGCAGATGAAAGCAAGCGATGCCACGCTCGTAATCGGGGTTGAAGGGCGCACACCCCTGGGCATAAACTGCGGCGGGTGCGGGTTTGTCAGCTGCGCAGAGATGATAAAAGCAGTAAAAGCGGGAAAGAACAAAAAAGCACTTTACCCGGGACCAAACTGTGTCATGAAGATCTCAGATCTCGGCATCGCTGTCGGATCAGCGGTCAAGACTGCAAGCATCCACAATGTGGACAATAGGGTAATGTTCAGCGCCGGCGTCATTGCCCTGAAGCTTGGTATGCTTAAAGGGTGCAGTGTTGCGTACGGCATTCCGCTCAAGGCATCCGGCAAGAACATCTTCTGGGACATGAAGTTTGCAGAGCACTAAAACCAATTTTTACTAGTTCAATGGCAAAGACAAGTGGGAACATCATAAGAAGACAGGATAAATTCAGGACTGGTGTTGTCACAATAGATTTTTTAATCTAAAGATAAATCACACTAATTAGTGAGAATCGGGCAATCTGCCCTTTGAATGTGGTACACATCATGTTTTCCGGAACCCCCCGCAGAGTATCAATCATTCTGGTTATCTTCATTCTTCTCACCACAAGCGTTACAATCCTTTCACTCTCTCTTGAGACAAAGGCAGCACTAAAAGAATCAGTGCAGGACAAACTGATATCAGTGGCAGCTATCGCGGCTTCTGAGATTAACGGGGATTCATTCGCACGACTGCAGGCTGGCGATGAAAACTCCGTAGATTTTATCCGGATCAGGGATCAGCTCCACCAAGTGAAAGAGGCAAGTCCGGATATCCGCTTTATTTACATGATGAGAAAACAGGGAAATAGGGTTGAATTCGTTGTTGACGGGGATTACGGATATGAAGACGAAGGTGCGGTTATCGGGACTGAATACCCTCAAGCAGGGCCAGAACTCCTTGCAGGATTTTTGGGGCCATCCGCTGATAAGGAGTTTACTTCTGATCAATGGGGGACCGTGCTTTCAGGGTATTCACCGGTCCGCAATAGTGCCGGGGCTGTTGTTGGTATTGTCGGCGTCGATATGGACAGTTCTACGGTGACAGCGAAAATGAACAGGATCAATATGATCCTTTATCTTGTCGGAATTATTGCGATGTTTTTTGTGACCCTCGGTATTATCGTGGCAGAACGGCGTCGGGCAATCGATGAACATAACGTTGAGGCGAGCGAGAAAAAGTACCGCCTCCTGTTTGAACGGGCCGGCGATTCAATCGTAATGCTTGAAGCGGAAGGGGAAAAACGGGGGAAAATTATCGCAGCAAATACTGCAGCTGCAGAATTGCACGGGTATTCCGTTGATGAGATCCTGGAAAAATCTATTGTCGATCTTTATCCCCCGGAATCCAGCGACTATTTGTCCGGACTGGTTGAGCGCCTTTTGAATGACGAGTGGCTCAAAGTTGAAACCCTCCATATAAGAAAAGATGGAACGGTCTTTCCCCTTGAAATGAATGCAAGTCTCCTCGACCTTGGCGCAAAAAAATACATTCTGACCATTGAACGGGACATAACCGAACGCAAAAAGGCAGAGCACGCATTACAGCAGGTACATAAAAAACTCTCGTTGCTGAACAGTGTTACGTTCAATGACATCCAGAATGCGGTCTTCTCCCTCAGTGGGTACCTCACTCTGGAAAAAACGAATCCTGAAAATGAAATCGTAAAAAATTATCGATCTCAAGAAGAAGAATCAGTCAGGAAAATCATAAATTCCCTCAACTTTGCCAAAAGTTATCAGGATCTGGGAGTTAATCCTCCGCAGTGGCAGAATGTGAATCAATCCTTCATCATGGGAATTTCGCATCTGGATTTTTCCCGGATTAACCGTACGGTAAAACTGGATAATCTGGAAATCTATGCTGATTCGCTTCTTGAACGGGTTTTTTTCACACTCGCCGATAATGTCCTGCACCATGGAGCGAACGCCACGGTCGTAACTCTCGGGTACCAGCTCGTGAGGGATGGTCTGCTGCTCTCCTTCGAAGACAACGGGAAGGGTGTACCGGAAGCCATCAAAGAAAAGATCTTTGAACGGGGGTATGGAAAAAAGCAGAAAGGAATGGAGTTATTCCTGGTGCGGGAAATTCTCAGTATCACCGGAATTACAATACGGGAAACAGGAACCCTGGGAAAAGGTGCCAGATTTGAGATATTTGTACCAAACGGGGCATACCGGTTCCCGGACGAAAAACGGGAGTGAAGGTATCGGGATGAGATCTGATTAAACAAAGGCGAGCACCAGGAGATGATTATACACAACCCCTTTACCCTGATAGTGATTTGATTATTTCTCCCCGTACTATTTTTTATCGTGATTATCCGCGTTTATTCCACTTCCGCTCCCTAAGATGTGCTGGAATACCAGTTTGAAGTCATTGAGTCTCTGGCTGATATGTTTTTTTCCTTTTTCTGTTGGACAATACAATTTGGATTTTCCTGAAACCCTGATCTCAAGGTAGCCTTTATCCAGAAGATTATAGAGGAGGGTATAAACACGGGCCTGCGGGATAAGAACCTTATACCGGCTATGTATCTCGTGAACGATATCAAAACCTGATATCGGCCTATCCAGAAGAGAAAGGACAACCGGTTCAAGAGATTTTTTTACAACATCATCGATAGTTGACTGGGGGACGACAGAAAAAGATTCGGCAGGATAGGTATGATGGGCAAATGACAGCGTTGTTTCTTTGCCGGTTGATACGATTATCTTGGGAATACCTTCCGCAAGGGTTTTGATCAGCGTATGATCGATTGCTCCGATATTCAGGGCGATGATTCCGGAAACGCGAATTCTGTTCTCCTTTTTTAAAAGAAGCAGGTTCCTGATGGCAAGAATATCCTCGAACTCTTCGGTTTCAGAAAAATCAAGCAGGATTTGCAGTGTGTTCGCCGTACCTGCATCAGGCAGGGATTCAATGCATTTTTCAAGGATAGGCAGCAGGGCATATACTTCGTTTCTTTTTATCCGGTGGGTAAAAAGATCCTTTTTTAAAATCTCTTTGGGGAAATATTTCTGGAGATTTGATTTGGTATAAGCAAACAGATTGCGTCCTCCCTTTTTTATACCCTCTTCCAATGCAAATTTGAATATTGGTTCTTTTATGACCTGGTCAGTGTAGAGGAAAAGAACGAGGTCAGTGAATATATCTCTTAACAGGACTGTTTTTATTTCCGGCAAATCGAGATAGACCAGACCTTCCTGTGTTGTCTGGCGGGCTTCTATTCCTGTTGAAGCTTTTTCCTGTGCGGTTTTTAATTTCTGCTCCTCCTTTTCTGTTGCTTTTCGGAAGAGTGCAACTTCAATAGCAGCTTTGATTTCCAGTTCATTGAATGGTTTTACGATATAACCATAGGGTCGGACGCTTTTTGCTTTTTGAATAATTGCATCGTCGGCATACGATGTGACAAAAACAACCGGAATATCCAGTTCATTTGTTATTATTTCTGCTGCTTCAATACCATTCATCCTGCCGGGCATCACAATATCCATCAACACAAGGTCTGGTCGGATACGCCGTGCCTTATTGACAGCATCTTCACCGGAAGCAGACATACCTGCAATGTCATATCCCATTGCGCTCAGGCGTTCCTCCAGCTGCATTGTGATAATCGCTTCATCATCAACCACAAGTATTTTTGACATAGTTATGTCCCCGCCGTCATAATGGGAAATTCAACAATAATTTCAGTGCCCTGGTGGCTGTTTATCATGAGTGATCCCCTCAACTGGTGCTGCACCAGTGTCCTGATCAGCTTGAGTCCAAGACTGTTGGAACGGCTCATATCAAAATTGTCGGGCATCCCGATGCCATCATCACTGACACTAATATGAATCTTTTCGTTCTCCTGTACTGCAGAAATCTCAATAACCCCTTGTTCCCTCCCTTTGAACGCATGTTTAAATGCGTTTGACAGGATTTCGTTGACGACAAGGGCACAGGGGATTGCCTGGTCCACCGGGATAAATATTTCCTGGGATTGAATCTCGCACCGGACTTCGTGTCCCTTGTGGGAATAAATATTTGATAACGCCGCTATCTGGTCCCTGAACTGGGCTGATATGTTGATCCTTCCAAACTGTTTGCTTTCATAGAGCCGGGTGTGGATCTGTGCCATGGTCTGAATTTTGAGCATCATATCAGTGAGGATGCTGTTCGTTGATTCATCCTCAGTCCGCATCCGGGTCATATCCAGCAGGCCCGAGATCAGCTGGAGGTTATTTTTTACCCGGTGATGGATTTCACGGAGCAGGACTTCCTTTTCCTTAATGGATGCAACAAGTTTTTCCTCAGCACGTTTGCGATCGGTAATGTCCCGGTAACTCCAGACTCTGCCGACTACTTTGTCTCCAATTATCTGGGGTTTTGAATAGCGTTCAAAGATTTTTCCATCAATAAATTCTATCATGTCAAAGCTCTCGCGTGCTGGATGTATGTTAAGCTCATATGTGCGTGCGAGAAATTCTTCGGAATTTTTGAGTTGTGACAAGACATAATTAATTACCCTCTCGTTTTCCCGTAATTCCAGCAAATCCATGGGAATACTCCACATGTTCATAAAATTCTGGTTGTAATTCGTGATTCTGCCCTGCAGGTCGACTACGAGGATACCGTCTGCTGTTGATTCAAGCGATGCATTAAGGAGTGACAGGGTTTTTTTAAGTGTTGTATCGGATAATTTCCGCTGCCGGATCTCTTGCTCGAGCGCCACATTCATTTTTGCATATTCTTCAGCCCGCTGCCGGTACTCGGACTCAATTTTCTTTCTGTCGGTGATATCCTGTCCCTGAGCAATCGTCGACACAATAGTTTTCCCGTCAGGTCCTAATATTGCAGCAGAATTCCAGAGTACTGTCCTGATTCCCCCGTCATTGTGGAGAATGGGTATTTCCACACTATCCCATCTCTCTCCCTCAAGGGTCCTTCTGATAAGATCCACTGACGGAGTCAGATAACTCTCAGGTAAAAGAATGTCAAATTGTTTCCCGATAACATCCTTTGCTTTCCTGCCTGTCAGATGTTCAAATGCCCGGTTAAACAGGGTAATACGGAATTGCGGGTCCCAGACAATGATGGGTGCATTGGCATAGGAGATGAGGTTGTCAAGATATTCCTTTGTTTCCCGCAGTGCCTCTTCCACTTGTACCTGTTTGGTGACATTAAATGCAACCTCTCCGGCACCTATGATATCTCCTTGAATATTCCGGAGGGGGGTGTGGAGTACCTGATAGACTCTGCTGTTCTTATTGGGATGAGTGAACTCTATCCGTTGGTTTACATTATCACCTTGCAGTACCTTGCTCCACTCTTTTATTGTATTTTTCTGCTCTTCCGGTATTTCTGCGAACAATTCAACCATGCTGGCACCAAGGGTAAGGTCTTTACCGGTGATTCGTGCTATCTCTTCTTTATACGCCTGATTAAAAAAAGTATAACAGAAGTTTACATCCTGCGCAGCCATAATCACATCTGTTCCTTTTGTTACGGCATCCAGCAATTCCTGAGCCTGCAGAAGGTTCTCCTCATTGTGTCGCAACGTGTCATTAATGGACTTCTGTTCGCTGATGTCGTGGCTTGCACCGATAATCGCTATGAGATTCCCCGCGTCATCGAAAACGGGGGAGTCGATGACACGAACAGGAAATTGATGGCCATCCCGGTGCTGCACGCAGTATTCCCCTGACCAGGGCTCTCCCTTTTCGAGCTGTGCGAAGACCTTCAGTGTGTCCTCTTTTGATAATTCCGGAACCGTAATTTCGACCACGTTTTGGCCGATGACTTCTTCCGGTTTCCAGCCGTACATCCTGGTCGCTGCCTCATTCCAGAATATGATCTTGTGGTTGGTGTCGACCGCGATGACCGCATCGCCAACTGCATCGAGCATCCGTGCCTGCAAATAGATCTGGTCTTCATCTATTCTCCGGTCGGCAACCACAACGCTGATTTTCGTGTCCTCATCAGCGGAGAGCGGGTTCAAGGAGATGAGGACCGGGAGAGAACCATCCCTCTGTTTGATGAGGACATGGATCCGGCATGGCTTTTTCCCTATCCCGGAAAGCCCTTCCTTGATATCAGAGTGGTATTCCGAACAAATGTGATCGAAGATGGACGTGCCGGGTACCTTATCTGGAGAAATCCCAATCATGTCAGCAAACCGCGTGTTGGAGAACAGGATCATACCGGTCCGGGAGAGAGTAAGTGCACCTTCACGGATATTCTCTATGAGGGTACGGTACGGGAGATCAGCTCCCTCCCGTGTATAGATCTGCCGGGAAGTGCCTTTTGTAACAACGATGGCATCTACTTCACCAGAACGAATGGCGTCAAGAGTCTCTTCGAGTTCACGGTTCTTTTCCCTGAGCTCCTCAATCTCTTGTTTAAGGTTCACCATCTCGCGTTTCATCGTTCTTAATGTCCCTCCCCTTACGAAATTTTCGCCCCTAGGTTGCCTTTTGCCAGAGATCGAGACCGACGAGGATGCGTTCCTTGTTAGTCATATCTCCGATCATCCTCCGGAGAGGCAGAGGCAGCTGCTTGATGAGCGTCGGTGCTGCCAGCACGAGATCGACGGGGTTCTTCGTCTGATCCTGATAGATATCGATCACTTCCAGCTCGTACCTCCCCTTCAGATTTTCCTCGCAAATCTTCTTTACATTCTCGATTGCATTCTGTGACCGGGAGTTGTTGCCCGCTATGTAGAGCCGGAGTACGTAGTGCGCAGTTTTTCGTTTCTTTAATGCCGTCTCGTACTCATCGGTCACATCGCTTTTTTCCTTCTTTTTTGCAGCAGTCTTCACCTCACGTCACCTTCCTCAGGTCCAGTCCCACGAGGACTTTTTCGGTGTTGGAAAGGTTCCCGATAATCTTCTTTACCGGGGTCGGGAGCTTCCGGATCAGGGTGGGAACCGCGATTATCTGGTGGTCTTTTGCGAGTTGAGGATTTTTTTGGAGGTCAATGACCTCGATAGTATACTGGCAGCCAAGGTGCTCCTCGCAGATCTTCTTGAGATTCTCAAAAGCGGTCAAAGAATTCGAGGTCTGCCCCGCTACGTACAGCCGCAGGATCCATGCCTCTCCCGCAGCCGCTTTGTGCTTCTTCATCTCCTTATCGTGGGTTTTTGGTTTTATTGGCAAATGATTCACCTCCCAAAATAGCTGGTCGGAATATCTTTCTCACCTGTCGACCTGTCGCTGGGTCGCGATCTCCTTCTTGGTCTTTTCTGCCGATTTCTCGCGGGAGATGTCCTGCCCTATAAGGATCTGCATCTCTTCCTCGTCACGTGAAAATTGCTCTTTCAGCACCGTGATTTGGTTTTCCATCAGCCTCCTCTTACTCTCGAGCTCGCGCTTCTTCCGTTTGATATCCTCGTTCTTGTGAAGTTGGTCGTCGATCTCCGCACTCTCCTGTGCCATACGGGAGGAGCCAAAGAAGACGCCCTCGCTGCCCTTGTACACATCGAGGAGCTGGATGCCCTTATCCGACAGGACAAACTCGCGGAGCTGGTTCGAGTGACCCATCCCCCGCGCCTTGATGATGGAGAACGCTCGGTTCCGCTCCCCGTTGCCTTCGACGTTCTTGAGGATCAGCCACGCGTCCATAAGGGAAGATACGTGCATCTCGGTCGGCTCGAATGCATAGGCGCCATAATTCACGTCGTTCGAAAGGTTGGTGAAGAGCCCGGTTATCTGAAGGGACTTGGCAAAGTCAATGAGACGCATCAGCATCGAGCGAACCTGGATGTCGTCACCAATGGGGTAGAGGTTGGAGATGGGATCAACAGCCACAACTCTGGGCTTGAATTCCCCGATAAGGTTCAGCATCAGGGAGAGGTGCATCTCGAGGCTGTATGCTGTTGGGCGGACGGCATGGACTTTCAGGAGACCGGATTTGATCCATGGCTCAAGGTTTATCCCGATCGACTTCATGTTCCGCAGGAGCTGACTCTCAGATTCCTCGAAGATGAAGAAAAGGCACTTCTCGTTGCGCTTGCAGGTTGCATCGATGAACGTCGCGGCGATGCTTGTCTTGCCAGTCCCCGCCTGCCCGGAGACAAGGATGGATGACCCGCGGTAGAACCCTTTTCCCCCGAGCATTGTGTCGAGCCGGGGGATGCCGGTGGATATCCGCTCATCCGATGCCTGGTGAGTAAGGGACAGCGAGGTAATCGGGAGGACGGAGATACCATCGCTGCTGATCAGGAACGGGTACTCGTCAGTACCATGAATGCTGCCGCGGTACTTGACGATGCGCAGGCGCCGGGTCGCAATCTGGTTCATGAGCCGGTGGTCAAGGGTGATGACACAGTCTGCGACATACTCTTCAAGACCGTACTTGGTGATCGTCCGGTCCCCCCGCTCGCCAGTGACAACAGCGGTGACGCCCCTGTCTTTCAACCAGAGGAAGAGCCGGCGCAGCTCCGACCGGAGAATCGCCTCATTCATAAAGCCGGAAAAGAGGGCTTCTAAGGTATCGATGGCGACCCGCTTCGCGCCGACCTCATCAATCATTGAGCCGAGCCGGATGAACAGTCCTTCGAGGTCGTACTCGCCGGTCTCCTCGATTTCAGTTCGATCGATAGCGATATGGTCAAGGACCAGTTTTTTCCGGTGAACGAGGTCTTCGAGATCGAATCCCATCGACTTGAAATTCTTCTTAAGGTCGTCGATCTTCTCCTCGAATGCGATGAAGACTCCCGGTTCCCCGTAATCGGTGATCCCCCGAACGATGAACTCCATCGCAAAGAGTGTTTTCCCACACCCCGGACCGCCGCTGACTAGCGAGGGGCGACCTTTCGGGATCCCGCCTCCGGTAATATCGTCAAAGCCCTTGATCCCTGAGGGCGATTTTTCGAAATCCGCCGTTCCTGCGATTGTTATAGCCCTATTTTTTTTCATGTCAGCCTCTCTCTACTATCTATGATGACCGTTATCATTCCTTTTTTTTTTATTATTTCAGTACAAGAAACCTTTTTAGTGACTTTAAAAGGATTTCTCTTTATTGCAATTTTTGAAACACGCTGAAAGAGTGGTTTTTATGTCTCACGAACAAAAAATTTATGATACTAAAAAATCTGTAATTTTCCTCAATAATTCAAGGAATTCCCTCCTTTTTTCTCCTTACATGCATACATGATATCCATGATCAGGACAAAAGTAATCCCTGCACTTGACGCAAGGATGCACAGGAAAGCGGGGAAACGGAGTTCCCCGACTAATTTCCTTGCATGTGACCGGACCCGGAAGATGAACAGAAGTGCCCTTCAACCAAGGTTCCAGACTGCCTGATTCTGATAGTCGAGATTGCTCACGACGTAGGTAGCATTGGGAGAGAACGTGGACGGTATCTCATAGATGAGGTAACCTTCTGCCTTGTTACTGTCACCAGGCTGGATGAACCCTACTGTCCCGCCCCGCCCGATCTGGTAATCGTACTGCGTCCCGGGGACTTTGTCAATAATTACATCGGAACTGTGGACTGGTGAGTAATTATAGAACATCCCATTACTGTTCACTACAAACTGTTTCGCCGAGGGAGCATACACGGCATTTTTACCGGGATTCATGACACGGACGTATATGAACAGAAAGGTGTTCCCTGACTGGGGCTCCTCCATGTTATAGCCACGCTGAGTCTCAAGCGGCGGGGATGCAGCTCCCTGCTCGCTGGGACTGTTCCATGAGGGTGACGTCCAGGTGTAGTTTGGTTTAATATCAAACCCATAGATCGTGGCCTGGCCGATCATATCCGCACTGCCGAATGTTGCGTATTGTTCCAGCGCCAGAGCGTTCGGATAGGGGACTGCGGTTGGGGTTGGGGTGGGGGTTGGCGATAATATCGCCACAGCAGTTGTAGGAACAGGAGTCGGTGCCTGCACTGGCGGGGATGTACTGGTACATCCCGTGAAGAGAAGTATGAGGAACAGTACTCCAAAAATTGCGATTGTGTACTTGATTTTCATAGATTTCCTCCGCTCATATAGGCCTTGCATCAATCTCGGGTGGAAGCAGCCGATTAAGGAGGATATCCGGTACCTGTTTTGACGTGTGTACTGCCATATCGAAGTACGCCCGGTTGTCCCGCTCACCTTTATACTTCAGGTTTATATTGAAGTTGGTATCCATGAGCGTGATTGCGCCCAGGGTGGTGATCACTGCACGCCTTTCTGAAATAATCCTGTCCTCTCCCACTACCAATTTCTGCCGGTCGCCATCAATATCCGAGATTAACTCGTTCTGGTACGAGAGGACGTTGATGTGAGTGTTGCCTATGGTGATTGTCTGCCCTTCAGGGAATGAAACCCCATAACTGGTCGTGAAAGGCAGGGAGGTTCCTGCGGATACGCTCGTGACTGAAACAGACAATGTCAGGAATGCAACCGCCAGAATCACAATTATTAACCCAATGATACCAAGGATAACCATCATCCCGGACCCGCCGGTTCTCTTTTGCCGGGCCCGTTCTTCTTCCAGCCCCTTTTTTCGTCCTGTTTCCATCGCCTTATCGCGCTCCCGCTGAAGGGTCTGTTCCTCTTGCCGTCCCTTTTCTGTTGCCTGTTCACGGGCTTTTTGTTCATCCCGCACCCGGTTCTGTTCCTCTTGCCGTCCCTTTTCCAAAGCCTGTTGTCGTGCTTTTTCTTCGTCCTGTGAAGTTATATCATCCATGAAAATCACCATAAAATCCCTTAGATATTTTCATCATTCGCTCAAATGCCGATTTCCAATTCCGGGATCTGACTTTTTTTCGTGTGATATAGGCATCACCGGGTAATGTAACCTGGTTGTGTACCTGTACCAAAGCAAGCCGGTATATTGCGGATTATGTATAAAAGACTAATCAGACGTTACAAAATTTGAACACTGACACTGATCCCTTGATTAATTACCAGGTATCCGGATACCTGAATAACTGGAAAAAAAGAAGGAAAAACCTTTTTTTATTACGGATGACGACCGGCAAAAGCTATGCATGATATATTTCCGGCAACAAACCCCGGACATTCCGAATTGTTTCAGATTTTGTAACAACGGGTAGTGTTGATATACCTTCCCGCTATGTAATGGTTAGCCCTGATAATGGAAAAAATTGAATATATCGTCGAAATGTAAAAAATCATATCAGGGAAAGGAGTTGAACGCTAATGACTGATAACCTGAAAGTTAAGGCAAACAAGGCCGTTGATGACGCCAACGTGGCTGCACATGCAGTATATGATGATGCAAAAGTTGCCGCACATAATATACTAAAAGGTGGAGGGGAGGAAACCCAGAAAGTATCAGATGATATAAAAATAGGTGTCCACAAAGCCGTTTCTGATGCAAAAATCGCGGTACACGAGGCCGGATCAAAATTGAAGAAGAAGTAATGGGAGGTGAACAATGGCTGATTTAATTTATCTTGCAGTAATTTTCCTCATCCTTGCCTTGGTTTTTTTTATAATGGGCATGAAGGGGATTGCCGGTTTCACCATGGAAATCGCAAAATGGCTTGTGATAATATTTGTTATAGTTGCCATTGTAACGTTCCTGTTGTAACGGGATCCTTATAGGAAAACAAAAAATATTTTTTAATGAACCGTTGATGAGAATTGGATTTTGATTCGGGTTCACGAAACGATGTTTTTCCTTAAGCCTGAGTTTACCATTGAACGAGTGAGCGAGGAGACCTTTGCGGAGTTTTTGTACCTGCTCGACTGTCAAGCCGCGTATGAGCGGCTTGATCCGCCGTGTGAGGAGGCCTGGTTACGACTGAAGGTTGATCTCATGCAAACACCCCCGAAAATTGAGGGGTATATCGGCAGGATTAGAGACAAGTCCATCGGGTATGTCACATTCTCCTTCACTTATTCTACATTTCTTGCCCGGCCCATCCTGTTCCTTGAAGATATTTTCGTGCTCGAAGATTACCAGGGGGAGTGTTTTGGTAAACGTCTCTTTGACTTCTGCCGGAACGAGGCAAGGATCCGCGGGTGCGGACGAATGGATTGGATGGTGCTCACGTGGAATAAACCTTCCCTGCAGTTTTATGAGCAGAACGGGGCTAACCGGCTCGGTTGGTACTCGTACCGGCTGGAACAAGCACAGGTATGATCATCGGAAAGAGAGCCGTGATCTGCCATGGTTTGACTTCAACCATTTGTGTAATAACGGAAATGAGGAGAGGTACGGTCCCATTCCCTGATTTCTTCGGGCTGGTACCGTTTCCGCTGCCAGGTTTTGCTATTTTTTTTGAATCGACAACCAGTACACTTTCATCTTACCCTCAGAAATCAAATTGCTTTGCTTAAATGCTTCACATTCTTTCATTTTAATATTTGATAAGCTGAATAACGTTTCTTCTACCCCCCCATCAGGAACAAAGTTTGAGTTCATACGCAGAAAATTAACAAAATTATTTCAAACGCCAGACGGGATTTTTCTCGTTATCATCGCTGTATTTCAGTTGTATATACGATCGATTAAGCATCAGGGATGAAGGTACTTCGTATAGTAATGCCCCTCCCGTTTTTTCATTTCTGCCAATACCTTCGGATTTATAGCTGATACTCGCAGCCTGTACAGGATAGTCTATTTCCTCCGGAAAATAGGTTGAACCATCATATTTAAGTTCAAAATTCGATGGATAGGGTGAAATAATAATTTCATTCCCTGCATAATTTGTTACTTCAAGGATAACAATCATGAATTTTTTGTCTGCTGAAGGACCGACAGTCTGATATTTTACCGGTGTCTGGATCGTATATGAATCCCATAAAGAAACCCTTTTTATCTGTATAGAAACGTCATTTTTTGTGGCATATGATTGATTTGGATACAGTTCTGGGGAATATCGAAGATTATTAAGTGTATTTTCGATATGATACGCTGAATTCAGGGGCAATGCGTCAGGATAAGGATCATTATACAGCGTCGGGACAACCGTGGCAGCAGCTGAAGTGAATGAAGGAGTAGTAACATTCTGAAAATTTGCCGATGATGTCTGGGTTATTTCTGTTGATACAGGCGTTAAAAATGCGATTGAAAGAATTGCAGATACTACAACCAAAAGAATTGCTCCACCGCAAAATAGTATGATCCATTCAAGCGTCGATCGCTTTTTTGTTGCTTTACCTGGTATCAAAGGTTCTGTGTTTTGTGATGTATCCTGTTCCAGGGCAGATACGGATTGATCTTTTTGTATCGGGGATAAATCAGGCAGCTTCAATCCACAATTAGGGCAAAATTTAAAATTTTCATCAGCAACCGGCTTTCCACATCCCGGACAAACATCCGCCATTTTTTCCTTTTCTCCCGTTAGATTCTGATACCAGTTTCATGGATCTCACGATAAGGATATCGGTTTTCTATCCAATGAAAAAGGTATGTTATATCTTTCCCGTCTTTCAGAGGATATCCATTATCTTCATTTTGTGTCTCTGGTATGTATATTGATAACCGGATCTTTATTGAACAATTGTAAAAATGATTCCTTGATCGAGCGACCCTGCACATATGCAGGCAATGAGGTGCCCGATCGTCCGGCCACAGATGAATATCTCTTCAGCCTGAATAGAGAAAATACGAGTAAATCCCTCTTTGCGCCCAAGAGCGGGAACATCCGTATTTAAGAGCAAGCATTACGATATTTCTAATGAACTGACAGACCGGTTTTTCTATGCGTCATGAACGGGAAACGACTTCCGGAGTAAGGCTGATCACTGCTATTATGTGCATCAGCCTCCTCGTATTGCCTTGCGTTGTCTTTGCAGAGATTTTGGATAATACCACTCCAGACTCGCAGGTAACGACCATCGCAGAACCGGGGGTTACCAGCCCGCCGGCAACAACGAGTCCTGGGGTTCTTCCGGATCATGAGAACACGACCATTGCCGACAATCCTCATCCCTTCCTAATCCTCGAAACCTCCGATATCGAAAATCTCACCTGTACCCTGAACGGGACAGCCGCTCCTGGCTCGGCAAACCTGACCATAGTAAGCATCCGCTGGGACTGGGGAGACAATCTAACGCCGGAATACCATGGATTCCCGTATTCGCATACGTACGGCAGTCCAGGTACCTATAATCTTTCGATCACGGCGCTGCAGTCTGACGGGCAGAATACTACCAGAACCGCGAACTGTTCTGTTGCGCAACCGGTCATCCCCGGAACGTCTCCTTCTCCGCTAAACACATCGGTCCCGGGGGGACCAGGAATGATGACAGGTGCACCGGTTCTGACCCTCCTGGAGCCGGTGATCGACAGGATGAATGTCACGCTGAACGGGAATCTGAATTCCGTATCACCGGGCGTCACCATCGAGTCGGTGAGCGTTGACTGGAATGACGGAAACACTACGAAATCTTCGGATTTCCCGATAACCTACCAGTACTCCAGTCCCGGGATTTTCACTATTACTATCACGGGAAACCAATCCGACGGCCAGTCAACCATCAAGAGAATTACCCTGGACCTCAAAGAAGGGATCCCTGCCCTCCCCCAACAGGCCGCGTCGAGCCCCCCGCTGAACAATGACCCCCCGGTGTATCTCATTATCCTCGCCACGGCCATCATCGTCCTGGCTATCGTGGTCATCGTCCAGATCACTCAACGAGGGAGAGGACCGTTCCCTGCGCCGGATATCCCGAAGGCATTTTTACCGAGGGCAGGTCAGATGTCGGAAAACCTGCCTTCACCGGAAGAACTGGAAACGATCTGTTCAGGAACTGACGTCACTCCAGGAGTACTGGATTCTGTCATAGAGGTCGCTATGGAAATTGCCCGGGAAGGACGCGAGGGAGAGGCAATCGGGACCTCTTTTGTTGTCGGCGATATAAAAAACGTCCTGAACCATTCGAAACAGTTTGTCTTAAACCCGTTCTTTGGTCATCTTGAGGCAGAACGGCAGATAACAGATGTTGGGATCCGGGGAAATATCAAGGAGTTTGCCCAGCTGGACGGGGCTTTCCTCGTCACGGGTTCCGGGATCGTCGAAGCGGCAGGGAGGTGTATCACCGTGGACATGAGTAAAGTGAACCTTCCCAAAGGGCTGGGTTCACGGCATTCATCAGTCGCCGGCATAACTCAGGTCACCACATCAATCGGAGTCGTGGTCTCGCAGAGCGGAGGTCTGATCTCCATTTTCAGGGATGGAAAGATCGTTTTTACTCTCAATTCGTGAAGCAGCGGGTAATGTCAACAGGTGTTTAAGGATTTGTCAGGTGAAACAGAGTGTGACCCGGGAAATTGCATAGACCGACGGGTAATCCTTGATCCTCATTCCACAAGCTATTCAAGAGTCTCCGTAAGACTACTATGATCAGGAGTGTGATAGGGAATCGGACCGGCACTACTAGGGGCAGCGACATTACCGCTTATTATCCTGATCGCCCGGATCGTTGAAACCAGCCTTGAAACGGTCAGGACGATCTATGTCAACCGCGGGCACGCAAACCTTGCCGGTTGGATCGGCATTACAAAAACCGGTATATGGCTGCTTTCAACAGGTATTGTCATCACCAACCTTGGCGATTTTTGGAACCTGTTTGCCTATCTTGCCGGATATGGCCTCGGGACCCTGCTTGGTATGCAGATCGAGACGATGATATCCCTCGGACATGTAATCGTGCGGCTTATCACCCCCAATGATCCCCAGCCGCTCATCACTGAGCTCTCCACGCTCGGATACGGTATGACGAGAATTGAGGGATCGGGGAGTTTTTCAAACACGGTCGCCATCATCTTCATGATCGTACCCCGTGCGGAACTCGGACGTTTGTTACGTGTTCTTTCAACGCAACATCCTGATATTCTCTATACGGTAGAAGATGTACGCAATCTCAAGGAAGGTGCAAAGATTTTCCATAAAGATACTAAAAGCAGGATACTGGCATTCTTTGGCATATAATGCTCGCAGGGCACGGTGCCCTGATCATAAGTTCTATGTTCCGGCTGTTCCATCACTTAATTGAGGAGCATACAGGATGGACACTTCAGGAAAATCAGGGAGTACGATATCGCTTTATAACGCCCGGACCGGGAAGATCGAAAAAATTACTCCTGTCATTAAGACGGATGAGGAATGGAGAGCACAGCTTACTCCAGAACAGTTCAACGTATCCCGTAAACAGGGTACCGAATATGCCTTCACCGGTAAATACCATGCATTCAAGGAACACGGGATCTATTCCTGCGTCTGTTGCGGCACCAATCTCTTTTTATCGGATGTCAAGTTTGATTCCGGAACTGGCTGGCCAAGCTTCTCCGCACCGGTTTCACCACTGAATGTCCGTACCCATAATGATACTTCTGGCGGGATGGTACGAACTGAGGTGCTCTGCGCACGCTGCGGTGCACACCTTGGCCATGTTTTTGACGACGGCCCACTCCCGACTGGCAAACGCTACTGCATGAACTCGGCGGCGCTGGACTTCAAGAAGACCCCGTGACACTCCCGGGGGGAATCCCCGGTAACAATCCTTTTTTATGCTGTCCCTCCCATAGCAGAGCTGGTGAATGGACCTATGGGGAAAATTTCTGCAGGCAGGAATGTATTCATGTATCCTATGCCGGTTACCCTCCTCGGCACACTTGTGGATGGGAAACCAGATTTCATGGTGTTGGGATGGATAACCCGTGTCAATGCAAATCCACCAACGGTTGGTTGTGGCGTCGGGAGACACCACCACTCTGTCCGTGGGATCGAAGAGAACCAAACCTTCAGCATTAACTTTCCTTCAGCAGAAATGGTGGCAAAAACGGATTATTGCGGGCTGGTTTCCGGGAAGGATGCTGATAAGGCAGCACTCTTTGACGTATATTTTGGGGAACTCGGAACCGCACCGATGATAAGCGAATGCCCGCTTTCCATCGAGTGCCAGCTGCAGATTACGGTTGAAAATCCTACGAATAATTTTTACATCGGCGAAATTATCGCGTCCTACACAGAAGAAAAGTATCTTACTGATCGTAAACTGGATATTAAGAAAGTCAATCCCCTCCTGCTCACGATGCCGGACAACCGGTACTGGAGAGTTGGGGATTGTGCCGGTGACGCATGGAGTATCGGAAAGACGCTGAAAACAAAATGAGGCGCCGGTCAGGCTTTTTCTTGTATGCGTATCGGATATCCTTGTATCAACCGTTCGATTGGATGCACGCCCTCCCGAACTTTTCGCCTCGCCTCATATTCTGAAGGGCGGCTGAGAGAAATTATAAAGGCAAACCTCGATTGCCTTAAGAAAATTCTTTCCTATAATGTAGATCACGGGATACTCTTTTTCCGGATCACTTCTGACATAATTCCCTTTGCATCACACCCGGTCTGCACATTTTCCTGGCAAAAACATTTTGCAGATGAGTTTTTGGAAATCGGGGAATATATACGGAAGCACCGGTTCCGGATTTCCATGCACCCGGACCAGTTTGTCCTCCTCAATGCACCGAAAAAAGAGGTACTCCGGCGCAGCATTGACGATCTCAAGTACCAGGTGCAGGTTCTCGATCTGATGGGACTTGATACATCGGCAAAAGTTCAGGTCCATGCCGGGGGTGTCTATGGGGATAAACCAGCAAGTATCGATCGGTTTGTAAAACAGTATGTCCTGCTTGATACAGTTATGCAGGACCGGCTCGTGATTGAGAATGATGAACGGCTGTACACCCTCAGTGACTGCCTTGCCATTCACGAGCTGACTGGTATCCCCGTCATTGCGGACGCATTCCACCATTCCCTCTATAACAATGGTGAGCGTTTTCTCTCCCTGCTCAGTCCCGTTCGGGAAACCTGGAAAAACAATGACGGTATCCCGATGATCGATTACAGCTCTCAGGAACCGGGTAAACGGACAGGGGCACATGCAGAGCATATCGTTGCAGAAGATTTCCGGCAGTTCCTTGAAGAAACCCGGCCTGCGGACTTTGACGTGATGCTTGAAATCAAGGACAAGGAGAAGAGTGCCCTTGAAGCACTCGCGCTTGCCCGGGATGATCCCCGCCTTGTCACCGGTGATCCGGGCAATGCGTGAGCTTATCAGATCCTCCCGCCTACCTTTCAGGCACAGATGGATCTCCTGACCCCGGCTCTTATCGGTATCGGCCTCTCCATGGACTGTTTTGCTGTCTCACTTGCTATCGGCGCGACAACAAAGACACGACTTTTCCACGCTGCTATGATTATTGCCCTCTGTTTTGGCGCATTCCAGGCCGGAATGACCGTGATCGGCTGGGTAGCCGGGATTTCCCTGATCGGGCTCATCTCCACCTATGATCACTGGATCGCATTCATCCTGCTTGCGATCGTCGGTGGAAAAATGATTCAGGAAGGTATATGGGGGGATGAAGATGAACCCCAGATTGATAGTATCAGGTTTGTCCCGGTGATCGTTCTCTCCCTTGCAACCAGCATCGACGCCCTTGCGGTCGGTATCAGTTTCGGGGTGCTCCAGACCGCAGCGCTCGTCCCGGCGCTCATTATCGGCATCGTTCTGTTTTGTCATCTCCTTTGCGGGCGTTATGCTGGGTGAGCAGCTGGAAACAATCCTGGGTAATAAAATGGAGATCTTTGGGGGTTTGATCCTGGTTCTGATCGGTATCAGAATTCTCTATGAGCACACCATCGGCTGAAATGGCCGTTGTATCTTTTAATAATTTTTCCTCGCTTTGCTCACGAATGAAAAATAGTGCCCTGGTTATCATTGCCAGCAGTCAAGGTAAGAAAAAAAGTGGATGCTTGATGCATCCATGGTGTTTTTGATCGTTGAGGATGGATTACCAGACCTCGGGGAAGGCCATGTT
>DADR01000037.1 GCA_002495055.1 Methanoregula sp. UBA247 | reverse complement strand
CGGTCGTGGACTGCCCCGGACACCGTGACTTCGTCAAGAACATGATCACCGGTGCATCCCAGGCTGATGCTGCAATTCTTGTCGTAGCAGCTCCTGATGGGGTTATGGAGCAGACAAAGGAACATGTCTTCCTCGCCAGAACCCTTGGAATCACCCAGATAATTATTGCAATCAATAAGATGGATGCAGTAAAATTCGATGAGAAACGTTTCAATGAAGTCAAGAAAGACCTCTCCGATCTCATTAAAATGGTAGGGTACAAACCTGACGAAACTCTTTTCATCCCGATCAGCGCTCTGGGAGGTCAGAATATTAAGGTAATCAGCCCTGAAACTCCCTGGTACAAAGGTCTTGCCCTTATTCCTGCCCTCGACACGTTCAAATCACCTGACAAACCGACTGATAAGCCACTCCGTCTGCCAATTCAGGATGTTTACAGCATTAGCGGTATTGGCACTGTTCCTGTCGGCCGTGTAGAAACCGGTATCATGAAAAAGGGAATGAAGGTCTCATTCATGCCCGCCAATAAGGATGGTGAAATCAAGTCCATCGAGATGCACCATGAAGAAATTCCCCAGGCAGTCCCGGGGGATAACGTCGGCTTCAACGTCCGTGGTATCGGAAAAGGAGATATCCGCCGTGGTGATGTCTGTGGACCAGCAGAAGCTCCCCCCACCGTTGCCGATGAATTTACAGCACAGATAGTCGTGCTCCAGCATCCAAGTGCACTTACAGTAGGGTATACCCCGGTTTTCCACTGCCACACAACACAGACGGCATGTACATTCGTGGAACTCAAAAAGAAACTTGATCCACGTTCAGGTCAGACCAAAGAGGAAAATCCCACATTCCTCAAAACGGGTGACGCTGCAATTGTCGTAGTCAAACCGACAAAACCTATGGTCATTGAGACGGTCAAAGAGCTCCCGCAACTGGGAAGATTTGCTGTCCGGGATATGGGATCAACGATCGCCGCCGGAATGTGTATCGCCATTCAGGCAAAACAAATGAGATAATTTTTTGGTGGAAATAACATGCAAAAAGCCAGAATTCGCCTGACAGGTACTGATTTTAATAAAGTAGAGATGGTCTGTGACAGAATCCGCGAGATAGCAGAACGCACAGGTGTAAATCTGGCTGGTCCGATACCACTCCCAACAAAACGGTTGGTTGTACCGATCCGCAAGAGCCCTGATGGGGAGGGGACCGCTTCATGGGACCGCTGGCAGATGCGTATTCATAAACGCCTGATAGATATCGATGCAGATGAACGGGCACTAAGGCAGCTCATGCGTATTCAGGTTCCAAAAGATATCGGTATCGAAATTGTATTAGAGAGTTGAAGGTGCGGCGTGCAGCAGGCCGCTGAATTTTCCCATAAAATCAGACTTTTTTTTTCATTTGAAAGAATTTTCTTTTTAATATTCTTACTTACGATTTTTTTACGTTTCTGGCAGCTTGATCTCAAGTTGCTTCACCATGATGAAGCAATTCATTCGTGGTTTTCTTATGAATTGCTGACAACAGGTGGTTGGGTATATGATCCCAGTTATCACGGACCATTTCTCTACTACGTTACTGCTGGTATGTTCCATCTTTTTGGAGATTCAGATCTCGTAGCCCGGTTACTCCCTTCACTTTTTGGAACAATGCTCATTCCCCTTGTGTATTGTATCTACCGTATTGGATATATCGATAAAAAACAGACTATCTTCGCAGCTCTCCTTCTTGCGCTTTCTCCGGATATGGTATACTTCTCACGCTTTCTGCGGCATGATATCTTCATGCTCTTTTTCTCGCTCCTCCTCCTTGTAGCCATTTTATATTATTTCGAATACGGACTAACGAGATTTGCGATCATCGCAGCAATAGCTGCAGCCGGGGGGCTCTGCTGCAAGGAAGAGATGCCGGTTATCATTCTTATCTTTGCATCTTTTTTTATCTATGCCATCTGGAAGGGGACATTCCGACTCCCCCGGGGCTGGAAGTATGATGTGATTCTCGGTGCATTTGTTGTCTTTGCCATCATGAGTGTCATGTATTCAGCATTCGGGGCTCATATCGATACTCTCATCGGCCAGAATTTCGTTTTGAATACAACTGGCTGGTACAGGGCTGTTGAGCACTGGACTGCAATGCATAACCAGCAGCGGTTAGGAGGACCCTGGTTCTTTTATATCCCGCTTTTTCTTCTCTACGAATTGCCGATTTTTATTCTCGGTATTATCGGAACACTTCAGTTCCTGTTGAAGGGTTTTAATCCATCCCTCTGCATAACCCGGTTCAAACACCGGTTAAAATATCGCAATTCGACAATCCCTGTTTCTGAACTGGCCGCTTTGAGCCTGCAGCAGTTAAAAACTCAGAAACCCGGCTATTCCAAATCAGATGATTTCTTCAGGTTCTGTATTTATTGGATGATCCTGATTATGGCTTTTTATGCAATTGTTGGTGAGAAGGTGCCTTGGCTGATCATCCCCCAGCTGCTCCCTCTGTGCTTTATTGCAGTGTATAAGATAAACTGGCAAAAAATAGTATTTGCCATTATCGGATGCATGTTCCTTATGCTCATGACATGGCATGTTGCATTCGTACCTGCCGATATCAATGAACCGATCGTCCAGGTACAGAATTCTGAAGATCTTCGTGAGGTGATGCAGCTTATCGATGCTTCCGGCAATATTGTTATTGCATCGAAGAATTACTGGCCGCTTCCCTGGTATTATCGGGGCGAGCGCTGGAAAAAAATAAAATTTTACGGTGATGTTACGGACGAAGAGTCTCTTACACTGGATAATCCTGGTGTAATAATTCTCCATGATGCTGCAAGCTATCCGTCAATTCAGGGGTACGATAAGAAAACATACAAACTGGGTTACTGGTTCTCGTGGTATGACAATGAGAACCGTCTGATCGATTATTATCTCCGTCGGGATGGCAAAATGGGTAGCATCAATATCGATGTCTTTACTCCCCAAAGGGTTTCATGATAATTCATAACAAATCCATTTTAACCTTTTTTAACACCAGAAAATTATTATGAGATGCGACGATTTCCAAATCTAAAGGAACAATCAGAAGCTCCCGTGGATCATCGGCTACCCCCATTCGCGACAGGGACTAAAAGAGTATACCCACCTCGCCAAAATTGTAAAAAAAAATGGGGACTAAACTCGCAGTATATCTCAAAGATAAAAGAGAAATTATAGGATTATTGGAGATATTAACCGAGTTCATCCCATTGGGAACGCTTACGGTAGATAATAACACCTACCACAATTAAAATAATTGCAACTACAGCGATAATAATACCAACCGTACTATTTATTTTAGGGATAGGAAGGCTCCATCCTGATCCCAGCTGTTTTTGTCGTGCGAGTGCTTCGGTATAGGATTCATTTCCTTTTAAAAAGGCATCTTGTGCCTTCTGACGGGCCTGAGCATAATTACCATCGACAATATCGTCATTTGCAGTTGATATATAACTCACGGCAACTTCACGTTTGGTAATAATTGTCGAGAGTTGCTGATCGTTAGCCGTGCTGGCGTTTCCTTTAAACCAGGCGATAATGGCATCGACATTGTTGATAGGCACCTGAGCTGCTGCAACTTCATGTTCTGCCCATGCTTTATCTAAGGCTGTTTCTCCATCCGTTGTAGCAGCTGCCGCTGCTTTGAGATCCTCCGTTGCTGCGGCATACTCATTTGACGGACGGGATCGGGCGGAACTTATTTTCTGGTTTGCTTCATTATATTTTGCCTCTGCGGCAGACGTATCAATACCCAGAGCAGCTTTCTCATCGATGTGAGTCCGGTACACCTGAAGCGCTGCATCACTCGACTCAATAGTTGAAGTTACCTCACCGGAGTTGATCACCAGTGCGGTTTTTTCAACCTGCGAACTTGTAATTGCTTTGTTGTCATTATATTCTGTAACCCGGACCAACGTTTTGTCGGAAGTTGTTTCCACAGAAGGAGCGACACCTTCCAGCGTAACACGCACGACGACTTCATCGCCTGACTTATAGCTAAGCTCAAAACCACTGATCGTAAGGGTACGTCCTCCCTCCACCGGTCGTAAATTTTCAATGCCATTTACAATGATTGTATATGTCCATTTTGGTTTTTCGAGATCCGTAAATATTTGTATCTCATCATCAGAAGTGAAATCTTCAGCTTCAATCTTGAATGAAACCGTTACCGGAGTATTTGGAGTCAAGGATCCTGAAGGATCAATAGAGACCGATTCTACAGAAAATGCAGATACGGTGTGAATGCAGCATATAAGTAATAGTACGAAAACAGTCCATTTCAAAAATCCCTTCATGGTAAACCTCACTCAAATAATGGATCTATACCTTCTTCGAACATAGTTGATTTTTTCTCCTTGGACTTTATAACATCTTCCTTGGTCTCTTTTGCAATATCGAGAAGCTCTTTGATTCTCGGTGCATTTCCAACCGTAGCCAGCATCACTACAGCTGCAACATAATCACTATTGACCGGGTAATCGCCACCCCGTACTTCGACACCTGCAATATTCTCTTCGACCCAGCTTTTCGCTTTTTCAACACCTTTACGATCCATTTCATCCGGAGGACCTGCAAGCAGTACCAAGGCTCGCTCTGCAGTAGAATAATCACAGGGAAGGGTCAGCCGCCCGAGCATCGCCCGGCGTACAAGAGAGACAACTTTTGCGGATTTATCCTCTCCGAGCAGGACTTCTTCGTTTGCCTCTTGCTTCTTACCGAATTTGTCCTTCAGATTTCTGAGGATTCCTCGTTTCTTTCTCGTTTGCTTGCTCATCACTTCGCTAATCGCATATCCCACAGAAGTGATACCTCCACCCCGTAACGTGTTAATAATTTCACTGGAGTCCACAACCATCTCACCAACGCCCATTTTGCTAACTTCACCCGCCCGGAATAGCACGCTGAACCTTCGGACTACTTCGTTGTTCAGGCGCTGGAATGCACTTTTTACGCTTTCGCCCTCATTTTTCCACGCACTGTTGTCAAAAATAAAAGTGTTATCACATTCATTGACAAGCGTGGTCAGACTTCGGGCTGCATTATACGAGTACAGCCGTCCTTCTTCCGGTGCAGGAATAATTCCCAATGCATAGACCGGTTCACGGTATATGCGTTTAAGATGTCGTGCCAGCACCGGTGAACCCCCGGAACCTGTTCCTCCTCCAAGTCCGGCAACGATTACAAACGCGTCAATATCATGGGTGCCCCTGATATCAATGGCGCTGATAATGCTGTCAATTTCATCAGCCGTTACCCGGGCTCCCGTTACATTGTCAGTTCCCACACCATGACCTTTAAGCATGGTCTGCCCAATAAGGATCCGGTCTTTCATATCGACATTTTTTAATCCCATCAGGTCAGTTCGTGCAGTATTGACAGCAATCCCTCTGAAACTGTTTGTTCCGAGTTTTTTATCCTGATCGATAAACATATCGACAATTTTACCGCCCGCTTGACCAAAACCTATGAAAAACACGCGCATCTAGTTGACACCATCCAATGGGCTGACAGATAATAACTTTCTTTTAATTCTTTTAAGTCCTTTTGCTGTTATAACCGTTTATTTCGGCAATACAAAAACTTTCTTATAGATTCTCCGAGGGTGAAATACGGATTTACCGTAGTATACGGAGCCTTTTTCATTTCGCCCTGAAAAATACTATAGAATACTTATCATGAAGATCGGGATTATCGGGGGGGGATTGACAGGACTTGTTGCTGCCAGCAGGCTGGTGCAGGAGCATGAGGTTGACCTTTTTGAAAAAATGCCCTCCCTTGGGGGTTGCCTTTCGTCATATAATGTCAACGATTACTGGATCGAAAAATATTATCATCACTGTTTTTCCGGAGACACCAGTCTTTTTGCGTTGATTACTGATATGGGCCTTTCCCATAAGATTGAATGGAAAACGGGCACGACCGGATATTTTGCCGGAAACAAGATCTATCCGCTGAACACACCCCTGCAGATCCTGCTCTATCCGAAACTCTCGTTTATTGACAAAGTGAAACTCGCAAGACTTACGGTCCTGGCAAAAAAAACAGATCTTAAACCGCTTGATGAGATCACGGCAGATGAATATATAATCCAGCATCTCGGAAAAAAAATCTATTCATCTTTTTTTGAACCACTCCTGAAAAGTAAGTTTGGGGATCGGAGGAATGAAGTTTCTGCAGCCTGGTTATTCAGCCGGATTGCAATTCGTTCAGACCGGGGGATTGCCGGAGAACATCTGGGATATATGAACGGGGGATTTCACCTGCTCATCGATGCTTTGGAAAAATCAATTGTTACCAAAGGCGGAGTGATTCAGAAACAATCCCCGGTTTCATCAGTTTTTCACAAAAACGGAGCATGGGAGGCCAATGGTACCCGTTATGATGCGATTATTTCTACCATCCCACCCCAGGAACTTGAAAAAATTGGCGGACCGGTACTGCCCCTTATCCCCTATCAGGGTGCTGCATGTATGACGCTCGCCACAGAACGGGAGGTGACAGGAGGCATTTACTGGCTGAATATGAAAGATACAGCTCCTTATGGTGCGGTAGTGACCCATACTAATTTTATTCCTTTCAGCAGATATGGCGAACATATTGTGTACCTGGCATCCTACTTTACCGGCACAACCCCGCCACGACTGGATGCCCGGATGCTTGAGGATTTTTGTACCCGGTTTTCTGTTGCCAGGGATGAGATCCACTGGCATAAAATGGCAGTCGATCCCTGGGCGGGTCCAGTGTACACAACGGGATACCGCAATCTCATCCCTGCATATGAACAAAAGGGATTATTTATGGCAGGGATGTTTTCCCGGACAAATTACCCCGAAAGAAGTATGGAGGGATCAATACGTGCAGGATACGAAGTTACGGAGTGCTTCAGGACCCGGAGTGCCCATGGTCGAACCTGACATAACCGTAGTGATTCCTGTTTTTAATGACCTTCGGTCGCTTGAGATTGCTATCCCCAGATCCATTGAACTCCTGTCCCGGATATCGAACGGATTTGAACTGCTTATCGCAGAAGATGGCAGCACTGATGGAAGCGCTGATCTTGTACGTAAGTACGAACAGCGCGATACCCGCATTCATCTTCTTCACAGTGACGAACGACAGGGAAGGGGTAAAGCACTCAACCGGGCGATTTATGAAGCCAAAGGAAAGATCGTTTGTTATTATGATGTTGATCTCGCAACAGATATGCAGCATATTCCCGAGCTGATAGGTGCAATACGTGAAGGAGGGGATATTGCAACAGGATCACGTCTCATGCCCAACAGCGATATTGTGCGGTCCGGGGGTCGCGAAATAGCAAGTCGTTCGTATAATTTTCTGGTAAGATTTTTTCTGGGCAGCAAAATCTTTGATCACCAGTGCGGCTTTAAAGCTTTCAATAAAGAACATATCCTCCCTATACTCCCCACCATTCGTTCGAATCACTGGTTCTGGGATACCGAGATACTCGTCCGCTCACAACGCAATGGATCATCCGTCCGCGAGTTCCCGGTACGCTGGCGGGCGGGTAAAGGAACAACAGTGAAAATGAAAGATATTTTCGAAATGGGTTCATCGATCCTGAGGTTGTGGTGGCAGATTCATGTATCGAAAAATTAGCGCAATTGTTGTCCCGACAATCATAGCCGCTGGCATCATTATTTATATGCTCTATAGTGTCAGGGATAAGCTCTTCATAGCACTCCAGCATCTCACCCTGGAATATCTGCTCTTCGGTATTGCGATCTGTCTTTTTGCATGGGGGTTGCGGGGATGGCGATACCACAGTATACTGCAAAGCCTCAATTATCACATTACTGTCGTTTCAGCCACTGCATGTGTCTTTGTAAGTCAGACTGCAAACCTCATTGTTCCTGCACGGCTGGGGGATTTTGTCCGGGTATTCATCCTGAAACATGACTATAATACGACATACTCAGAAGGAGTATCCTCTCTTGTCGTAGAGCGTGTTTTTGATATTGTCACCGTGGCACTTCTCGGTGCTGTATCCCTGCTCTTTGTCCTGGATGCACCGGCCTGGGTCTATACACTCGTTGTACTGCCACTCGTGGCAGGAGTGATATTTTTCGGAATTTTATTGTGCATCGGGAAATTTTCTTCGAAAAACCGATTTATCCAGATCTTTCTCAACCTGCTCCATGAAATAAAGCGGGCATCGCTATCAGTACGATCAATAATTGTTCTGGGATCCACTTCAATAATCATCTGGCTCCTTGATATTTTTGTCTGCGTTGCAGTAATCCTGATGTTTCAGCAACAGATCCCCTTTGCCATCGTCGTTCTCGCGATCGTTATTGGAAATCTTGTCAAAGCAGTGCCCCTGACACCCGGGGGGATCGGAACCTATGAAGCTGCGCTCACCGCGACATTCTTCCTGTTTGGTGTGCCCATGGACATCGCTGTCCTGATTTCAGTAATTGATCACCTGATTAAAAACCTTGTAACACTCGCGGGCGGAGTCGTCTCCATCTATTACTTCGGGGACTGGGTTGTCCCCAGCATCCGGACAGCACTTGATTCAAAATTGGAAGGAGGTAATCGTGCTGACCGTTGAGCAGCAGATTTTTTCCGTGATAAGCTGGCTCGTTGTCCTTACGCTGCTTCAGATGGCTTTCTACCCGTCGCTGAAAAAAACATTCGGGAGCTTTGCATTTCCGGTCTCATTCTCCTCATCGCTCCTTGTATTCACCATTCTTTCCTGGTACTGTGGCCTTCTCCAGATACCGGTTCAGATTGCCCTTCTGCCATTTCTGGTACTTTTTTGTTACCATCTCTTTTACCGCCACTATTCCCTGGATGAACTCAGGACAGAGTGGCGCTGGGAGATGATATTCCTCATCTGTTTTTTCCTTATGCTTGACGTGCGGTTTGTCAATCCTACCATATCGTATGCAGAAAAATTCATGGACCACGCATTTCTTGCATCAGTAATGCGAAATCCGGTAGTACCCCCGCTCGACCCATGGTTTGCCGGAGGTACCCTGAATGTATATTATTACCTTGGATACTGGATGTTAGGCTGTCTTGGTATTGTCAGCGGTGTACCATCAAATATTGCATTCAACCTCGCTCTTCCGACGATCTTCAGTCTTGCTGCGGTTAACCTGTACGCAACAGGGACCCTGCTGCTTGAAAAATTCCGGTGGTTACCCTTACTCGTTCTTTTTATCCCGAACCCATCCTTTTTTTTTCAGATTGCACAGGGTAAAGCATTGAATACTGTTATTTGGGATAGTACACGAACAATCAGTAATACTATCAACGAATATCCCTTTTTCTCATTCATATGGGGCGATGTCCATGCCCATGTGGTCTCCCTGTTCAACCAGGTTTTTTTAATCTTTTTGCTCCTCTATGCCTATAAACGGTGGGACTCCCTCGAATACCGGGCAAAATGGCTCGTCAGTATTTTTTGCGCGCTCAGTCTTGGCTCCATGCCGTTGTTCAATACCTGGGACGTATTGATATACGCACCCATTACCCTCGTTTTCATAGCGCTTATCATCTGGAAAGGGAGGAAAAAAACAGATCGCATTTCATCATACTGGCACCTGTTAGCTGTCCCACCACTTGCCATCCTGGGGTATCTGCCCTTCTATCTCCAGCTTAAAACGAACACTGGCGCTGTTTCTCTTGTATATACCCCATCAGATCCCCTGGAGTTCCTGTTGGTTAATGGATTGTTCATTGCCATTTTTTTTGCGTTTCTCTGGCGCGACATGGTGAAGCGACCGTATCTTTTACTCGGGGTGATCCCGTTTGTTCTTACTGGTTATGTCGCCGCCGCAATTGCAGTAATCCCACTTATCTATTTCATTGCACGGAAACACTACGATATTTCAGATATCCTTGCTGCTGTCGGACTTTTTATTTTAATCTTCTGTGAGATTTTCTATCTCAAAGATAACATGGGTGACACCTATTTCCGGATGAATACCGTCTTCAAATGCTATCTTCCAGCATGGATCATACTTGGCAATGCAGCATGCCTGATTGTCGGAAAAAGGCTATCCGAAGTCAGGGAGCTGCCGGTCATTTCAGCCCGGAATACCGGCATCGTTACCGTTATCGTAGTCGGGGTTCTCTTCGTGCTCCCGTTTGTCATCCCATTCAATCTGAGTTATGGAACAGGGACGCTCGATGGGCTTGCGTATCTAAAAGACTCGCATGCCGGGGATGCCGGGGGGATAACCTATCTGCGGACACTGCGGAGCGATGAACGGATTGTTGAGGCTGAGGGAGGGGACTATACGTATTACTCGCGGATTTCATCGTTCACCGGGATTCCTGCAATTATTGGTATGCCATTTCATGAGTACATGTGGCGGGGTGATGATACTGGCTGGTTTAGTGCGCGACTGGCTGATGTACAATCCATCTATGAGGAACCTGATAAGACATATCAGCTCATGAAAAAATATAATGCCAGCCTCCTCTACGTTGGCGATGCTGAACGTGAACGTTATGAGATAAACATTTCAGTAACGAACCTTGAGAAAATTTATTCTTCTGATGGAACAGAAATATACCGGCTGGCAGAATAATCAGCACCAGATACCGTTAATAAAAATGATGGTTATTTTTAATTATCGGCAAGTCTTTCACAAACCTTTATTTCCGCTCCTGATAAAATGATATGGCTACATCATTGCTGACTGATGAGTAATGAAGGAGCATTCTACTCCTGAATGAGGTGAGTTATGGCAAAAGGTTACGTAAAAACGCAGGCTCCGGAAGAGCTTCAGAACAAGGCGCTTGAAGCCCTTGAAGTTGCACGAGATACAGGAAAGATCAAGAAAGGATCCAACGAAGCCACAAAAGCCATTGAGCGGAGCATAGCTCAGCTCGTACTGATCGGTGCCGATGTTGAACCTGAAGAGATTGTGATGCACCTTGGACCACTCTGCGATGAGAAGAAAGTTCCCTATATCTTTATCAACAAGCAGAATGACATTGGCGCTGCAAGCGGTCTTGACGTCGGTTCCGCTGCTGCTGCAATTGTCAAGCCCGGTAAGGCAAAAGAAACGATTGACGATCTGACCAGGCAGCTGACTGCGCTGAAGGCGTGAGGATTCTACTATGGCAGACGATGCAACGCCAGCCGAAGTGATTGAGGTTGTTGGTTCAACCGGCATGCACGGTGAGGCTATGCAGGTAAAGTGCCGTATCCTCGACGGTAACAATAAGGGAAGAATCATTACCCGTAACACAGTAGGTCCAATCCGGGAAGGAGATATCGTAATGCTCCTTGAGACCGAACGCGAAGCAAAGAAAATGTCGAGGCGGTGAAGGGAATGGTTGAAAAACATCCCTGCAGTTTCTGCGGCGTTCAGCTTGAACCGGGTACGGGCAAGATGTATGTCAGAAAAGATGGAACCATCTTTTATTTCTGCAGCACCAAGTGCCAGAACAACTACAAGCTCGGCAGGGTCCCGCGACGGGTCTCGTGGACTGCTGCAGGAAAAAAGGCTGCAAACAAGGAGTGAGACTTTGATGGACCGCACCTTTGTTATGGTAAAGCCTGACGGGGTTCAGCGAGGTCTTGTAGGTGAGATCGTTTCCCGGCTTGAAGCAAAAGGATTGAAACTCGTTGCAGCACGGTTTGAGAAACTTCCCGAAACGCGAGTGACAGAACAGTACCGGGAGCATCTCGCAAAACCGTTTTTTCCTTCTCTTAAACAGTATATCATGGGGGGACCCTGTTTTCTCATGGTCTGGGAAGGCAGGGGCGTGGTCTCCATCGCCCGTAAGGTGATCGGTGCAACCAATCCGCAGGAAGCAGAACCCGGTACGATACGGGGAGATTTCGGTATCGACATAGGCCGGAATGTTATTCATGGTTCCGACTCTCCCGAGAGTGCAAACCGCGAGATTTCAATCCACTTCAAGCAAAATGAACTGGTTATGTATACGCGGATCGATGAATCCGTAATTTACGAATACTAAAATCTCTCTTTTTATTTTTTCCTGCCGTTAAAAGCACCAAAATGTCTATTACTCTTTGGAACTGCACTATGCTTAATGGCAGGTGATGTTCTTAGTTTTGCGCTGTTATCCTTATCATCCATTATTATTATTGTCAATCCACTCGGTGCAACCCTGATGTTCGTTTCCCTTACGACAACACTTGACCGCCCTTCCCGTGAAGTTATTGCAAAAGACTCCTGCCGGTTCGCGCTTTTAATCCTGCTCTTTGTCGCGGTGCTGGGCGCGTGGATCCTCCAGCTCTTTGGTATAGGTCTTGAGGCATTCCGTATTGCCGGGGGAATTTTGCTTTTTGGTATTGGCATGGAAATGGTATATGCAAAAACATCGCGGACAAAACTTACTGCGACTGAGAAATACGAATCAAGGGACCCGGATGACATCGCAATGATGCCCCTTGCCATACCCATGATCGCAGGACCTGGTGCAATTACCACCACGATTGTGCTGATGAACGAGGCGGTTGTAATAACACCCTTTGCCATAGGGATTGTATTCTTCTCAATTGGAGTATCTATCGTGATAACGTATTTTATGATGCGGAATTCAGATTATATCATGAGCAAGATAGGACAGCGGGAATACCGGGCGATCAATCGTCTGATGGGGATGTTGCTCATCGCAATTGCAGTGCAGTTTGTGATAAATGGCATCAGGTTGGCATTCCCGCTGTTTGCCGGGTGATAACCATGGAGGATTGGGATCTTACAACTATTGGATCAATCATAATTGTATGCAGCATAACTGTTGCCGGCATAATTATCGGAGCAATGCTCCTTGGATTTCCGGTTGATCGTGCACCGTATCTTCTGATCATAACCTTGGTACTCATCGTCATGGGTGCAATTTCAATCTTTTATGAGAACACAAATATCAATTTCCAAAAATGATCCGGAAAGAGGTAACGAGGGGCATATTATCCGGGTTTGTAGTGCCCAGATAATGAGTGCCTGGGAAAATCCGGAAAAAACACTCACAAAAGCAGAAATATTCATCCGTCATGCCGCAGATTGCGGTGCAAAACTAATCTGTTTTCCTGAACAGTTCGCAACAGGTTGGGATCCGAAACCCCAAAAAAATATTCAGGATACCTATGGGAGCGTCGTCGTTGCCCTCCAGACATATGCCAGAGAATACAGGATCGGTATCATTGGATCATTACGGGAGCACTATGACCCCCTCCCGAAAAACACGGCCATTGTTATCAACAGGCATGGAAGAATTCTTGCAAAATATGCAAAGATGCATCTGTTCTCAATGAGTCATGAACATGAAGGAAACACTCCGGGGACGGATTTGGGGATATTTACCTTTGATTCTCTCACCTGCGGTATTGCAATCTGTTATGATCTCCGGTTTCCTGAACTTTTCAGGATTTATGCACAAAAAGGTGTTAATGCAGTTTTTGTACCGTCAGCCTGGCCGGAAAGCCGCATCAAACACTGGGAGTTGTTTATCAGGGCACGGGCTGCAGAAAACCAGATGTATGTACTGGGGGTAAATACAACCGGAAAGACCCCCATAGATCAATACGCAGGAGCATCCATGACTGCAGATCCCCATGGGACGATAATCAGTCGTGCCAATGAGGCAGAACAACTCCTCTTTTCTGATATTGATCCAGGAGAAGTGGAGAGTATGCGAAACGCTTTCCCCGTAGAAAAAGACCGTAAGGATATGCTCTATCACTCTCTTCTCACGATGACAAAATAACACGAACATGGATCTCCTGTAAATTTTTTACGAAATCATGAAAACATCAAAAATGCACCTGTTCATCGTTTGAGACCGCACCCCTATATGTAATTAAAAACCAATACGTTACTATGTACCATCTCGTATGCGTCAACTGTGGAGCCACGTATCCCGCTGACGAGATCCTCTATAATTGCAAAAAATGTGGTCATCTCCTTGCGGTGAAGTACCTGCTGGACGAAATAACCGTTACAAAGGCTATGTGGGAGAGGCGGCCGCTGTCGGTATGGAGGTACCGCGAACTGCTCCCGGTACAGATTGATCCAGTTACTCTGCACGAAGGTGGCACTCCTCTCTATCACTTAAAGCGGCTCGGTGAAGAGATGGGCCTGAAACACCTCTATGCAAAGCATGAAGGCATGAACCCCTCCGGTTCATTCAAGGACCGTGGGATGACCGTCGGTGTGTCGATGGCCCTTCAGCTTGGGAAAAAAAGTGTCGCCTGTGCAAGTACCGGAAATACATCGGCAAGTCTGGCAGTCTATGCGGCAAAAGCAGGGATACCAGCTGTCGTTCTCCTCCCTGCCGGAAAAGTAGCAGTTGGAAAAGTCGCACAAGCACTCATGCACGGCGCTAAAGTGATCTCAATCCGCGGCAACTTTGATCGTGCTCTTGAGATGGTGCATGATCTCTGCCTGTCCCACGGGTTGTACCTGTTGAATTCCATCAATCCTTATCGCCTGGAAGGACAAAAGACCATTGGTTTTGAAGCACTCGATCAGCTTGGTGAAGTGCCGGACCGGTTTGTTCTTCCGGTTGGAAACGCAGGAAATATATCGGCAGTATACAAGGGATTTCTGGAGCTGCAGGAATTGGGGTTCATGGACCGGATACCAATGATGACCGGCATTCAGGCTCAGGGATCAAGCCCGATCGTGCGGGCAATCCGTGAGAATCTTCCGGAAGTGATTCCGGAGCAGAATCCCGAGACTGTTGCGACCGCCATACGGATCGGAGCACCCGTCAATGCAGAAAAAGCCCTCACGGCTATCCGGAAGACCGGCGGACTTGCCGAGTCAGTCGCTGATGCAGAGATCCTGCAGATGCAGCGCGATCTTGCCCGAAAAGAAGGAATAGGTGTTGAACCGGCGTCAGCTGCCTCAGTTGCAGGTATACGAAAACTGGTTGAACATGGTATGATTGACCGGAATGAGCGGATCGTCTGTGTTGTTACCGGGCACCTGCTCAAGGACCCGGATACGGTGATAAAACAATGCGAACCCCCCCTGGAGATCAACGCAGATCTGCCATCGCTGCTCTCTGCGTTGCACTTATAATCACGGTGGTTGTTGTTCCCTCTGCCGGGGCACTCTCAGCTGATTACCTGGTTTTCCCCAATGGGACTGCGTACAGGGCATCGATAGAGATCGAGGACTCGTCACGGTATGAGTTTGTCGATACCGGGTTGCTTGGTGAACCTGCACCACTTACCGTAGGAGAAATACAACTGGCAGGGAATTGTTCTCCCTGCCGGTTCAACAAGACCGGCCCTTCGTTTACGAGCAATGTCATGGCCATAACATTTGAACGAGGAAACTATACCGTTTCGTATATCTCGCCCATTCGTGATAACCACCTTCAGGCATCCTTCAAGAGTCCGTATCATGTCAATATTTCCCTCCCGCAGGAATTCGCTGTGCAGAACCCGCTGCTTGCCGGGATCAGCCCAGGCGCCAATGTCATACGATACCCGGATAATTCAACCCTCATACAGTGGAATAAGACGTTGTCAGTAGATCTCAGGTTCTATGACCAGGGTCGCGAATCTCTCCTGTTTTTTTTCCTGCAATTCATGGCGATTATCGCGGTCGTGATGCTGCTGCCGTTCCTGTTAACCATGAGAAAGCAACAGTGAGAAGAAGACTTATGACCAGTGAGGAGGAGAATGAGGTTCCCCATTATCCGGAATCCAGAACTGGACCCCAATCCTGCCTCATATCAGCGTTTTTTGCGGATTATTGAGATGCTTTTTTGCAGCAGGTGTGACTTCTCTTCCCTGAGGGGTGCGTTTTAAAAAACCGATCTGGATAAGGTACGGTTCATACACATCCTCTATGGTCCGTACCTCCTCCCCGACAGAGATCGCGATGGTCTTCGCACCTACGGGTCCCCCATCAAAATCTTTGGCAATAACAAAGAGAATACGCCGGTCCAGCTCGTCAAGTCCAAGCTCATCGATCTGCATCATCTGGAGCGCCCGGGAGGTAATCTCGCGATTGATGGTACCATCACCTTTGACACTTGCATAATCCCTGACACGCCGAAGCAGACGGTTGACAATCCGTGGGGTTCCCCGGCTCCTCTTTGCTATCTCATCTGCACCGTCAGGAGTTATCGGGATTTTCAGGATGGATGCACTCCGCGTGACAATCCTTACGAGTTCTTCGGAGGAATACAAATCGAGCCGGGAGATAATCCCGAACCGGTCCCGGAACGGGGCACCTAAAAGGCCTTGTTTTGTTGTTGCCCCGATAAGGGTAAAATGTTCAAGGTTCAGCTTTATCGAACGTGCACTCGGTCCTTCACCGATCATCACATCGATGAAAAAATCCTCCATCGCCGGATACAGCACCTCCTCAACAACCGGGTTTATCCGGTGGATTTCATCGATAAACAGGATATCCCCGCGTTTTAACGGGGTGAGGAGTGCCGCAATATCCCCCGGTTTTTCAAGCACAGGGCCGGTCGTTGCCCTGATATCAGCACCCATTTCGTGAGCTATGATATGCGCAAGTGTGGTCTTGCCGAGGCCCGGCGGCCCGGAAAAGAGGAGATGGTCTAAGGGTTCATCGCGTTTCTGTGCTGCTTCGATCGCGATTTTCAATGTCTCTTTTACCTGTACCTGCCCGACAAATTCATCCAGCCGGGCTGGCCTGATAGTTGGATCGTCTGCTTCCGCCATAAGTGGCCCGGGTGAGATAATCCTCTCGGTCATACCCTTAGCGTTCCTTCATTTTCACGAGTGCAGCTTTGATGAGATCCTGCACCGTGGGAGTTTTCATCAACAGAGCCGCAGCACTGACTGCGTCTCTTGATTCTTTTTCTGCAAAACCGAGCGAGATAAGTGCGCTTACTGCGTCGTGAACAACCGGGCTGGCCCTGCCGACATCTCCCGCAACCATCGTTTCGCTGACTTTCTTCATCTTGTCCCGGAGTTCAAGGATCAACCTTTTCGCACTCTTGGTACCAATCCCGGAAATCCTGGTAAGTGCTTTTTCATCCTCATTCAGGATCGCCATGACAAAATCCTCGATTCCGATCTGTGAAAGGAGGTTCATGGCAATCTGGGGTCCAATCCCGCTCACCCCGAGGAGGATCCTGAACATTTCCAGTTCACTCTGGTGCATGAAACCGTAGAGCGTTATCGCATCCTCACGGACCGCCATATACGTGAAGAGTTTTACCGGTTCTGTCGTGTGTGCCAGCAACTGAAGTGCGGGCTGGGTTACCTGCACCTGGTACCCGATGCCCCCGACATCGATTACCACCCACCTCTCACCCACCAGGACCGGTCTACCATGGATATGTGCGATCATTGTACTATCTCAGGATAAGAAAAAGTTTTCATTATCTTATCTCTTGTCTTTTTTCCCGTTCCGTTCATCCAGTAATCAGAAAGATTTGTAGGTGTCAATATCTCAAATATCATTGTTTGAGCGTATTAAAAAGGTGTGTTTCAGTCTTTTTATCTCTCCCTATCTATCATCATGAATCTTATGAACTTGAAAATATCATATATATTTAATTCCGGATGGACTGCTTGCAAGGCTTAACCGGAGGATATTTCAAATGACTAATTCTGAGGAAGCAAAATGAAAAAAATTGTAATAATAATTGCATTATTTCTTATTTTCATGTCAACCGCAGGTTGTACAGAAACAATATGTGCAAACGAATGTAATGGAGTTAACAAACTTCAACACAATCCGTTCTGTCCTCCATGTCCAGAAACAATATCAATACCGGTAAATATTACTCCAACTTTAGCAGAAAAATAGCATTTTTCTGATAATTCTATTCAATTTTTGCATGTTTTCTTCTATTGCATTTCTTACAAAGAATTCGGATATTATTTTCAGTATTACTTCCACCTTTTGAATAGGGAATATCGTGATCCCATTCTAAATGTTGTTTCGAGCCGCACAACACACATCTCCCACCATCTCTTATCCACACTGCCAATTTCACTTCTGGTGGAATATACCGTGATTCATCAGTTTGAATTCGCTCATATTGTGGTATTTTTGGTTTCGATGGGGGATTAAAGCGTGTTAAGCCGAATATAAAAACTATCACCACTATCATTACATAAAGTTCAGCAAAACGTTCACCAAACAATTGATTTATTTTATAATATCCCAGAATGAGTAAAATCATAAAAAAAAGAAGATAAATCCCCGGGGAAGTTAATGTAGGTTTTGGATTCGACATTAATCAAAGATAGATGGCTCGGTATCTTAATCATTTGGAAAATTATGCAATGTTTTAATACGCATTTGACAATAATGCATCATCATGACAAAACATAAGAGAAAAAGTATTCATGATTCCCCAATTACAAGCATGGGGGAGTTTACTATCTCTCCTGAGGGGTATCTCGCACGAGTTGCAACCGGGGATGGACGTAGAAAAAATAAAAGCAAAAATATCGACCGTTGGTTTAACGGGTAATTTGGTAATAAAAAAAGGTATGTACCCGGCCGAATTTCTCAGTCGAGTATTTGAGGATTCTATGACAGAAAATGAATTCGTTTGAAGGTCTGACTTATTGCCCTCCGGCGCCATGATACACATTCGCGTTATTACGCCCTCATTGGGAAATATTGCGAATTTTACTAAAAATAGAAATTCTGCGGATATTAGTATTTTTCGCAATTTCGATGGGGTAATTGTTTACATACACCTTTCCGCACCCGGAAGAAGATATAGACCGAGTGTAGGGTGTCCGGGGGATGGTGGTTTTCCCGGATTTCTGGTCGGTGCGCAAAATATTCTCACACAACTAAACGCTTCCGATATCCAGTTCGAAAAAAGATCATTTCTTCTTCTTATTTTCCCGGCGAATCCTTCTTTTTTCTTTTTTAGTGAGTTTTCTATTCGCCGTTGCCTGGTTCGTGTATGGCATTTAATCCCTCCTCGATTTTCTGAATCATAATTCCAATTCCCCCGTCATCTTCATGATTTCGAAGTCTGTTTAAATGTTCTAATGCAGGTTCAACATTCGATGATTTCATGGAAACGTGAATCACGATACCTTCCGCCATTCTGAATGAAAATTTTCAACAAGCGCGTCTAAATGGCTTGCTGGTTCGACGTGATATTCTGAAACTGCTTGTTGAACAGAGCCATATATCGATGGACATGCGACAACCCCCATATCCCGATAAATCGCGAACCAGACACAATAAGCCAAACTAATAATTGCGTCGTCGTGCCTGCTCTCGGTATCACTTTCTAATTTCTCTCTCCCTGTCTCGGAAAACGTACGGATAAATCCCGATGCCTGGTTTAATAAATCACTTTTTGTCGGGAGATCATGCGGGATTTTCAATTGTCCGGAATCCAGAACGTAGACGAGAGAATTGATGATCTCTTTTTTATGTAAGTGATAAATACCGTCAACGTCGTCGATAGAATCACCGTTCGTTAACAGGCAACCCCTGATATGCCAACTTTGCGGAAACTCTTTTTTTAAAAGTTGAAATAACGTCAGACCAACACCGTTAGTCTCGACTAATAATGTAAACGGAACTCGGTTTTTATTTTCTAATTCCCGATAATTCTTGAGTTTTTGTAAAATCCATTCTTTCTGCTCCGGATATCCCAAACCTCTTTTTTGTTCCTGATAAACGACGTGAAATTCCCGACCAATTGTTCTAAATCGGTACGGTTTCTTATTAAACGGGTTTTCTTGGATTCTATCATAAACTTCCAGAATCGTTAAAACCGAATAATCCCTGATCTGACCCACATCAAGAGCTGCAACCGTTTTTATATGTTTTAACCCTTCCCAATTATCCACTTGCATTATATCATCACCGCCGATATACTCGGATCAATTGCGTTGTAAAATTTATCTAGATCAAATACACAGCTCTGCGCGCTCGTAAAATCGCAAAGATATTCCTGTGAAAAAAGCAAATCGCCCATTGTTTTTCGTTCCTCTTCTAACCATGATGCAGAAATCTCCGGGTTTTTTGTTACTGGCAAAAAATATTTTTCATAACTCATATTATTCCAGATTTCCCAGAAAAGACCGATTCGGCCTCGTGGCGTGCTAATTATTATCTGTTGTGAATCCTGCACAGAAGCCAGAGAAGGAATTAATGCCGCATAACTTTCCACATCGACGGCACTTGCCTCATCCACAATTGCCAATCGTACACCTGATAAACCCCTGATATTATCTGGTTGATCCAAACTGACAATTGACAAAGAGGACCCGGTTTCAGATTCCCAGAAAAAAGCATTTTCTGTTGTTAAAACAGGACGATGGCTGCATTTATTGAAGAACTTTTTTATCGTTCTTGCCATCCTCTGTGATTGTTTAAATGTCGGTGAAGCAACGACGACATGCCCAGTACGAAAAATTAAGTTATGACACGCTAACATTGCCGCACCCATTGTTTTCCCGCTCTGACGGTGACAACATAATACAATCCTTCTTGATGTCGTATTCAGGAGATCACGCTGGAATAAACGTGGTTTTATTTTCAGCTCTTCCTGACACCACGCAAGAGGATTAAGCGCCCATTCAAGAGCTTGCATGAATCACCTCTAGCAACTTCGTTCGGCATCCCGAACAGACAACCGCCTCGTTTATTTTCGCCACTAAAACCCGGTATTCATGCGATTGTGTGAAATCATGCGATATCTGGCTTGGTGGGGCTAACGATTTTAACATCCCTGCCGTTTGTAGGGCGGTTTTTAATACAGAATTCAGCGTTCCTAACGCCTTTGTTTTCTGCCCGAATGTTGCCTCATCAGAATCGCTGACAAGGTTTTCGCATTTTTCGACTAACGCATCTAACCGTTTCTGTAGCTCTGCCGGGGTTGCTTCATCTCGCGGTTTCTTCCAATGACGGTCTAAATGGTACTGAATTTTCCTAACTGTGAACCCGTATTTTTCTGATAGCTGGGAATAGATCATACCCTGCGTCCTATCCGATTCTAACGCACTACGGGAAGGTGACCCGCATATCTCACACTTCGGCATGAGGTCACCGGAGTTCAACGAGATAATCTAAAAGAGAGTTTAGACTGTTAAAATTGCCTTTACGACGTAAAAAGATAATTAAATTGAGTAATTCTATCGTAGTGAGATCCAACATCCGCGCAGATTTCACTTTATACGCTAACTCTGCATCGGTAAGCCTGTCCATCGTGTGAAACATGGTCGGCATCATCTCGTTTTTCATACCAGAATCACCGAACCATCGTCGTCCTTAAATGAAATGATACCCTCTCGTGAAACCTGCGCAAAATCTTCTTTCGTGGGATGATCAATATCAGATCCGATAAAAAGCTGACCGTCATCCTGATTCAATAGTATGAGTTTCGCTTTTGTATTCTGCAAACTTTGTACATACGGCGACGTTTTCCACTCATTTTCCCGTGATTCATACGTCATATAAACGGTATCAGAATCTTCTGCCATACCCCTTTTCCTTAACGTTGCACCAATTACTGGTAAGTCCTCGCGGGGAATGTCTTTCATACCGCCCTTAACAAGCGCTTTTAATTTGTTTGTCGGCATCGCGCTGTATGTTGCATCCAATCGTAAATGCCGCGCCAGGCTTACAGGGTCGTCTTTAGGTGACGGGTTGAACAGGTCACGTATCTCCGTTATCGTTGCATCAATGCCTGCCACAGCCTCTTCATGGCGCTGTTTGCGTAACTCCATGAGCTTCTTTAATTCGGTATTCCTGACTTCCTGAATAATACGCGGGGTTGACCCTGCCAATTCGAGATCATGTATGCGTTTAGCTAACGCTTTCAATTCTTGTCGCATTTAATTCTCCAACATCTGTCGTTATAAAATAGATCCACTTGTGACAGATAGTTATATATACTTTGTTTTCATTGTATTTAAATGTATCTTATTACACATATTTACATTCGTATTACTAAATTATACTATCAGATACGTTGATGTTTAACAGCGACATGTCGCGGGTTTCCTTTATATACTCACGTCGAATTTCATTCACTTATTTTAGAATAAGAATATGACAAGGGTTATCATTACGAAGCGCGGGCGAGGAAGTTTAACTAAACTTATATTAATGACTTCATAATAATCATGTATTATGAAAAAAATATCTTTAAAAGAGGGTGATCCGTGCCCAAAGCCAAGATGTAAAGGACACCTGAAAGAAAAGATATGGTTTCCTAAGGAGGATAAAATTCCCGGTGTGCTTACCTGTGAATTCGGGCATCTAGTGCATGAAGATGGACGGGTCGAATAGTTATTAACACCTATTTTCATTTCATTTACACTTTCTTTTCAGACGTTATTTACATACATTTACATTATTTTTAAGTAAGTAAGTAGTATAATCGAATTATTTAATAATGGTAAGTGTCATTCCCTATTTGAGCGAAAATAGTGTAAATGTGTAAATACCAGACGTGAAAACCATTTACATTAAAAAAAAGAAGAGTGTAATTACAATTTGAATGAATATATCCTATCATCTGGATTGAAATGTATCTTTAACCGCTTTTCTTTTGCCATTAGTCCGCCGGCCGGGTTACTAAAAGTTCCTTTCGTCCCGTGTAGAGCACGATAGACATTCGCCAAAGACATCCCGGTCTCATCTTTGATAATATCAGTAGTCTTCCATTCATTTGTTAATACAGACATAATAGCGGCTTCCTTGCGTGAATATGCAGGAGTCTGTGAGTCTACCATCGGTTTACTGTAAGATAAGAACTCATCAACCATCTGGATGTCTTCATCATTAGTAATGAAACGATCATGAAGAAACGCATTACATTTTATCAGAGTAAGATACCGCTTAAATTCCCGAATGGGAATCTCTTTCTCGATTTTCTTATGAAGGGAGATATTTCTTGGGGGTAACATACCCATAACTTTCCAAATAGTCTGTATCTGATCTATCTGGATCTGAACATTTTCTTTCTCTTCCTGCACGAATAGCCGGATCTCACGTTCCTGTTCGGGTGTCCGTCGCACTTCAAGAGTTAAGAACCTGGATTCATCCTGCCCGTCAACGGTCTCCTCCACTACTCCGTCCAATGAAGTTAGGATAAGAGATACATGTCGGGGGATTGTAAGATCTACCGGTTTGTTATTAATCACTGTGCCTCGCGTAACGCCCTCGTGCCAACTTGTAAGCATATTGCGGTAGAGTGCAGCAATTTCCGGATCTAATACAGTATCATCCGAAAACACCACAACATTTTCATGGATCTTATCGCCAGCATGAAAGATCCATTTTGGAGAAAATGTGCGGATCAGTTGGTCGTTAGGATGGAAGAGTTTTAGTGCTGTTTTCACCGAATCTGATTTTCCCGACATTGTAGGACCGGCAATATGCAAATGCAATCCCTCATCTGGATTCGATAAGTGCATATTTGCAACGACATACATCAAACCCCGAAGGATATGTGTATCACCTAACCACATTTTAGCGAATGTGGTTTCACAATGGGGGATTAATAATCCTTCATTATAGATTTTGAGTGTCTCTTCGAAAAATTTGTGAACTTTTGCCTCAAGTAGTAATTCTTTACCCTCTTCGGTCAAATTTCCCCATCCACCAACTTCAATTATCTGATCACATTCTTCATTGGTGAGAGTCATTCATACCACCTAAAATAATACTTAACAGTCGATAATCGATCACATATCCACTGAAATTGTTCTGGGAGACACGAAGAGCTAGGCGTAATTACGATGCCTTTTTTATCCTTTTTGGGGGACGTTTTTCTCTCGTCCATACCCGATTCAGAGCTCCTTTGTGTATTTTACAGGAGTTGGATAAACGATTTTCGGATATCCATTCAAAAAAACAATCTCTACAGTTTGTCCTGGATGCGGCGGTTTTCCGTATCTCTTAATAAATTGACCTAAATGGCTGTGCTCATCGGGATTACGAACGTTGGCCATTGCTACACGAGTGGATTTTCCCGTACTTATAACGGTTATATGCAGCATCTCCTGATCGGGACTACGTGCAACCTTAAAAATCTCATCAGCTCTGCGAGTACGGACATCAGTAATTGTGCCGGTAAGATTCATTTCAAATCCCTCAATGAAAACTTTTGAATTGTATTTATGTTTTGATACAGATCAAGCACTTCCTCTAAAAAGCCGGAATAAGTTTGTCCTTTGTGCTTGAGTTCCCGGACGCGCTCGCGCGTGGCGGGGTGGATATGGAAATTGACAAATTCCACAGTCATCTATTAAACTCCTTTTTCGACAAGGGGTATATCTAAAAGAGCGTTCGCGTTTGGGTTGGGCACCCATTGAACTAAATATATACCAACAATAGTATATTATCTTTAATAGTATTTATACTTTGCGGTTATATTTTATATCAATTCAAAAAATGCTTATAAAATCATTTATTTCTTCCTTTTAGATTTTAAAATTGCCTTTATCTCTTCTTGGAAATGATTAACTTCAGTGAAATTTGGATCATAATACGCCGGACATCTCTTTTCTCCTGATGCGTATTGGCTCGTAGACCCGCAACTATAATGAATCTTACAAGCCGGTGTGCAATGATGTGTAGCTAACCAAGTCTCTTTATCATCTTTCTTATTTGACATAACGGAAGAATTGTTAATTCCGAATAAAAGAGTATGGATTATTCTGTTTGGAATTGTTGATCGATTTCTACCGATTGCCCGGTCTTTTTATTCGTATACTTCACAACGCGGGCGATGGGGAGGATATTTTTCTCCTGTAATTGTGCGATTAACAGATCGTGGTCTTTTTGCATTTGTTCGATTTTCTTCTGGAGTTCTTCTGCGCCAGGAGATACTGCACCGCTTAACGTGAGTCCGGGTTCTGCTTTTTTGTAGAGTTCTGGGAGATATGGTTTTATTCTGGCATAATTCTCATTTAATCCCGTCATGTGCCCCAATAACGCCTCTTTTGCATCAGTTGAAACCATGCCCATAATTGTGGCAAAAGACTTCCTAAGCGAGTGTGTGTGGTAAACCCGCCGGGTATCGGTACTTTTCGTTAATCCTGCCCTGTCTGTTGCACGATGTAATTGGTGATCAAAATTGGCTTTCGTGAACCGGAATAGTAAGGTATTATCTTTCCTGTGAATTTTCTCGTTTTTGAATGATGTTTTCTTATCGGCATTTTCCATATACTGTTCCCGGATAGGCAACCACTCATTTTTCAAGTACTCGGCGCACTCTCCGGATATAAAACAAGTACGTTTTTTATCCGTCTTTGTCGTTTCAGCTCGTATACAGATTGATACCGGGTCCGTTTTCCAATTGATGTCATCGAGTGTGAGCTGTAGTGCCTCAGATACCCTCATACCAGAGCTGAATAAAACTAGGAATAAGGCTTTATTTGGGACTGTGAGATGTTGCGCGGTCTTTCGTGCCTGTTCTAGAGTAAACATCTCATCATGCAATTCATCCCGGATCTTTTTTCCGTTCCGTTTCTCAAATAATTTATCATACAATTCTTTTTGAAGCTCTAACCCGTTTGCTTTTCCAAATGCTCGTATCGGCATCAGTCGTGATTTGATAGTATTTTGTGAGAGTTTGCGCCCTCCTCGTTTAGTAGTCGATGATTTCACATAATCGGCATACTCTTTAAGATCCTGATAAAAAACGTTTATTTTCACTTTCTGAATATATTCATCGAGATCAACGATAGTACGCTTATTGCGGTTTGGGCTTTCCATCCGGTGTTTCTGAAATTCTTCAAGAGCATACCTATACAACTCAATTGTAGAATCCGGTCTGGATTCCGGGTCTAAGAACATTTCTTTAGTAACGAATACCTGTCCACGATCCATTTTCCCCACCCCGGGATGATCATAGATTATCCGTTCAAGTTTAAATAAGTATATGTAATATTTTCTTTATCTCAGGATATGGATATGACATAAGGCAATCGAAAGGCCATCTGCTGCATCATCGGGTGTGGGAATTTCATCCAACCGGAGAAGTCTTTTAATCATATCCTGCATCTGGCGTTTATCAGCTCGTCCGGATCCGGTGATCGCCTGTTTTACCTGGTTAGGTGTGTATTCCGTAATCGGGATACTACGCTGTTCCGCGGCGAGTAGAATAATCCCGCGGACTTCACTTACGCCCATGGCTGATGTAATGTTCTTTGCGAAGAATAATTTCTCCAGAGATACATGAGAAGGCTGGTATTTTTCGAAAAGTGCTTCGATTGCAGTATAAATTTTTAATAATCTCTCTGAAGCGCGGAGATCCTTGCCGGATGTTTCTATACAGCCATAACAGAGCATCTGTATATCCCCCTTATTGACCTCAATTACTCCGTATCCCAGTCGTGCAAGTCCTGGGTCGATCCCGATTACAATCATTCAGCAGAAACTCCTGGAACAGATATACGCAGTCCTGTATTATACGGAGAACGGTGAGCGGAGTGAATGTGTCTGCGCAAACAAGTTTTGCTTGAACGCACCAAAAACATGGTTAAAAAATATTTTAAAAATTTACTTCATTAATCCAAACGACTTCAGGGCCACATCGGTATTGACTGCACCGACATGATATACGACACCCTCAGACAACTCGTTGATGACAACCTCTGCAGGTGAAAAGAGAGCAGTGTCGATCTTGTAGAAGTCGTACCCTGCTTCCTTGAAGATGTCATTGAACGGTTTGCCGTATCCCTTGGATTTGTTACTGGGTATCTTCTCGAGATAGTCCTTGATCTCCGGTGCGTTCATGGTCAGGTTGATCCTGCCATGGTAGATGGTGGCGTCGTTGGTGACTCCCATCGCGAGTTTAGGTCCGCGGACGGGCGGGATGGGGGCCGTTCCCATGGCCGCGATGATCTTCTTAGTATCAAACCCGAGCTCGTTGAGCTTATAGATCGCGGTCTCGACACACCGCCCGGAAACCTGGACCGAGCCGACAATGGACGATGTCGGTGCAACGACAGCGCAGACATTGGCGACATCGACATGAGCTTCCTCGGCAATCTTGTTCATGACATCGGCGTTCGGGAGGTGGTCGCTTTCCAGACAGATCACGGCACAGTCAAAATCGTCCTCGT
>DADR01000049.1 GCA_002495055.1 Methanoregula sp. UBA247 | reverse complement strand
GGTCCAGATCGTCAGACGTCCTGCCAGCATTCCTGGTGCGAGGTGCTCTACATTCAGCTGGTCAACAGTAACTATATCAACACCGGAAAGGTTGCGTGCAGCACGCAACGGATGTTCGGCGGTGACAATGAGCAGACTTTTTCTCTGCTTAAACCTGCGACCACGCATCTTGCCTCTCCCAGCACGGACCTTCTTGCTCTCCTTCGCCCGTTCGATATCATGATAGACACCGGCGTTCGTGAGTGCTGTTATGACATCCTGCGTACGGTCGAGTGCCTCAAACTTATCCTCAAGGATAATAGGGACAGGCCCATCGAAACGGTGACCGCGACCACGGATGAGCTCCGCAGAAATACTCGCAGCTACAGCCGAACGGAACGCCTTATGTTTTTCTTTCTGGTTGATCTCTTTGATCAAAATTTTGGCAACTTTCGGAGGATGTGCCTCACGGCCTCCCTTTGCCTGCGGTACTTTTGCAGCGCGTGAACCATTCTTGATACGAGGTACATGCGATGAACCGCGACCACTTCCCCAGCCGACTGCTGAAGAACAAATACCGGCATAAGGATTCGTTCCATGGGCTTGCCGCCGCGTGCTCTGAAGGGCCATGACTGCCTTTTTGATCAGATCGGGGCGGTACTCCTCGGAGAAGAGTTCTGGAAGTTCAATCTCTTTCGCGATTCCGCCATCAAGTGTTTTAACCTGTGCTTTCATCTCTGATCATCCCTGTTTGCTCTGGACGCTCACAAACTGGATTGTCGGCATCCTGACGACATGTTCACCAAGGCGCATTGCAGGACGAATACGGATAAGCCGCTTCACCGGGCCCGGAATAGACCCCTTGATAAGCACATACGGGCTTTTGAGTACACCATAGTGCAGGAATCCACCCGAGGGTGTAATCTCGCTCGCGTTTTCACTTATCCTTAGAATACGCTTGTTAAACTCTGTGCGCTGCTGGAATCCCAGCTGGCCCATCTGAGGTACTTGCCACCTCACATGATGGGGGTTCCAGGGTCCGAGGGTGCCCAGGTGGCGTTCCTTTCCACCAACGGAGTGTTTGCGCTTACGCAGCGCTATACCCCACCGCTTAACTGCACCATTCGTGCCCTTGCCGGTGGTGATCGCAGTAATATCGGCATATGCACCGGACTGGATGACATTATTCAGCGAAACCTCTTTTCCAAGGATACCCTGTGCAAACTCCCACTGCTTTTTGATGTCTCCACCACCCACCTTGATCTCCATGAGATCGGGCACTTTCTTCGGGACACCAGTGAGGATTGCGGGTTGTGTGTAGGAAACAGTGTAGATCTCTGTTACCGTACCGGCTGCAACCGCATCAGAAAATTTCTTCTTCGCAGCCTCTTTGTCATAGTCCTTTGGCAGGGTGATCCGGCGACCAAGCACGGTATCGAGCTCGTCCGCCCAGACTTCTGTCAGCGCATGTTTGCCGTAGGTATCCTGAGAGTAGGCACGAATTGCAGCGACCTTCATAGAGGGGATTTCAATGACGGTGACCGGCACCATAATTTCCTTTCCCTCTGTGGAACTGTTCTTGTGATCATCTACCATGATAACATGCGTCATACCTACTTTATATCCGGCAAACCCCTGCAGTACCGGTGCCCCATCATAGAGAGGCCACGATTGATATTTCGGGATCGGGCTCTTTGCACNNTGGTCTGTTAATTTTTGGCATGTGTTAATCAATCCTTTTTCTGCGTGTAGGTTATTCCTAATGCGACACGAATTTTTGATTAATCCGAGACTGTGTGATAACTTTGTCTGGTTAAGTTGCCAACACGCGACGCCAGTCGGTTAACCGGATACCTCGGGTAATACACTAATCCGCGGTTGCGGATTTTTTATGCATTATCGAACTCCGGTTTTTCATCCGGCTACGGACATATGGATGAGACTGTCCCAATCCATGAGCTGGTATGCACCAGCATTCTGTGTCTCGCGAAAGAAGATCCTGACAATAACGCATCCATTCACCCTATGATTTGAGCAATTGGAACGGGCTCGTTTGTTCAAACGTCGACCCATGCGTGCTTATCAGATCCCACTCAGTCAACCTGTTGTGACGAGTCACAACTCCTTCTCGGGTTTCCCCCCGCAATTAAGCGGAGTTCACCAATCGAGGACTACCCACGGCACAACCAACAATCCTGTGTCCGGAAGTCTGGTTCCGCCGTATGATGAAATCAAGATTATGCTTTTCATTATGTCAGCACATGATCCCACCAGAGGATAACCTCATATCGGCTTCCTTAATTATTACATAAAAAAGAATATAAACATATGCCAATAGCCTGTACCGAAATACCGGCGATTTCCTATAAAAAATGCATTTTTTTTCAATTTTGATTTGAATTTATCCAAAGTACAATTCACCAACATCAGTGATGTATACAACAATATCTTCACATACGCAGCGCGCTTTACAACACTGGGGACGGGTTTCTCTCAACCGGTTTATCAGGGAAATAGTATCGTATACCACTTTGATGTTTATTTTTTCTGCTTCTCCAAATATAATGGAAGGTACATCAAACAGGTCAGTCCCTGAAGGGATAGTACACAGGTGTGTTGCATCCAGAGTATAGAGAAATTCAAGTGTTTCTTTTGCCCTTTTAATATTCTCCATAGCGCTCTTTTCAATGGTGCACACATTCGCTTTGGATGTGGAGATAATATCAGCAATCTGTTGCTGGGTCAGCCCTTGTTTTCGGTATCTGAGAACTTCCATCTGGCGTTCAGTGAGCAGACCATCTTTCATAGTATTCAATATTCTATACGAACTTAAACACTTTTCGTTA
>DADR01000063.1 GCA_002495055.1 Methanoregula sp. UBA247 | reverse complement strand
CATCGTTGAGGTTTTCTACAGAGCAAATAATTCCTTTATTGAACAATAAAGATTCTGCAATGTATTACCATCTCTAACAAACTACTTGTGAGAAACAGCTCAAAAAATGGTTTTTTACACCATGAGTGCATAAAAGTATCCGGTCTTTGCCGCAGGTCTCACCTCCTATTTTCTATAATTAAAAATCCTAATATATTCTCGTCGTGTATGTCAAGGTGAATCCTGATACAATCAAGATTGAAGATGGATTTACACGGGACGTAAGAAAAATCGGGCATCTTGCGACTGGTGATTTAGAAATTACCATTCGATCGGATGCCGATCTTATAAAGGCGAAAGAGCTGATTGTGAAAAGTTACGAAACCAACTGATAGATCAATCACCGATCAAGGACCTTTGAACCCTTGGAAGAGATTAACTATGCCCCCTTTTAAAGACGACTGATTAACCGACACAAAAAGATGCTCTTTATAATAAATAACGACTATTTCCTGATGGATGGTATCGATAAGACCGGGTCCGGTAACGCTGGGAGGGGTGGTGCTCGATAACCACCTGCTTCTCGCTGCCGGAATTCTCGGGACAACAGGGTCTTCACTCAATCGTATCCTCTCATTAGGTGCAGGAGGTGTTGTAACCAAATCAATCGGACCAGATCCAAAAGACGGTCACGCAGGGCCCTGCCTTGTTGTTCTTGATGACGGGCTCCTGAACGCCATGGGACTTCCCAACCCATCAAAAGAGTTTGTAGACGAGATCACATCTCTTGCAAAAAAACCAGTTGTTGTCAGTATCTTTGGCGGTAATCCCGCAGAGTTTGCCAGGGTTGCCTGCTGGTTTGAGGGAAGGGTTGCGGGTTTTGAACTGAACCTGTCCTGTCCTCATGCCGAAGGATATGGTGCTGCAATCGGAACTGACCCGGCACTTGTAGAAGCCTGTACCCGGGCGATCAGCGTGACAGGTATTCCTACCTGGGTAAAACTAACTCCCAACGTTACCGATATCACCTCCATTGGAAAAGCGGCAGAACGCGGAGGAGCAACTGCGATCGTCGCAATCAATACTGTCAAAGCTATGCGGATTTCGACAGGGATGCGCCGCCCGATGCTGGGGAACCGGTATGGTGGCCTTTCGGGAAGTGCGATATTTCCCATTGCAGTCCGCTGCGTGTATGAACTCTATGAAGCCTGCAACATACCCATCATCGGCTGTGGGGGAGTAGCCACTGCTGATAATGTGATCGAGATGATGATGGCCGGGGCAAGTGCAGTGGAGATTGGCAGTGCTGTGTATAACGATGCGAAAGTCTTTGAGACTATTAAAGCGGAACTCTATAAAAAGGATGGGATAACGCCACTCGAGATCATAGGATGCGCCCATGGACAATAACCTTTCCGACGCGGTATCCATACTGCGGGTAAAAGAAGAGACATCACTCATCCGCACATTCGTGTTTGACCGCTCGTTTGTGTTCTCTCCCGGCCAGTTTGTCATGGTCTGGATACCGGGGGTCGATGAAATTCCGATGGCCTTGTCATCAGAAAACACCATTACTGTCCAAAAAGCAGGTGATGCAACAAGTGCCATGTTCGCTCTGGGTCCTGGTGACAGACTGGGGATCCGGGGTCCTTTTGGCAATGGATTTACCAAAGGGGAAAAGGTGCTTGCAATCGCTGGCGGTGTTGGTGCTGCCCCTCTCCTCCCGCTTGCGAGGGCTGACTGTGTCATGACCTTTCTTCTGGGTGCACAGACCGAGAAGGAACTCCTGTTTGTCGACCAGCTGGATGAGTGTAGCGATGTGCTGATTGCGACTGATGACGGGTCCTTAGGATTGAACGGGTATGTCACTGCGCTTATGAATGACCTGAACCTCGGTGCATACGACAGGATTGCGGTCTGTGGTCCTGAAGTGATGATGAGGGCGGTGCTTACCAAAGTCGAAGAAAAAGGAATTGCCCATAAAACGGAATTCTCACTTCACCGTTACATGAAATGCGGTGTTGGTGTCTGTGGTTCGTGTTGCATTGATCCGTCCGGGCTCCGGGTATGCAGGGATGGTCCGGTGTTCTCCGGTGATCTTCTCCTCAAAAGTGAGTTTGGTCATTATATGCGGGATGCGAGTGGCAGAAAAAAGAATATCTGACGGGAAACGTTAAAAAAAAACGGATGAAAATTCCGGTCATCGCAAAAACGTGTTTAAAAGGAATCAGACTTCATCAGCTTTTTAAATATACCGGTATGAACCACTGGGCACCCTGATTTCAATACGTGCTCCGGATCCCGGTTCTCCGGTTTCGCAAATAGAGAGTCCGGTCATACTCAGGATCTCTGAAGCCAGGAAAAGTCCGTAACCTTTATTCCGGAAATAATCGCATTTGAAAATACTCTCTTTTGCACCTGAAGGGATTCCTTCCCCGTCGTCCTGGCAGGAAATGGTTAAACCCTCGCCGGTTTCCTCAAAAGAGAACTGTATATGGGGGTCCTTTTTACCATGGCGCACTACATTGTCCAGAATATTATGGAATACCTTCTCCAATAACAGATCCGCAAATATTTCAATTTTATCCAGGTCTTTTTCGATTCGGACACTCGGAAGACCAAGCTCGGCAATTTCATGTCTGATAACAACATCAACTACCTGCCACTGGGGGGGGATTAGGCCGATGTTCTGGTAATTGCGGGCAAACCTGATCTGTTTCTTGATCATGTGAGTATTCTTTTCAATATTTTTCAGGTGCTCAAGGAGGGATGAACTGGTGACCATCTCTTCTGCAAGTGAAACAGACCTGTCAATGGCACTGATCTCGACGAGAATATCATGATTGGTTATTGAAGAGAGAGTGTTAAGTTTGCGGTTTGCGAGCTTAAGCGTTGCTTCAAATCGTTTTCGTTCCAGGATCTCAGCTTTAAGCCCGTCATTTGCCCGCATGAGCTCTTCGGACCGTTCTTTTACTTTTCTTTCCAGATCTCCCCGTGCTTTCTGAATGACCCGTTCTGCAAGTTTTCGTTCGGTAATATCGACAGCAGAACAGATTACTTTATTACCGGGGGAGAGGGATGCAGAAACCAGGAACTGGCGTACTAAACCATCCCTTGTGTGCAGGAGAAGTTCGGTATCGGCGATACCTGAATTTTTCTGGATCTGGCTGATGAATGTCTCTCGGTCAGCAGCATTCAAAAGGATACGACTGAGGTCCTTATCGATCAGGTCCTCCCTGTTATATCCCAGCATATGGGCGCATTTCCCGTTGATCTCCTGAATGCGCTGTGTTGTGAGGGCAAAGGTGAATATTCCCGCCAGGGAATTCTCGAAAATCTCCCGGTATATTCTCTGTTCTGCCCGTGTCCCTTCTGCAAATGAAGACGTAACAAAACCGATCATTACGAAGATAACAAACCATGCTGTTGATACCGCGATAAGGGTTGTATTAAAATTACTGAAAAAATAGACCAGTATGAGAAAGATCGTACTAATCGCCAGTGAGAAGATCACTCCCCGGTTTGGATAGAAATTTACAAAGAGGATGATGGGCAGAAAATAAAGGAACGGAAAAACCTCATAAATGCCGTGGGTCAGCGAAAAAACCGTTCCGTAGATTGCAACAATGACGGACAGGACAATCATCGTTATCCAGAAAAAGCTGGGCTTGATGACAGCAGGAAGGTTCATAAATCCTCCCTGTTTGGCTGCAGGGGATGCCCGGACAGGACGGTGCTTTCAAACCGCCGGCATTCAAGAATTTCTGCCCGGAGTTTTTCGTTCATCTTTTCGAGGTCTGCGGTACGTTCTTTGACCTGTAGTTCAAGATCATCGAGAGTTTTTATGATCTCTTCATCCACGATTTTACTTCTGGTGATATCCAGAGCAGAACACATTACGCGTCCCTGTATCACAAGTATCGGGGAAATGGTGAACCTGGACAAGGAACCATCCCTTCCCTGGAATGATGCTTCCCTTGGCATCTGTTTTGGGTTTATTCCCTTGTTCACATCAGCAATGAATTGGTTCTGCTCGTCTTTGTCGGTCCAGATAACCGAGATATCTTTACCGATGAGATCTTTTTTTTCGTACTTCAGCCATTGTGCGCATTTTGGATTGATATCATGAATCAGCCGGTCTTTAAGATCAAAACAGAAGATGCCGTCCTGTGAATTGTCCAGGATATTCCTGACCCTGGTCCGTTCATCACGCTGCCTGACTGCATACGATGATGCCACAACACCAATCGTGATAAAGATCGCAAACCATGCCGTAGCAATGGCGATCTGCATGGGATCTGAATTTCCCAAAAGGTAAATGAGGCTGATATACATCAGGCTTAGTCCCAATGAGAAGAGTACTCCCCTATCCGGGTACAAATAGACAACGAGGATGATGGGCAGGATATAGTGAAAGGGGAAGACGCTGAAAATACCGTTCATGAGAGAAAAAACCGATGTGAGGAAAGCTCCGATACATGCGGCAGCAACCAGGAACAGTCTTAATACCTCTTTGTTTTCAATAGATAGATGCTCCACTGGCTGTCTCCTGCCGAATTCTCAGCCAAACCGATACACGGATTCTGGTATACGCTATTACTAATAAATAATCATTCCATATATTTATATACTCTGTGGTAAGTAGCCACATAATTTTTGGATCGCTTATAATTTTTTTCATTTTGTAGTAAAAAAACTGTACAGCATCACGTTACCACCTTGCGTAATCCTTTCTTTTCCATGGAAAGCAATGCTTCCTTGATTTCAATGGATGGAGAAAATCCGCCGATTCCATGAGCCGCAACGATACGATGACAGGGAATGATAAGGGGTGTGGGATTTCGTGCCATTGCCTGGCCGACTACGCGAGGGGATGTGCCGATCACTTCTGCAATCTTCCCGTAGGTTGACGTGGACCCATACGGTACCAGTCGAACCGCCCTGTATATACTGCTATATACCGAATCGTCCTGTGCGGTAATACTGTCAAACGGTAAAAGACTGACTGCCTTCCCTGAACAGTATTGCCGTATCAGATCAGGTACTGCTCCTGGTATACCGGTTTTGGCAAACCTGACCCGGTGAACCGTCGTTTTGCTCCACCATACGTGGACAAACCAGAGTCCGAACCGGCAGGAACCTCCTATGATTTCCATCGTGAAACCAACTCCTGGAACCGTGCCGTATCGCATGCGATCATTTCCTCCTGAATCCAAGCGGGAAGTGCATTGTGGACCCGTTTTTCGAGGAACCTTTTCTCTCCGAGCACAAGGACACCCCGATCTTCCGGTGTGCGTAATACTCTCCCCAATGCCTGAAGGGAGCGATTGATTGCCGGCAGGGTGTAGCAGAGAAATTCACCTTCCGGTCCAAACTTGTGCCGGAAATACTCTATCATCATTTTTCGCACCCGGTTAAACGGTGCAAGAGGCAGTCCGATTACCATTGCCCCGTTGAGCATCTCACCGCGATAATCAAGCCCTTCGCTCCACTTCCCGCCACTGACTGCAAACAAGATCCCCGACTCTCCCCGCAAAGGGAGGGACAGGAACGTGGAGAGTGCAGCGCCGGCATCGGCTGCATCGCGTGGTTCGATAAAGGCCATCCTTCCCCGCAGGTGCGGGACCGTGAGGCTGGCATACGTTTCGAGAATCTGGTAACTGGGAAAATAGATTGCACGGTTGCCTTTGAGCGCACAGAATGCTGTTATATACTCACGGATCCGTGCAGTATTTTCCTTGTTTTGCCGCATTGAGAATGCTGTTGTTATGTCTTTTGCACAACAGATAAGACGATTTTCTTTGGGGAATACATTCGGTATTGCAAGGGTTTTCACCCTGGTATCTCCGAAGTAAAAACGGGCGAAGCTGTCGACCGGTGAAAGTGTACCCGAGATCAGGATACTGCAGGCATGTGCGGTACAGATCTCCTGCAGCGGCACTGCGGGATCGATATTGCGCACTTCCAGAGTTACCCCCTCCGGATCTTTCCGGTATATAGTCAGATACGCCGGATCCGTGGCTGACTGAGAGAGCCGGAGTAAGAATTCTGTTACTCTTTCAATCGCCGTTTCGCGATATTCTCCTGCTTTCAGATTTTTTTCCCGGATAATCTCGGCAAGCCCGATCAGGTCGTCAACGATCTCATCCATATTTTTATAGAGCGATTCGCGCACGATCATCCTGTCAAATATCGATGGGTCAAACCAGTCTTCAACCTCCCCGGATATACCAAGCCCGCGGATGAACTCAGTAAGCCGGGGCAGGACATGCTGGACTGCATCTGCACCTTTACGGTGTTTTCGCATGCCGGAGAGCTCCCGTGATGCCTGATCGAGGTCGCGTTCTTCCAGAGTCACACTCTCAATGCTGGTGATCACATCACCGCAGTTGTGTGCTTCATCAATTAGAAGAAGTATATCCTGCGGTTCGACGCCGAGATTTGCATAGAGTTGTTCCCGTATATCCCGGTTAAAGAGATGATGATAGTTCAGGATAACGACATCGGTATTCCGGGCGGCGTGCATCATCAGCTCATAGGGGCAGATCTCCCCACAGAACTCTCCCAGTTCCCCCGGAGGCACAGGGTTTGCGATCACCCTTTCTGCCTTTGTGCGAAGCATTGTTGAGGGGACCATTTTTACACCAACAGTCTCAGCCTGCACAAACATTTTGCTATTGATGTAATACGGGCAGAGGAGGGGGTGTTCCTTGTCCATACGCCGGACCTGCTGGACGATAAATGGATCTTTTCCCGGGATAAGTGCCCCTCTTTCTGCGCGGTCACGCATGAGCGAGTTTGAGAACGCCTTCACTCCCTCGCACCTGCGGTATACATCGCCTTCACCGCCAAGCGGGCACATGCTCCCTTTGCCGACGAGGTATACTGCTTTGAGCTGGGGTTTTTTTGTACGCACCAGCTCTAACTCGCGGATGAATGTGGTGAGCTGGCTCACCGTGCGTACAGCGATAACCACCTTTCTGCCTTTTCGTTCTGCCAGAAGGGATGCGATCACACTCGATTTTCCGCTGCCGGTCGGGGCATCGATCATGGTTATCCCACCTTCCCGTGCACACTGCGCCGAAACTTCAAGCATATGTCGCTGTCCCGGGCGGTATTCAGTATACGGAAAATACGCATCGAAGGTGTCCATTGGATTACCATTGGTGCTGAAGGGTTTTATGAGCGTCGGAAGAATCAAAGTATTATATTCCGGAATAAGGCAGCGGGTTTTTCCCTATTGTAGTAAAATCCAGGGTCTCCAGAGTAATTTCGAAAGGTTAATAGAATCTGCCCTCCCTGCAAGAATTAAGGCATTCACATCGTTATTGGATGTAATGTGTTCAATTCACAGGAGAAGACTTTTATGATCGACCAGTTACTCGAAGGAAATAAAAAATTCCGCGAAACGGTATTCAAACAGAATATCAGTATATATAAGGAACTCACGAAAGGACAAAACCCCCCCGTTCTCTGGATCGGGTGTTCTGATTCGCGCCTCCAGACCGGGCATATCACCCAGATGAAACCAGGACACCTGTTCATTCAGCGGAATATCGGGAATGTCGCGCCGATCCATGACTGGAATTTTGCTACAGTACTGGAGTACGCAATAAAGCATCTCAAAGTAAAGGATATCGTTATCTGTGGTCACTCCGATTGCGGTGCTATAAAAGCACTTGACAAGGAAACTGATGATGTCTACATCCCGCTCTGGCTTAATAATGCCATTGAGGCAAAAAACAGGGTAGATAGCAAAATTAAGAAACCCGCCACACCGGAAGAGACCAAGAACCGGTCACGGATGATCGAACAGGAGAATGTGCGGCTCCAGATCGAGCACCTTAAAACATACCCGCTGATAAAAACCGCGTTAAAGGAAAAAACAATTGAAGTTCACGGTCTGTATTACGATCTTGAGACCGGTGCCCTGACAAAAATTGTATAACTAACATTCTTTTTCAATCTCTTTTTTTATCCTGTCCAGTGATATACGCCCTATACGGGTGATCCGTCCATTGACGAGGACCATGGGGAGAGGGGGATATTCGGTTTCGATTATTGTGCGGATGTAATCCGGTGTTTCGTCATCAATGAGCGTGAGTTTTATCTCAACCCGGTTGCCATACTCTTTCCCCAGGACCTGTTTTAATTCTTCAAATGCTGACGTGAGTTTACCGGTGGGAAAGCATCCCGAAAGCCCACAGGTGCGGTTCTCATCGCAGGGAAAGGGACAACATTCGGCGTTTTTCAGACCGACAATTTCGATCAGGACGGTACCTGTCATGACAGTACCGTTGGTTACGACGCTATTTGAGGGTTCGTCATTGAACATGTTTTTTTTTTGGATGGCCAAAAAGGAAGAAAAGGTATCAGATAAAGCGTTCGAACCGTTCTTTTTTGACTTTGCAGATGGGGCAGATACCTGGTGGTTGCTCGCGGGCGCAGAGATACCCGCAGACAGAACAACGCCAGACAGGGAATGCCAGAGATGGTACCGGGCTTGTTGAAAGGGTAAATACCGCGCGCTTTGTACCGCGTTCGGACCGCGGGGGACGCCGCTCGGGAACCGGGGCAGCGGGTTTTTTTCCGCCAGCAATCGCTTCATCGACATAGAGTGCACAGTAACAGGCACCAAATTCATCGAGATCAGGATCGCGGTAGTTACAGGGGCATATGATATCAAGGTCTTCATCCTTTTTTCCTGAAGCGAGGCGACAGGGGCAGGCCCGGTACCCATAGCGCTGCTCATTTTTCAGGAGGCCCCGTACGAGATTTTTCGAAAAATCAACATCACTATTCAGGAAGTAACCGCCACTTTCTGCCTCTTTTTTAAGAATAATATATATTCGATCGACTTCTTTTTCATCTACGACAACCAGGTTCATCCTTTCAGAGCCTCCCGGATCTCCTCTTCACGGAACCCCACGATACTTATCTTGTCCCTGATGACAAGTGTCGGGAACGAGCCTTTGGAGTTCCATTTCTCGACTTCATTCATTGCATCGTCCTGATCTTTACCCTCGAGGAGATCAACATAGGTAGAGTCAAAATCTACCCCGAGTGTTCGTAACAATTCTTTTGTCCTGGCACACCACCCGCAGGTGCTCAGGGCATACAGCATGACTTTTCCAACCTTTTTGCCGTTTACATGTTCGATAACCATGAAAATCACTATCCAACCTGTTCATGGAAATTGCAGTAAATACTATATAAAAATGGGGATGTTTACCAAACCGTTATACAATCGGATTTTCATTACCGGTTAAAAAGATGCAGGAGAGATTTTACAGATTTCCGGCTCTGGTGACGGGCAGGAACCTGATGAGTTCACTCGGCATCCCTAAAAAAATCGTGTTGTATTCAAAGGACCACCGCAACAATCCCTCTGCAGGTCGGGATTTTCAGATTTATATATCTTATAAAAAGGCTTTCTTTCTTTGAATACGTGAAAATAATGAAGATTGGTATCAACGATTTTTCATCATTACTGTGATATCTTCAAGGAGTGCCTGTAAATCCTCCTCATGCTCAACTTCCATCTGGAGGATGCCAAGAATGATGTTATAGGTGACCGGGTCCTTGTCTTTTGTCTTTTTCAACAGGCTGTTGTAACTCTTGATGGCGCATTGCTCGCCTTTGATATTTTGCTCGAGCACCTTGATGACATAGGGATCATCCGGTGCATCGTACCCGCAGTTGGTGAGTTTGTACCAATCCTGGGGTTTTGTGACCGGTGTCCCGCCCAGCTGGATAATCCGCGTGGTGAGCAGGACTGCATGCCCGAGTTCTTCGGTTGCATGGAGCGTGAGTTCGGCAATAACTGCCTCTTTATTGGGCCCGCGGACAATTTTTGAGCCAATCCAGTACTGGTAATAAGCGAGCCATTCATCAGAAAATGCCTTGTTGAGGAGCTTTACCAGGTCTTCAACATTGGTATCGACAATCTTTCTTCCTAACGTTCCCATCGGTTTCACCCTCATTTTTAGTTTGAAACAGTTGATTATCAACATTTATCCTTTTTATGCATATCCGTTCTGGTACCTGTTTTGTACCCCATCTCACTTCTCCAGAACACAAAATCAGCTGTACATGAAGGATGAAATATGAGAGCTGTGAAAGAAACTGCATTATCGTTAAGAACTATTCAGGCACACTATATTGGGAAATCATGAAAGCGGTTCTGGGTCTCGAAGACGGGAATTATGTGATCGGGGAAGGTTTTGGTATTGAAGGTGAGTGCTCCGGAGAGCTCGTTTTTAATACGCTCATGAGCGGGTATATGGAAGCGCTCAGCGATCCCAGTTATTATGGGCAGATCCTGATGTTTACCTTCCCGCTCATCGGGAATTACGGTACTGATACGCAGAATATGCAGAGCAAAAATGTCAAGGCATTTGGTGCAGTCTGCCGTGAAATCTGTGAGAAACCCGATGAAAGATCCACAATACGCAATTATTTTGAACAGAACGGTCTTTTAGGCCTCTGCGGCGTGGATACCCGGATGCTGACCATCAAAACAAGGGTTCAGGGTACTTTACGGGCGGCTCTCGTTGTGGGAGATGACAATTTCGAATACGCGATAGAACGTGCAAAAAAGACCGCTCCCATATCGGATTTTGATCTTATTCCTGCTGTTTCCTGCAAAACCCCGTACCACATCCCGGGAACGGGAAAGAAAATTGCTGTCCTCGACCTGGGTCTCAAGAACAACATGCTCTCAAGTCTTTCTGCAAGGAACGGTGATCTGTATGTATTTCCCTACAACACAACTCCTGAAGATATTTTCCGTGTCGAACCAGACTGTCTTTTCATCACCAATGGTCCCGGGGATCCAAAGACCGCACTCCCGACAATTGCCACGGTAAAAAAATGCATCGGTGAACTTCCCGTATTTGGTATATGTATGGGCAACCAGATTACCGCACTTGCACTGGGAGGAGATACGTACAAGCTCAAATTTGGCCACCGCGGTTCGAACCAGCCGGTCCGGTATAAAGATGGCAGAATTTTTATTACGACCCAGAACCATGGCTTTGCAGTTGATGGAGATTCCCTGCCCGAAGGATCAAAGGTCACGTTTACCAATGCAAATGATAAAACCGTGGAAGGATTTGAAAGTGAAGATCTGAATATATCCTGTGTCCAGTTTCATCCCGAAGCACATGCCGGCCCGCGGGATACGGAATGCCACTATTTTGATGGTCTTTACCGGAGGCTTACCTGATGCCAAAACGGCAGCATATCAAAAAAGTCCTGATTATCGGATCAGGACCGATCCAGATCGGGCAGGCAGCAGAATTTGATTTTTCAGGCAGCCAGGCATGTCGTGCCATGCGTGAAGAGGGTGTTAAGGTAGTGCTGGTGAACTCCAATCCGGCAACCATCCAGACCGATCCGGATATGGCAGACATCATTTATATCGAACCCCTGCGGGCTGATGTCATCGCAAAGATCATTGAAAAGGAAAAGCCTGACGGAATTCTCTCCGGTATGGGGGGGCAGACCGGGCTCAACCTGACCGCTGAGCTCGCTGAGATGGGTGCCTTGAAAAATGTGGAGATCCTGGGAACCCCCCTTGAGGCAATCTACCGTGGCGAGGATCGTGAAAAGTTCCGGGATCTCATGGTGCAGATCGGAGAACCGGTCCCCAAAAGTGTGATCCTGAATTCACTGAACCAGGTCGATGAGGCAATAAACGCCGTCGGACTCCCTGCAGTTGTGCGCCCGGCATATACGATGGGCGGGGCTGGCGGCGGTATCGGAAAAACAAAAGAGGAATTGATCCGGATTATTGAACTCGGGCTCTCCCGATCACGAATTCACCAGGTTCTTGTTGAACAGAGCGTATTGGGATGGAAAGAGATCGAATTTGAGGTGATGCGCGATTCTGCGGATACCTGTATTATCATCTGTGGTATGGAAAACATTGACCCCATGGGGATTCATACCGGTGAGAGTGTGGTTATTGCACCGATCCTTACTCTGCGGGATGACGAATTCCAGATGATGCGGAGTGCAGCTATTAAAATTATCCGTGCTCTCGATGTGCAGGGAGGGTGCAATATCCAGTTTGCCTTTAAAAACGGGGACTACCATGTTATTGAGGTTAATCCCCGTGTTTCACGGTCATCAGCTCTTGCATCAAAAGCAACGGGATATCCTATCGCCCGGGTAGCGGCGAAAATTGCCATCGGTCTACGCCTTGATGAGATCACCAACACCGTCACCGGGTGCACGCCGGCATCGTTTGAACCTACCATTGATTATATCGTTGCCAAGGTTCCCCGCTGGCCGTTTGATAAATTCAAAGGGGCAGACAGAACACTTTCCACATCAATGAAAAGCACGGGCGAAGTAATGGCCATCGGAAGGACGCTGGAAGAAGCCCTCATGAAAGCAAAACGCTCGATTGATACCGATGTCATCGCTCATACAAGCCCCAGTGAGATCCGTATGATCCTCTCACGTCCGACTGACGAACGGTTCTATTGTCTCTTTGATGCATTCCGCCAGGGTTTCTCGGTTGACGAGATCGCACAGCTCACGTCAATAACCCCGTTCTTTTTAGAAAAATTCAAAAACATAATTGATTTGGAAAAGCATCTTGTGGATCACCATGAACCCAAAGATATTCTCGCTGCAAAACGATATGGGTTTTCGAATGCAGAACTCATGAAAATTACCGGGCTTTCCGTTGAAGAGATTGAAGCGGTTTCCGGTCTTCCAACATATAAGATGGTAGATACCTGTGCAGCAGAATTTCCGGCAAACACTCCCTATTTTTATTCGACGTTCGAGCAGGCGTGTGAAATTGTCCCGAATGAAAATAAGAAAGTCCTGATCCTCGGTTCTGGTCCCATCCGTATCGGCCAGGGTATCGAGTTCGATTACTGTACCGTTCACGCAGTCCAGGCACTTCGGGATGAAGGTGTTGAGGTACATATCATCAATAATAATCCTGAAACGGTTTCCACTGATTTTGATACGTCTGACCGGCTCTTTTTTGAGCCGATGCAGCTCGAGGACGTTGTAAACATTCTTAGAAAAGATTATTATTACGGCGTGATGGTGCAGTTTGGTGGGCAGAATGCGGTAAATCTTGCCGTCCCGATTGAAGGGGAGATCAAACGCCTCGGTCTTAAAACCAGAATTCTCGGGACAAGTCCGGACGCCATGGATATTGCTGAGGACCGTGACCGGTTCAGCCGGCTCCTGGATAAACTCAATATTCCCAGCCCGGCTAACAGCTCGGCTTATTCGGAAGGGGATGCCAGGGCTATGGCAGCTCGGATCGGGTATCCGGTGCTTGTCAGGCCATCATATGTGCTTGGAGGAAGGGCGATGGAGATCGTTCACGATGAGAGGGAACTCGAGACCTATATGAAGGAGGCAGTCAGGGTCAGCAGGAACCATCCGGTGCTGATCGATTCCTATCTTCAGAATGCCATTGAACTCGATGTCGATGCCGTGTGCGATGGAGAGGAGGTCCTCATCGGGGGTATCATGGAACACATTGAACAGGCAGGTATTCATTCAGGAGATTCTGCCTGTGTTATACCGACCCAGTCTCTATCTCCTGCAGTTCTGGATATCATAAGGGATTATACTAAAAAGATCGCTCTCGGGCTGGGTGTCGTGGGACTCGTGAACATCCAGCTCGCGGTCAAGGACAACGTTGTCTATATCCTTGAAGCGAATCCGCGTGCGAGCCGCACCGTACCGTTTGTGTCTAAGGCTACCGGTATCCCTGTCGCAAAAATCGCGGCGAAGGTTATGATCGGCAGGAGACTGCGCGATCTGGGTTATACGGAACGCGTAATAAACCACGTTGCAGTCAAAGAGGTCCTGCTCCCCTTCAATAAGCTCGCCGGTGTCGATACCATGCTCGGTCCTGAGATGAAGAGCACCGGTGAAGTGATGGGGATAGATTACGATTTCGGGCTTGCGTTCTACAAGGCGTGCATCTCTGCGGATAATGAACTGCCGCTCAAGGGTAATATCTTTATTTCGGTAAATATCGAGCAGAAAGAGGAGGCGATCCCCATCGCACGGCAATTACGTGATCTTGGACTTATCCTGTACGGAACAGAGGGGACGGTTGATTACCTGTATCAGGCTGGAGTTGAAGCACACCTTGTCAGAAAAGTCCAGGAGGGTTCACCAAATGTGCTCGATATGATGCGGCACGGTGAGATCCGCCTGATCATCAACACCCCTCAGGATAAGCAGTCCCGTCAGGACCACTACCAGATTATGCGTGCGGCAGTGGATTTCAGTATCCCTTATATCACAACCCTTCAGGCAGCGCGTGCAGCAGCACTTGCCATTGATGCGATCAAGCATGAGAAGGTCACGCTGGAACCACTGAGTCATTATCTGAAGTGAAGGAGTAAAATCCTCAGTTTTTCCATTTTTTGTTTTATCATTTTAAATAAAGCGATTGTAATACACTATCCATACAGATCCTGTAATAGTACAAATTAATTGAATATGCTTATATACCGAAATAACAAAAAAAGATGCATGAAGAAATTATATGTTGTTCTCGCGTTCCTGTTCATCGGGATTCTTATTGCGGGTTGTACATCCCAGCCAACGACACCGGTAGTCACTCCTACTCCAACAGCGGTTCCAACGACTGAAACGACTACAGTTCCCCTTGAGAAATCGGCTTTAGACACTGCGGTTGCTGACGGCAGATTTACCGCACTCGTTGGAGCAATACAGGCAGCAAATCTTACCGGAACCCTGAATGGCGCAGGTCCGTTCACGATATTCGCTCCCACAGATGATGCCTTCAAGAAATTGCCAAACGGGACGGTTACGACCAGGGAAAATCTTCTGTACCATGTAGTATCCGGCACTCTCATGGCAAATGATCTTAAAGGTCTCACCTATGCCAAGACAGTCCAGGGAGACAATATCACCATTACGTCCATCAATGGTACCCTTATGGTGAATGGTGCAAAGGTGATCAATGAGGACATCAAGACCAGCAATGGTGTTATCCATGTCATTGATACGGTCATTACACCCCCGGTAAAGCCAACAGCGACCCCGACACCGACCCCAACCCAACCGCCAACAAAGACAATCACATTCACCCGTGAAATGACCATTATGCCCAGCACGTCATTATCCATACCGGTCGGTGGAAAAATCATCTGGAAGAACACGGATCCCTTAAAACCCCACGGTGTGGCAGCTGTTGATGCACACGGAGCAAAATACTTCGGTGGTCTGACTGGTGTTCAAATTGCCTATAATAAGACCTTTGAGGTTACCTTCGACACGGTCGGTTCATTCGAGTACAAGACAACATTCCAGCCGGAAACTACTGGCAGAATCACAGTCACGAAGTAAAAACCAATAATCGTTCAGGATAATTCAACCTGAACAATCTTTTTTCATGTTCTTACGTACATCTATCCGGTTATTCCTGTTCAGGCAACAACCGAACGCTGTCGTTGAGCACTTTAAAAATATATGCTCATACAGCCTATCTTTGAACCGTTATTATTCGACTGGAGTTCATTATGGGAAAAGGTACTATAGTTCTTGCATATTCCGGAGGGCTTGACACCTCTATCTGCATCCCGCTCTTAAAAGAACGGTATGATTATGATCGCGTTGTTACTGTTGCTGTAAACGTGGGTCAGAGAGAAGAAGAGATTGCTACCGCAACAAAAAAAGGGAAAAAACTCGCTGACTGTCATTATACGATCGATGCCCGGGAAAAATTTGTTAAAGAGTATATATTCCCGGCAATCAAGGCGAATGGATCCTATGAAGGGTACCCGATGGGCACGTCCCTTGCCCGCCCTCTTATTGCTGAAGAAGTAGTGAAGATCGCACACAAGGAGGGTGCAACAGCGATAGGGCACGGATGTACCGGCAAAGGTAACGATCAGCTCAGGTTTGATGTTATCATTCGTGGTGCCGGACTGGAGGTTGTTGCTCCTGTACGTGAGCTCAACCTGACCCGGGACTGGGAGATTGAGTATGCCCAACAACATAAAATTCCCGTACCGGTTAAAAAAGACAAGCCCTGGAGCATGGATGAGAACTGCTGGAGCCGGAGTATTGAAGGAGGAATGCTTGAAGATCCTGCATATCACCCTCCTGAAGAGATTTATCTCTGGACCGTGCCAGCCCGGCAGGCCCCGGATAAACCAGAAAAAATCAGTATTGAATTTAAATCGGGTATTCCTGTTGCATTGAACGGCAGGAAACTCTCTGGTTACGCATTAATCCAGAACCTTAACAAACGTGCCGGGAAACACGGGATCGGCCGTAATGATATGATTGAAGACCGGATTCTCGGGCTCAAGGCCCGGGAGAATTACGAACACCCTGCAGCAACAGTTATTCTCATGGCACACCGGGATCTCGAAGCACTTGTACTCACCAGGCAGGAAATCTCCTTTAAGCGGATGGTTGATGATAAATGGTCTGAACTTTCCTATGAAGGACTTATATACGAACCGCTCTACGCTGCTTTGAATGCTTTCATCAACACGACCCAGGAGCGGTTAAATGGTAGCGTGGATCTTGAGCTTTTCAAGGGGAATGTCAGGGTACTTGGCAGAAGTTCTCCTGATGCACTCTATTCCAATGATCTTGTTTCCTTTGATAGTACGTCCATCGACCAGTGCCATGCGATCGGGGTCTCCCATTATTTTGGGATACAGGCACGCATGGTCCGACAACAGCAAAAAAAGAAAATAAAATAAGGGAAAAAAATTTTTTTAAGATGAAATGGTATAAAATATTTAATTTCATCAACAATCATTTTGAGACCGTTTCATGAAGACAGATGAAATTTCATTTCCTGAAGATTTGATATTTTACGGCAATTTTGGATCCGGATAAGTCCGCCATGGAAAGCCCGGTGGCTGTAAAGAAACTTGGAAGAATGACTGGTGTTTTGTCAATGAATATACGTAAGAATTTTAAAAACTGTTTTCATTTCCAGTCAGCAGCCCTCAGACAGAATGATAAAACCGGACAATCAGGGGATTTTCAGTCCTTAGAAAATGACTCGTTACACGTCTGGTCAGCACGATATTCAGATCTCGGCTCTGATTTTTCTTTTGTATCAGATTTTTTAAGTAAAACGGAGCGTAATGCCTCCTCAGGATTTTTAAATCCTGCCGATTCCCGACGTTATGTTCTCAGACATGGGATGGTACGATATATTCTTGGTTCGTATGCCAGTATCGAACCGGAATTACTTCCTCTTGTACAAGATATGAACGGCAAACCCGGACTGGATCCCAGAAGTGCTTTCCATGAATTATCCTTCAGCCTGTCCCATACTGATCTGATGGTATCTATGGGTATAATAAAAAATTACAGAATCGGCATTGATATTACCAGGCCTGTTCCCGAATATCCGTTTGATGAAATTTGCGGATATCTTTTCACCCCCGAAGAACAGAAATTCATGTCGGGAATACAACCCGGGCAGAGATACTGGATGTTTTTTTGGATATGGGCTCTAAAAGAGGCAATTGTCAAGGCAACCGGCGATGGTATCAGGATGATGAATAAAACCGATGTCACTCCTGTTATTGGTGAACCCTGCAATACCTCTTCATTCCTGTTGACCATTGATGAAAAACCAATGAATTTTTTTATTTACCGGTTTAGTCCCAATAAAGGACACCTTGGTGCTGCTGCGGTCTGTCTGGATGGGGAAAAAAACGTATAGTCCCGGTTTTTTCTTCAAATCCAGGTTATAAGGATGAATGGCATTTTCGGGTTATCGGCGTTTGAGGATTCAGACAGCTGTCAGCATCTGGTCGGTATTTCCTGATTTGGATACTGTATCTCATCAGAGTAATTTTTTTCCGGCGTTTGATCCGGGTGTGCATTCATGGACTTCGGTAATGGTGACTATGAGCAGTCCTTTTGCCGGATAATGTGCTCCTTTTTGCTTGATCTGCGCTTTAATCTTTTCATATTCCGGCCCACTGGTTTTTATCGTCACGGTTCCTTTAATCTGGAAACAGCGCTTCTTTTCAGGGTCCCAGATATAGAGTGCCAGATGGGGATTTTCCCTGACATTGGCGAGCGTTTTTACCATATAATTGTCACCAATCCAGATGGTATCGTCAGCAATAAGCTGGACCGTTGCTATTGGCGCGACATTCGGGATCGCATTCTTTGAGGCAGTTGCGGCAGCAAATACTTTTTGCTTGGCAAATACTTCTTTCATTTCCACAGTAAGTTTGACCATTTTTCACCTCATTTTTTTATTATACAGGCAAATTATGCCCTAGACCCTCATAGATTCTTTAGAGGCTTATGTCTTGTGTTGCCGGAAAAATGATCCCCGATATGGATTGAGAGGTAGATAGAAACTTATATGGATTTACAATTAAGAAACGGATACTGATGTGCGCCAGTTTTTTTTCCCGTTTTATTAAACCAAAACCGCATATAGTTGAAAGCCCGCCTCCCCCGCAGATTGCACATGGCCCGGGGATGCAGGTGCCGGAATATAAAAACAAACCCTATTTTATTGTTGCATCGGTTGAAATGGGCAATACCACCACCAAGTGTATCCTGACCGGTGTGAGTCTTGAAACCGGGATGTCCTACGTGATCCATAAAACGGTGAGTATGAGCCGGGACATCCGCCCTCCAAAACCCGGAGAGACAATATTTGGGGCAACACTTGACGGGACAGAGCTTTCACGCGAATCAGTTACCGACCTTGTCAGGGATACTATTCTCCAATGCCACAAAGATGCCCATCTGGATATCATAAAAGATCTGGATTTTGTTGTCCGCAGTACGGGTGTTGTTGCTGAGATGGAGTCGCCCGATCAGGTGGGGGATTTTGTTATTGCGCTTGCTAACGGATGCCTGATCGCCGGAGTCCCGCCCCGTAAGATGACGCCACCGATGTCAAAAGACAACCAGTCCCAAAAACTCCAGCCATTCAGCTTTGCCGACAAAGTTGTGTTTGTCGGTGCTGTTGCCGGAGTTATTCCGCCCGTGGGTTCAACCGGTGTTGAGATGGTTGCCAACGAGATGGAAGGGGAGCTCGCGATGGCGGGAATCAAGGAGGGAGCAAAATGGACACCGGTGGATTTCCGCAATCCCTGTGTTTCTGTAGATTTCGGGACAACTCTTGACGGAAGGATAACGAGTGATGTCCTTAAAGACAGTCTGAACCCGTTTGCAAAAACCGTGGGGAATTTCTGCGGGCTTGCCGGTGCTATTCCCGATGCACTCGTCCGGGGAACAGGACTTGTGCATTCACGGACAGGGACAGCACTGGATATATTCGGTGAACACAGCGTGACCGGGGGCCTCTTCAGCGGAGGGAACCGCAAGGTTGTGGAAGATTATGTCGAACGATGCCACAAGCATATCGATATCCGTATTGTGCCAACGGATCGTGAACGGTTCGGCCGGGTGCCGGTCAATGCACGGCTCGCCAAGGAATCCGGTATTGCCATGATCGGGTGTGACTGCGGAGTGAACAGCAGTGATCTGAACGAACTGATTACCGTTGGAGAGGAAATCCATAAAAAATACAATCTTGCAACTCTCAATGAAGTTGTTGATCGAGTCTGCGCAAAGATGGCGTTGCGGCTGATCGATGTAGCGGTTGAACAGAACCTTGTACCGAAAAATTCCTCGATTGGATTTACCGGCAGAGCAGCTATATCGGGGCGCAAACCCGAGTATATTCTTGACGGGATTATCGAACGCAACCTCTTTGATGATCCTGTTGACCACCTGGTATTTGTTGATGACGGGCTTGCACGGGGTGCAGCACTGATGGGGCGCTGCATGAACTCGCTCGGTAAACCCAAAAATCCGATCGGGGGAGTCCGCGGGGGCCCATGTATTATGAGCAGGCGGATCAAGATAGGTAAATGACATTGGTGAAATGAACATGGCTGAAGAAGAACCGTTATATGATATTCTTATCCCTCCTGGTGTTCCCCAGAAGCTTATTGTGGAAATATCAAAAAAATTCGATGTAACCATCGTTGACAGAAGAGAGAAGATTAAATTTGCAAATATGGAAGGGGATGAGCGGGATCTCCTCGCTTTCCGTGGTAAACTTGAGGTAATGCAGGAAGTTGAAAAATTCATGCGTGACCAGTTAAACGCGTTCGTTGCCGAAAAGTAATCCGGGTTCTTTTAAAAATCCTTTTTTGAGGCACATTACTCTTTCAGCGGGTTAAGAGAGGAGAGGATTATCACATGGTTTCTGGTGCGCCGATACCTGAATACGATGAATGTCGCCGCCTTTTAAAAAGACGCCCCAGCGGCAGGCACGGTTCCCTCTTTCATCACGCTTGTGTTTTTATATCATACCCTGATAACAGGACTTCTCAAGAGCCGAAGTTTTACACTTGACTCTCCTGCACGAGAAGACGATTAAACCGTAATTTTTTGATTATTTCAGCAGCCGCACCAGCAATGCTTTCTGTGCATGGAGCCGGTTTTCCGCTTCATCCCAGACAAGGCTCTGACCCCCTTCCATCACTTCGTCGGCGATCTCCTCCCCGCGATGTGCCGGAAGACAATGAAGTACCCGTGCGTCAGGAGATGCATGCCGCATGAGTGCTGTATTGACGGTATAGTTACCAAACACCTTCAAACGCTCATCGCGTTCATCATCGTCTCCCATGGAGACCCACGTATCGGTGACAATTACATCTGCATCCTTTACGGCTTGTTCTGGTTTTCTGATCAGCGTCACTTTTCCGCCAAGAGCGTGCGCTTTCTTCACGATATTCTCTGCGGGCTCATAGCCTTTTGGTGTTGCAACGGTAACGTTCATTCCCGTGAGAACCGTTGATAAAATCAGGGAATTGCATACATTGTTTCCATCTCCGACCCAGGCTACATTAAGGTCGCGGGTCGATCCAAAATGCTCCTGGATGGTCATGATATCGGCAAGCAGCTGGCACGGGTGTTCAAGATCGGAAAGCCCGTTGATCACCGGAATTGTCGCATGCAGGGCAAACTCTTCAATGGTACTGTGTTTATAGGCACGGATCATCAGGCCGGAAACATACCGTGAAGCAGCCCGGGCTGTATCACGGATCTCCTCACCCCTCCAGATCTGCATGTCGCGGGCATTTAAAAAAAGGGCGTGACCCCCCAGTTCATTCATACCGACTTCAAACGAGATGTGCGTCCTTGTGGATGACTTCTCAAAGATCATGGCAAGGTTTTTACCTCGCAGGACATCATGCACTTTTCCCTGTTTTTTTAAGGTTTTGAGTTGTCCTGCTTCGCAAAGGATCTGCTCGAGTTCACCCTTGCTGATATCAAGAATCGACAGGAAATCTTTTTTCATCGTAACTCCCTCATGTGGGCAATACGCCGCTCAAGCAATGCCATGGTTCCTATATCGCGCCGGTAACGCACCCGGCCCCTGACTGAAGAGGCAGCGTGTTCCGTGATTCGTTCTGCCTCTTCAAGTGTCGGACCAACACCGACAAATGCAAGTGCCCGGGAGCTCAGGGTAAAGAGTTTACCCCCCCGTTCCTCGACATTCGCATAATAAAGAAGGGGACCGTTCCCGGTTACATTTGTAATGGGATCCCCGGAAACCGGGGACTCCGGATACCCGGACGGTACTATATATTTACAAACGGTTGCTTTCCGTTCAAAGGCTACCTGCGCGGTCAAAAGAGATCCATCGGTGATTTTCACCACGATATCGGAAAGATCCGAACAAAGTAAGGAGAGCACATTCATTGCCTCCGGATCGCCAAACCGGGCATTGAACTCGATCACTTTTGGGCCTTTTGCAGTATTCATGAACTGGCCATACAGGATACCTTTGTACGGGTGCCCGGTGCTCTCGAGAGCTGCAATGGTAGCCTTCATAATCTCGAGAGCATTTTCATAATCCGTGTCTGACACAAAAGGAAGCATATGATCCGGCATCGAATAGGATCCCATGCCACCGGTGTTCGGTCCGAGATCTCCGTCGAATGCACGCTTATGATCCTGTACAAGGGGCATGGGTACCATATGATTGCCGTCAACGAATGCCTGAAGGGTGAACTCCTCTCCTGTCAGGCGCTCTTCCAGCACAACACCCCCCTTCAGGGATTTGACATACGCGACCGCTCCTGATCGGTCGACCTGTTCTCCCATAATCCTTACCCCTTTGCCTCCGGTAAGCCCGATCGGTTTTATGACGAGATTTTCCTCATGGTCATTGATAAATGAAACCGCTTCTGCCGGGTCATGAAAGACACGGTATTTCGGGCAGCCGTCAATAGCATGCAATTTCATCAGGTCACGGCAGTAGGCCTTGTCGGTCTCTATCCTTGCTGCGGCACGCGTGGGTCCCAAACAACCGATATCCATTGATTCCAGCTGATCTACAATCCCTGCTTCGAGCGGTGCTTCAGGACCGATAAAAGCATAATCAACGCCGGTTTCCTTCGCGTAGGATATGATCCGGGATATGTCAGTCTCGCTGCAGAGCCTGACCCCTTTGGCAATGCGTGCAATCCCTACGTTCCGCTTTGCCATCACGGAAAAAATTTCAGTTTCACTGTTGCGGGCAAGAGCACTGGCTATGGCATGCTCCCTTCCTCCCCCGCCCACAACGAGTATTTTCATGTCCATGTACTCTTGCGCTGGCAATAAAAAGGGTTTACGATTGTAAGATCTCGCTGACTTTTACCAGCGGCAGGAGTTGCACTCCCTGCTGTCTGAGCATCTCTTCTGCACCCTGCTCGCGGTCGACAACAGTAACGACCCGACTGGCTTGTGCGCCCGCAATACGGAGCGAATTAATTCCATAGAGGGCTGATCCACCCGATGTCGTTACATCCTCAACAAGTAAGACATCTGTACCTCTGACATTGCCGATAATGACTTCTTTTTTACCATGACTCTTTTCCGCAGCCCGTATGATCGCATAGGGCTTTCTTGTAACAATAGCAGTTGCGACAGCGAGAGGTACTCCCCCGACTGCAACTCCTGCCACCACATCGAACGTGTGGGTTTGTGCAATTGTCGATGCAATAGCAAAAAGGAGATCCGGGTTGGTCACAGCGGATTTTACATCGATGTAGTATGGACTCTTTTTACCAGAAGCAAGGGTGAACTCGCCGAATTCAATCGCCTTATACCTGATGAGCAACTCTGCGATAGTGTTTACCATGGAACCTCCTTGACTTTGAGATGAAACCCGATGATATTTACTGCACGGTGAAGGATTGGTGTGAGGATCAGGATGAGAATGAAGACCGGGATGGTCACGTTTGCAAAAAGCCATACAGGATCCACAAGAAGCAGGAGGAGAAATGCCCCTGCCACAAGATCGTACTGGTCAGCGATTGGCCATTTTGATCCCCGTTCTTTGCCAAATCTCCTCTTGAAGAAGCTCTTGCATAAATCCCCGAGAAGGGCTCCGATCGATAGTAAAGCAATTGAGCTCAAGGTATGCAGAGGAAGGTTTTCCCATCTATATATTCCAAAAACCCGGATCTGCAGGAGTCCGATCCCGATTCCCGCTAAAATTCCCAGGATGAGGCCCCGGAATGTTTTGCCATCGCCAAATATCCGTCTTCCATCCGAAAAATCCCTTCCCAGATCAATGGGAGTGCCTCCTCCAAAGAGTGCCGCGACCGGATTCGGGAGATATGCCGGGAGCATTATCCAGATCGCGGATAGTAACGGTATTATGAATAACTCAATACTAATAATGTAGCACTCCAATACCTGTAATAAACAGCAGATACAAACATTAAGGTTACGAAAGCAGGAGATAAAAACCTGAATAATTGTGCAGCGGGTGGACAGGAATGCTGATAAAAAAGACCCGGAGTCTTTGCCCCACATGTCATTTGGCGATTGATGCAGAAATCGTGGAAGAGGAGGGAAAGATATGGCTGAATAGTATGTGCCATGACCACGGAAATTTCCATAACCTTTACTGGTCAGATCCTGTGTTATATCACCGGTTCGAACAGTATAATACCGTAGGCAATGGTGTTGAAAATCCCCAGAATGTTGCCCTCCCGGATACCTGCCCGTCATCCTGTGGACTGTGTGATCATCACCACTCTCAGACCCTGCTTGCAAATATCGATCTGACGAACCGATGCAATCTTGATTGTGAGTTCTGTTTTGCCAATGCCCGGGCTTGCGGTTTTGTATACGAACCGGGTTTTGATGATATTGTCAGCATGATGAAGGTTCTCAGGAACGAAAAACCCCTGCCGGCTCCTGCTGTCCAGTTCTCCGGTGGCGAACCCACGATGCGTGAAGACCTGCTGGAGATCATCAAAAAAGCAAAAGAGATGGGATTTCCCCAGGTGCAGCTTGCTACGAATGGTGTCCGGATCGCACACGAGTCCGGTTATGCACAGAAGCTTAAAGATACAGGACTGAATACCGTCTACCTGCATTTTGATGGTGTCTCTCCGTCAACCAATCCTTACCTGAAAATCCATGAGAAAGCGATCGAGAATCTCAAGGCTGTTCGTCTTGGAGTTGTGCTGGTACCGACAGTAATTCACGGAAAAAATGATAACGAACTCGGTGATATCATACGGTTTGCGGTAAAGAACATCTCGGTCATCCGGGGTGTAAATTTCCAGCCGATCGCGTTTACCGGGGCAGCGACTGATGACGATGTCAGAAAATCCCGTATAACGATTCCCGATGTTCTTGCCTGTATTGAAGAGCAGATGCAGGGTATCCTTAAAAAGGATGATTTCTATCCGGTGCCCTGCGTACTACCGTTCTCTGATCTTGTTGAGGCTTATACCGGAAAACCTCAGGTCAAATTTACCGCTCACCAGCATTGCGGTGCAGCGACCTATGTTTTTGTCCAGAATGACGGGTCAGTTCTTCCGGTAAACCGTATGGTGGATGTAGAGAAATTCTTTGAATCGATTGAACAGATGGCCGACAAGATCAAAAAAGGTGGCACTATTAACAAATACTCGGCACTGCTGGAAGGTGTAAAAAACATGCATGAGTCTGTGAAGAAAGGAGAACAGGGGAAAACCACGGAGTTCTGGAAAATTATCGGAAAGACCCTTATCGGGCAGAACTTTGAAGCGCTCCGTGAATTTCACTGGAACGCACTCTTTATCGGAACCATGCATTTTATGGACCGGTATAATTATGATCTCGAGCGAGTCCAGCGGTGTTGTATCCATTATGCCACCCCCGAGGGAAAACTTATACCCTTCTGTACCTACAACAGCGGGCCTGTTTACCGCGAAAAAGTCTGGAAAAAATACGCACAATCAAAAGAATAATCCTTTTTGCTCCATCACCGACTAAAAATCAGTCATATCGGTGATTTTTTTTAAAAATTCCTTACGGATAGTTAAAAATCGCCACTGGAGAGACGATTAGGAATCGATCCAGATCAAACCCGGAATTAAAAAAAATCATACTATCTTTTAAAGAACTCCTGCACCAGGGACTCTCCGGGGCATGGTTGCGGGCAAGGGTGTTTTTCTTGAATGTGTCTAGCCACCGATCCGCCGCGAGGGGATATCCCCGTCAGGAGCGGCGGTATTCATTATACCTGATAGATGTTGGAGTAACAATCTCCGCATGTATATCTGAATGATTCGATTTTCCCAAAGAGAACTTCATTTCATGTGTTCATTTTTAAAAACGTATTCCCCGGATACCGCTCTTTTCCCTTCGGTTATCAGGGAAACGGGAGATCCATTTTTTTTCCATGCCGGAGAGCGATTTTTGCAATCGCAAGGTCCTGGATGGCAAGTCCTGTTGAATCAAATATTGTAATGGTGCCTGAATCCGACCTTTTTTTCTTTCCAATCACAACTTCACCAAGAGTTCCGGCTATCTCATCTTCACGGTACATTCCATGGCTTATGGGCACATTAATTTCTCCGGAATGAATTGCCTGGGCGGGATCATCCACAAAGACCTGTGCACGTCGGAGCAGTGCTGGATCGAGTTCCTCCTTTCCCGGTGCATCAGCCCCTATTGCATTGATATGTGTCCCTTCATGGATCCACTCACTTCTGATAATAGGGCTTCTCGAGGGTGTGGTGGTAACAAGCACATCACAATCGCACGTATTTTCAAGAGATGATGAAAGGCAGGGAAATTCCATAAACCTGTCAGCGAATTTCCTGATATGTTCAGGATTGCGTCCCCAGATTTTTATCTGCCGGATTTTCAGTTCCCGCGAAATGGCTGTGACCTGCGCCTGAGCCTGCATTCCTGTCCCAACAACTCCCAGCACAATCTCTTTTGCGGCAGACAGATATTTTGCTGCAACTGCCCCCGCGGCACCCGTCCGCATATCAGTGAGCCGCGTTGCATTGATAATTGCCGTTGGCTGACCTGTATCGATATCAAGGATTACCGTGAGTGCCATAACGGTAAGAAGACCTTTTGCCGGATTACCCGGATGGACGTTCACAATTTTAACCCCTGCAATCTCCAGTGACGGCAGGTATGCCGGCATTGTTCGGAAGTCCCCTTCTGGCAGAGTGATATAGAGTTTAGGGGGCATCTGGACAAGTCCCCTGCCATGATCCATGAATGCCGATTCCATCGCCCTGTTGACCTGCCCGATATCAAGACCCATATCGGTGTCGGTAAAATACTGCATGAGCGATCATCAATCGCGATCTGATTTTAACATATCTTTTAAAAAAACAGGAACATGAGAGAAGACAACAGCTCTTCTTGGATCACTGATAAACCGGGGGAGTCTCCTTAAATGTGTTCCCTGTTCCCCTCACAAAAACGAAATTTTTTTTAATGAGCTGATTTTTTTTTATAAATCTCAAAAACAGGAAATTATGCCGGGCAATAAAGCACTTTTAAATAAAAAGCATCCGTAGCAATCCGACAGGCGGATTGAAATTATGGACATTCCATTTCTTTGAGCGTTTTTTCGGCAAGCTCTTTCATTCGTGCCGATATCCTGCTGGAGGATGAGTAATCCACTTCTTTCATGGCATTTGCAATCTCCGTCCCCAATACAAAGATCGCGTGTTTGTGCTCCATCTTACTCTTGTGCTGCTGGGAGGGAGTAATCTTTAATGCATTGTACTGGGAAAATTTGAGTTCAGGATTTAATCCTTCAAAATATACCTTCACATCATAGAGCATCTTGTGAAGGTTAATCAATTCCTCTTTGTGCATACTACCACTCCGGACATTAACGTAGTTTTGAGCAGCATAAATACATATGCCCGATGGATATTATGACCCCATTTTCATCAGCCGGATCGATAACGGGCGCTTTATTATTCCCTTGAAATCTTTCGCGGCAACGTATGCGATTCCCTTGTTTACCAGCTGGTCAAGGAGTTTCTGATCAACTGCCCGGTCGACCACAAGCCCGGTAACTGAACTATCAACGGTCTCGACTTCTTTTTCCAGGTCGTCCGATTTTAGCTCCTTTACCACGGTAAAGTCATCGCTCAGAAAACGAGCAAGGCTGTGACCCTTAACCGTATCAATATGATCCCGGAGGGTGAGAGGACCTTTACCTGCATCTGCCGGTTTTTTTACACTGGCAGATTGTTTTGCCTTTTTTTCCGTTATGCCCTGCTCATTCTTTGAGACCGGGGGCATCCGGAACTCTGCCGGAAATTCAGAAGTTTCTTCAAAATACTGGTCGCGGATATACTCAACGGGCACCTTGTTCCGCAGGGTTTTGATCACCTCCTTTCTGGCCATATCTTCAACGCTTTTACCTTTCGGAGAAAATGCCACAAAATCGATATCGGCCACCTGCAGGAGCTCACGCAGGATCAGCTCCCCCCCGCGGTCACCGTCAAAGAATGCCGTGGCAGTTTTCTTCTCACACAATTCCTCTACAATCCTGGGAATATGTGTTCCTTCAACTGCAACGGCATTTTTTATACCGTAACGAAGAAGATTCAGCACATCAGCCCTGCCTTCAACGATTATGATAGCATCCGAGTCCTGGACATTTGGGCCTGCCGGGACTCTTTCATCCCCAATAGATCCAATCTTTTCGATGCGGATGCTCTGCCGGACATCATCCAGAAGTTCATCGCTGTCGATTGTTCCGTCTTCAAACCGGTCGAGCAGTATCTCCTTTGCACGCTCGACTATCTTTTTCCGCTTGACGACGCGGATATCTTCAATGGATTCCACGATAACATGCGCGATGCATGGGCCGACCCTGTCGATCGTCTCAAGAGAAGCAGCAAGAATGGCTGTTTCAGCACGGTCAAGCGAGGTAGAAATTAAAATCTCTCCTTTTGTCTCGCCCTTTTTACTGGTGATCTGGACGTCGATGCGCCCGACTCTTCCGGTCCTCTGGAGATCCCGCAGGTCTAAGTCTTCGCCGAGTAACCCTTCAGTCTGCCCGAAAATGGCACCGACTACATCGGGTTTCTCGACCACCCCCTCTGCAGTGAGGCTGATGTGAATAAGGTACTTTGTAGTATCTGGTGAATACACGTAAACGCACCCCCATGAATCATACAAATAACGGAATGCCTGATCATAGGTATAAATTACATATATTCTGTAGAATTACTTAAATTGTCTGCTGACGGTATTTTTTTTGGAAAAAACCGCTATTTGCCTTCTGAAGGATAGTTCCTGCAAAATCAGCGGGAGTTCTTTTACCCTGCAAACATCAGCGTGTTGAGATGTCCAGTAATCGTACGAGAAGATCTTTTTTATTCATCCCCTCTACCAGTACACGCTTTTGAGAGGATATCGTACCGGACCGGATGCTTACCAGAGAAACAGGTACGCCAAGCTTTTCTGACACAAGGGTAATTATTGCACGGTTTGCCTTCCCCTCAACAGCGGGAGCGGTTACACGACAACCGATGGTCTTTCTCCATTCATTGTAACCAGCAGGGAATGCATCGGATTTTGCATTGGCAGAAATCTCAAGTGCGATTATCGTACCATACCGGTCTTCAAAAAGAGCATCAGCGATATCTGGCATGGGACGAACTTCCTTAAAGGAATGTTGCCCGGCAATAACGCACATGGATCACCAGTGGCGTGCTGCCGTTCTTCACCTGTGTTTAAACCCTTGCCGGGCGCTGCCTGTCGCACATCCGGGTTGTCCCATGGATCACATCCAGACGCTTGTCAATAAATCCCCCGGGGACCTATGGATGTGCTGTATCGGCAGTATCCATATCTTTATTTTGCTATTTAGCACTTGGGAAAGAAGCAGGTCAAAAAAAATGCCCGCGACCGATAAAACACGTTTACTAGTTACGGTATTTTTTTAGGGTATAGTCACATTTCAGCGACTATTTTCCTGTTTTAATGGACGCCCCCTTACGCCAGCCCTGCCCCCTTTTTAAGGCGGGGGCGCATACGATTCATCTGTATTACCGGTATACCTGATCCCTGGTTATATAACTCCTCGCAACCGGGGCGCCATAGTGGCGGGACAAAGCCCCTGGAGCGTCTTTGGTCCCTGAACAAAGAACACTTTTTCGATCTGAATTCTGGAACACTATTCTGACTCTGTTTTCTCTCGTTATTTCCTTTACGGGTTGGTAGTTACAATGGCACTATACCCTTTTTTTATATCCCCTTCCGGAAAACCAGAGAGGTTCAGTCCTGAAAAAATCCCCGTCATCGTATACGACCTTACCTCCCATGATTACTTTTTCAGGAAAGAGAGCCATATGACCTTCAAAGGGTGTCCAGTTACATTTACTGTGGAGCATTTCAACAGCAACAGGTCGGGGAATTTTTGTATAGAGGGCGAAATCCGCACGGTCTCCCACATTAAAACCGGCGCGGGGAATCCCCAGCAGATCTGCCGGTTTGTGGGAGGTTTTCTCTAGTACGGATTCCAGGGAGATTTTCCCATCGATGACCCGTGCCAGAAGAAGCGGAACAAGAGTTTCTACACCGGGAATACCACTGGGAGCTGAAGAAAATTCCTGCGATTTTTCTTTTCGGGTATGAGGCGCATGATCGGATGCTATGACATCTATCCTGTCCCAGCGTCCCCAGAGCTGCTTTCGCTCCTGCTCTGTGCGGAGTGGCGGGTTTACTTTCCCGCAGGGATCGGTATGCTCAAAATCGTCTAAAGAGAGGAACAGATGATGGGGGGTTACCTCAACGGTAGCGGATGCAGCATCCACGGAATTCTTTGTGCTGAGGTGACAGAAGTGAAGACGGCATCCGGCCGTGTTCAGCTTCCCGACAGCCTGGACTGCCAGCAGCTCATTTTTTGGGGACCGGACCAGATCATGAGAGACCAGATCGGTATCGGGAGCTTCTGATATTCTCTCGGCATGAATCGTGGCAAGTCCATCCAGGGAATGAATCTGCCATAGTGCCTGCTGTAATGCTCCATCACCGATCCCTTCCCCATAACTGGAGGGCGCAAAAAATGTTTCACCGAATGCCAGTGCTCCTGCCTCCCACATCTCCTCCAGAGGTGTGGCAGGGGTGACACTGCTGTTGATGGCAAAATTGCAGAATGAATGGTTCCGTGCATCGCAGACGCGATCATTCAGGTGCCCGGGAGTATCGATGGGAGGCTGGGAATTCGGCTGATCTACGACTACCGTCACTCCCCCGGCAAGTGCACTCCTGCTCCCGCTTGTCCAGTCCTCTTTTGCCGATTGGGCGCCCCCGCGCATATGTACGTGCATATCGACTGCAGCCGGCAGAACAAAAAGGCCGGTACAATCAAGGTATTCTATCGAAGCCTGGCTGGCACCTGCGTGAAAAACCCTGCCATCAGCCAGCGTGATATCTGCAACACGCCCTGATGGAAGGTTTACGTTACCAAGCACGAGGGTGGGGGGGGAATCCATACTACTCACTTTTTCTTTAACAACCCATAAAGGCATGGTGATCTGTTCAGGGGGAATTATCCTGTCAAGAGGAAAACAACCTTGTGATTATCGACAGGTATTCAATCACGACCTGTCAATACTTGTCAAAAAAAGAAACCTTACCGGGTATGCTCAGAGCAAAAAGAGTATCTTGAAGGGAGATCACAAAAAGAAGGGGGTTATTATCATGGATAGGATTATCAGAAACACACTCGGTCTGTTTATGATCATATTTGTTGTTTTCTTTTCGGTCGTTTCGTATCAGATAGTTGTGGAAAATGCGTACCTGTCTTCATTGTCCAGCACCTATTCATATACCTGTACGATCACTATCGATTCCCCTCTCTCCAATGTGACGCTGTTTATCCCGGTACCGGCAGATACCTCTGGCAATTCTCCTATTGTTGAACGGTTCAGTGCCCGTGATATTGCAGGGCTTCCCGATGACTGGGTTGTAACACTGTATGACACCGGTAAGGCAACGATGGTCAGGATTAGTGCGCAGGTTATCACCCCTCCCCGAAATACCACGCCGGAAAACCCCTTTACCTTCACGTTGTCATCCGAAGCGGAATCTGTCAGGCTAATTGATACCCGTGAGCCGATAAAAAACAGTGCCCTGTTCCGCCCGCTTCGGGAAGTCCGGCAGGTTTCCTGCGTTCCTGACAGTTCCAAAACAAACGGGACCCCTCTTTGCTATAATTACCAGACTTCACTCTATGCAGATTACCGGGCATCACCGGATGCATTGGTTTTTATCACCTCGTCCATTACGGGTAAAAACCGCTGGAAAATATTTGAACCGGGGTCAAATGAATACACCGCGTCGATGAGCCTGCTGATGGCTGGTGAGAAAAAGGGATGGGAAAATGTCAAAGGGTTCCTCCAGAGCACTACCGGTTTATACGATGCACCTGACACATAGCGTCACGATAGTATAATCAAGGACTTCCCTGCAAATATAACCTGAATTGCTACTATTAATTTACCTCATAAGCGAAGAGCCGGAATCATGGATACGCACTTGAATGGAAAGCACAGGGACACAATCCGCGTTGGCCTTGTTGTCGATATTATCCGGAAAGAAGATCAGGGCACCGGAAAAAAGACACGGGGTATTGTGCAGGATATCCTGACGAACTCTCATTCCCATCCCCATGGGATCAAAGTCCGATTGAAGGGGGGTCATGTAGGAAGAGTAGCAGAGATATTCCGTCCAACCCCTTCAGAGGACACCGACGCGAAAAATCCAGCTGAACGTTCAGATACATCCTGAACGGGGATGCTCAACGCCCGTCATCCAAGGACGAATCGATGCAGAACGCTCAAGAGATGGATAGTAATGTAAGGATTCCTGTATTGGCAGAGTGAAAACATGTTAAAAGTGAGAATACAATAATTATTTCCTTTACTATCGATAAAACTAGAGAAAGGTTATAATTAAACAATGACTTAAAATTCTGATAGATTATATTATTTGCGGGAAATAACCATGATATCCGTATTACTTGTTGAAGATGATCCTGATGTTCTGGAACTGACCAGACTTTTTCTCGAGAGGGACCTGGAACTCAATATCGATGTTTGTTCCTCGGTTAAGGAAGCATTACGGAAATTAAATAATAAGATCTATAACGTGATTGTTTCCGATTATCTTATGCCGGAAATCAATGGCATCCAGTTATTAAAAACATTGAAATTTCAGGGAATTGAAACCCCCTTCATCGTTTTTACAGGACAGGGCGGAGAGGATATTGCCATAGAGGCATTGAACTCCGGAGCAACTTTTTATCTCCAGAAAAGTGAGAATCCCCGGTTCCAGTTTGCAAAATTGCGGAAGATGATTCACCAGGCTGCCCTCAAGCAAAAGACTGAGGAAACCTATCGTGAACAAAATATCTGCGTTGTAATCCCCGCATACAACGAAGAACTTCTGATTGGGCCCACAATCGAGTCGGTTCCCGATTATATCTTCAGGATATATGTGGTTGACGATGCATCCACGGACCGGACACCGGAAATAATACGGGAATATGCAGAAAAAGATATCAGGGTTAATCATATCCGTCATGAGATCAATGCAGGAGTCGGGGCATCGATTACGACCGGGTATCGGGAAGCCTTAAAAGAAGGTATGGATATTGCCATTGTAATGGCCGGGGATAACCAGATGGATCCTGCATATCTCCCGCAGTTTCTCGACCCGATTATTAACCATCAGGCTGATTATGCCGTGGGAAACCGTCTCCAGACCACTGAATACCGGAAAGGGATGCCCGGGTTACGGTTTTTTGGCAATGCTCTCCTGACCCTGCTCACCAAGATCGCTTCCGGATACTGGCAGCTGATGGATCCCCAGAATGGCTATACAGCTATTTCACGCAGAGCCCTCGAACGCCTCGATCTCAGCATGGTCTATCCCCGGTATGGTTACTGTAACGACTTACTGGTAAAATTAAATGCTTACGGGTTCAAGGCGGTAAATATTAATCACAAAGCCCGGTATAACATTGGCGAGGTATCGGGGATCAAATACCGGACGTACATTTTCCGGCTCTCACGGCTCCTCTTTAAGGATTTTCTCTGGAGGCTCAAAGAAAAGTATGTAATTCTTAATTTCCATCCCCTCGTATTTTTTTACCTTTTCGGTGTGGCTGCAATTTTGGCGGGGGTCTTTTTTGGTGTCTATACCATCTACCTTAAACTGTTCGTGGAAACGGAATTATTTACCATCCGGGCCGCTCTTTCTCTCCTCATTTTCTTCCTGGGCTCGATGTTTTTACTCTTTGCGATGCTCTTTGATATGGAGCAGGAAAGAAATATGGGATGGACATGATTTCACCGATATACACCATCTAAAGCTTAATTATTTATTTTTCATGGTCAATGAATCGGATAGCCCTTCCGCGACTCTCCTGTTTTAAAAATTCTGTCGTCCTCCAATGCTATGCATTAATACACTACATAAAAATAATGTATAATAACATACACTGCAATAGCAATAAACAACCAGTGGATTGGAGCAGCATCAATGGAAGATCAGGCAGATGAAATTAACCGGATTCGGAAAATATTATTGGAAAATCCAAAAGGATCAACTATCGAGGAAATTGCAAAAAAACTACCCTTGAACCGGACCTCAACAGCAAAATATCTTAATACCCTGCTGATATCCGGCCAGGCAGAAATGCGGACATTTGGTCGCGCCAAAGTATTCACGCTCTCCCAGAGAATCCCTTTTTCACAGATGCTCAACCTGTCTTCTGACCTGCTTCTCGTGTTGGATCAGAATCTCACCATCACCCAGGTAAATGAACCTTTTTTACGATTGTTTGGACTCTCGCGTGAAACACTTATTGGAGTACCTCTTAACCGTTCTCCTTTTGCTGCGTATGTGTCTGAAAATAACATGTCGCTTATCATAGAAGGAGCGCGGGGGACTGAGCATATCCATATAGATCGCATTGAGATCAAGGGGCAGGGATATTTTTTTAAGATTAAACTGATACCCCTTGTTTTTGACCAGGGGGGCCAGGGACTTGCCGTGATTCTTGAGGACATTACCGAACTCAAACAATACCAGCAGCATCTCGAACAGCTTGTAGAGCAGCGAACCCTTGAATTAAAAATTACGAATGAACAGCTGGTAAAAGAAATCGACGAGCGCCAGAAATCCAGGATTGCTCTTGAAGAAAATGAAAAGAAATATCGTGAACTCGTTGAATATGCAAACAGCATTATTCTCCGGATCAACGATTCCGGTATTATTACATTTTTCAATGAATTTGCCGTGACCTTTTTTGGATTCTCTGAACATGAGATACTGGGGAAAAATATTATCGGGACCATTGTTCCTTCTCCAGATACGCCAGGTAAATCCGACTCTGACGAGATTCAGACATTTTTACGACCTGCTGATCACAGGACATTTCTCGAGATCGAGTGCAACCGGAAGAATGGAGAGAAAGTCTGGATTGCATGGACCAATAAGGCAATTTTTGACGCAAAGGGAACGCTCATTGAATTTCTTATTGTCGGTATGGATATCACCCAACTGCGCCAGGGAGAAAATGCCCTCCGCCAGGTTAACGCTAAACTGAACCTGGTGAGCAGTATTGCCCGTCATGATATCCTCAACCGACTTCAGGTTATCTATGGCCTCATATCTCTTTTAGAGGAAGGAATATCAGATCCCACCTATTCCGGATATCTGAAAAAAGCGGAAGAATCAGCTATTGCGATCAGACGCCAGATTGAGTTTACCGCCGATTACAAGAATATGGGTTTAGAGAAGGCTGACTGGCAGAATGTTAATGAAGCACTCAAAAAATCGCGGGAAAATGTGGATCTCAAAGGGGTAAACCTGGAGATTTTTACCAAAGGCCTTGAAATTTTTGCTGATCCATGGCTGAAAAAAGTCTTTTTTAACCTGATAGACAACACGCTGCGATATGCAGAACATGTTACGAATATCACGGTGTCCTGTCGTGAATCAGAGAATGGGTTGGATTTACTGTTCGAAGATAATGGTATCGGAATTCCTCTGGAAGAGAAAGAGAAGATATTTGAACGGGGGTATGGAAAAAATATCGGCTATGGTTTGTTTATGGCCCGCGAGATTCTTGCCATCACCGACCTCACCATCAGGGAAACCGGTGAACCGGGAAAAGGAGCCCGGTATGAGATCCATGTTCCGAAGCGGTTTTACCGGTTTATCTCATGATCCAGGATTTATTTTTCTTTGCGGGTTCTTTGATTGCTGTATCCCTCCACAAAAAAATTTCCTGATATAAATCTCCTGGAATTCATTTCAGTAAAGTAATATGAATTGAAGCTGTATTGAGGAACAATGAATAAATATAAGGTGGCGGAACTCACTCCCCGTGATTTCGCACAATGGGATGCACTCGTTGATCAATCGGTGCATGGGACGGTTTTCCATAAAACCGGTTGGCTGGATGCATCGGCCCGTGCTCTCGGAAGGAAAGTAAAGATTTTCGGGTGTTTCCAGGACGACCAGCTTCTGGGAGGGTGCTCCCTGTTTCTCGAACAGAAGTGGGGTCTTTTTACTTCGGCCTATTCCTGGTGTAATACAGCTCCCTATGGGGGTTTTATACTTTCCCCTTCCCCCAGTTCGAGCGTTCATAAAAAGGAATCGTTTTCACGGGATGTTATTGAATCCCTGCTCCGGGCCATTGAAGGAGAACATTTCTTATATGTCAGTATCCAGAATTCCCCGGAATTCCTTGACATACGTCCCTTTACCTGGAATGGCTGGGAATCGAGCGTGTTTTATGCGTATTATATCGATCTTACCAATTATCTCGAAGCAAATATCGATGCTTCGCTGAAAAGATATATACGGAAAGCAGAAAAGAGCCGGATTTTTATTGAACCCTATTCCGACATATCCAGATATTATGATCTCTATTGCGAAACCTATATCCGGAAGAACAAGGAACCTCCGGCTCCCCGGAGCCTTTTTACCGAGCTGTATTCGTTTATCAAGGATAACAACTGTGGAGAAATGATTGCTGCCAAAACACCTGAGGGTGAGATTGCCTGTGCAGAGATTATTGTGTGGGACACCCATCAGGCTTTCAGCTGGACGGCAGTCTCTGATTCAAGGTTCTTAACTACCGGAGCTTCAACCCTGATCATGAACGACTACTTAAAAAGGCTGAAGGACCGGGGTATCCCAAAGATTAACATTATGATGGCTAATGTCCCTCAGTTATCGAGCTTCGCATCCTATTTCAATCCCACACTCGTGCCTTGCTATGAAATCCGGCGACGGGTTAAAAATAATATCCTGTCCCTGGTTCCCAACCGATTTTCATTCTGATCACAAGGATGCTGTTTTTATTAAGTTGAATGGGAAGAAAGGTTCATGTTCACTTCCTGCACATTTTTCCGACACGCTGTTTCGAATGATACCGGAGAGCGATAGCAAGGATCTCATCATTCCGGAATCCCCTGGTTCCTGTCTTTATCGTTCAAGGGACCCTCCACCCTGGTGTGCCCGGACAAAATCGTATGACCTTTTTTTTTTAGGAACTGATCCGCTGTATTCCTGCAAAAAATTTTTGTGATATACCTCTCTTTTAATTCGAATCAGTTTTTGTTTTTAATCCATTTTTTACCAACATTTCTGCAGCCTGCTGATAACGTATTGCCTGGATATTTCCCTGATAATACCCGGTTAATTTATGGTGATATTTTTCAAGAGCTGCAAAGTGATCTTTTGTCATCCCTTTTGGATGCATGTTAAAGGCAAAGAATACATCTTTATTCACCACATCGAAGTGTTTCAAATAGGTTTTCGTACATTGAAACATTTTTTCATCATCTGTTGAACAATCAAGATAATTAAAACAGTTATCAATGGTTTCTACAAAAAAATTATACAATTTTGAATGTTTTGGTTTCCTTGCAGAATTTTTTTTTGGAACCTGCTGGATCGGATACCCCTTTTCTTTTACTGCGGAAGGTGCTGATGCTCCCTGTCCACTTCGAGCGCGGAAAAATTTTAATGAATAATACGAGAATTGAGATAAAAAATTCTGACCTATACTAAATGTGCAGGAGGCAAGGGGTATTTCAAAGATCCCCTGATTATTCTTTGAAGGGGTGGTCAGATCAGAATCAAGATAATAATTAGCCATTTTTGGTACCATTGAAAAGTCAACTTCGTTAATTTTATTCTTTAAAACAAAACCAGGAACAATACTCGAATCGATAACAAATCCTGAATCGCGTAATGCTTTCATGACAATAGCAGAGTTTGGCTGAAGTCCATATCCCCCGGCACGAAAGGCAATACACTGGTAGTTTTTATTGACTGTACCCAATAGATCATGTAAGTAACTTCTTGACGTCATCAATAAATTTCGAATTTTTGCATATAATTTCTCTGGATCATCATCCAGTTTCCCTAATAAAAAAAAATCTGCATTTACTTTGTAGGTTCTTCCCTCGATTTGAGTAAAATTCCAATGGGGGTGAACATGTGACTGAACATCATGGCCGCGTCGGATAGCGTCTTTCAATTGATTTTCCGCATTTTCAGGAAACCCGAATAATTTTTGTTCCCTGTATCGAAGGAATGAAAGAACATCAGCAAATAGCGTGAGCGGAATGTTTAATTTGTCAAATAAATTTAACAAATCCTTTGTCGGGTTGATTAATACCTCATTCTCATCACAATAATTACCGCCTAAATACAATTCATAGTCAGCGGAATAGAGAATATATATCGTCATTTTCAATCCCTTTTTCTTTGCGGTTATCGTGCAATAGTTAGTTTCTTAAATTTTTTTTTGTCTCTCACTTTCAGGTTCGTTTTATCATTTTATTAAGGTGTATGTCCGATATTTTGTGGCACACCCCCGGGGCATTTTTCATACCACCTTTTATTCCTTGTTTTCTTTTTTTGTTTTTCTCGTTTTTTTCGTTTAGCACTCTCTTTTTTGATTCTGCCGGATTCCATTTCCAGAGAGTACTGGAGGGGTGTCAAGCGTGCAGGGAAGTCAATGGTATGTGGTTATGTATGATATTGTTCCCACACGATTCCGGTGTTGGTCGGGTATATCGTCCCCTTCCACCTATTGTTGGTGGCGTAGACCCCGCCGAAATGGTTCGAGTACTCACAGGACTGGTAGATGACGGATTCTGCACCATCGTTGTTTGAACCACTGCCCCAGTTGGTATTGATCAGGTTGTTGTAGATGTATGCACCGTCCTGCGGTATGTCCCGGATATGAACAAACGCCTGTTGTGCTGTTCCATTGCCCGGATTTACTGTGTTGTGATGGATCCGGTATTCGGTCCCGGCACAGGCAATACCATCACCTGAGTAATGCTCGTTCTCGTGAACGTCCACGTGAACACCTCCGACAACCGAACCGTTTCCCCGATGGATGTTATACCTGAACTCATACTTCTCTCCGACAAGCCCTCCACCGGTGATTGAGTGACGGTTATAGTCAAAGATGTTGGCCTCGACCAGTGCATCGCCACCGTTCACATTCACCCCATATCCATACCCTTCCCCCTGATTGTGGTGGATGTAATTGTGGTGAATGTACGGTCTGCCGGATGTTGCCACACCTTGTGTGAATATCCCCGCATATGGCCATCCCCGGATCTCGTTATTGTCGACGACAAGCCCGGTATACCCGGTTCCAAGCCATCCAATACCGTTATAGATGCCCATACCTTTCCAGTCAATAGTCTCAGGGGCGGGGTTGGGACCTTCAAGTACCAGCCCGGTGATATGAACATCGTTGCCACCGATAACCAGCATTGAACCGGAATAGTAATCATCGCCACGTGTCTTCCTGATAATGCCGCCGGTGTGCCCGGAATAGCCGCGGTCAGAAGCAATGGTTACTCCGGCAGGTATGGTAATTGAGTGTTGCCCGCTCAGGTCAATCGTTGTTCCGTTCGGGATGAATACGACCTGCCCGGCCTGAGCGGGATTCGATCCCCCGACCATGTGGCTCTTGAACCCGGCAAGGGTCGTGACGACATACGTCGCTGTTGCTGCAAAATACGTTGGATACCCTGCGCCGCCACCGATGGTATATCCGGTCGGATTAAATGGTTCTGCACCATAACAATCGCCGGATTGTGCACATAGTAACGCAGAGATTAATTCATTCCTGGTGGCTTCCAGATACTTCATGCGGGTATCTGTCTCGGTAATTACCCGGGTAAACCCTTTTCCCCCTCCCATTGGATCATCCGATGGATTTGGTTCCGCGCCAAATGTTTCGGTGAATACTAAAAAAAGTAATATTATAATTAATCCAATTCCAACAGTAAGAACCAGATGTTTAGTCGAACATTTCATTTATGTCATATTTGGGTATCTTTCATATTTCACAGTAGCTTTATGAGTTCCCTGAGAAATCCTTGTTCGTTTTTTAATGATTACCATTACGCCAAAAGATGATAAAAAAGACAACTGTCCGTCGACGCGGACGTCCCCTTTGTGAGATGTGAGGGAATAAATTCCGCTGGTGGGGATTGTCGTAATTTTTTCTGGTTTACATGACGGATTAAAAATAGTATCAATGAGTTTTTTTCGTACCTTCGGATAGAAAAAATAAATTCTGGAATACGTCCATCCGCATCGGTCAGATCCTCCTGGTTTAAAAAAATACCGGGAATTCAGTTGAAGGAAAAGAAGGTTAAAAAGTGTTACAGGTTACCCCTGATTCCACACGATGCCGGTATTGGTTTTGTATAAGGTCCCCTTCCACATATTGTTGGTGGCATATACCCTGCCGAAATAGTGCGAGTAATTCGGGGTCTGGTAGATAACCAATTGTGCACCATCCCTGTTGGAGCCACTACCCCAGTTGGTGTTGATCAGGTTGTTGTAGATATAGGCACCCTTCTGTGGGACGTCACGGATATGGACAAATGCCTGCTGGTTGGTTCCGCTTCCCTGTTTTACCGTGTTGTGATGGATGAGATAATAGGTACCGGCACAGGCAACACGGTCGCTTGCATAGTGCTCGTTCTCGTGCACGTCAACATGGACTCCGCCGATGCACATACCGTGTCCCAAGTGGATGTTATACCGGAACTCATACTTCTCTCCGACCAGTCCGCCACCGGT
>DADR01000017.1 GCA_002495055.1 Methanoregula sp. UBA247 | reverse complement strand
TCCTTTCTTGTCCGGCAGGATATCCGAATGATACTCGGGTATAAACCAAAACCCTATTCACCGCCCGATGATGCCGATCTCTCCCAGATGTATGAGGAATGGTTCTACCATTTCCCTCCCGGTTCGTTCCGGTTAAGCGGGTAAAAATGCGATCGTATCACAATCCGGTTTCAATAGTCCCTGCGTGAAAACTATCGGCTGATGTTCGTTTCTCAAACTAAAAAAAAGCCGAAGCTAATATTTACTACAACGTGTATCAGAGTGTATGAAAATTTCATTGCTTGTTGCACTTGCCTGTGCAATTGCCGTCCTGCTTGTGACAGCCGGGTGTACCCAGACTGCCCAGCCCCCGCTGACCCCAACACCGGTGCCGACGACCGTCCCGACCACACTCCCGACTACGGTTATGACACCCGTAATAACAACCCTGATACCCCTGCCGACAGCTACTGCACCCGCTGTTTCCCTCCCCAGGAGTATCAAGGATACGCAGCTCCTCTTTACCATCTCTGCACCGGTCGGGTATGCGGGCACAACCATCCGGGCGACCACGTCCGATCGCAACATTCTCTATAAAACGACCATCTTCAATCCGGCCCCCGGCAATCCTAACTGGACTATCTACGACAACAGTGGCAACTATACCGAGCTATCCGACTCGCTGACCATCTTCTCTTATTCCGCATCGCTCAGCGTTGACCAGGATATCCGGAATTTTATCCGGGGTTCCGGTGCAGTATTCAATGAATCTGCGGTGAGGTATAACGGCATCACCTATACACGGTTTGACGCCGAAAGCGATCCCTATTCCGGCAAACCAGGCAAGACCGTTATCTTTGTCGCCAACAAGGCTTCGGCAAACGAGAAGGGGTATCTCCCGGTGATGATTTATACGATGACCGCCGATGGCACACTTAGCCAGGCAACGTATGAAAACATGGTAAAATCATTCCGGTATTTCACCGGCAGGACTATTGGAAACGCTGCCGGTGAGGAGACTGACCGGCCTCCTTTTTACCAGTAATTTTTTCCTTTACCGGGAAGTAAATCCGACCTTTGTATATCGGTAATTTCTGGAGAATTCCCCCCTCCCCGTCACCAATGAACCCCATCCGGCATGCCTCTTTTACAATCCTGTCAACCGGAGACCACACCAGGATTTTCCTCTTTTTTAGTTCTGTTTATGGTTTTTTAATCGTTCACCTGGACAATATCCTGGCAATATCATGATCCGGAGGGGACCTGGTCAGAGGGGAAATCTCCGATGGGGAAGTAATGCAGGTAGATGTGAAGTATAAGATCAATTTTCATACCCCTCCCGGTTCATTCCGGTTGGGCGGATTAAAAGATACGATTGCATTACGGACGTGGATATCTTTCCCTGCAAAGACACTGCAGCGGATTTGTCCTTTCCTGCTGCTGGTGTTTTTCCCGTTCGTACAAGAACTCATTTGTCAGGTTCTCTACTGACAGGATATGAAACATTCAATAATTATTTACCTGACAAATATTTATTATTAAATATGGAATTTCCCCAAGGACCCATGTGCCAGAGTTGCGGCATGCCTTTTCAAAAAGCTGAAGATTACGGGACAAAAAAAGACGGCAGTAACAGTGAAGACTATTGTTTTCACTGCTTTCAGGGTGGAAAGTTTTTGGATGAAGGCACAACCCTGAAAGAGAAAATTGAGAAGAACGTGAAATTTGGCGTTCAAATGGGAATGCCGGAAGATATGGCACGGCACATGTGCGAAACCCTGCTGCCAAAACTCAAAAGATGGCAAAAAGAGTGAGAGAGGGTCTGACATTTATATCCTGAAAAGGAAAAATTACCTTTTTATCAGTTTAAGGGACCGTGACTATTTGTTTCTGCGAGTGCTGCCTGCAATTTTTCGTATAATAGTTAGTCCCGATCAATCCTCCCTGAACATGCTAACTCATGATGAAATTGGATCGAAATAAAAGCCCGTCCATAACCCGGTCATACGTAGGAATGATCTTCCCTGAAGTGTGTGCCCGCTTTCCGATAGACCTGCTGCGAAATGGATATCATGGCCCCTCTCAGGCGATCTCCTTTGTTGCGCCCCCGCAAACAATCCTCTAACGTAGAGCCCGGTCATACTACACCGGCGAGATGCCACTCCCGCACCGGCCCACAACTGCATCGCCATTTCCGGATCTGGTGCATAAAACAAAAATTTATTGCATGCACTCCGAAAGATTACCCGGACTATTCCCGCTGAGGTTGTCGGATTGGCAGTTATGTCAGCGTGTGAGGAAGAATGACGCACTATCTGATAGATATCCGCCTGATGGGTTCAGTGAAACATCAGATCCGCAATTTAAGCAATCATTTGCAGGAAAAATTCAATCTCGGGGACAAACGGGTAATCCCGCATATCACGCTCGCCGGGCCTTTTTCGACTGAGGATGAAAAAAAACTGATCGAAGATTTCACAAGAGTATGTTCAAACCAGAACAGGATTCCAAAATATGAGATTGGAGGTTACGGTTTTTTTGACGATTCAAGGGTGGTTTTTGTTACCATAACTCCTGACGACGCCTTAAAACAATTTCGATATCAGCTCTCCTCAGCACTCTCCCCATACTGCTCGTTACGGAAATATGATCTGGATTCTGCTGACGGATTCAGGTTCCACGCTACGCTCGCCATGAAACTTGACTGGCTTACGTTCAAGAGAATGAAGTGGTATTTCAGAGGACAGGAAAGTATCATGTACCGGCACCACCCGATCCGGGCAACACTGCTCCGGAATTCCCAAATTCTCTGCGAATATGATTTTATCCAGAACAGGATGCTGAGCCGGGCACAGGCACTGAGCAAAGCGACAATGATGCGTGATTTTGACATTCTTAAGTCATGGGCTGATGGAAGCTGGGAATGAGAGTCTGTCGTCCGGTATTTCCTCAAGTGACCAATAACTTTCACCATCAGTCAGACCCGGAAAACAGGGGTTTTTATGCGTTCACCTTACCGGGAGTTGACCGGGGTCGGGAAAAAGAGAATCATACAGTATTTAATCAACGATCAGGTCAGGAAGGCCCGGCTGGACTCCCTGCATCTGCCGGCACGGCCACGAGAGTCTCTATCTCCATACGGTCCGCCCGTTTCAATGCCATATTCAGTGCTTTTTCGTCCGGGGCTTCAAAGATAACAAGGGTATTGTACCGCCCCGGAGTCCAGTATATGTCCAGGATCTGACCTGACCTTTCGTGTCAGCCCCGATGTCCTTCATGTTCCGGGCAACAACTTCCTTGCTCAAGGTTGTTTTGAATTTTGCCAGTGCAATAAAAAGCATCACGTACCTCGTCCCTTGGCAGGGAAATAACCCTGTGCGAGGGAGTTATATTCAATCAGCTTCACGCGATCAACGGTGTCAGAGCAGGCAGCAGACCACAGGCCCGATTGTTGAGTTTTTTTTTGTGTGTCTGGAAAGAATACTCATTCGTTTTTATTTTCACGCCCCGCTCCTCATGTATATCCCCATCTGTACCAAACGTATCATCCAGTGTTACCATGTCCACACCCGACATCATCCTCATTACGACTGCCTTCCTTCTCGGCCTCATCGTCGCCTACCTCATCTTCCGCCTGCGGGTCAGTGTGTACGAAGAGCGGGCGAGAAACGATCTCGAACGCTGGAAGATCGAATGCACAAACGGGATCCGGAAGGATTCCGTCAACCGCTCACGGTCCACGCTGAAGGGCAGGATATCAGAGCAGATGGCCCCGCTCCTGCCGGAATTTCCTTTTTCTTCCGCTGACGCCCGGTTCATAGGCAACCCCATCGATTTCGTTGTCTTTGACGGTTACACGAAGGTAAAGGATGACAAGGGTGATACGATCAGCGTCGTGCTTGTTGAAGTGAAGAAGGGAAAGGGAAAACTGAGCCGGGAAGAGGCGCTGATTAAAAAGGCTGTTGAGGAAGGACGGGTATCGTGGCGGACGATTTTTCTAAAAGACGAGACAGGTGATGGTCAGATAGTCTGATCGGTATGTGAGCGGGTGTCTCCGAAGATGCAGGCAATCTTTTTGTTTTTAACCCATTCCTTCTCTTATGCCTAAGCCGGGTCCCGCCGATCCGGTACAAGAGAGCGGGGCACCCACCGGCACCGATTCGGCTGTGCCACCCCAAGAGGAATACCGACCGTGGTGCAGTGCCAACCATCAAAATCTTTATCAAAACCATTAACCCTTCAGTGCACTTGTATGAGAGTAGTGGTTCTCTTGGAACGATTGTCCGTTAAATCCCGAATTTTGCGCTCTGTGGGATATAATAACAGCACAAAAATCCTGGAGATAGAATTTCACACAGGACTTGTGTACCAGTATTCGGGCGTCCCTTCAAAAGTCTACGAGGATCTCATGCATTCCGGTGAGATTGGAAAATTCTTTTCCGAAAAGATCCGGCCCCGGTTCCAGACAAAACAGGTTGTCGCATAAATCGCATCCCGGTAAATTCCCGCACAACAGCTTCGGCTCCGGATAGTTACCGATTAAACAAAAGGTCGTGTAAAATACCCTGAATCAGGGAGAACAGGTTACACGAAACCTCCAAAAAAACAGCTGGGGAACCCAGAAGCCGGTCCTCTATAAGCATCCAACAAGATAGGTGCAGAATCCTTTCTTCATAAACCTCTGATTGTTCAGTATTTTTAAAAAGATGTTGCAAAAAATGCAAATTGCCCAAAAGATTATGGTGACTGCACCCGTTTTATTGACTGTCAAGGACATAAAAAGCCGTATAATCCTTTTGGATTGTAAGCGGGGTTCACATCTGATTGAACATGAACTTTTTAGTTTGGCAAAGGTACTCATAAGCCCATGAAAGGATCTGATCCTGGTAAAATGGTTTTCAATCCCGGGGAATACGATTTGATGTCCGGCTCAATGCAGATGTAGATTCTATTAAAAAATCGATGATGTATTTATTGAAACAAAAAAAATCCGGGAAAAATGATCCCCGTGTTGCATCGTCGGGAAAAAAGGAACCGGCGATCTCTGGCACATCACGTCAGATAAATGAGAATCTGACACCCCAAAAAACAGGAGAACTGGATATGGATTTCAATGATTCACTCAGACGAGCATTAAAGACCGGAAGTGTAATTCTTGGCCCAAACAGCACAGAAAAATGTATCAATGACGGCAGAGCCCGGATGATCATACTTGCGGGTAATTGTGCGGAAGACTTCAAATCAAAAATTTCTGCGAACAAGAAGCTGTTCATTCACACCTTTGAAGGGTCCAGCGCAGCGCTCGGAAGAGCCTGCGGAAAACCGTTTGCGGTAAGCACGCTTGCGATCATCAACCCCGGCGAATCGGATATTCTCTCCTTCAATAAGGGCATGACAGGATTGAAGTGAAACCGGCAAAAGATTAAGTCACCCCCAATAACTTGGGGTTTCTGGCTAATCCTGAAGTGGAGTGGGCTTCACATACGATTTCTTTTTTTTTACAGGAGTTACAACATTGACCTCAGGATCGGGCACCCGTCGTGACACAGAGATAATCTCATCATGGGAACGGGCATCTTTTGAAAATTAAGATCTCCCCACTCTTGCAGCAAATCCCTGACGTTACCGTCCTATACCCGTGAATTGTACGTGAACCTGTACGCTCCCTCAGGCACCATAATCTAAAAAACCGTGCACCCCTCTTATATTCTCCCGTTTCATTAAAGGGTAATACCGGTGAGTTCAGGGATCTCACGGGATCTGTCCCGTTTTTTCATCACGACTTCATAGTCACGGACTGCTCCCGTCTGGTGTAAGGCAGCAGGGAAATCTTTTCGCTGGCGGCTGGAAAAAAATTATCGCGAGGTAAAATTATTGGTGTACAACCGTTCATGTATAAGAACTCTCAATAAATCTATTTATTGTGCAAATAAACATACATTTGAAAATATGACTGATATCTCTGTATTTGTTGATTCCCGTGGTGGGAATACAAAGAAGGTGGCGGATGCTATCGCAGAAGAGCTGGGCGTTAAGGTAGGGGATCTCCGGGCATCGCAGTCAGATGATGGAAAGATCCTGTTTTTGGGAAGCGGGACGTATGGCAGCAAACCGGGTGAGGCTATGATGAAATTCATCGAGTCCGGTAACTTTACCGGACGTAATATCGCCATTTTCGGCACTTCGGGAGGTTTTGCGGGGGGTCAGAAAATGATCACCGCGATGGCGGATACATTAACACGGAAAGGTGCCACGATCGTCGGAAGCTATCATTGCAGGGGTAAAACATTCTTAATTAACTGGGGCCATCCCACAAAAGAAGAGCTGGATAATGCAAAAAAATTCGCAAGAGAAATGTTCAACAGGTGCTGAACCAACTCGTTGATTAAACAAAAAACATCTTTTTTGTGAACCCCGTTTTTCCCGCTCATGCAGCCACCTTCCCCGGGTGACGATTTTCTGTTCCAGTTCCACGGTTGCAGCACTCTCGTGGGCTCCATGGATCCGTAATTGTCCATGATCCTTAAAACCGGAATACTCCGGTAAGGGAATTGGCGTGGTTGCCCTTAAAGTATCTTGAAGAAGCTTGCAAAAAATTCTGGTATTCATGTCCTGGTTGGGACCTTGTGCGGGGAGAACCATGCACGTATCCGTCTTTTTTTAAAAAGTCCGGTTATACCCGCTGTACACACATGAAAAATATCGGTGAAAAATTTGGAAAAATTCTGGATGTTGTGATATATCAAAAAGAGATTTGATCCCCTGGTAAGCGATTGATCCTCCGTATCGCTATTCCTCCACGCAACCCCGGATGCACAGCTTCGCGATGGCACGTTCAAGGCCAGGGTTACGCCAGCACGTTGCGGATCACCAGCTGAACCGGACTCCACCATAACCCGTTTAACAGAGCGAGTCCCCGGTACCCACAATATTCCCGGTAACATTATTGGTAGTATCGAGGACGGTATGGGCAAGCAGGTATGCCTGATGATATCCCATGATGGCCGACACATTGTTCAGGGCATCAAAAGCCGTGTACGCGACGATGCACCCCAGCACCAGCACTGACAGGAGACCCGGTTTCTCATTCTGCCGGAAGATATAGGGAATAGCAATCATGAGGGGGGGCAGGGCAAGTATTCCCAGGAGCATGCAGGGAACCATGCCGATGCGGGCAAAACATGCTGCGGTGACGGAATTGCATTCCATGAAATGTTCCTGGACCGATGACATATAGAGTGTCGATACGGACGCAACGGTAGCAAAAAACATCGCAGATGCAATGAATATCCAGTACCGTTTATCGAATTTCACATCACTCACGCATCACTCAATTTGAGCCGGATCTCTGATAAATAGAGGAAGCTGATGGAAAAATGGCCGGAATCACCCGGACCCTCTCCCGATCAAAGGCCTGATATTTTACCCTGTTCTTTTCTCCTGGTCAGGTACCGTTATCCGTGCCGGTGTGAGTATTCGTATATTCGGAGTAGATTTTGCATCCCGTCACAACCAGGGCCACGAGTACCGGCCCAAGGATGAACCCGACAATTCCCATGAACGGTACGCCGGCAAAGATACCGATCATCATGAAGACCGGATGCACCGCGACACGTTTACCCATCATCACCGGCCGGTAATAGAAATCGATCCACCCGCTCAGGAGTGGATACCCGATGATGATAACAATCGCGGCACTCGTGTAATCCCCGAGCGCGACCATGTAGAGCATGAAAATGATGAGGAAGAGCTGTGCACCTATGAGGGGGATAAGCATACAAAGCCCGATTATCGTTGCGAAAAGGAGCTCATGGCCGTAACCAAGGAAGTAGAAGAACGGGATGGCGAGGGTAAAACAGATCAGTGCCGCGGATATCTGGATGATGATAAGGGAATAGATTGTGTTATAGGTGATCTCCGTGAGTCTCCCTATGCCGGCAGCAGCTTTTTTTGAGAGTGGACGTTTTGCGTTATCCCAGATCTCCTCACCAAAATAGAGGAGCATCGAGAGCAGGAGGAAGAATATGATGATCTGGAGGATAAGGAGCATGGGGTTTGCTGTCGTTGTCGTGACAGCATTGAGCACCATCTGGACTATGGTACCGGGCATGTCGTTAAGCTGGCTTACGGTCAGTGGGGGCAGGAGAGATGCAAAGCCGGTATGGGATAGCCCTGTTACGAGTGCTGTTGCTATGGAACCGATGTAATCGATGTTTGCAAACACTATGTTTGCAACCGCCGAGATGACAGCGAGGATAATGAGAAAGATCCAGAGCGTGAGAAACGCTGCAGATACTGACGGTTTTACAACACGTGACAACCTCTGGTGAAGGGGCATCAGAGCAACCGCGAGGGCGATTGTCCAGACAAAAACGGTCATGAGCGGCCAGAACGCTACAATTGCGATGAGAATAATCCCGACTATGAGTATCCACAGGTGCATGTCCTCGCCAAGCCACCGATTAGCCATATAAACCATAAATGCGAAGAACAGAGATATAAATTGCGTATCGATTCGTGACCGGAGTCTGGTACCTAAAAACCTCTCTGCCCCTCGAACTGCAGGATTTTGGCTGCCGGTTAATCCGAAGGGTGATACTGCGGGGTAATCTGCTTAGTTCCGGACATAGATATATCGAAGTATGTGCGTGTGCCTGCCCTCTGTACCATGTTCTTCGGGATCCTCCATCATGCCATTTTTGAGTATCTTCATTCCCCAAAACTCCGAGGCCAGATCGTCCATGGTATAATAGTGGACTTCCCGCCCGGGTTTGCTCTCGAAGGTGTTCTCCTCGACCATCCTGCCTGTTCCGTAACTAGGCTCCCGGTCGGAGAATACTGCGAAGAACATCACCCCGCCATCCTTCAGCTGGTCCCGGCATCGCTGCAGGAATACCGCCCGCTCATTCTTGCAGAAGAGGTGAAGCACGTTGAAACAATAGATACCATCATACATCGAATCGTCAAAGGGCATATCAAGTACCGACCCATGGTGGTACCGAATTTTTAAGGAGCTCTGGTCTGCGAGGTTCAGGGCAGTGTCTGAAATCTCTATTCCCGTGACCACAAACCCTGCCCGGGCAAATGCCTCGGCATTGCGGCCATAACCCGAGCCGGGAATAAGAACCTCATGCACTCCTGCTTTTTTGAAGAGCTTGATGGCATAAAGGGCAGTCCGGCTGGGAGTATCGCCCCATATCCTCCCCTCGTCACAGAAACGCTCCTCCCAGAAGGTATTCATTCGATATGCACTTCCGTCAACCCGGTCTTTGGTGAATCGGATGACTATTCCTCCTTTGCTTTCCTTATCGCCCTTGCAAGTTTCATTTTTAAAAAAACATTATTTCAGGCAGTGCCCTGCTCTGCCCGGTCCCTGATCGCATCATTCATCCTTTCAAATTCCTGTTTTGTGTCACGGAGTGTTCTGGATCTGCCCTGATTGGGATCTCGGAATGCAGTACCTGCATGATTTGATCTCCGTGGTATGCTGGAATAAAATATTCCCCTCTTTTAGTAACGCCCGGCTCCCGCGGGCATCAAAATAGTCCTTCCTTTAATTTTAAATCTCCCACAGTCATTCCGGCAGGAGATTGCCCTTCCGACAGGTCCTGTCAGGGCACATTCCTGCGCCTGATTCAGAGCAGATCTGGTAATAAGGGCTTAAAACGGGCTCCGTTTCTGTCCTTCGCCCAATCCTGTCAGTTCAGCCTGTAATGGATTGTCCACTGGGTCTTCCTGAGGAGTTCACAATGTTTCAATAGTCTCAGCCAGCCGAGTTTCTTTTCATCAGAATCAAAATAACTCCATTCACCAAGGAACTGTATACCGCTATGCCATTGTTCCATCTCACGACCATCGCTGATACCGGACCGGAACATCGCATCCTTTCCCAGGTGCACCTGATGCGAAATCTTATAGTCCAGGATTTTTTTCAACAGGGGTCTGAGCCAGAATGAATTTACCACTTCACAGAGCAGTTCGGAGCCGGGGAACTTTTCCTGGATCTTCAGCACAAGCAAACGGACATCCTCTCCGTCCAGGTACATGAACACTCCTTCGGCCATGAACAGGAACGGCCCTTTGTGCCGCAGGACAGGAGTCATCCAGTCAAAATCCATAACTGAGGAGGCGATCAGGTGATACCTCTCCGTCCCGGTGAAAAACCTTTTTTTGATTGCAATGATCTCCGGCAGGTCAAGATCATAAAAGATCACATGCCCGTTATCGATCCGCAGGAACCGGGAATCGAGCCCGCAGCCGATATTGACAATAACGCCGTCCGGGAACCTCTGCAGGAAATCCTGTGCATAATCATCGTATTTTTTTGCCCGGATGGCAATATGGACAACGAGCCTTGAGTCCAGTGTCCCGGTGACAAGAATCCTGTCGAGCGGGTGTTCCGCGGGTGAGAGCAATTTATTGAGTTCGGTCGTAATTTCAACAGATTTCGGATCTGACAGCAGGGGATTATCTGAAAGAGTCTCAAGAGCATGGCAATAGAGGGTGATAAATGACGTAGCTGCAACATCACCGATTCCTGCTAACATTGTTCTTCTCCTTGGATAAGTCTCTTAAATTAAGAGGGTATTGGGATTGATTGACTAAAATGTTTCTTAAAATATCAATCAATGGCAGAAAACGGAAAGAAACGAGAAAATTGGAAGAACCAAAAAAATGAGAATTAAGAAAGAGGACCCGATACCTGATGAAAATAGTAAAAAATCAAAAGAATTGTTGGCAGGAATCTCACGCAGGTGATCAAGCGGGGAACTCTTTTTTAAAAAAAACAACACAAAATCATTTTTTTTTAGTAAAACAGTGAAAAATGTTATTGGCTATTTCCTTATTTTCCGGACCATTAACAGCCCCCCAATTGAGAGAACTGCTGCGATTACACCAAATCCCGGAGTTTTTGCCGGGGCAACAAGCGAGGTGCTGTATTCTGCTGTCTTTCCGGCACTGACTGTAATGGTTGCATTCAGGTCAAGATAACCCGGACTCACGAAAAGGACCGTATGGTTTCCTGCAATGAGCCCCGGAATCGTTGTTGGAGTGACCCCTTTCATCTCTCCATCAACATACACGCTCGCACCCTGGGGCGATGTCGAAACGGAAATTGATCCATAGTTACCTGGGGGTTGCAGTGAAGTGGTAATGGCTGGAGTAAGCGGTGCGGTGACAGGGGGGGTTGGTATCGGGGATACAGTAACCGGTATGGTAGTACCAGTGGATGGCAGGGAAATCATCGTAGCATTGATCGTTCTGGTGCTGCCGTTACTGGGAAAATTGATCGATGTATTCCAGATCTCATAGCCTGGATTTATCAGACTGATTTCGTGACTTCCCCTGCGGACATTTTTCAGCGTGAGCGGTGTTTTACCGTGGTAAATGGAATCAAAGTATACAAATGCATGCGTGGGATCTGAAGTGATATAAAGTATATTTGGTGATGAAGTAATTTCCTGGAGAGTAAAGTAGAGATTTTTAGTTGTACCTGCTGAGATCTCGAGCATGGTAGTATAAGTATAGTAACCTTTGAGATCAGCTTCTACTGTGTGACTCCCCGGTGATATCTGATCGATATTAATGGGAGAGAACCCACGGTAATATCCATCGAGATAGATTTTTGCACCCCCGGGGGATGTATCGACCGATATTGATCCATGCATTGAGGAGGGTGTCAGGGAAGGGGTTGATATCGGCCGTAATGTCGCGTAGGAGATTGTTGTCGCACCTGCATCCGGCATGGTAAGTGTTCCTGAAACATTGGTAAATCCGGGTTTTTCTACCCGGTACCTGCCAACAGGTGTTGCCATGTACACAGTGACGACCAGCTGGCCATTATAAGTCTGACCCTGGTAATTGTCATCAAAATATACGGACGCACCATCGACATTACTGATGATCTGAATCCACCCCTGGTTGATCCCCGCAGCACTGACCACAGGAATTATCGTGGCTGGCAGGCACATGATCAAACAGAAAATAATGGATATCTTTCTGAGAAACATCCACTTTTCCTTATACAATTTCTTCACCTTGCTCATTGTACATCCCCTTTCACTCCGTAATAAGATAAGGTTTATAAGACGGAGAAGATGCATGAGACTGGTAGTGCATTCGGATAAATGTTACGTATTTGTTTCATGATATCAACAGCTTAGTGGTGATAAAAAAAATACCAAAATCAAAAGAGTCACATTTTCTCTGTTTGAAATATCTCAATTTGAGAAGAGCGTGAAAAGGATTCAAAATTTTTTAAGATACTACTATCCCTATGAATGAATGCGGGATTAGAGGTAACTGCAAAAAATGCCACTCTTTTTTCGAATTTGATAAGGGGGATCTTTCATCACCATAGCAGCATCCTGTTCTCAAGTTGGAATCCCCGGCATAATCAGGAATAAGGATATGATCGTAAAAGACATTAAACTGAGATGGATAGAGTGGCTTTGTCCCGTTAAAACATCGCTCCGGTGGGATAAATTTATCAGAATGATTATCCACTTTTAGTGACAAGCGAGAAATTCTGAAGAGAACCACGTCATCATCAGGTAACGACAGATATTGGGAGATGCTCGGTGATCGTTGAAATAATAACCGGTAAAAAAAACCTGTTAAGATTAGAAACTGCTGTTTTTGGTCTTTGTGTAACTGATAACATTTATTAAATAAAAAACAAGAGATCATTCTCCGGGGGACAAAGGAATGTTTTGCGAACAGTGCGGTACGAGGAACCTGGATACCAGCAAATTCTGTTCAGAATGCGGTGCCCGGCTGGTAACCTATCCTGTGCAATCTGCACAGCGCTTGGCTCCTGCCGACAAGGCATATCCACAATCTGAATATACCCGGTCCCGGCATCGGAGTTATTCACGGATAGCTGCCTGGATTAAGCAAAAATATCCCGCAAGGATTTCCGGCATTTCTGATCCGTACCGTTTGAAGAGTGAACTGGAGATGATAGCGGGAAATCATAAGTCGGAGATTCCGGCAAAAACATGGGCTGGATTTCTGGAATATTTAAAGAAACAGAATTATGAACAGCTGTTAAAATAATTAAAATGTCCGATCCCGTCAGCTCTTTTTACCGGTGTCATGTCCCTGATCTCACTCCCATCACTCACTGTTCATTCCGTCACTTCCGCATTCTTCTGCCGAATGACTCCTTTCACAAGGTGCAGGATCGTATCCGGGACGGGGAAACGCTCCAGAGATGGCTGATCCGGTACCTTCCGTCCGATGTATATTATTCAACAAGCTGCTGGCTGGCACCGGAGTGTGTAGGGAGGCGTGAAAAAACCCCGCTCTCTGCCAATATTTTTCTCTTCTCCGATATTGTGTTCGATATTGATCGCTCGCCATTCTCCTCTTCAAACCTCGAGATGGCACGCCAGGATGCTCTGAAGGTGATCAGGTTTTGTACGGATCACGCAATACCGGTGAAGTATATCGCGTTCTCCGGGAGCAAGGGATTTCACGTGGTCTGTAAAGACACGCAAAAGTACGGAGATCCTGACCCCCGTGTCCGGGAGGACAGGGCAAAGGCAGTACGCAGAGAAATTATCCGTCAGGTTCAGGAAGAAGATATAGGGATTGATGCAAAAATTACTTCTGATACCCGCCGGATCATCCGCGTTCCGGGCACTATCAACTCAAAGACGGGATTTGTGTGTACGGTACTTTCCCATGAACAGCTGGAGCAACCGATCACCAGAATTCTTAAATATATCCCCCAAGTAGATCTTAGTACCCCTGTGATCCCAGGTACGGGAGATGAAGCAACTCTTCGAGTTGGTATTATATCCAGGCTTCGCAACCGATTCGGGGTAAGGTCGAAGCCACAACCTGCTTTTTCCTATGCAACGTTTCTGGTAAATACCGTCCCGGGAATCGATCGCCAGATCCCTTTTTTCCTCTATCCCTCCCGAAGGAATCTTAAAAAAATCAAAGATGAGCTGGTTTCCTTGCAGAACGGCTATGGGCTTTCTGATATCTATCTGTACTGCTCAGGGACTATTATTGCAGCCGTCTGTCTCCGGACCTTCTCACTCCGGCGACTTGAAAAGATCATCGGGGCCTCCTCATCCTCCAATTACGGGACTATCCTGAAATACAAACAACTGTTCTTCAGAGTAGGGGAAACGACCGATGAATATCAGAACGTGATTTCCTCATCACCGAGGTATCTGACAACCCTTGAGGCACCTGATGGCAATAATGCTCATTTCATCAGCCGTCCTCACCTCCAGTTCTTTTCTGGTTTTACCCTGCCCTTCAGAACGTACCCGAGGATGCATGGTAATGGAGATATAACATTTGTGCACACCGTTATTGAAGAAGAGTAAAAGAGGAGTATAATGAATCCTTTCGCTTCCCGTGGACCAACAGGAATTATCGCATAAACACCATGCCAACTCCCTCAACAAATTTTATCTTTCCTACTTTTTCCCGCTCAAGCTCGTAAAATGCTTTCTGGATGATGAACCGGTCCTCTTTTGTCTTTTCAAAGATTTTCTCAAACTCAAGGTATTCCACAGTATCAAACCCGGCCCGGATGATTCTTTTCTGCTTCTCGATCCGCTCTTTATCAAATTCTGACCGGAAATAATCGACATAACTGATGATTCGTAAGTCATTCTGGTTGTAATAGGTTTCACCATTTCCCGAATCGATAAGACATACCGCGACATTTCGGCTCAGGTATGAGGCGCCTGATCCACCACCGGTTACCCAGCTGATGACACTGTCATCCCATCCAGTCGGGGAAGCAATGCCAAGCGCATGATAATAATCACCCGCTTCCGCATGCTGGATAATGGGACGCAGAAAAGCCATAATGGCAGGCATCGTTACCGGTCGTGTGTCAAATCCCAGATCAGCATAATCACCAAGATTTCCGTAGGAAATGGCTTCCACAACAATTTTTTTGTGGCTTTTCCCGAAAAATTTGAGATCTTTTTGTTCAATCGTATAGACAGAACCTGCATTCAAGGGGAATACTTTACCTGCTGCATCATGAGCGGTCTTTCCTCCGGATTCCAATTCCTGGCCAGAATCATAATGATAGTGGTGCTTCCAGTCTGTCACTGTATGCGTCAGACTTTCCCGTGGAGAGAAGATTTTCACGGGATAAGAATGCATTTTCATATCAAACCGTGCAAGAAAATCAAGTTCGCATGCCCGTGCTTCGTCTGCAGAAACATAGCGACGGTTTTTTTTGCCAATGACTTCTTCGACCAGCAAAAAAGATTCGGCCAGTTCATCCTTTTTTATAAATATCAGGGATTTTTCTTCAACAAGGGACTGGCGTTTCTTTTTTAAGCTTTCCTTAAGACCAGCAATTTCTTTTAATTCACTATCAGCGATCCATTTCACTTCCATATGAAGTGAAGTGTGATACTGGTCCCGTTGCCGGATAAGCGATACCTCACGGGCATCAAGGGATGTAATTTCGGTATCGATATTTTTCATCTGTTCGTCAAGAAGCGCGACAAGATCGGTATATTTCTTCATTAGTCCGTCACGTTCATTTACTAAAGTATCAAGGGCTTTTTTTGCATCATCTGCCGATAATTCCTCTTTAAACAGCCTGACTCTCAACCGATGAATTTTTTTCCGGTATTGAGCATTCTGTTCATTGAGCGTATCGTACTCGATAAATTTCCCGGTCAGTTGTTTAATCCGATCCTCAGTTATTGTCGTGACACGCGCCCTTTCATCACGGGACAGGCGCGTCTGTTCGATGATCTGTTGAGCGATCTTGAACACATCGCCCATCTCTCCTTCGTCCCTGAAAAACAGCGGTTCATCTGCCATACTTCTCCCTCCCTTACCGCTTCATGAAGTAATCAAGGCGGTCAGAAAACGTATTCTTCATGATATCGAGTTCTTTTTTCACTATGCGGATCTGCCTGATGATATCCTTTGTCTCTCCCTTGAGAACATGGTCATAGACAAGCTCAGATGATTTGGTTATTACCTCCAGCTGGCTGACGAGCTGCCGGTCAAATTCAATCATATGGTCAATATCATCATCCGTTACCTTATCCTGTTTGAACAAAGGGGACTGCCCAAACGGAGCATCCTCAATCTCGATAATAAACAGGTCGATAGCTTTGAGCATATCCTTGATGTGGTCCACTACTTCTCGTTTATTGTCACGATAAGCGAGGTCACTTACTTCTTTCAACAGTAGTGCTGATTTTTTCAGTTCGCGTGCCAGTTTCTCCCGTACAGAACGGTCGGTGTTCAACCGGCTCTTCTTGATACGATAATCGTATCCAGGTATTAGTTTACCTAAAAATTCAAGAATTGATGATGCATTCACCATACGGAATCAGTACCTCTATTGTGGCGGAATATGTTTTTCCAAGTATTAAAAGGGGAGTGGTTTTTTCTGGAACAATATTTTAAAAAAATTTCAGTATAAATGTGTCTTCCTTATCTGACGGAGATAGTCTCCTGGAAAAAATTATTATGGAAAAATCAGTAGTAGTAAGAGGAATAATCATTCATCTCATAGAGCAATGCTGCAAATATAAAAATAACAATGGCAAGAATGACAATTTCTGCAATAATAAACCCAATTATCTTACCTGTGCTCACTTCAACAAAGGGTATTTCTCCTTTATTCATCTTCTGGGCAGTAGTATATGCATCATAGATCCCATAGATGATGACAAGGACGCCAGGTATAACAAAAAGAAAATACCCAATTACTGCACCTATGAGAATACCTATTCCTTTTCCGGTCTCTCCATTGTAGACTTGCCCGGAACCGGTAAAGAGAAATGAGAGAAGTGCTGCTCCTATTGCATTCTTCTCTTTTTTTAGACTGGCAGGTTGTTGCGTATAAGCCGGTTGCTGGCCAGCGGGTTGCTGGAATGTCTGTGATGTCTGCACAGATGCTCCACAATGTTCACAAAATTTACCTTCCGGAGTATTTTTTCCACAATTCGGACAAGTGACGATAGTACACACCACCTTAGTAGGGTAAAATACACTCACTGTCAGACATTAATTAATTTTTCCTTTCAGTTTCTTTGTTGTCCTATCCTGAATTAATTTTACACATCTAACCATTTCTGCAAATAAGCCAGGATCCTCTCTGGGGGCAATCGGTACCAAAAAAGCATTGCCTGGTTCATCGAAATCGAGACTCATGTGAGGTTTGATGACATTATGCCAGTGAACGATTTTATCGATAGAACCGAATTTTCTGATTCTCCGTTCAACCTCACCATAGAACCGTTCGATTTTTCCGTTGGTCTGGGGGTGTTTCAGACGTGCGAACGATGTGTTTGATCTCATGATGATCAAGGACATCTTTGAATTTGCGTTGATTTTCCCGGTGGGAGGGAAATTAATCCCATCATGTATCCTTTTTAAAGGTACAAACAATAGTCGAATATTTTAAAAAAGGGATGAATCTATTCCTCATCTATAAATAACAGTTCGTAATTAAGTAATCTAGAGGGATGGTCACTTCATATGTTTGATAAAATAAAATGCCGGTCATGTGGGGCAGAGAACAAAAAAAACAGCAAATTCTGTTCCCAGTGCGGCCAGCTGATCGCTGGTCAGCTATGCAGCAGCTGTGGTCAGCCTGTCCGGTTCGGTGCAGCATTTTGTTCGAACTGCGGGACACCCGTCCAGCCGCCAACCGGTCAGACTGCGTCTACTTACCCGGAAGAATTTCCGGATCTAAGCAAGTCAAATGTCTGGCAGCGGCGCCCCAACGATCTGGCACACAGGTTTGAGGTTGCCGACCTCAATTCATACTTTCTGGGCCTGACCAAAAAAATCACGGTCATGCAGGGGACAAAGGCAATCTTTTTACAAGGGGGAAAATATCTTGGGGATCTGCCCCCCGGTACCTATACCGCCAGCAGCCTTCTGGAGTTCTTAAAAACCTTGAACTTCTATGAAAAAACCACCGTTATCCTTGTGGATGATGGCGATATACCGGTCGATTTCTCTATCGGGAGTCTGCGGACTTCGGAGAATTTCAACGCCGGGGTTAAAGGCCGGATGATTGTCAAGATTGACAAACCAGTTCTCCTCTTTGACAACCTGATGAAATCCCGGGTACATCTTGAGACTATCGATCTGCTCTCCAATATCAGAAATGAACTTTTGAATGTCCTCCAAGCAAAGATCAAAAGTCATTCATTTGAAGACCTGTACGGCAATCTCGGCCTCAGAAAAGAGCTGCAACAGGATTTTGAATTCAATCTTACGACCACCCTTTCCCGCTGGGGACTCCAGCTTGTCCACCTTCCGTACTTTGACTATGACGAATCGTACTGGGAGGACATCATCCATCAGCGGGGGGCATTATCCCGTGAACTCATTGAAAAGCGCGAAAAAATGAAGAGCGAGGCCGAAATCGGGCTGCTGCAGTACGAGCAGAGCGTTGCTACCAAGGTAAAAGAAACCGAGATCAAACGGTCTGACCAGATGATCGACCGTGAGCGGGAGATGATCGAACGCAAGCGGTTTGATGAGATCACCAAACTCATCCGTGAACGGCTTACTGACGACAAAATGAACGAATTCAAGAATGCCGAAGATCTCGAAAAATACCTGTATAGTATCGACAGCGGGCGGGTGATTCGCGCAAACGATATGGTGGATATGAAGATCGTGTTTGAAAATAACCGCCAGGACAGAGCATATGCACGACAACTCATGATCCAGCGCATCACCCAGCGCCACCAGCTGGACCTGAAAGGAGAAGTACTTGACGAAGAAGTCAAAGGACGACGACTTGTCGATGATTATGATCTCGAGAAGCGTGGAAAAGTCAGCGGACAGGACGTAAAAGAGGCTGAAGCAGGTATCGAGCTCCTGCGAAAGATGAAGGCAACAAAACGCGAGGACGCTGCAGGCTACCAGGCACTTGAACTCGATAAAGTGCAGAAAGCAGCGGATATTGAAGCCCAGCGCCTGAAGGTCCGATCAGGTGCAACGGACGAAGCCCAGATTTCCATGGCTGAAGGAAAGGCCGGCGATCAGCTGACTGAAGTCATAAGGATGAAACATGCAAAAGCCCTGACCGAAGAGCAGATGATGGCACTTTCTGCAAAAGACAGTGCTGCTGTTGCCGCAGCACTCAAAGAAAAATACGGCTCTGATCAGGTCAAGGCAATGTACGAGCAGCGGATGAAGGACCAGGAAGCATATGTTCAGCGCATGCAGCAGATGGAGGAGCGGTCCATGGACCGCATGGAGAGAGTCCATCACAAATCATTGGAGGAGATGGGACTGACCGCATCCACCCGTGCTGAACCCGGAGCCGTTCCTGGCACAACTATCGTTACCGGTGGTGGAGGTGGATACGGTGGTCCGGTTGTTGTTGGCAGCGGTTCTGCACATCACCCTCCGCACCAGGATCATCCGCACGAAAAAGTTATCATCTGCAGGAAGTGTAATGCTGAGCTGGATCCAACAGAAAAATTCTGCAACTCCTGCGGTGAAAAAGTTCAGCAGTAGATGGTTCTTTTTTTATTTTTGCGACAAGTAAGGATACTACAGTTCCGGATTTTTTTAGGTATTTTTCACTTGAGACACAGTCGCTCTTCTTTGGAGGTGAAAATGAGAAAGAAAGGTATTATATTATTTTAAAATGATAGACCAGATAATCACGATTCTTTGTCAAAACGGGGGAGAGGCTCAATGAAATTACAAAATCTGTGTATAGGGACTCTGCTGTTTTTCATCATCGGAATTCAGTTCGTTGCTGGTATTGCTGTTTCAAATCCTGTGATTAACCCGAACGGAGATCTTACGGCGGGGACAAATGTCAGCCTGTCATTTAAGGTCGATATGACCCCTTCAGGAAGCGAGACGTTTCCCCAGGGGAATACGCTTCAGATGTACACGGATCTGAACAACCCAAAATGGGGGAGAGTACTGATAAAAGATGGTATTGAGAGCGCTTTACAACAGGATGGCAGTCACAGCGTTTTTATCAGCGGATGGGTGCTTTCATATCCGTCATCCGTATCAGAATCTGTTCGTGTGACTCTTGAAGGTTCAGTTCCTTCGGTGACAAAATCTATGAATAAAACCCTTGTCCTTGTCCAGGAACTGGATGGGAACAATGCCGTGATCCCGTCATCTGTTTTTACCCGAGAACGACTGATTATTAATCCAACGGAAATTTCCCGGGATATTGCCGTGCGGGAATCAGATTTGTGGAACTTCCGCATCCACATCTTCAACAAGACCCAGATGGATGTAAACACATCAGTAGCTGAACAGAAGTATACTGCAGCACAATCGGCGATCCAGACTGCAAAAAATGCAAGTTATGCTGATGCTCAAAAAGCTCTCAATAATGCGACTATTCTGATAAACGAGGGCGAGATGCTCCTGGAAAAGGCATGGGCTGAAAAAGAGATAGAGAATGCACAGCTCCCGATCACAAAGACCAATGAACTCATCAGTTACTTCACGATAAACCGCAGTATCAGGAGTGATCCCCGCTTAGCGGTGATTATTGCCAAAAAAGAGAGTGCAGAACAATATCTTTCATCGGCAAAAGACCTTAACCAGCTGGGGAACTATGCGTTTTCACGGGTGAAATCAAAGGAAGCATTTGACAAGGGAAATGAGTCACTGACGGATGCAATTAATTTCAAAACAGACCTTACCAAAACTGACGGGAGCTGGCTGAACACTACAACTTTCATTATTATTGCAGCAATTGTTGCAATCGTTATCGTTGCAGGGTATTTCCTCCTGCGTAAGAAAAACCGCTGGGATGATTATTAATTATTTTTAGGAGGGATTCCCCCCATTGCATGTACTTGGGTGGATATCTGCGGGCTGAGAGAAAGTGGAGCCCCCTAAATCTGGTTTTCACCGTATATTCACGTCTGACATTGTGAATCTATTCATCATTGCAAACCTATATCAGTAAAAAAAATAATGACAATCCTTGATGGGATTATTCGATATATTTGGAAAAACGGCTGAACAATATTTTGAGGAGGGGAGTAATTTTTTAATGCTCGGACAGCTTGAAGAAGCAGTCACCTCATTTGACAGAGCAATTGCCATTAAACCAGAGTTTGCTGAGGCGTGGGATGACCGGGGGATTGCGCTTTGTAACCTCGGACGGCATGAAGAAGCAGTCACCTCGTTTGACAGAGCAATTGCCCTTAAACCAGAGTTTGCTGAGGCGTGGAATAACCGGGGGATTCTGCTTGGTGAACTCGGGCAGGATGAAGAAGCAGTCACCTCGTTTGACAGGGCAATTGCCCTTAAACCA
>DADR01000014.1:6308-18776 GCA_002495055.1 Methanoregula sp. UBA247 | reverse complement strand
TCGTCGAGGTCAAGGAAGCTGCAGGCGGCATAGAGAGTGCTGCTGCAGGTGTAAATCCCCAATTCCTTGAAATGGAGAAGAGACTCGATAAGATCGAAAAGAAGATCGAGTTTGTTGACGCAGAGGTTGCACAGCGTGTAGGAAGAAAGATCGGACGAGATATCGGCATACTTTACGGCCTGGTTGCAGGATTAACCGTATTTGTGATGCTGCTGTTTTTGTACCAGAAATTGATGACAATGGTGTAAGGAGGTGTAAAATAACATGTTCAAATTTGAAAAAGAACAGAGTGTCTGGGACTTCAACGGCACTAAAATTGGTGGACAGCCCGGCGAGTACCCTACCGTATTGGGCGCCTCGATCTTCTACAACAAGCACGAGATCGTGCTCGATGATAAGACAGGAAAGATCGACAAACCGAAGGCAGAGGCCCTGTGGAACCGCTGTCAGGTACTCTCTGACACAACCGGTATCCCGCATTTCATCCAGATTCTTGCTGAATTCCCGGAAGCGTTCGAGAGCTACATTAGCTGGTTCGACAGTATCGACAACAAGACCGCGTTTTTGATGGACTCATCAGTACCTAAGGCGCTGGCACATGCCTGCAAGTACGTGACCGATGTCGGGCTTGCAAACCGTGCAATTTACAACTCAATCAACGGCTCAATCGCGCAGGAGAACATCGATGCTCTGAAGAACAGCGATGTGGACGCAGCTATTGTCCTGGCCTTCAACCCCGCCGACCCGACAGTTCCGGGCAGGGAAAAAGTGCTGGTTCAGGGGGGCGTCGCGGGACAAACAAAGGGAATGCTGGAGATTGCAGAAGAGTGCGGTATCAAACGCCCGATTCTCGACACAGCGGCAACCCCGCTTGGTCTTGGTTCAGGAAGTGCATACCGTGAAATCCTTGCCTGTAAAGCTATCCATGGTTACCCGACTGGTGGTGCATACCACAACATGACCGTTGCCTGGACATGGCTCCGCCGCTGGAAGGGGACGAGCAAAACCCCCTCATTACTGGCAGCAGGTTACAAGGACAAGCCACTCCTCCTCGAGCAAATGACACACCATTATCTTGGCGGTATAGAGGGGATCAAGCAGGCGGCATGGTCCGCACCCGATATCGGCTGCAACATGATCGCCAGTACGCTCGGTGCAGACCTTATCATGTACGGTCCAATCGAAAATGTAGAAGCAATGATCACCGCACAGGCCTACACAGATATCACGGTTCTAGAGGCAATGCGTCCCCTTGGTATCGATGTCAAGGCAGAAAACCACCCAATCTTTAAACTCATCTAATTTTTTTTCCCGAAGCGGGAGTATCTTTTCTTTTAAAAGAGAGATAGTGCATCAGTATGATTCGTTATAAAAGGGTGGTTTTTTTAAATTTTTCCCCGACCCTGGGTGCTATTTCCCTGATTACCTGACTCGTGTGCTTCCTTTATCCGGCCAAGGTTCCGGAGCGTGATATCCCGGTGGTTCTGGACAAAATAATTCAAAGGATTGAGCGTGATTACTTTATCAAAATATGCAAGGGCTTCGGAATTTTTCCCCAGTTCCCGCAATGCGATGCCTTTTGCGGTCATTACCCGTAGATTATTCGGACTGGTTTTTAAAAAAAGGTTAAAACTGGCAATTGCCTCTTTGAATTTTCCCAGTTCATTCAACGCATATCCTTTGTTGGCAAGTGCGAAAATGTAGTCCGGATCGAGAGCAAGAACCTGATCAAAACATTTGATCGCATCCTCAAACCGGTGAATTTTTCGCAGGGTATACCCCTTTTCAAACCAGGCCGAAGGGAGTTTTGAATTGATGGCAATAGCCTTGTCGTACCAGACGATCGCATCTTCATGCCTTCCAAGGAAGTAATACATTTTTCCAATATTCTCAAGAAAGGTCGTGTTATTACTATCGGATTCAAGTAATCTGGTATACAGAGCAATTGCTTCATCATACCGCCCGATTCTCATGAAATGATGGGCTTGCTGTGTTAATTCAGGTGTGTCCATACGCTCTCATGATATCATGCACATACGGTCACATAATACCTTCTTGGCAGGAACACACTATTTGCGATGTACCGGTTCTGCATACAGGGATTGTATAAGGAATGGTCCGGGCTTTCTTTCTCTTGAGTGATTACTGAGGTAAGTCAGGAGAATTTTTAAGAAATAAACTACCGGTAAGTTTATGATTGGGAAATAAAAATTCTCCTGACCTGGGATACCTGCCAGAAATTGGATCGTGAACAGGACCCTGAAAAGAAATTCCCGACGACTGATTATAAGGGTACAATATTTTAAAAAAGAAGAGAATCTGTTTTTTATTAATCGTACAAGGGTGAGAATCCCTGCTTGACGACGTTCCCGTACCGTAAAACAATTTTTGGATCGGTTGCACAGACAGGACAGACATAATCTTCGGGCAGGTCCTCAAATTTTGTCCCCGGTTTAATACCATGGTGGGGTTCCCCGCGTTTTTCATCGTAAATATAATCGCACATGGAGCAGATATAGCGGGTCGGCCGCCATTCATCAAACCCCCACGTGCCGACCTTGCCTTTTCCCTGAAATCCGCATACCGGGCAGAGATATGTATCAGGAAGATCCTCAAAGGGGGTTCCTGCAGGAATACCATTATGCGGCTCCCCGCGAAGAGGTGAATAGACATACCCGCAAACCCTGCATTTGTATCTCATAAGGGCGGGACCCGCCTTTTTTGATCCTGCACCTTTTTTTACCGCAGTTGACGTCTTCTTTGTTGCAGACTGCTTTACCGTTGCTTTCTTTATAGCTACGCCAGGTTTTTTAACCGTTTTTGCAGCGCTCTTTTTTTTTATTGTTGCTGTTGTTTTTGCCATACGAAAATCACCAGGAAAAAGCCCTTCCCCCCTCAGTATCTTCCACGGAGTGAGAGCCAGCTATATGGGATGATGGAGACTACCGCCTATTATAAATTTTGTATACGGCAAATATGAAACCAGGATAATGGCAGAGGTCAATACGTACAGGAAATCACTGGGATTGTTTGAACTCGTCAGTCTCGGTGTTGGAGGGACGGTTGGATCGGGTATTTTTGTAGTGCCCGGTGTAGCTGCAAAACTGAGCGGTCCCTGGTCGCTCCTTGCATGGCTGGTTGTTGCCCTTTCTGCATCCTGCGTGCTTCTTTCACTCGCATATGTGTCCTTCCGGTTTACGTCGTCGAATGGTTTTTATTCACTTTTCACTTCGGTATTTGGTGCCCGGTTTGCAGTACCGCTCATTATCCTTTACCTCATTTCTTCTGTATTTGGTGTTTCAACGATTGCAGCAGGCATAGGTCAGTATTTGAATTACTTTGGCGTTTCAAATGTGCTTCTGATCGAGGTTGCCATCATTGGTGCCTTCTGCTGGTTGAATATCATCGGTATCTCTTTTTCTGGAACTACCGAAAATTTCCTCACAACACTTAAAATTATTCCCCTAGTGATCATCTCCCTTTTGTTGATTCCGTATATTAATCCTGATAATTTTGTCCCCCGTACTCCATTCACAGCTACGGGTTTGCTTGCCACGGTCATAATTGTATATTGGCCATTTACCGGTTTTGAGATAAGCGCGATTGTAGCAGAAGAGACAAGGAACCCGGCATTTATCCGGAAATCGCTCATACTGGTAATGGCGGTTGTCGTATCCTTATACCTGCTTATCAACATTGCACTTATCGGAAGTGTTGGAACTGAGGTATTATCTGTTTCACCCGCTCCCATCGCTACTGCCGCAAGTCTCCTCTTTTCCCGTTCAGGTACGCTTGTCGCCATAATCGGGATTGTAGCGATGCTCTCCGCAATAAACGCGTACATAATTGGAACTTCCCGGATTCTTCAATCCATTTCAGCTCAATTTTCCATTCCAAAAATTCAGGATCTGAACGTACGGGGTACTCCTGCACCCGCACTTATCGCAGGATGTGCGATAAGCGGATGTCTTCTCCTCTTTTCAAACCATTTTGACCAGCTCGCCACAATTTCGGTGATTACAATCCTGATCCCCTATATCTTTTTCTGCCTTGCCTCGTGGGTACTGGTACCTGATATCAAAGCTCGTCTGATATCGGCTGCAGGTGCGATCTCAACAGCCGCTATCCTCGTTATTTACTTCATCGTATGAACGTGGTTTTTTTTAAAGAACTCAATCCGTAACCAGATGACCACTCAATTTTATCCGCAATCAGAGCGTATAGATAAAATCGTACAATGCAGGACATACTTTCCGGTATTATTTATTCGTTTGCTGCCCTGTTCATTATCCTTGATCCGCTGCTGTCAGTTCCTGTGTTTGCTGCAATGACCAAAGGTCAGACCCCGGCAGAGATCCATAAACAGGCATTCATCGCGGTCGCCGTTGCGGGAGGGCTGATGTACCTTTTCCTGATATTTAATAGAATGATCTTTGATATTCTGGGACTCAACATGCCCAGCTTTCAGATAGCAGGAGGTATCCTGCTTTTCCTTCTTGGAATACAGGAGGCACTGGGTATTGAAATCGGACACTGCAAGGATCATGCAACAACAGCTGCGGGAGTCGTAATCGGGACACCACTTTTATGCGGGCCAGGCACCATCACCACCGTTATGCTTCTTTCGAAAGATTTTGGCATCCTTATCCCTTTTGTTGCAATCACACTTTCTCTCATCGCAACATGGCTCGTTCTTTATTATGCTGAGAACATTCAGCATGTCCTGGGAGAGGTTGTAACCGATATCATGGGAAAAGTGCTTGGTATGCTGGTCGCCGCTATTGCAGTAAAAATTATTGCATCAGGTATCTTAGGTTATCTGGCATTGGTTTAATGCAGGTACCACAATTTTCTCCTGATTTATCGTAAAAACCATGGAGGAAGAAATCAATCCCCTGAATCCTTTATTCGACAAAATCCATTTGCCCCGCCAGATGCCCGGGAATTCAGGTATTTATGGAATGCAGATTGGCGCCGTCAGAATTCTTCGAAAATAAAGGTTTAAACCAGTTTTTGGTTCAGGAATCTCGTTTCAGGGAATAAACTTCAATCATGCGAAGAGGATGATAGCGCATTTTTGCCTCACGGAGCCCGGCTATACCCAGATCGCTTTCCCGGTTAAGGTAGGTATATTTTTTTGCCAAAAACGCTGCAGTTTCGGCATTGATTACTTTATAGATCCCTTCACAATCAGGCAAACCTTTTTCGAAATGCACCAATGCAGTATCAGCATTGAGGGGCTCGAACAGTGACATAGCACCGATTTTTGAAAAGACTCGGATAATCAATCCTTTCATCGACAATGCATCAAAATGATCAATCGCAAAAAAAACCGCTTCCTTTTCATGTGCAAGGACTTTATCATTTTCACACCCTTTCCATTCGCACCATTCAATCAGGAATCGCTTTACTTCCTCCCAGTTTTCCCGGGTAATCGGCTCCACCGAGCTGGAACAATTGCGCCGGAATTTATTTATCTGGTGACGGATCGTGAGGTAATTTTTGCCAGGGAGCTCAGCAAGGTCCGAGGTACGGTACACGTATTCAAAATGATTACGGTCGGGAACCAGATTGATACCAGGACAGATCTCCCGCATCCAGCTGGCGGTTTCGGGATCTATCAGTACGACAGGTTCATTGTCGCTGATATCTGAAGCCAGATGTATGAGTGATTTAAGAAGAGCCGGATTCCTCGGACCTATGGGGGGACGGAACCGGGTGACATCATCAATAGTGCTTGCGATAATGAGATTTTTTTGCACATAGGCATACTGGTAGTGTGCGTAATGATTCCAGCAGACCATGTTGGTAAAGGTATTATCACTATGCGTCTGCGGATACTGTGCATAATGTCGCTCGAAGAAAGCCCGATCCGCGAGGGTAACAGATTTAAAATTATCCTGCGAAAGCATCATCTATCCCTCTGGTATAATAGCGGAGTATGCCCTTCCATGGGCTGAAATCCAAGGGGGAGGTAAAATTTTTCAGTATCTGGTTCAGCGATAAGTCCGATCCAGAAAACTCCCTGTTCAACACATTTTTTGACGAGGGTTGAAACGATCTGAGTACCGATTCCGGTTTTCCGGTATTCCGGCAAAACAACAAGATCCTGGATATATCCATCGGAAACACCATCTGATATGACCCTCCCCATTCCAATAGCACGACCAGTTTTTGTGTCGACCGCAACGGCAAACAGGTAACTGCCCTGGATCAGATGGCGAAGCTCGCCAGGATCATATTCCTCCTTCCACCACCCACCGGCACGGTACAGGTCAGCAATCTCAATCTCATCCCATGAATGAACAAGCCGGATTGTACTAGTATTTCCCACAATAATCCCTTTCTCTGTCACTGGCTAAAGGTTTTTCATGCCGGTCTCTTTTTTATTAAAAAAACAGGAAAATCTCTCCTGATATCAGACCGTGAATATATTCCGATATTAGCGGATATCATGGTGATTCAGCGCCGTGATAGCAGAATTAACTATTGAACCAAGTCCTTCGACTTTCCAGTGTTCGGAGCTCAAAATAATATGGTAGATCGAGAGATCGTTGATATCAATATTATAATAACTGTGATATCGTCCCGCTTCGCACTCTTCCCGCTCGACCGTGATCCGTCCTGCAGTTTTTTCATCCGCTATCTGATCCCGGAAAACAATCCGTTTTATACGACATCCAATCGGGGCAAACAGCCAGATTTTGAGGTCCGCACCGGGGACCATCCAACCTGATAACCGACCCTCAATGATGATATTATCACGCTGATCCGCAATCTCTTTCTGCCGGATATCAATCATTTTATCAAATGCCGGGTTTTCCTGCGCGAGGCGCCCGAACTCTGCCAATCCCATGTTGTGCTCCTGTGCAAGCTGGCGGAAGACTTCCCCGGCAGAGATCAATGAAAACCCATGGCGTTCTGAAAGGTACCGTGAGAGTGAGGTTGTCCCGCTCCCGGGAAGCCCGCTCACGGTGATCCTCATCAAAGACCCCCGATGTTTAAGGATTTCCGGATCACCTGGCTCAGGGAAATAGAACAGATCATATACCAGAGAATCCAGGCGGGAATTATCCAGACCGCTGCATCCTGCAACCCGATGGTTCCAACATAGGGAAAGGTGATGGTTGTATTTATCCGGCCGAGCCGGAAGAGCAACCAGAAAAACATCGGAACTGAGACTACCAGGATATACGCCATCGGTTTAAATTGCTGCTGGGACATTTCCAGCTGTTCTTTCATCACACGATCTTTTTTTGTTTCCAGTTTCTTGATCTTTTTTTCGTCCTGAGATAATTGTGCTTCACGATATTCGGTCTGGAATTCCTTCATCCTTTCCTGGACATCAGTCATCCTTTCGTAATCTATGGTATATTTCTGGATAATTGATGTGTATAATCCCGTTAGTGCAGAGAGGATAATAATAAGGACATAAAAAGGGATGTTGAACCCGTCAACAAGGGGTGAGAAAGCCGCATCAATAGCCTGACCAACACCGACCCGTAACCACTCGACGGTATATACCCACATCAAAAGGAACATGAAGCCGAACGTGACCCAGAGTCCGTATTTTTCCCAGATTTTTCTAAAATCCATGCATTCACCTGAGTACGGCTGCCATATCTTCTGCAGCCCGTTCGAGCAGGAAATCAGCGTTTATCACAATCTTTACTGTGCATCCGGAGATCATGGCATACGCTGCTGCGACAGCGCGGTTAAACTGCTGGTGTTCAGCAATCGATCGAGAACCTTCTTTGTCACGGGACCGCGTTTCATCCGTAAGACGCCGCATGAGAATCTGGTCATCATCTGTTTCAACGAGGACGATAGTATCTGGCATAATCTCACGCAGCACCCATTCAGGAAGTCCCGCAAGGTACCCCTTCGGGGTCTTGACGGATGCATGCGTATCAATCAGGATGTTGCCCGGGATCTGTGCAATCGCCTGGGCAGCACGCTGTTGCAGCCGTTTCTGGACAGCACGGTCCAGCGTACGCATCTGATCTCGGTCCTCGACAATATTATCACTCTTCGCAACCTCAAACATGAAGGTGCCGAAGTTAATTGATTTGTACTCGACACCTTCTTCTTTGATTTTTTTAAGCGCTTCATTGACAACCGTTGTCTTTCCGACACCCGGTACTCCGGTTATGATGACCTTTTTTCCATCCATCCTGATCCCTTCCATGTCCTATTCTTTGCCAAAGAATGTCCGCATGAACGGGTACATCTCCANNTGATCTGCTGGCTTGCGATCTCCTCATAGAGCCTGTAGGTAATACTGACTGTCAGGAGTAACCCGGTTCCACTAACAGCACCGATGACACCAAACAGGTTTGCGATCACACTCAGTATACCTATGAAGACACCACCAATTACAGTGACACGGGGGATGTACCGGTCAAGGTATTTTTCAAGTACCTGCGGGTTCCTTCGGTAGCCGGGAATGGACATGCCAGATAACTGGATTTGCCGGGCAACATCCTTTGAGTCGAGCCCGGCTGTTTTAATCCAGAAGAGCGCAAAGATCGCGCCTCCGACCACCATGAATGTGATATCTACTCCCAGACGTAATAGAATCTGCCATGGTGCATGCCCGAGATCCGTTATCCACCACATCCAGTCAGATGGACCATTGATCGGTGCCAGATAGTACATTATTCCGTTCATCGGCTGTGAACCTTCGAAAACCCCGAAAATGGTGATATTGATATTCGAAAGGAACATGCCAACCATCTGGATATTTGCCTGTAATACCCGGACAAGGATCATGGGCAGGACACTTGCGTAAATCAGTTTTACCGGGAAACGCGCCCGCGCACCTCTTACCTGGGCATGGGCGAGCGGTATCTCGATGCGGGTTGATTCGACATACACGATTATCAAAAATATTGCTATTGTGGTGACAAATGCAAGGGTTTCTGTACCAAAGTAGGTGAGATAACTTCCCCCGTCCAGACCTATAGCAACAAGACGTGGGAAAAAACCGACCGGATACTGGTCAGCGACCGGTGCCCAGTTGATGAATCCATTCACTATTGCCTGCGATATCCCTGCGATAATGAAGAGACCTACACCGGAACCGATACCCCATTTTGTCACTACTTCATCCATGAAGAAGATCAGGACCCCACCGATACAGATTTGGATAAATATGATCAGAGAGACCGCAAACAGGTTGCCCCCAAAAAACTGGTTGGCAATAGTCGGATCGGGGATCATGAAGCTGCCGACCAGGTTTGGTGCGGCTTCGATAACGATCATGACCATGATAAGGATCTTCTGCAGACCCATGTACATTACCTGTCCGCGAGTCTCGCTTGTATCAATGTGGAGAATATCTGCTCCTTTGAGCAGCTGGAGTACGATGGATGCAGTGACTATAGGTCCGATACCGAGGTGAACTATCGAACCGCTTGCACCGGCAAGAAGAGCCCGCCATGCAGCAAACAAATCCTGGTTTGAGGGTGCGAGTCCAAATACCGGAATATTCGTCAAGGCAAAATACAGAATCAATATTGCAACAGTCCAGATCAGTTTATTCTTGAAATGGACATGTCCTTCAGGACTCTTTACTGCAGGCATTGCAGCGAGCAGGGGTTCCATTCGATCCAGCAGGTTTCCCATTGTTTCACCAAAAATTACAGGTCGGGTCAGACGATTTGCGTCTTTCCACCCATTTTCTCAATCTTAATCTTGGCTGATTCAGAGAATGCCTGCGCGGAAATATTCAGCTTTTTTGTGACTTTACCGCTGCCCAGCACCTTATTGATACCCATATCAGCAGTGTTGATCACAATGGCATCTCCATCGTTCTTCGCAATACCCTGCGCCAGAAGTGAGGGTATTATCTGGTCGATAATCCCGACATCCATTACCGTGACAGTAAGCTGGGAGCTGTTCGAGAAACCATTCTTTCCAAAGACCGGTCCTCCCATTTCTTTATACCACTTGACAAAGTGGTGAGCGTTAATGCCGGCGCGTCCCCGGCCGCCGCGGTTACCTGCACCACGCCGGTTTTTATGGGTACCGCCACCGCATGTCCGCGATCCGCGGTACTTTGAACGTTTGTTGGTTGGCATCCTGCTTCACCTCATCTTATAGAGGAGAGTATTGATCTCCTGACCATAATAGCCAAGCGCTCCTCCCTGAGGGAATGTACGTTTGGTGGTTTTGTATCCCTTGCGTGGTGGATGTAGACGTAAAACGGGTTTCAGACCCGGGATTTCACGCAGTTTTGTGTTACCACTCGCAAGCGCCTGTGCAAATTCAGAAATACTGCTGAATGTCGAGTTCGATTTGAGATACTCGTCTGTCAGCGGTGCATCGCCAATTACCCTGCCACGGGTCTGCAGAAGGGTCTCAATTGTTGGTGCATCCACTTCACCATAGGCAATATAATCCTTTACCTTTCGGATCATGCCAAGGTTTTCAGGAGAATCCGGGACGAGTACGCAGTGGTTGATATGATGCAGACGCAACATCTTGAGTGTGTCCTTGATGTCCCGGCGTGTCTTGACAACCCCACGGACCTGAACAACAGCGTACATTTACGATGACCTCCCGGTCCTGATCATGTTAGTCTCATTGAGTGCATTGAATGTGGCCTTTGCAAAATTAATCGTTGTGCGTGTCTGTCCACGCGCAAATGTCCACACATCCTTGATACCTGCGAGCTCGAGCACTTTCTTGCTGATATCCCCGGTAACAAGTCCAATACCCTGAGGCGCGGGTTTAAGAGTTACCCGGACGCTGCCAGCGGTACCTTCAACTTGCATTGGAATCGAGTGAGTGACATCACATCCGCATTCCCAGCTGCCGCAACCACGCCGAACCTTGATGAGATTCATTTTTGCTTTCACGATCGCCTTCTTGATCGCATTACCAACTTGTACGTCCTTACCCTGACCAAATCCGATATAACCGTTCCGGTTACCAACGATAACAACGGCACGGAACTGAACACGGCGACCTGAGTCGGTCATCCGCTGCATCATGGCAATATCAAGAACCTCATCTTCCAGATCGGGGAGAAACATATCGACAATCTGGGGTTCCTTGATCGGCCTGCCGCTCTCAAGTACCTGGTCGATTGATTTGATCTCTCCCGAGGCGACGAGCTTGCCAAGACCGGTGACCGGGCGCCACTCTTCTCTTTCATAAGCCATTTACACCAGCTCCTTTTTTATGGCGTCTGCCGCCTGTTCGACATTAGAAACAATATCCCTGGCATTTTTATTATATGCAGCGATATGGTTACCCTTGACACGTTCATCGGATGGGAGGATCTTTTCCCCGTGGGGGACATCAAGTCCTGCTTCAACCGCACCTTTAAGCGCGGCAAAGACTCTTGCACCCGGGGTTGCACGATTGAGCCCGATATCCAGAATAGCCCTGCTGTATTCTGCCTTCTTCGCTTTAACAGCAAAAAGCATCCCTGTCAGATATGCTGCCGGTGTATTGGAGGTCGATCCCTTGTATCCGAATGTTTCCAGCTCGGCAGAATTCGCTGAGACAAGAGTTCGGTCACCGTCAAGTTCTGCGGTAACAAGTTGTATGATGATGTGTCGGTTTGTCTTACGCACAACCATTCGTGGTGCATCCGCCACGACGAGCCTGGTCCGCTTATAGTAATCGGTTTTGCCCTCCCTTCGTCTTCTGAAGGGAACAAAATACCGTGATCCTGTCGCCATGTTACTTCATCCTCCCTGCGAGGATCTCCAACTGTGCTTTCATATGCGCAACGCTTCTGAACTGACCCCCGGCTGCTTTCCGGTAGATTATGCGGTACAAATGCCGGTCAATCGTCCCGGCATCGCGAAGTTCAACGAGCACTTTTCTGATAGCACGTATCTTCTGAACCCAGGCGGTTTTACTCGGATTACGGGCACCAGCCGCACCCTTCCTTTTTCCCGCACCTTTGCAGTGTCCGTATGACCGTTTTGCGATCCGTGCGCGGGCTCTGCCGCGACTTACACCTTTTTTCTGATGAGCTTTGATTGCACCATCAGTGATAAGCCCTCTCAGATCTTCACGTGAGATTGCGTTCTCGATATCCGAGATGCGTGCCGGGTCAAACCAGACACGGTTGACACCGCACTNNTCATTCTTCTTCACCCCTGATTTGGCGGTCTTGGCCTTGGGTTTTACTTCGACAGATTTTACTGCCTTTTCTGCCTTGGGCTTGGCTGCTGCTTTCTTAACCGGAGCCTTCTTCTCTGGCTTGTCCGCCGGCTTTTCTGCTTTTTCCGCCTTCGGTTTAGCGGTTTTCTTGGCGGTTTTTGCCTCAGCCTTCTTCTCTTCAGTCTTTACTGCAGGTTTTGCTTTTGCAGTATCCTTCTTTGACGGAGCGGCAGGTTTCTTGGGTTTTGCAGAGGGTTTTTTATCCTTCTTCTGGTCCGCAGCAAACCGTTCTGCATCGATCTTTTTCGGTTGTGTTTCTGTTGTTTTGAGAGTTTTTATGTTCAG
>DADR01000014.1:0-6231 GCA_002495055.1 Methanoregula sp. UBA247 | reverse complement strand
CTCCCTTTGCCTTCTTCTGCTCCCTTTGCTTATTGTGCTGCCCCCGGGGCTTTCTCCAGGAATCAGAGAGCTGCGACTTCTTACCGTATCCGTCACGCTTAAAGGTTGCACCCTTTTCTTCACGCACCCGGATTAACCGTTTTGTTTCAGTGGTCATCGATCTTCAGCCCCTCTGTACAATGTAGATGCCATCCTGGAAGACTCTCGGATCACGATTGCGGATATGGGTAGCATGCTCGATGTTTGCGGCCGAGGTCCCGACCAGTTCGCGGTCGATTCCTGCTAACACAACCTCATCATTTACAATCTTCGCTGTAACACCTGCTTCAATCCGTGCGTAACGCGCTTTCTTCTCTCCAAGGAAGTTGGCAATTTCAAGCCGGTTTCCCTGAAGTTTCAGCTGGATCGGGAAGTGGCTGTAGACCNNTCTCTTTTCTTTTGGACTCGGTTGAAATAGTAACCTCATTTCCTTTGCAGGTTACCACTACCTGGGGGAACCGTACGTTACGTGAAAGCTGCCCTTTTGGTCCCGTAACACGTAGCTGCGAGCCGTCCAGATTGGCTTTTACACCATCCGGAATTGTAACTGTTCTGACTGCTGTCATGATCTCGCACCTTTAATAAACATACCCGAGCAGTTCGCCACCGATGCCCTCTTTCCTCGCCTGTTCGTGTGAGATTACACCGTGCGAGGTTGAAAGTATCAGAAGCCCGAAATTCTTTCCGGGCAGGTACTGCTTCTCCCAGTACTCCATCTCATCCATCTGTACCGAAAACCGCGGAGTTATTGCACCACAGCGATTAATTTTTCCTGTGAGATGAACCTTAAGCTGTCCACCTCTGCCATCATCGATGAACTCAAAACTGTTGATATAACCTGCGTCTTCCATAATACGGAGCATTGCTCCGAGGAGTTTACTCGCTGGTTCGATGATGCACACGGACTTACCGGTGTCACCGGCATTTTTTAAGGAACACATTCCGTCTGCTATTGGATTACTTCGTGTCATTGTGCATTCACCTTCAGCTCATCTTTTTAAATCCGATTTTCCGTGCCCATTCGCGGAAGCACTGCCTGCNNGCCCGCACATCTTGCACTCGTTCGCTCCGCGACCATAGATCTTCTTCTGTTCTCCAGCCATTAGCGCACCTCAACCTGATACTGCTCTTTGAGAAATGCAATCGCATCCTCTTTTTTCACGCGCTGTTTTGCCGGGAGTTTTTTCTGCTCCATGCGCCTGCGGGTGATCCGAATGCCTTTGCGTTCGAGCACCACATTGACATCCATGCCAAAGATCCCGATTTGTGGATCGTAGGACATGCCGGGAAAATCCGTGTGTTCTTCAATACCAAACGAGATATTTCCGCTCTTGTCGAACTGGCTCTCAAAGACTGTTTTGTTAATAATCCCAATCGATGTCGAGAAAAAATCTCTGGCTGATTTTCCCCGGAGGGTAACCTTACATCCTATCGGGGCACCTTTCCGTATGGAGAATGCCGGTTGAGTCATCCTGGCAATGCTCCTGACAGGTGTCTGTTTGGTGATCGTTTTCATAATGTTTTCAGCTTTTACGAGCTTTTCGCCGCTCTCGCCAACTCCCATATGAACGACCACCTTGTCGATATAGATATCGCGCATCGAAGTCACTGTTCATGCCCCCAGGACGCTATGGCGGGTGTCTGTTTTCCAACCATGTAAATATAGGGTGCGATCGTGTCAAAACGTGTCTTCGTGGCTTCATCTTCTAAGATAATCTTATTGGGAACGCTGCCCGGCGTCTTGACGATTTCAACGATGCGTGCGACCTTTCCCGAGTGACGACCCCCTATTACCATCGCCATGTTACCAACAGCAAACGGAAAGTGGTCAACAATCTTGAACCGTGTTTCCGGTTCAAGAGAAAGAACAATCGAATCGCCGGCTTTGTAAGTATTGTCAGCAAGCAGGTTTGCTCCATCCCGCATGTTAAGCTGCACTTTACCNNTGTGCGACAATGGTCTTGTTTTTGATCTTGCACAGCCGAGTCTTGGCTGCTTCAGCATCAATCTCAATGGAGACATGACGACCGTTCTTGTCACGCAGGATGCGGTAGAATTTGTTGATCTTCGGTAACGAGATGATATCGAAGATACCAATGCCCATCTTGGCGTCACGGCAAGGTCTTCCATTGATCACTACATCATTCTGATGGAGAATCTGCTTTACTTCTTTTAAATTCNNTTGCAATGTGCCACGAGTCCGGGGCGTTTAATCGCTTGAGATGGTCCGACATTATTCAGCCTCCTCTAATTTTGCTTCACGGCGTTTGTCAGTAAGATTCAGTTTGGTCAGTTGCACATTTGAAGCATCGATAACCCGGGGCACTTCGGTGCCATCTGCTTTTGTGGAGGATACTCCATGGACAACAATTTTTGACTTCTTGGTATCGACTGCATCCACGAGTCCTTCATTACCAACAAAATCTCCGCGGGTAACCTTAACGGTGTCACCCTTGATAACACGCAGCGTCTTTTTCTTGTATTTTTCTTTGAGCGCAGCGGAAAGCGGTGCGTTAAGATATTTGCTCTTCACGTGTGAAGGTGCCTGATAGCGGGCCTTTCTCTGCTTTCTTGGCTGTTCGCTTTCGATTCGTACCATACTTCAACCTCACACAATGATCGTTGCCATGGAACCGAGCTTGGGGAACCTTTCCGCGACTTCGCGGGCTACCGGACCCTTGATTTCTGTTCCTTTTGGTTCATTTTTCTCATCCACAACAACAACCGCGTTGTCATCGAAGGATACCCGTATACCGTTAGGTCTGCGCATCTCCTTTTTCTGACGGATGATAACCGCACGTACCAGCTTACGACGCATGTCGGGGGTGCCTTTCTGGACGCTCACCGTGGCGAGATCCCCCAGCCCAAGCTTGGGCTGACGGCGCCTGACACNNTCCTGGCACCGGTATTATCGGCGCATGCAAGCCTTGTCCCGGTGGCAAGTGCTCTTGGAATCGTTGACTGCTTCGCTTTCATGGTTGTAACACCTCTACGACAACAAAGGTTGTACTCTTTGAAAGCGGTCTGCATTCGGCGATCTTAACCATGTCACCAACCTTCACAGGGATACAGGGTGTGTTATGAGCGTGAAGTTTCGAACTGCGTTTCTCATACCGCTTATATTTACGGATGTAGTGCAGGTAATTGCGTGCAACTACTACCGTTCCCATCATTCGGTCGCTCACGACTTTGCCGGTGANNTATCCTCTTCTTTTCGTGCAGGTTGATTCTCTTTTCAGGAGCCAGAACCATCACGGACCCATCTATCTCAACAAGTTCGCTGCCTGGAATGTGCAGCTGAAATCTGCTGTGCATCTTTGGTATACGTTTAACACCATTAGGTGTCTCGATGATCACCAGATTTTTTGTTTCATCGATAATGCGTCCGGATAGGCCCTTATGGAGGGGATTTGAGGCTCCCGATACCAGAATGTCCAGTCCGATAAGTTCATGCCGGAGGACATTCTGGGGAGAGATCATACGTTTCTCCTGCGATTCTGCTCAGTCATCAAACGGGCGATTGTTCTCCTTATTTCACTTATGTGTCCCGGATTCTCTGTAGCACCACCGGCACTGACTTTACCGTAATGCTGCACAAGCTCCATGCGGAGTTTTTGCATCTGTTCCTGCAATTCGATTTCAGAGAGCTGCTGGACATCCCGAGCACGTAATATTGCCATTATTGATCCTCCCTGAAGGGTATTTCATCGGGAAGAGCAGGCTCATCAGAGTCTATATCACTGATATCAGTGACCGTTACTTTTGGTGCCACCCGTTTCTTTTCCTGTTCAATAATTTCAAAGTGATCCGGTAGTTTCGCACCTGCAGGAACAAGCTTTACCTGAACACCAATAACACCAAGTTTCTTGATAGCGACTGCATAGCCTTTCTCAACGATGGTGTTACTCGGTTCACCACAGTGCTTGATGTAACCTTCAGTAAATTTCTGGGTACGGGCACGTGCTCCGGTTAATTTACCGGCAATCACGACTTCACATCCCAGTGCACCGGAGTCCATGACCCTGCGGAGAATGCTCGACCCCGCTTTACGGAAGTACCAGCCTCGTTCCAAGGCGTTTGCAAGTCGTTCTGCCATGATCTGGGCGTTGAAACTGGGATTTGTCACCTGCTGGACTTCAATCTGAGGAGATTCAACACCGTAGTTCTGAGCAAGGTCGAGAGTCAGCTGGTGAACCAGTTTACCACCCTTACCAATGACAATTCCGGGTTTTTCTGCGAAGATAGTCACCTGCGTACCAAGCGGAGTTCTTGCGATGTCCATGCCCCCGTATCCTGCCCGCTTTAATTCCTTGGAAAGGTACTTTTCAACACGGGCTTTCCGTACTCCTTCTGAGATAAACTTCTGCTCTACTGCCATCAGACCACCTCACGGACTACGATTTCGAGATTCACGGTTTCACGGACTTTGGGGGTTGCCCGTCCCATTGCGCGGGGGAAGAAGGATTTCTGCGCCCGTCCACGGTTTGCCGTTACGTGGATGATCTCAAGATTGTCGGCATCGAGACCGATATACTCTGCATTCTTCTTAACTGATTCAAGGACCCGGATATAAGCTTTTGATGCCTTTACCGGGTACCTGCCTGCATCCCAGTTTCCCGGGAGGCCGCGTTTGTGTGCCACATTCCGGTTGAAACGCCGGAACGGAATTGCCTTCTTTAAACCGACGACCTCGTTCAGGTATGCAATTGCGTCGTTCACGCGCTGATGCCTGATAAACGTGGCAATCTCGATCGAGTGTTTGGGCGACATATTTAGTTCGTTAGCTTTCGCTTTTGCGATGTTGTCGCCGCTGATTTTCTGTGAATAATCAATTCGTGCCATATTCATCACTTCAGCGGAACGTACTTGCTGCCTCGTGTCGCACCGATACCGGCACTACCATGAGCGACCTTTCTTCTTGTCAGTGCAAACTCACCAAGATAGTGGAAGACAGACTCCGGCTGAAATTCGACTTTCATGAATTCCTTACCGTTGTAAATCTCAATTGATTTACCCACCATCTCGGGCATGACAATCATTTCCCGCAGGTGAGTTCTAATCTTCTCGTCACCTTTACGGACCTTGGTAAGTAATATCTCTTCACCACGGGAGAAACCGCGTACTATCTTGCGGCGTGCACGGGCTGGCATTAGGGGGAGCAGTTCGCTTGTCCCCATCGCCTTCAGCTCGTCAATTCTGTAACCCCGATAGGTGAACTCTTCACGCCGTCTGGGCATTCTCTTCTGAGTCTTTTTAGGTGCTGCCATACCCTTCACTTCCTGCTCTTACCTGTCCTGCGTGCAGCCACATGTCCGACAGTCCTGCCTGGAGAGGTCCCTCGTGCAATTGTTTTCGGGCGACCGGTATGCTGGTGACCGCCACCACCGAATGGGTGGTCGATGACGTTCATTGCTACACCCCGGACGCGTGGCCAGTTTGAGGCCGTGTTCTGCATCTTGTGGTACTTGTTGCCTGCTTTCACAAATGGCTTGTCGCCACGACCGCCGCCTGCGACAATTCCGATTGTAGCACGGCAACGGTGGTTGAACCATTTGGTCTTTCCACTCGGCATCCTGATACCGACCCGGTCCTCTATCTTATCAATAACAACCGCCTGGACTCCAGATGCACGGACAAATTTGCCACCATCGTTCGGGCGTGATTCGATATTGCATATGTATGTCCCGGTTGGAATATGCTGAAGAGTCAGGGTATTACCATTCTTTACCTCAACATCAGATCCCCAGGTTACCTCTTCTCCAATACCAAGACCTTCAGTGACCAGCATGTATACTTTGGCGCCGTCTTTTAGTCTGACAAGTGCAATCGGTGCGTTGCGTGCCGGATCATGTTCGATATCGATAACACTCCCCGTGATTTTTTGTGTATCATCACCGATATGCTTCAATTCGGCCTTGTACCGGTGGGATGGTGCTCGATAGGACGGGCCTCCCTTACCCCGGCTTTGTGTTGTAATTCGATGTCCCATGTTCCCACCTACATAATGCCAAGCCGGCTGAGAATTTCCTCGGCGGCTTTTTCATTTTCAAAGCTCACTATTGCCTTCTTTTCACCGTGCATCGTCATGAGTGTGCGAACGCTTTTCACGTTCTGTCCAAACGCTTTTTCAATTTCACGTTTGATCTGGCTCTTGGAAAATTCACGGCTGACAAGGAACTGGAGTTTGCTCTG
>DADR01000011.1 GCA_002495055.1 Methanoregula sp. UBA247 | reverse complement strand
TGGCAACGCTAATGAAAAAGGAGGGCAGCGATATATCAGCCCGGGCTATAATTATTGATGCTTTGTCTAAAGGCGAAGACATGTCAACTATCCGCAATAAAGTGATTACCCGGATTCCAGCAACATTAACCGCCCAGGTCGTCTCAACAACGATTCCCACATCAATGAATGCCGGTACCAGTTCCTCAGTATCAGTGACCATGAAGAATACCGGGAATACACCATGGACCGAAACAACCCGTATCCGCCTCGGTGGTGTTGGTGACGCAGCCGGGGACGCGGTAAAATTCGGACCCACCCGTATTTTGATCCCGGCAGGGACCAGTGTTGCTCCCGGTGCACAGTATACGTTTACGTTTACAATGACCGCACCTGCCACTGCCGGGTCCTATGCACCCAAATACCGGATGGTCTGGGAAGGTTACCAGTGGTTCGGGGACCAGGCTTCCCGGTCTGTTCAGGTCACATCAGCTACAGCTCAAATACCTGCCACGGCTCCCCTTACCAGTCTCAGCCTGAAGGCAGGTACGTATAATACTGCCTGGAACCTGGATATGAATGGCAATGGAACCTGGGAGGGCACTGCCATCGATACATCATTCCCCTTCGGCACAACCGGGGATATGCCGGTTGTTGGTGACTGGGACGGGGACGGAATCGACAGGATCGCTATCTTCCGGCCATCATCCGGATACTGGTACTTTGATTATGACCTGGATGGTGGAGCTGACAAATCCTTTAAATTCGGGGAGAGTACTGACCAGGTTGTCACGGGTGACTGGCAGGGAACAGGGTATGATGGGATTGCCCGGTTCCGGACGTCAACCGGATACTGGTACTTTGATTACAATCTCGATGGAAAAGCAGAGAACTCCTTCAGGTTCGGGGGAAGTGGCGACCGGATCATCACCGGAGACTGGCTTGGCAGAGGGTTTGACGGGATTGCAATCTTCCGGCCGTCAACCGGATACTGGTATTTTGATAACAACCGTGACAGTGTAATCGACAGGTCCTTCCGGTACGGTGGCAGTACTGATCAGATCGTTCGCGGTGATTGGGACGGGGACGGAATTGACGGGATTGGTATCTTCCGGCCATCTACCGGATACTGGTACTTTGATTACAACCTTGACAGTGTTGTTGACAAATCCTTCCGTTATGGCGGTAGTACTGACCAGATCCTCGTCGGAGACTGGGACGGGGACGGAATTGACGGGATCGGTATCTTCAGGCCGTCAACAGGTTACTGGTATCTGGACTATGATCTCGATGGAAAAATTGATACGGCATTCAAGTTCGGAACGGCAGCAGATATTCCGGTTGTCGGGGTGTGGAGCTGAACTAAATAGAATTCATTTTAGTTTTTCAATATCCCTTATCTCCTTTTTCCTGAATGCTTACTGGTTTTAAAAAAAAATAGCCTGAAATTCGGTTTTTACCGGTAACCGGATCACTCTTTAAAGATTAAAACAGGTTTTCGTTTTGCTTTTAAAAAGTACGTGCAGGGATAAAAAACCAGGTACTACATCGCGCCGGGCTTAAGGGAGCGGAACCTTCCGCGGCTCCGGAACGTACGGATGAACCGTTCAATTGATGGGTAAAGAACCAGGAAGGGTCTTTTTTTATTCCGGACAAAATACCGCCAGCCGCACACACCTGTATCCTGGAATGCAAAGCATGCATCCCGGGAAGGTTGCAATGCAAATAATTATCTGACACTATAAACGAACGTATAGTAACTGGATTTGGTTCAGGATGTATTAATAAAAAAAGGAGCTGAAATAATTCGCACCATGGGAAAAAAATCTCGGATTCCTGGAAAAATAATCATACACTTCACCCTTTTTATCGTTATAGCTTGTGTACTGGTTTCGGGATGCAGTATTCCGGGAAGCAAGAATACTACGGCGGTGAGCACCAGTCCCACGATCACGCCATCTGTCACTGCAACAACCCCGGCAGTCGTGCCAGGAAACTCAACCGGGACCCGGGAAGGACTGCTGAACATATCTGTAGGAAATTATCATGTTGAATCGCCGGTCGCAGTTTTTATCGATAATGTGAGCGCCGGAAATGTATCAGCGAATGCATCGCTGAACCTGACGGTCAATGTAGGGCGTCATACGGTCAAGGCCTGTCTGATAGGTGCATGCATACACGAGGATATCATCGTACTCTCCTCAGGGCCATCCACTCTTGATTTAGGGGACCGGATAAAAAATGAGATCGTCACCGGGCCGTTGAGAGTATCCATTGGGGGATATAATGCTGAATTGCCGGTCATTGTTGACAACGCAACGGTCGGGAATGTATCTGGCGGTAAACCGCTGGACCTGAAGATCAGTGAAGGACCGCACAGGGTTAAAGTCTGTGTAGGATTTATCTGTGAGAATGAGACAGTTGAGGTTAAATTTGGAAAGCAGACCTTTGTTGACTTCGGGGACCGATTGAAACGGGATGTGGAATTCTCAACACCCACGATACGAATTGTCAACACCACTCAGGCCGGTAGCAGAGTGACGGTTGATGTGGAGTTCATCAACCCCTCAATAACGGATCTCACCATGTCCACGACAGTCCGGGTAGCATATTCATATATTAATCCCCGGACACACTGGAGAGCTGGCGACAGTAAAGAAAGTACGGTGACGAAGTTAGTGAAGGCCGGTGCCCGTACCAAGCAAACGGCGGTTCTTACGTTAACCGGGGGCAGTGCGTATATTATCGAGGTTCCGGTACTCCTGGATAACCCTGAGGCATAATTTTTGGTAATGGTAAAAGATCTGCCCCTGAATCGGGAGAATGACGTACCTTGTTTACCTTGAATTTTTATTAATGTCGGCTCTGTTGAAATCCTATTTTCCAGGGATTCGTTTCTTCTTATCAACTATTTGGAGGGTGACCCCCTCTCTCCCCCAGTGGGGGAGGCAACCCAAGGGGAGCATCCCCTTGACCCCCTCTTTTTTAGAGGGGTTCAACAGAGCCTTAATGTCTTAAAAAAACCGGGTTGTCCGCTCCTGGGGGCTTTTGCCCCCGCCACCCGGGCATCACCTGTTCGCGATATTTCCCGAAAAAACATACCTCCAGACTATCTTATATTTCATCTTTTAAGGGTTGATTATTGATTATTGCCTGATTTTTTTAACGAGGAATCGGACACCCCACAATACCGGTGAAAAAATGCGCCTTCGATACCATGTGCTGCGAAGCCAGCAGCTGCAAAGGAGCAGGGAAAAAACATTCGCACCAGCGACCGGGTGGATAATCATCACGGGACCCGCTGGGGTATCACGGACCGGAACAACACTTCTGGCACAAAAAATACGCGTGACCCATACCTGCTGAGCTGTATCATCGATGGTTCCGGGTACATGATGTAACCCGGCAGAGTATCCGCAACCGGATCCCGGGTTCCTCACCGGCACAAAATTTTTTTTGTTAAAACCTTTCTCCCCGGTCCTGTACTTTTTTTTTGGGTACATGGTGCAACCTCCGGGGTAATATTTCATGCCCGGAGGTTTGATCCATGTACCCGCCCGGGTTTGCCAATTTATAAACCCTGGTCAACAACCGATTGAGCCATGAAATTCTCTGCAAAATCAAGGACCATCAGTCTGATTGTCGGACTTTTCCTCCTTTTCCTGATACTGCCCGGTGGAGCATCCGCGGCTTCCTCTCCGAACGCGCAATATATATCAGATACAATACCGGCAACCATGAATGCAGGTCAGAGCTACCTGGTATCCGTAACCATGAAGAACACCGGGACGACCACCTGGAACGAAGCAAGTATGATTCGTCTGGGTGGTATCGGTGATGGGATCGGCGATGCGCATAAATTCGGTCCTGCCCGTATATGCCTTCCCCAGGGAACCAGTGTCGTTCCCGGGGCACGATATACCTTCACCTTCACGATGAAGGCACCTGCAACCGCAGGTTCCTATACACCCACATATCGGATGGTCTGGGAATTCCACCAGTGGTTCGGAACACAGGCACCTCAACCCATCCTCGTTAAGAGTCTGGTAAGCTCGTCCAATGCACCCTCAGCACAATACATATCAGATACAATACCGGCAACCATGAATGCAGGTCAGAGCTACCCGGTGTCCGTAACCATGAAGAACACCGGGACGACCACCTGGAACGAAGCAGGTATGATTCGTCTGGGTGGTGTCGGTGATGGGAGAGGCGATGCAGCAAAATTCGGTCCTGCCCGCATATACCTTCCCAAGGGAACCAGTGTCGTTCCCGGGGCACGATATACCTTCACCTTCACGATGACAGCACCCGCAACCGCAGGTTCCTATACACCCACATATCGGATGGTCTGGGAATTCCACCAGTGGTTCGGGACACAGGCACCTCAACCCATCCTCGTCAAGAGTCTGGTAACCTCGTCCAATGCACCCTCAGCACAGTTTGCTGCCAGTATCAGGCAGGGAAAATACCCCCTGACCGTCCAGTTTACCGATACATCAGTTTCAACCGGTACGACCCTGTACAAATGGGATGTGAACAATGACGGCACAACAGATTATACAACAAAAAACCCGTCACACACGTATACGGCAGCAGGAACCCATACCGTACGACACACGGTGACAAATACCTATGGAAGCGACACTGAGGTTAAAACAAATTATATTACCGTAACATCTCCTGTTACCACACCTGCACCGGCACCAGCCACAGCGACGGCAAAACTCCCCACTGCGCAGTTCACCGCTGGCACATCTTCGGGAAAGGCCCCGCTTGCCGTCCAGTTCACGGATAAATCGGTATCAGCCGGTACAACCACGTATAAATGGGACGTGAACAATGACGGCACAACAGATTATACAACAAAAAGCCCGTCACACACGTATACGGCAGCAGGAACCTACTCCGTGAAACTCACCGTGACCAATGCATCAGGAAGCGACAGTGAGATCAAGACCGGGTATATTACCACAACCCCGGCAACTGCTGTTACCGCGATCGGGGCATACGGGGCAGCAGCAAACCCGACCAGCAATCCCATTGGTGGCGGAGCAGGATACACCCGGATCATTGCGCAGTCAGACTCCCGGGTGAAGTATATCGTATCCACCGCGGCCCAGTTGATCGCTGCACTCAGGAGTGCGAAATCCGGCGAGGTCGTATTCATCAAAGGATCGGCAGTGATAGACATGACCGCAAACCCGGCCATCACGATCCCTGCCGGGGTCACGCTTGCAAGTGACCGGGGACTGTCCGGTTCATCAGGTGCTCTCATCAGGCGTACGAAAAACGTGAATGGCGGATGGTCAGAACCGATATTCATTGCCGGTGGCAACAACGTGAGATTAACCGGTGTCCGGCTTGAAGGAGAGATGTACCCGCAGGACTACGGCAATAAAGCCGGTGAAACCTACGAGCAGGATTACCTTGTCGGCATCTACGCCAAAGCACGGACCGGCTTTGAAGTCGATAACTGTGAACTGCGGGGATTTGCATGGTCGGCAGTTGTTTCTGATAGCTGTGTCCTGTCCAATATCCACCACAATTACATCCACCATAATCAGGCCCGCGGCGAAGGCTACGGTGTTGCCCTCTATGGGGGGACATCCCTCATTGAAGCCAATATCTTTGACTATAACCGGCATGCCATCACGGGAACCGGCTGGGCCGGGGAAGGGTACGAGGCACGGTATAACATCGTGCTGGGGAACGGCAATGCCATCGGCGGCCACCACTTCGATGTTCACCAGGACGAACGGGGCGGAAGTTTTGCCGGTAACCTGTACAAGATCCACCACAACACATTTAAGAATGGCAATGGAAAATTAGCCAGTATTGCTATCCGGCAAAGACCGGTCACCGGCATGTACATCTACAATAACGTCTTTGAAACCATCAGTAATGCAACAAACGGCGGAGTCCCGATCTGGGAACGGGACAGCACCCAGAACATGTTTGCAACCAACAACATGTGGATGGGAAAACTCTATCCCACCAACAGCGGGATTGTCTGGTTCGTCTGACCCGGGCGGTCCTGACAGAGCACGGTACCTTCCAAAAAAGGAGGAAGGTACCACCCACTTTTTTTGATTCTTTGGTATATGATACCTTTCCGGTATCGATCCATCGATGAACTGTTGAGTGATGTTTCAGGTCCTGCCAAGGAGCGCGGTGCGATGATGATGGTAAAAATAAAAAAACAAGATGAAAAATCGCCTTGTTATCGGCTGTGTAGAACTGTTCAAAAAACTCAAACGTTCATGGGGGTTTCACCCCCGCCACTTTGGCCCCCCCCAATGCGATAACTTGACGAAGAGGTAATAACTGCACTATTGCAGAGCGCAGGGGCGGTCCGGGGGACAGGCACTTGTCCCCCTCTTTAAAAACATCTGTCTTTTTTTTATTTCATACGATGATCGAAGGAATTCTACAGAGCCTTATTATCATCCCTTGTTATCAGTCAGGGAAAAACAAAATTCCCATCCTGATCGTCAACGGTTGACATCCTTCTTTTGGTTCATATCATCCCATCGTGATCGCGAAACGGAGCGGATTTTTTTTAAAATTCCGGGCGCTGCCATGCACTCGTGCCTTGCAACTTTTTATCATACTCAATCGTGTAACTCACCATATCCACAGAGGTGATGCTCATAGAACGTTCACGATACGAAAAACTGATGGGACATTGGGAGTGGTTGCGTCAGCACCTCTCCCGACTCAGGTTACTGCTGCACTAAATCTTTACTAAGGCCCCGGTAACTTCATGGGTCATTAACATCCTGGCGGAAATTACCTGCCGCTGACAATGTGCAAAGGATGGTGTCGGATACGGGAACAAGGTGATTGTCCTAAAAAAGGTCACACGTCAATCGTGTTTTCATACCTTGTTCCACCGTCATCTTTCCCGGGGGACTTAATCATCGGGGAGATGATGAATGGGTTTTTTAATCGGTTTTTTCTGTGCTGTTCGTATCATGGTCTGGCCCCTCTGGTTGTTTATTACGGTCCAGCAGTGCCGGGTCGATATGCCACTCACTGCGACGTAACAACCCGTGCAGGATGCTCGCCTCGCGGACGGTCAGCTGTGCCCGCCCGAGGACCCTGCGGATAAGGATCAGGGTATTTGCGCGTTTGAACGCCGGGTGACCGATGGCATCCAGGTACCGGTCTATGTGGCGGTACAGGTAGCTCATATCCTGCGGGGATGCCACGGCAATGCTGGGAAGGGGAAGGTTTGAGAGTTCGTAACAGACAATCCCGACCGCATGCGAGAGGTTGAGGATCGGGTACTCTGCTGACGCCGGGATGGTGCAGATCATATCACTGCGCCTGACCTCTTCGTTGTTAAGCCCCCAGTTCTCGCGCCCGAACAAAATTGAGATGCGCCCGTCTGCGTCCTGTATCCGCTCCCGGAGCTCTTTTGGCGAATAAAACGGCATCCTCATCGAGTGGCAGACGGATTTGCTCACCAGGCCTGTCGTGGCAATGACAAGGGTGCTCCGGGCAAACACGTCCTCGATAGTACAGACCTCTGCATGGTGAAGCACATCATAAGCATGGGATGCACGCCCGTCTGCTTCATTGCCCAGCTTACAGGGATCGATCAGGACAAGGCGGGAAAAGCCGAAGTTCTTCATCACCCGGGCGGCAAATCCCACGTTACCCTCATAGAGAGGGGCAACGAGCACGATATCAATCTCGGGCATATAAAAATTACTGGATGGCGTCAACGGTCGCTTTCAGGATAGCGGCACCCTGGTCGTATACCGCGTTGCCCACGACAATCGTGTCCGCATACTTCGCCATCTGCGCTGCTTTTTCTGCAGAATTGATCCCGCCACCGTAATAGAGGAGAGACTTGTCCAGGGCATCCGAGGCAGCTTTCACCACGTTCGGATCGCCAAAGGTCCCGCTGTATTCAATATACACGATCGGGAAGTGGAAGTAATGATCAGCAACAGCCGAATATGCTGCCACCTCTTCGGGTTTTAAGGTGCAGATGGCTTTTGTCAGTTTTCCGACCGAGGAGTCCGGGTTAAGGACGATATATGCTTCCGGCACGATGTATTCCCACGGTATTTTTCCCTTCTGGACCTGGACCCAGGTTTTATGCTTGCCCACAATCCACTGGACATCTGCAGAATTCAGCACACTGGGTACAAAAACATAATCAATCCCCTGCATCAGCACCGCTTCGGGTCCCGAGGGTTCCATGACGAGAGGAAGATCGTACGCTTTCACCTGCTTCTGGAGCGCTGCAAGGTTCTCCTTCGTCACGTTGAGGGTTCCCGATAACATCAGTGCGTCCGTGCCACTCGCTGCAATCGCATCGATATCGCCGGGTTTCAGCTGTTTGTCAGGATCGAGTTTGGTCACATGCACCCAGTCATTCCACTTCATGGTGTATCATCAGGTACTTGGTTTTGCTTGCCAATAAACCGGTGCCATGACCAGATGCCGGACCTGCTTATTAAAAAAGCATCCAGCCGGTGATGATACGATACCCACAAAGACAGGGTAAAGAGATGCTCTTTAAAAAAAGTCCGATGTACTCTTGAACGATCGGGGGGCTTACCAGTATTGTCACGGGGAGGCTCCCGGATGGTGATACTCGTAAAAAAAAGAGGTACTGCATCACCCTCGCATTGTAGTTCACGGTGGCAAAAGGTCATACCAGAACCAGAATGCGAAATAAGGGTTTCATTCCCCCAGGGGTAGCTACTCCGGGTACGATATCAACCGGACAGGTACTGCCTCAAAGCATTGAATTCCTTTGTCCCCAAAAAAATTATCCCTGAGCATCCGGTCGCTCAAGTGATTCCTCAATTTTTTGAGCAACCACGTGGGCAAAAGGCTCTTCATACAGGGTGTCATGATCACCGGGGATACCGATGATTGTGGTTTTACCTGTTACGAACGCATTCCACCCTCTTGTCAGGTCATCGGGATACGATCTCACATCCGGCCGGGTGGAAAAGAGGATGAGATCTCCGGAAAATGTACGGGGCTGGTAATTCCAAAGAGCTGTTCTCAGGGTTCTTATCAGCGATTGTTGTTTCTCAGGGTAGGCTGAGATCCAATCCGGCAGAGGTTCGGGCCGGGAAAAATAAAATACTCCATAAGAAAAGGCTCGTGTCCCTTTTATTAGAAGTGAAAACAGTCCACGGTCAGGCTTTGTTTTCAGATGGTTGCTGAGAAAACGGTGAACACGGAGGCCACGTGCCATGAGTGCCTTTGAACCTCTCCTGGTGGGGACAAGGTTCGAAATCCTACGGAGCAATCTCATCCGGGGTGCTGGTACAGATTGATCGACATTTCCTAAAAAGAGAACCGATTCTCCCCTGCCCTGCAACTGGCAGGCCAGTTCAAAGGCATAGATGGCACCTGCAGAATATCCCAGCAGGTAGTACGGACCTGCTTTCTGGACTGTTTTTATGGCATCTGCATAGTCCCTGACCGCTTCTTCAATGGTCAATGATGGTTGTTCACCGGGCTCCAGTCCGTATGCACGAATCCCGAACACGGGCCGGTCCTGGTTGAAATATTTAAAAATATTCTGATAGGTTCCTATCCAGCCCCCAATCGAGTGAATGCAAAACAGGGGTGGTAGTGTGCCTCCCCCACGGATAGGGACAATAAGCGGGTGGTATTGTATACTGTTTCCGGTTTTTTGGGCTACCATGAGCGCCTGTTGTCGGATCGACGGGTAAACGTAGATCGTATCCGGAGGTATGGTAATGTGAAACGTTCTCTGGATTTTAATGAGGAGTTCAATCGCTGCCAGTGAATTTCCTCCGCACCGGAAAAAATCATCATCGGGTGACACACCAGAGGGTATATCCAGAATTTCTTTCCAGATCTGCAGGATTATTTCCTGGTTTCGGGATAAATCCTGGATACCAGGATCAGGGAGTAATCCGGGAGCCTCAGCATCGTTTAAGGTCCCGGTAGTGTACCGTTCGGTACCAACAAACCGCTGGACTTTCCCGGTCGGGCTCCGGGGGATTTCATCCACGATATAAATCCTGCGGGGCACTTTAAACGGGATAAGACGGTCAAGAAGGTATCTTCGCAACTCGTCTTCACCGGTTTTTTTATTTTCCACAACGACCATCGCTGCAATATCCTCGCCAAGGACCGTGTCATCGATACGGAACGCCATTGCCTCTTGTACTGCGGGATGGGTCATCAGGACCTGGTCAATCTCTGCCGGAGATATCTTCTCTCCACCTTTATTGATCAGTTCTTTTTTGCGGCCGGTGAGGTAGAGATATCCCTCATCATCGAGGTATCCCATGTCCCCGGTCCGGAACCACCCGTCTATGAATGCAGTTGCATTTTCAGAGGGAGCATTTTCATAGCCGCTGAATACAACATCTCCCCGGATGGCAACCTCACCGGTATCAAAAGCCCCTTTTTGGGTATTGTGCTCATCCAGAATAACAAGTGACTCAATTATCGGAATACCGACAGATCCCTCTTTTACGGGCATATTGAGCGTTATATTGGGAGATTCCGTCATGGCATAACTCTCAATTACGGGGACCCCGAGCAATGTCTCGATTTCCCTGCGGATATAACCAGGGAGTGGCGCGGAAATTGATCTGATATACCGTAGCGAATTATTTTTCAGTTCATGGGGGGGAAGGTTTTTGAGTTCATGCAGGATGGCCTGATGATGTGCAGGTCCGGCAGCATAAAAAGTAGGGCGATGGTTTTTCAGATAAGAAGGAAAATCCGAAGGAATAAAATCCCTGATACAGATAACCGACCCCCCACCTGCCAGGGGTAAAAGTAAGGTTCCGATAACCCCGAGAAGATGAAAATGAGGGACGATATGGAGACTTTTATCTTTATTTGTATGAGGTTGCCATGAATTCAGAGTGACAACCGATTTACAGACCTGTTTCTGGGTCAGTGGTACAATCTTTGGAAGCGAAGTCGTCCCTGAGGTCTGCATCACAATGGCAATATCTTCGCTTTGAGCAAACCGGAGTTCTCCTCCTTCCTGGGGTATGGTGTCGTTTATCCTGAAACTACCTGCCTGGTCGGTTGAAGGCGTTATCTCAATTACGGAAATATTTAAGGATAATGCCACCGTCCGTGCCGCCGTTTCATGGTCTTTTCTGACAACAATTGCCTTAACGTTCAGCCGTGGAAGAATCACCTGGAATTCAGGTTCCCTGTACTGGGGATTAAGGGGTGTATGGGTAAAACCTGCCATGATTGCGATACCCAGCACCGCTGTTTCAGGACCGGCGGGCATTATTACTGCAATCCTGTCATTCCGGCCAAAACCCTTTGCATTTAACGTTTTTACAACCAGGATAACCTGGTTTTTCAGCTCCCGGTGCGTAAGGGGCCGGTAACCCGGAGATTCTATTGCGGGACGGTCAGGATCCTGGTTTCCTGAAAGGATCAAATCGCTGATTGTCAGGGGTTGGGTTTTCTCCATCATCTGGTCTAAGAAAAAAGGACGATTTTACTCTTATACCTTTGTTTTTAAGAAAAAGCCGGATACGATAAAAAGTGCCCAGGGAAAGACCAGAGCGTGACGCACCGCCTGTTTCACCCAAAAGACGCGGTCCGAAGGAGGATTTATTCCGTACTTTAAGGCCGGAAATAAGACCTGGTAAAACCCGGATGCGTGTACCAGGGTAAATCCTGAGCAACAAATCCACTTCAGAGAACGCTACCAAAAAAAAAATGAGGGAAACTGACTCTTCTGCGTTAAGAGTGCCATTCTTTCTCGTGGCAGTACGCAAACCCGTCAGTGAGTATCAACCTTGCAGAAGTGACTCCTCAATTTTTTGTGCAACCACGGATGCATGAGGGTCCAGATACAGGTTGTCGTGGTCACCGGGAATATCGATGACCAGGGTTTTTCCCGTTATGAACTCCTTCCAGCCCCGTGTCACATCACCGGGATACAATTTCACATCAGGCCCCGTAGAAAACAGGGTGAGATTTCCCAAAAAGGAACCTGGCTGGAAATCCGCCAGAGCCTTCCTGTGTATTTTTATCAGCCTCTGCTGTTCCTCGGGATATGTTTCGATCCAGTCCTGGTAAGGTTGAGGCTGGGGCATGTGCAACACCCGCTCAGAAAAGGCTTTTTTTCCTTTCATACATAATGCATGGAATTTTCCGTCAGGATTTGTTTTCAGCCGGTTGTTCAAAAAATGATAAACCCGGAAACCTTTCTTCAAGAGAGAATCCCGGCGATTTCTTCCGGTTGGGGGATTATGTACGGTATCAGGCAACCTTTGGCGGGACACAGATTGATCAATATTTCCCAGGAAAATCACCGATCCACCCCTGCTTTGTAACTGGCAGGCAAGTTCAAAAGCATAGATTGCCCCTGCCGAATATCCCAGCAGGTAGTAAGGACCCTCTTTCTGGACTGATTTTATTGCATCGGTATAGTCCCGGACAGCTTCATCCACCGTCAGGGATGGTTTTTCACCGGGCTCCAGTCCTTTTGCCCGGATACCGAAAACCGGTCTGTCCTGGGTAAAAAACTGTAAAATATTCTGATAGGTCCCTATCCACCCGCCAATCGAATGAAGACAAAACAGCGGGGGCAGCGTGCCCCCCTCACGAAGAGGAACGATGAGCTTGTGGTATGCACTGGTACCGGTTTTTCTGGCAATTATCTGTGCCTGTTGCCGCACCGTTGGATACCGGTAGATCGTATCAGGGGGGAAATTTATGTGAAAATTCCTCTGGATCTTAATAAGAAGTTCAATCGCGGTAAGCGAATTTCCTCCTGACTGGAAAAAATCATCATCCGGAAGCGGCGTTTCAATATCGAGAATATCTTTCCAGAGCTGAACAATTCTTTCCTGGTTCAGGGATAATTCCGGGGGAAGCGTATCGCCGGTATGTTCAGGTACCTCGAGTGATTCAAGTGAACCATCATGATACCGTTCCGTGCCCACGTACCTCAGCAGTTTGCCGGTAGGTCCTTTGGGGATCTCATCGACAAAAAAGATCTTTTTTGGCATTTTAAACTGGATCAGCCGGTCAATCAGATACCGGTGGAGGTCTTCTTTGGTAATGTCCTGATTTTCCACAACAACCATAGCGGCAATATCCTCGCCAAGAACCGGATCATTGATCCGGAATGCCATCGCCTGTTTTACCGAGGGGTGGGTCATCAGGACCTGGTCAATCTCGGCCGGAGAGATCTTCTCCCCTCCCTTATTGATCAGTTCTTTTTTACGACCGGCATAGAATAGATACCCCTCCTCATCGAGATACCCCATATCACCGGTCCTGAACCACCCGTCGATGAAGGCAGCCTTGTTTTCATCAGGATTATCTTCATATCCGGCAAAAACGGTATCTCCTTTCACCATAATTTCTCCCTGTTCATGGGTTTTGAGGACCTTCCCGTCCGCGTCCACGATCTTCAGGTGCTCAATTACCGGAATGCCGACAGATCCGGCTTTTGGGGGTATATTGACAGATATTTCCCCGGCTTCCGTCATGGCAAATGCTTCGGTCATCACAACTCCCAGTAATGCCTCCAGCTCCTGGCGGGCATGGGGAGGGAGAGCTGCGGAACCTGAACGGATAAACCGGAGTGAGTTATTTTTCAGTTCATCCTGAGGTAACTTCTTGATTTCACGAAGGATTCCCTGGTGGAGTGCCGGCCCGGCTGAATAGTAGGTTGGCCGGAATTCTTTGAGCAGGAGCGGAAAATCCGAAGGTATGAATTCCCGTGTACAGATTACCGTTCCCCCTGCGAGTAATACGCTCAACAGAGGGGGTCCGATACCCATGCCGTGATAATACGGCACAATGTGAAGGCACCGGTCCGTTTTTTGAATCCCTAATGTCCTGCGATGGAGTTGCTGGATGGAAGAGGTCTGTTTCTGTAAGAGCGGAACGATTTTTGGCCGGGAGGTAGTTCCCGAGGTAAAAAATACATGGGAAATATCTGTCGGGAGAGCAAATTCAGGTTCTGAAATATGTCCTGACCCCGGGGGTTCCAGCGCGAATTTTCCTGCTTTGCCAGGGATGGGGATGAACTCAATGATGTGCAGGTTCAGGGAATGTGCCGCCTTTACGGCATCCGGGCTGGTATTTTTTTGCACAAGGACAGCTTTTACCCTGAGCTGCGAGAAATAATTCCGGTATTCCTGCTCCTTGTACTGGGGATTCAGCGGGACAGCGGTAAATCCTGACATTACTGAAATAATAGCAACAGCGGTTTCCGGGCCTGCAGGCGTGATGACGGCAATCCTGTCATTCCGGTGATACCCCATTGCGTTCAATGTTTTTACCACAAAGAGAACCTGATTTTTGAGCTCGCGGTAGGTAAGTGGCTGGTAACCGGGGGATTCAATCGCATTGTGCTCTGGATCCTGATTTCCGTTAAAAATCAAATCTTTGATGGTAAAAAGCCCGGTCTCATTCATAAAGCTATCAGATTATTGGATGATGTTGATTATTTAATGTATGCCATGACGTAAAATGGCTCATCGGTACGGGGTAATAACCGGGTAAACGGGAAGGCAGCCGGCTGCCAGGGGAAAAAACTCTTTTTCATCGAACATGCAGGTAATGAACACAGGATTGGCAAAGGCGGACTGCAGATTATATGAGGACCTTTAAAGAAAAGAACCCTGCTGCTCCCTGTTCTCCGACTGGCGGAAGTTTTTAATAAAAATGGAGACCGAATCGGGCTTGTTTTTAATCCCAGAGTTAATCCGGTCTCATTTAACCAATCACTTGAGAAGGCGGGCATTGATTGCGACGATCACCGTGCTTGCACTCATGAGGACCGCACCCATTGCAGGCGTAAGAAGGATCCCATATCCAATGAGCACACCGGCAGCAAGGGGAATCGCAAAGGCATTGTACCCGGTCGCCCAGACAAGGTTCTGGGCCATCTTTGCATAGGTCCTTTTCGAAAGCCCAATGATATCGGCAACGTCTCTGGGATCACTCCTCACAAGCACGATATCCGCACTTTCCACTGCAACATCGGTACCCGCACCGATTGCAATCCCAACATCAGCCTGAACGAGTGCAGGGGCATCATTAATCCCATCACCCACCATTGCAACGGTATAGCGTTTCTGGATTTCTCTTATTTTCTCTGATTTCTCGTGAGGGAGCACCTCAGCAAAATATTCATCCAGGCCGATCTCTTCTGCTACCCACTGTGCTACGAACCGGTTATCCCCGGTAAGCATCATGCACCTGATACCCATTGATTTCAACCTGAAGATCGCTTCTTTAGATTCTTTTCTGATTATATCAGCGAGAGCAAGGACACCTACAGGCTGTTCATCCTCGAGTAAGAAGACGACCGTTTTGCCCTGCCGGGTAATGGTTTTGATGCGCAGATCTGATATCTCGATATGGTTTTCTTTCAGATATCCCGGGCTGACTACCTTCACATTTCGCCCTGCAACAATCGCCTCGACACCTTTACCCGGAATCGCATGGAAGTTTTCTTTCTGCAGAAGACTGATGTGCTGATCGACCGCTCTTTTTACAATCCCCTGGGCGATTGGATGTTCAGAGTTTGTTTCAAGCGTTGCTGCCATCTGCACTACCTCGGATTCGCTGAAGTGACCGAGTGGTAGAATATCGGTTACCCCGAATACCCCTTCAGTAAGTGTACCAGTCTTATCAAAGACAATTGCCTGGACATCTTTTGCCCGTTCGAATGCCTGCCGTTCCCGTATGAGGAGACCGGACTTAGCGGCAAGTGTGGTTGAAACTGCGACAACAAGTGGGACGGCCAGCCCGAGCGCGTGAGGACACGCAATCACCATCACGGTTGCGGCCCGTTCTATTGCAAACCCTGTTCCCTGTCCCAGCAGAATCCAACCGGCAAACGTTATGACACCAACACCTAGTGCAATGATAACAAGGAAGAGGGCTGCCCGGTTGGCGAGATCCTGTGCCCGGGATTTGCTTTCCTGTGCCTGCCTGACCAGGGTAATCACCTGGTTCAGGTATGTCTCCTTCCCGGTTTTCTTTACTTCAGCAGTGACCGATCCTTCGCCATTAATCGATCCACCGATCACATTGTCACCGGGATGCTTTGAAACCGGCTTGGATTCCCCAGTCAACAATGATTCGTTTACGTTGCTGAGACCCTCGACAATGACTCCGTCAACAGGAACCTTCTCGCCCGGTTTGATAAGAACACGGTCACCGGGTTGCAGCTCCGAGACCTTGACGGTAATGGTATCATGATCTTTGAGCAGGTGTGCTTCCTGGGGCATGATCTTTACCAGTTCTTCGAGTGCCCGGGATGCCCCGAGAACCGACCTCATTTCGATCCAGTGGCCGAGGAGCATGATATCGATTAACGTTGCCAGTTCCCAGAAGAATCCCTCACCATCCAGGCCAAACACAACGGCGGCACTGTAAAAATACGCCACACTGATTGCCACCGCGATGAGTGTCATCATGCCCGGGGTATGAGCACGCAACTCCCTAAAAATCCCTTTGAGGAAAGGATACCCGCCATAAAAATAGGTAATGGAGGCAAGTACGAGGGTAATATACAGGGAGCCGGGGAAATCAAACTGGTATCCAAAAAACGACTGGATGACTGGTGAAAGAAATAGGATAGGGATCGTTATGATAGTTGAAATTACGAACCGTTTCTTAAAATCTTCCAGATCGTGGACATGAGCGCTGGCTCCCGTTTGATGGGGACTAGAATCACCCCCGTGATGCGTCGGTTGAATTGTTTTGTTATGATCTGATTCAGCACCTTTGTCAGTTGCAGGATAATGCATACCATGATCCATTTTTGTTGCTCCATTCCCTGAGTTAAAATTAAAATTAATCCGTTCCAGGATATATCGAAAAAGAGTATCAAATCATTATAAACATATTGTATCTCGTTAGAGTCAATGATTTTCGAATTTATAGGTGTTAATTTTGGTAAACGGCATTTTTTTCTTGTAGATCTCAATAAAAATGACGTCCGGATTAAGCGGATTAAACAGACACAGAAAGGTGCCTTTTATCATAAAAAATAGCCCGAAAGGCAAATTTTTTTGGTATTTTTGGATGAAACGCAATGCAGCAGTGCCTTGCCACCCTTTAAATTTCAAAATAAAGAGAAAGTAGTTGCTATTGAAAAAAAAGTGATCCCCTGAGTGATTTTTGATGAACCCCGTGCATTTTTTCATAATGGCAATACTGGTATCCGCGGTCCTGATTGCAGCATGCGTATCCCAGCCCGCGGCAAAAGAACCTGAAATGGCAACGGTGAAGGTAGCATACCTCCCCCTTATTTCAAACGCACCGCTCTTTATTGCAAAGGAGGAAGGCTACTTTGCCCGGCAGGGAATTAACGTGGAGTTTGAAAAGTTCCAGAGCGGTGCGGCGACCCTCCCTGCCCTCATCAATGGTGACATCGCAGTATCCGGGGGTGCGTTAAGTCCCGGGCTGTTCAATGCAATCGCCAAAGATGCGCATGTCCGTATTGTTGCTGATAAGGGAGGCGCAGTTCCGGGAGCCTGTTCTGCAAATGGCCTTGTTGTCCGGCAGGATCTCTTTAAAACCGGAAAAGTAAGGAATGTATCTGATCTGAAGGGCAGGAAGGTTATGGCGAGTAACGATCAGGACTACAGCATATTCCGTATCCTCGCTTTGGGAAACTTAAAAGCTGATGATATTGAAATGGTAAACCTGGATTATCCGTCGGGCATTATCGCCTTGAAGAATGGTGCAGTAGATGCTGGTGTTCTCGTAGAGCCGTATATAACCCAGGCTACCGCCAATGGAACGGCAGTTGTCCTGATCTCAGCCAACGAATACGCCCCCTACATGCCATACCCGCTCTATTACGGCCCTGCGTTCCTTGACAAGGATCCCGACCTTGGCAGACGTTTTATGGTTGCTTACCTCAGGGGAGTCAGACAATACAATGAGGGGAAAACAGAACACAACCTTGCAATCCTGTCAAATTATACCCATCTTGACAAGGAGCTCCTGAAACAGACCTGCTGGGTGCCGATTACTGAGAACGGAACAGTCAGGAGACAACCCGTGATGGAATACGTGGACTGGCTCTATGCACATAAGAAAATCAACCAGAATCTGACAGAACATCAGTTGTTCGATATGAGCTATGCGACATATGCCAATACCGTCATGAAGAATGTGACTTAAGGCCAGGTAACAGGGACAATGAGACTTGAATGCCGCTATTTGAATAAAATTTTTTGGGAAGGGGAAAAAGAAACCCGGGTTATCAGCGATATCAGCTTTGAAGCACGGGAGGGAGAGTTTTTGTGCATTCTCGGGCCAAGCGGTTGTGGTAAATCAACACTTCTCAGGATGATCGCCGGGCTCCTGACACCTTCTTCAGGAGAGGTGATCTATGACGGAGAGAGAAATTCAGGGCCGTTGAATTCGATGGTATTCCAGGAATACGGAGTATTTCCCTGGATGAATGTTATCGATAATGTCGCATTCGGCCTGGAAATGCGGGGGGTGCCAAGGGATGAACGATATCACCAGTCGATTGCGTATTTAAAAAAAGTAGGCCTCTCAAAATATGCGTACCGGAACCCGCATGAATTATCCGTGGGGATGCGCCAGAGGATCGCTCTTGCACGGGCATTTGTGAACCATCCTTCTATTCTGCTTATGGACGAACCGTTTGGCTCACTCGATGCACAGACACGCCTGATCCTGCAGGATGAACTCTTGAAAATCTGGAAAGAACAGCAGAAAACGGTTGTCTTTGTGACCCATGATATCGATGAAGCAATATTACTCGGGGACAGGGTACTCGTTATGACCAGTGTTCCTGGCAGGATCAAGGAAGTGATGACCATTGGAATACCCCGTCCCCGAAGTCTCCAGATGGAAAGTTCAAAGGAATTCATTGAATTGAGAATGAAAATCTGGAATTGTATCCGCAGCGAAGTGGAAAAAGCGATGAGCCACGATCATGACGAATCCTGAGAATGACCGGGGATACAAGGTGCTCCTCCAGCTCGTCATCATCAGCGGTGTCCTTGGTATCTGGGAGATAGCCGGGCGCATGGGACTGTTAAATCCCCTTTTCTTTCCGGTTCCTTCGCTTATTTTCATGACATTTTTTTCCATGCTGGGGAATGGTGAAATCTCAGAACATCTTTCCATCACGCTGTTCCGTGTTTTTTTTGGTTTTTTACTCGGGACGGTTCCTGGTATTATTATCGGTATGGTCATGGGGGTATCGGACAAAGTGCGTCTCCTCATCGATCCGATCGTATCGGCGACCTACCCGATACCCAAACTGGCAATTTTCCCCCTTCTCATGGTTATCTTTGGAATCGGGGAAGTCTCTAAAATTGTCGCTATCGCACTTGGGTGTTTCTTTCTTGCTCTCATCAACAGCATGGCCGGTGTAAGAAGCATCAACAAGGTGTATTTCGACGTGGCGAAAAATTACGGGGCTTCAAAAAAGCAGTTGTTCACAAAAGTGATGCTCCCTGCGAGTCTGCCGATGATATTTGCCGGGATCAGGCTTGCCCTGGGGACCTCCCTGCTGGTTGTTGTCGGGCTGGAGTTTGTCTCGGCAAACAAAGGTATTGGTGCTTTGATCTGGTATGCGTGGGAGACGTTTGAAATTGAAAAACTCTATGTAGGAATATTCATCTGTGCGATTCTTGGCATCCTCTCAACGTTTGTCTTAAAAAAAGCAGAAGAACGCATTGTTCCCTGGATTGGGCGGTTATCCTATAATGCCGGACGACAATAATTGGGACCCCCATAAAAAAAAACAACAATTTTCATCCGGCATCCCGGAATCTGTTCCGGACAACGTGCCATCGCACCAGCCGGGCAAAAACCCCGTGGGCGCAGGGATTGTTCCCGGATTATTCCTGTAGTGTCCGGATTTTCTAGATCTCGATTATCGCTGTATCCCGCTTCTTTTTGATTGCCTTCTGGAACTCCTGGATCACGTGTGCCATGATCCCGGTATCAGCGGCGACCTGTACTGCATCTGCTTCGAAGAGCAGAGTGGTGTTGATGATCCCTGCACGGGACAGTCTTTCATACGTCGCCTTATCGATCCCCCTGATCGCCAGCAGTTCCTTTTTTCCCCGTTCGACCTGGGATTTTGAGAATTTTTTCGGCACGGGTTTTTTTAAGTACGTGCAGACCAGTTCGACATGACGGTTCACGGTGGCCGGGGACATGCCGGTGAGTTTACCCAGCGACTCGGGCGGCTGGGTGCAGAATGCTTCCGGGCTCGTAATTCCTGCAGCCACGTATTTTTTTAAGCTGACTGCGGGAATACCGATCTCTTTGAGCACCTGCCCGTAGTAGACTGCCTTTGCTTCAGTCAGGACCTGAACGGCTTCATCCTCACCGATACCGGCTGCCTTCAGCATCGCAATATCAGCATGGGCGAGACCGGAAAGTTCCGTGATCCCGGCCGATTTGAGAGCGGTCAGTATCTTTGCATAACTGCGCCCTTTCCGGGGGATCAGGTGGTCTCTCATGAATTTCCGGCATTCGGAGCGGCGGCGGAGTTTTTCAAGAACGGAACCGGCATCGCTGATAAGCTTTGCAGCAGCATCAAGAGACAGGTCCAGGCGCTGTGCAAGGACCTCCGCATTGCTGCGTGCCAGCTCTGCAACCGTGTAGATGTGCTGCGAAAGGATTCTCTGGGCGAGCTTCTCGTTCATGGACGGGATCTCGGCTAAGGATTCGGCATTTGAGTTGATATGGTGGCAGAGCGGGCAGCCGATATCCCAGGGCCGGGCGCCTTTCCTGACAAGCCGGACAAAGTTGAGGTGGTGCCTGTCGCATACCTCGTCAGTGCGGACCGCAAAACCCCACTGGGCCATGGGGAGACCGATATTGAACGTGCATTCCGGATAATGGGAACAGCCGATGAACTGGGTATTGCCCCGCAGGTGTTTTATAGCGAGCGTGCCTTTGCAGACCGGGCAGGCACCGAGGTTCATCTCCTCTGCCGTCCTGTTCCGGATATCATCACCGATCACGGCCTCGTTGGCTTCGAGCTGGTCAAACGCCTGGTGCAGCATCTGGCGGGATTCCCTGATCACGTCCTCCCGCGTCCTTTTGCTCTCCTTGATCTGCTGCATATGGGCTTCGATCGTCTGGGTCATGTCAGGCCGGGTGATCATATCGGCATGCTGCTCCAGGGATTCGGTGACCACCCTCCCCACAAGCGTGGGACGGAGCGGGGAACCTTCGACATATTTGCGGGACACGAGTTTTGCGATCACTTCATGGCGGGTGCTCTTGGTGCCAAGACCCAGCTCCTCCATCCGCTGGATCAGTTTGCTCTGGGTGTAGCGTGCGGGGGGCTGGGTCTCTTTCTCTTCAAGGCTGACGTTTTTTACCGGGAGGTGTTCACCGACAACAAACGGGGGCAGGGTCGTCTCCTGTGCCTCGCTGAACGGGTACACGGTATGCCAGCCTGCTTCGGCCAGCTGCCCGCCCGTAGCGGTGTACTCCTCGCCGCCGGCCTCGAACAGGACTTTTAAGGTCTTCCAGCGGGCATCCGGTGAGAGCGTTGCGAGGAACCGGCGCAGCACGAGCTCGTAGATCCTGAAAATATCGTCTCCCAGCTGCTCGCGGGTCGCTGCACCGGTCGGGTGGATAGGCGGGTGGTCGGTGGAGGATTTTTTGCCCCGGGTCGGGACGGCCCGGCGGTTCGCCATCACCCATTCCACGTCCTTTTTGAACGGGGAAGCACGGATGGTCTTTAAGATCCCCTCAATATCCAGAGAAGCGGGGTAGACCGTGTTGTCGGTTCTCGGGTAGGAGATGAAACCATTCATGTACAGGTCTTCTGCAATCCGCATCGCATTGGCGGCCGAGAAACCCAGCCGGGCGGCAGCCACGATATACGTGGTGGTATCAAAGGGGGAAGGGGCCCGGTCCTGTTTTTCACCGGCTTTGATGTCCGTAACGACAAGGGGGGCTAATGTCCGGTCACGGGCAAGCTCTGCCGGGGCCTTTTCATGGAACCGCCCGTGCGTGTGCCGGGCTTCCACCGGTTCAGCGGACTTCTCGGTATCGAGCGTCAGCTGCCAGTATTTTTCCGAAACGAACGCCTCGATCTCTTTTTCCCGGTCAACGATCATACCCAGCGTCGGGGACTGCACCCGGCCGACAGAAAGGATGTTTGAGCCTCCCCGCCGGGCTGCAAGAGAGATGAACCGGGTGAGCGAGGCGCCCCACATCAGGTCGATGGACTGCCGGGCTTCACCTGCTGCCGCAAGAGCAAAATCGAGTTCCGTGGTATGGGAGAACGCGTGTTTTAACTCCTGCGGGGTAATCGCGGAGAACCGGGCCCGGTCTATGGTCACGTTTGCGTTGACCGCACGTATCAGCTCGAATGCCTCTTTACCGATGAGTTCTCCTTCGGTATCAAAATCCGTGGCAATCGTAACCCGGTCGGCACGTTTCGAGAGTTTCTGGAGCAGGGCGACAATCCGTTTCTCGGTGGGGATCTTGATGGTCCTGGCATCGATCAGGCTCCGGGGTTTGCATTCTTCACTGCGCCAGTTCGTGTACCCGGGTTCAAAGTCGATCTCGACGACATGGCCCCGGAGACCGACCGTTGTGATATCACCGAAACTGTAGGTGGAAACCCCCGCGTCTTTATGCTCGGTGAGCTTCTTTCCTTCACCGAGGATCTCTGCTATGCGGCGTGCTGATATGTTCTTTTCTGCCACGATCAGGTGCACGGCTCTCATACCTCCTTTGTTTGTAATTCCTCGGTGAGCAGCCGGTTCAGTTCACCGGGATCTGCACACCCTCTCGTCTTCTTCATGAGCTGGCCGATGAGGAAATTGAATGCTCCTTTCTTTCCCTTATAGAAATCTTCGACCGCGGCCGGCTGTTCGGTTATGACTTCTGCTATTGCCCGGGTCACGGGGTTGGTTTCACTCAGAGAAGCCCCACCAGGAGAAGTGCCTCCGCTTGCAACATCCAGGGGGACAAGACCGAGTCTCTTCATTATCTCCAGCGGCGTTTCATAAGGCCTGCCCTGTTTCACGGTATCGAGCATCTGGCGAAGAATGTCAATACCCATTTTGTCATAACATTTCCGGTCTTTCACCAGACCGAGGAGCTGGATAAAGCCGGTCGTATTTTTTTCATCCATGGCCAGATCATGGATACTCATATCCCGGTAATTGAGCTCGCCGATCAGGGTATCGGCAATCCATGTATCAGCCAGCGTGGCAAGTCCTTTGGGATCTGCGGCAACAACCCGTTCAAAGAAGTTTGCCAGCCTGAGTTCCCCGGTGAGGGTCCGGGCATGGTTCAGCGAACACCCGTACCGGGCGATGAACCGTTCCCTCCTCGCATCCGGTAATTCGGGGAGGACGATGCCCTCCACCCATGACTGGACATGGAGCGGGCGCAGGTCGGGTTCCGGGAAATACCGGTAATCGTGCTCCTGTTCTTTTGAACGCGAGGACTGGGTGACCCCCCGTGCCTCGATATAGTGCCGGGTCTCCCGGTCAACCTTCTGCCCGCGGCGGAGCAGGCTCTTCTGGCGGGTGATCTCGAACAGGAGGGCTTTTTCCACCCCTTTGTACGAAGAGATATTCTTGACTTCCACCCGTTCACTGCCCTTAATCGAGATATTGGCGTCCACCCGCAGCGACCCTTCCTTCTCGGAATCAAAGACGCTTAAGTATTCCAGGGTGGCACGGAGTTTGTTTAAAAATTTCCGTGCCTCTTTGGGAGACCGCATGTCCGGTTCACTGACGATCTCGATTAACGGGATCCCGGCCCGGTTGTAATCGACCAGCGAGTACTTGCCCCGCTCGGCGTTGCCCATATGCACGAGCCTGCCGGGATCTTCCTCGACATGGATACGGGTGATCCGGATCCGTTTCTCTCCTCCCTCATCCCCTTCGATCTCCAGGTAACCGCCCTCGGCAAGCGGTTTGTCGTACTGGGTGATCTGGTAGGCCTTGTCAAGGTCCGGATAGAAGTAGTTCTTCCGCGAGAACTCGGATTCATGAAGGACTGTACAGTTCAGTGCCTTTGCCACCCGCATGGCATATTCGATCGAGCGTTTGTTGAGGACCGGCATGGCCCCCGGTAGCCCGAGACAGACCGGGCAGACATGGGTGTTGGGGCCGTCGCTGCGGTAATCCGTGGAGCAGCCGCAGAACAGTTTGCTCTTTGTATCGAGCTGGCAGTGCACTTCAAGCCCGACTATGACCTGCTCTTCAGCCATATCAGGACACCGCCTGTTCGTACGCATAGGCAACATCGATCACGCGTTCATCTTCCCATGGCCTGCCCATGATCTGGAGCCCGACCGGCATACCGCCGGCTTTCCCGCAGGGGACGGATAGTGCGGGAATGCCGGCAAGGTTGGCCGGGACCGTGAGGATGTCGGACAGGTACATGGAGAGCGGGTCTGACTTCTCACGGAGCTTAAACGCAATCGTGGGCATCGTGGGCCCGGCGATCACATCCACCTCCGAGAAGATACGGGTAAAGTCCCTTTTCACGTTCTCGCGGGCGATCTGTGCCTTGGCATAGTACTTCCCGTAATATCCCGAGGAGAGGGCATACGTCCCCAGCATGATACGGCGGCGTACTTCTGTGCCAAAGCTGGCCTGGCGCACTTCCCGGTATGCCTCATGCCAAGACTTCTTCGTGTCAGCCGCGGGACCGTACCGCACGCCATCGAACCGGGCAAGGTTCGAGCTCGCCTCACAGGTGCAGGTGACGTAATAGGCCGCAAGGGCGTACTCCATGGAGGGGATGGTGCAGGGGACCGTTGTCGCCCCGCATTCTTCGAGCCGCCCGATGGCCCTGGTTACCACGGCAGCAACCTGCGGGTCGACTCCGGCACCGAAATATTCCTGCGGGATGCCGATCTTCAGCCCGCTGATATCAGCCCGGGGTGCGGGGGAGTAGGGCTTGTCATACGAGGTCGAGTCGCGGCGGTCATGGCCGGCGATGACCTCCAGGAGGGCCGAGACATCGGTGACGGTCCGCCCCATGGGCCCGATCTGTTCGAGCGAGTTTGCATACGCGATCAGGCCGTACCGGGAGACCCTCCCATAGGTGGGTTTTAAACCCACGATCCCGCAGAATGCGGCAGGACAGCGGATGGAACCACCGGTATCCGTGCCGAGCGCCATCCTCACCATGCCGCCGGCAATTGCAGCAGCGCTGCCACCCGAAGATCCGCCCGGTACCCGGCCGGTATCATACGGGTTCAGGGTCGGGCCGAATGCGGAGTTCTCGGTCGTGGTCCCCATCCCGAATTCGTCCATGTTTGTCTTTCCCACGATAGCTGCCCCGGATTGCCGGAGGAGCTCAACGACGTGCGCATCGTAGGGGGGGATGTAGCCTTTGAGAATTTTTGAGGCGCAGGTGGTCTCGATACCCTTCGTGGAGATATTATCTTTGACGGCTACAGCAATACCGCCGAGTTTTCCATCCCCGTGCGGTGCCCGTGGGCAGGTGGTGAGAAACGCATGATATGGGTCATCTGGTTCAAAGGTAATCTCGTGCCCGGTCACTACATCACCCGGGGCGCTTTGATAAATCCGTCTTCCTGTGCCGGTGCGTTTGCCAGCACATCTTTTTGCGGAAGGGAGGGTTTGACGATATCATCCCGCATTACATTGTACAGGTCGCGGGTGACAGCAGTATCTCCCGACACCCGGTCCAGCACGTCAAAATAGTCAAGGATTGCATTGAACTGGTGAGTAAAGGTGCCCAGTTCTTCCGGATTGATGCCGACGTCGGCAAGTTCTGCGATATGTCTGACTTCCTGTTCAGTGGCCATGTTCCACCCTGCTGATGTGGTCTATGTAATCTTGTATGGATGCTTTATAACCATTTTTTTTAGCAAGCCTCTGCAGTTCCTTCCAGACCCCGCTCCCGTACTGCATGGCTTTCTTCTCGTACCAGGCAAATTCTGCGGGCATATGGCGTTCTGCGACCTGCCGGAGCGGGATCTTCCGCCGCCCTCCCTGTACCTTCTCACCTGCCGGGATCGCGCGTGCAGCGCGCACCACCCGCACGTCCATATACGGCATGGAGAAGTACGTGCCATGGAGCGCTGCGACCGACTGGTCGCGGTCGGCCTGCAGTTCGAGGCCGAGAAAATCCCGCTCGAGGTCTTCTGCCAGCGTTGGTGTCTCCAGGTAGCGGGAGTAGCCGCCAAAGAGTTCATCTGCTCCCTGGCCGGTGATGATCCGCCGGTATCCCTGCTCCCCGGCAAACCGGGCAATAAAGTACTGGGTCAGGGCGATACTCGTATTTACGGGGTCCTTAACGGGGATAGCCCCGACGACCGCGGGAAGTGCAGCCGCGATCTCCCGCGGAGTAATTGTCACATACGTGCAGGAGAGGCCGAGGGTATCTGCTGCATGGCGTGCCTGGTTCAGGTCATGGGATTCTGATAGCCCCACGGCCACGCACTCGCGCCGGGCGAGCGCAGCGACAAGCGTCGAGTCCACCCCCCCGGAGAGCGCTGTCACGCCCTGGTCGCTGCGAAGGTTCACGGCAGTGATTATTGCCTGCTCAAGCGGCAGGTCCGGAACATCAGGATCTATGCTGCCTCTGACCATACCATCGCAGATGAGCGTTCCCTTCGGGCAGTTGCCCGGCATGATCCCGAAATGGTCCCGGGCCCGGCAGCTGTGACCGGCAAGGAAGAACTCCCCACCAAATCTGAAGATCTCTTCCGGGCGGTCCTTTAGTATTGTTTCGACATCCTGCGGGGAGAGTCGCTGCCCGTCAACTTCAATCCAGCCTATAAGTTTTATCGTACTCATTTTTTTAAACACATCATGCTTGGATGTTCACCTTCAATACATCTCGGTTTCGTGCCAGAACTCTACAGAATTGCAGATCGTGGACCCCCATGGAGTATATCGTTGGGTACACACGTAAGGTGCCCTTTGCGACTCAGACTTTTTATTTTTGTCGCAGAGCCTGCCGGTAGTATTGGTGCACTATATCAAAAATCTTAAGTAGCAGCCTTGTGTCTTAACAGCATAAGGAGTTGATACAATGCAGGCATCACTTGTGGCTCTGGCAGCAGCGCTGATGGGAATCGTCCTGGAACGGGCCGGGACGGGATTACCCTATGTCTCAATTATCGGAACCGCGTTCATCATGGGTGCGTTTATTGTTGCCATTACTTCCTTTCTCTTATTCCTGAAAAACCGGCTGTTCACCCCGCATGTGGACGAATTAACCTGGAGCAGTGAATCCCGGTAACTGTTTTGACAAGGGGAAATCAATTTTTTTATGAATAACGGGGGTTCTTCAATTCCGGTTCAGATGAGCCGTTTTAGTGAATCCTGGAGCATGACCATAATAAACAGGTGTTTTTAGTACTCCTTTTCCTGCTGCAGTCAGCACGGGAGCCGATCGTCCATCCAATAGGGAATATTAAGGCCGGTTTTTCTCCCCGCAATTTTCCCGGTTTCGGATTCTGGACAAAATAATCAATAATCCGGAAATATACCTTTCAAAACCCCTCAATAAGACCGGTCACCGGAATCCCATCAAAACTTAGATATGCCCAAATTGAGCCCAGATTCTCATTCCGGACGATATTTGTAAAATGAGAGCGTTACCATCCCGGAAAAGGAGACATATCGCTATCGTCGGGGGTATATACCTTTCCTGATCGAGGGAGAATCCCCTCCTTGAAATGAGACGTGAAATCATATCAGGGTCTTGAGCACATGAGTCGCGATCTGGCAGGGCATGCTTCCTTTGTGCCGGAACAGGCAGGAATAAAAGTCCCGCTGATACTTTGGAACAATCATGTTACGTCGGGGAAATCTTCCCGATATAGTCTTGAATCTCCGTGATCGCATCATCGCTGATGCCATAATACTGCCACGTTCCCCAGGGCAGGAGAATCCAGAGCTCACGGGACACAACCGGGGTCTGCGGGATCTTCCGGAGCCCCGTGATCTCGCTGCTGAACCGGACGGTAAGTTCTCCTGATCCTGAGGAACTGATCCGCGAATGGCTCCGCTTGACCCGGACAAAGATAACCCGTTCCCTAACGAACAGGATAAAATCGAAACGCGACGCTTCCCTGCCGGCTGCATCCAGCACCATTCCCCGTTGTGCAGCACGGGCATACGCTTCCCTGCATGCCAATTTAGGAGGCCGGCCCCGGCTCATTCCTGTTCACCCGCCTTTCCGCCTTTTTGTGCTTCCGGCACGACGTGAAGGGTATGCTTCACCTTCAGTTCCCGCTTGATCGGCCGGGTCCTTATACTGACTGTATAGAAATGGCAGCGTGTCTTTTGCACAACAACCCGCTCAAGTTCCTCACCATGCGAACGGACTCCCTGAAGCACGACATGCGGGATCAGGTAGAGGGGAATATCCTGCCTGATCACTGCCGGCCGCCGTGGCATCAGGACCTCTTTCTCTGTTCATTTTCTTTAGTATGTTCCTTCTCCTGCACTTCCGGTTGCCCGACAGTTACCTTGTCGACACGTTTATCCCGTCCGTTTTTTAGTCCTTCTGGTTCCATACGATTTCACATCCGCATGTTAATTTTTTCCACAAATGCCGGTGACCGAGAGCGTATGCTCCCCATCCATCCGCTTCCACGCCAATCGGGTAGTATCCTTTTGACAAGACTCCCGATTCCCGGTGCCATTGCAAACCGCACGCTCACCGATCACTCAACAGAGATTTTCAGCTTACTGAATCAGTCAGCGGTCAATAACGACGTATACGAAAAAAGAAAGGTGATAGAGTACCAGGCCGGGCACCCGCAGGAGATATCATGGAACCGGTGGTCCATCCATTCACTCTTTCGGAAGGGATGTTCAGTACACCTGCTGCCGAACAGACAGACAGGATTGAAACAAAGAAGAACCTTGCATATCGTGTCGCACAGGCCGGTGTATATCCGAGCTGCCGGATCCCCCTCGCTGTCCTCCTGCAGAAATTCTGAATCATGGTAATAAATAACCAAGCACGGGTCAGTATTTAAATACCCATAATCCTGCCGGTTCAATCAACCGATTGTCTGACGTTTTCTGACAAAATGCTGTGCGATATCGGTCCGGATTTATAAACATCCGGAACGGTACCTGAAAACGCGGGCACAAAGCCGGATCAAAATCCGGTTTTACGGGAAGATTTGGCGAGAAACGGTGAATGGAAAAAGAGAGGTAGGTAAGAGGAAAATTATATCGATCATTCGCGTGAAACAGCGGTATTTCACGTGCTTTTTTTTGGGGACCCCTTGAGCACCACCCCGGCCCGGATCGGGGTTTCGTTCAGGACCGGCAGGTAGATCGCCAGAATATACCTGTACCCTTAAAAAAATGACATTGTCTTCTCCATACCCTTTCACCACCCTGTTTATTATTTTTTCTTTCATTAAAGTCCATGGAGAATAAGGAAACAGGTGGCCTTTTCCGGATCACAAAAAGATCCGATTCTTTTTTTGGGTTGTACGATTAATAGTTTAGAGCGCGAGGGTAGGAAAGCCCGGCCAACTCCGATGGACTTAAGATCCATTCCTGCAGAGGTTCATGCGTTCGAATCGCATCCCTCGCATTT
>DADR01000022.1 GCA_002495055.1 Methanoregula sp. UBA247 | reverse complement strand
GTGTAGCGGTCAATCATGCAGGACTTTGGATCCGGCGACACCAGTTCGAATCTGGTCGGGGGTATACAGACCAAAAGTTGGAATCGCATCACAACTCTTTTAGGTAGTCTGGTCAACCCTCTTTCATGTCTACCCCAACAGCTACACAGTCAGATGTTTTCTCAACTATCAAACCCGAGTATTCGAACCACACGATCGCCACCGGTCTCGCAACCGGTCTTTTGACTCATGACGACGCAGCTCTGATCCGTGAATTCCTCGCGGAGAAGCGGGCCTCGGTGGGGATCTGCACCGGCCGGGTCAACATGCTTTCCTTCAATCTGGTTGGCTGGCGCCGGTTCATCGGACCCTACCGCGAGCTCACTATGGGCGGGGTCTATGCCGGCATCGATGCACTCAAGGCCGGGAAAAGCCAGCGGGGGACGCCATTCAAGCAGAACACCCTTGCGGACCATGTGGTGATCCTCAAACGGTTCCTGCTCTGGGCCATCGAAAACGGATACAGCAATCTCCCTGAGAAGAAGGTCCGGGCCCTCAAACCCCCGGCAAAAAATAAAGTAACCAAGAAAGCATCTGACCTGCTGACTCCCGATGAGATTAAAACTATCATCCAATCATGCAAGTCTAGCGCGGACCGTGCCCTCATCATGCTTTTATACGAGGGCGGGTTCCGTATCGGCGAAGTCTGTCAAATGAAATGGGAAGATCTCACGTTCAGCAATGGCGGTGTAGCAACCAGTATCAAATTCAAGACCGCATTCCCGCGGTATGTTCGGGCATACATGTGCACTCAGTACCTGCAGAACTGGAAAGCGGACTACCCAAGCAAACCGGAAGGGTCCGCACTGGTTTTTGTGAACAGCTGGGGGCAGCCCTTTATCCATGCAACGATTGCAAAACGGATCCAGCGGATTGTTCAGCGGGCTGGTATTGCCAAGCATGTCACGCCGCACCTGTTCCGGCACTCGAGGATTACCCACATGATCAACGATGGCGTGAGCGAGAGTGTCATCAAGATGATGATGTGGGGGACCCTCAACACCACAATGTTCGAAACGTATGCTCACCTGACCGGCAAAGACATCGACTCCGAGCTCTCAAGGGTTTACGGCATTGTGAAGCCTGAGAAAAAGAAGGAGCCACAGGTCGCGCCGCGCCAGTGCCCGCACTGCCAGCACATCAACCCGCCAACCACTACCTGGTGCTATGGATGCGGGGAAACTTTGAGCCCGGGCGGGATTGCCTCCGAGCAGGCTATCAAGTGGTTCATCCTCCACCATGGCAAGGAATTCATGGAATACCTGACAAACGAGAAAAAGAATTTAGAATTGCAGCAAATTCGATAGGTATATAACATTTAATATACCACTAAAATTTGTGCAAGCGAAACCCGATGGGCTGAGGCCTACATAACCAACCGATTTTGCAAACGTTGCTTGCACAGGTGTTACTATGGATCAACTTTACGTTACACGTGAAGCTATCGAAGCCTACGAACGTCGAACAGGATTTCAAGGCCTGGGACAATTCATGATCGACAAAGGACTGTTTGTGATTGCGGAGGAAAATGCATGCAAAACAGCTTGAGCCCCTGCCCGCTTAAAATGCAAGTCTACCACAACTACACAATGAAACGAACAGGGGGAGTAGATCGCTCTACTCAGACTATATTTCATTTTTTGACGGTTAACCCTGCCGAAATGACCCGGTGATTTTTATGACGGTAAACCAGGTCATTGTTCGCAAAAGCAGCGGAGGCAATGTAAACATTGAGACTCCCGAAGGATTGTACCGTCTTTCAACGGAGGATATCCGGAATATCCTCTTCTACGGGCACCGCGTCCCGGTTATGCGGGACGGAGGTGACGCTGACAGCGGGGCCGTCATTTACGGGAGACGTCCCGGGTTCAATGGGGCTCGGAGGATCATCTTCAGCACAGCCGCCCGGACCTTCTCGATTGCTGACATCTCATTTGTCTCAGTTGTGAAGGGGAAGTGGGCTGCGGCCTCGATGGTTGCGGAACCTCAAGGGATGCTGGATTATGTGCTGTAAGACCGGAAGGCCCGCGGTGCCTATGCCGGGGAACCATGGGGAATGAGGTCCTCGCAGCCGCCCGTATCCTTCTCACTCCCGGCCAGGTTGTTGAGGTCCGGGCTATCACCGATGATGGGATAGCCTCGGGATATTTCGATTCGCCGGAAGATCTGGCAGGAAAAGTCGGGACGCTGGAGGGAGTGCCTTCAGTACAGGGCGTCTATGTCACGCTCAACCCGGTCAATCCCGCGCTGCTCTCCCGCCGGGCCAACCGGATCAAGATGCGGCTTGGCAAGAAGGATGTGACCACCGCGGACAGCGATATCGTCCGGCGCCAGTGGCTGCCGGTTGATGTGGACCCGGTCCGGCCTTCGGGGGTCTCATCGACTGAAGCGGAGCATGCGGCAGCGATCGCGAAAGCGCGGCAGATAGCTGATTACCTCTCCGGGATGGGCTGGCCGGCACCGGTCCTCGCGGATTCCGGGAACGGGGCACACCTGCTCTACCGCATGAACCTGCCGAACGATGATGCATCGCGGGACCTGGTGAAACGCTGTCTCGATGTTCTCGCGTCGGTTTTCAACGATGCTGTGGCGCAGGTTGATGTCGCGAATTTCAACGCGGCCCGGATCTGGAAGCTCTACGGTACAATGAGCCGGAAGGGTGACAGTACAATGGACCGGCCCCATCGCCGCGCTGCGATCATCGAGGCCCCCACAACGTCAGGTGTTGTTGAACGGTCCCTGCTCATTCGGCTGGCCGGTGTCCTGCCGGACCCTCCCACCGCTCCGATCCCGTTCCGACCGGCAGGGAAGACCGGTGGTCAGCAGGCCCGCGGCTCGTTGGATCTTCGGCGCTGGCTGTTGGATCACCACCTCGCCGTGCAGTCCGAGAAACCTTACCAGGGCGGCACATTGTATCTACTCGAACAATGCCCATTCTCCGGCGCGCACAAGGACGGGGCCTATGCGATCCAGTTCGCGAACGGGGCAATTCATGTCGGGTGCCATCACGAGAGCTGCGGCAGCGGGTCGCAGCGGTGGCAGGAGTTGCGCGAGAAGTTCGAGCCGGGAAAGAAGCGGCCGGGCCCGAAATTGGACAGCCCCCCTCCCAGGATCCTGCCGAGTCCAGCATCGGGCCCCGATGATAAACATGAAGAGGAGTCCCTGCTGGTGCTGAGGTCCGGGGATCCGCTCCGGGCCATGCTCCGGACCTTTGCGCTCGACCACGAAGGCGACGAGACCGTGGGCGAGTGCCTGATCATGTCGCTTGCCTCCCGCTCTGTCCTCAACACGACAGGTTTGCACGTCTCCGTATCGGGAGAGAGCGGGAAGGGGAAGTCGCACGCGTTCTCGACGCTGATTCGTCAGGTCCCGGAACGCCACCAGCTCTCCGGCTCGATGTCGAACAAAGCCCTGTTCTACATCGACAACCTCCAGCCCGGCACCGTGATCGTTCTCGATGACACGAGCCTCTCGGACGATATGTCCGAGATCCTCAAGGGTGTCACGACCTCGTTCCGGAAGCCGTTCATCTACCGGACCGTGAACAAGGACCGGAAAGGGTTCATCTGCACCATTCCGGAGCGCTGCATCTGGTGGGTGGCGAAGGTCGAGGGCAGCGGCGACGACCAGGTATTCAACCGGATGCTCACCTGCTGGATTGACGACACGATCGAGCAGGACAACCGGGTGCTCATCCGGATTCTCGAAGACAGCGAGGCCCTACCGGAGCACGGCGAGGAAGAGCGGCCCGATGTCCTGCTGTGCCGGGCTATGTGGGAGGCGCTCGGGCGCGAGCGTCTGCACGTTGTTATCCCCTATGCAAAGCGGATCCGGTTCCAGAGCCAGACCAACCGCCGGAACCCGGAGATGCTGCTCGGTCTGGTGAAAGCCCATGCGCTCCTCTTCTCGCTGCAGCGTGAGCGGCAGGTCGTGAACAGTGTGCCCTGCATCACGGCGAACCGTGCCGACTTCGACGGCGCGGCCCGGCTCTACAGTTTATTGAATGGTTCGGCCGGAGGCCAGACTACGAAACTGACGAAGATGGAGTCGGACCTGCTCAGTACCATTGTGACCCTGCACTGGGTCGAGTTCACGATTCCGATGCTCCAGAAGGCAACAGGGCTCTCGAACGCGGTTCTGCACCGATTAATCCATGGCTACACGAGCCGGGGTGCCACGTATACCGGGCTATTGGAGAAGTGCCCGGCGATCGCGTACACGGATCGCACGGTGGTTTCCGAAGACGAGCAGACCGGTTATTCGACCCGGCGGCGGACAAACGCGTACACATTCGACCACGACCTGTTCGAAAAGTGGATGACAGGCGGAGCTGTCTGGCTGGATGACGGGCCGGGGCCGGACCTGGACAGCCCCATGGAATCACGGCAGTCCGGCGGCACGATTACGGAAGATTCCGTGAGATCGGGATCCATTGATTCCGGCGGGGAATTGGATGTACTCTGTACAAACACTCATTTAGCTGTACAAAATGGCAAATCCGGTGGAAATTCAGATTTCACCAATGACAATGCTTCAGCTGATCTACCCGCAGGTACGTACGACGGTGACTCCGGAAATTCCGTGAGACCGGATTTGAACAACGCACCGGCCCCGCAGAATCGCGAACCGGAGGACCGGCAACTACCGATTGAATCACGGAAACCCGTGCCGGACACAGCTGGGAAGGAAAACCTTCAGGCGACCGGTAAACCTACGGAACGCCGGCAGATCAAGGCTGCCGATTACAAAAAACTCGAGATTCCTGAGGGCCGGACCATATGCTATTGCTGCGGCAGGAAAGGTGCCTGGTTTGTTGAGAAATTGACTTCCGAGCGGAAGGCCCGCCCGAAAGACCAGCAGGAGGCCCGCCGCATCTGCAAGGTCTGTTACCTCGCAGCGGCCCGGAAGCACCGGGCCGAAACTCCGCCCCTGCCCGGTACAATCTCTCTGGCATCGATGCAGCGGATCTCCAGCAGCGTGGGCCGGTGCTCGGTCTGCAATCTGACACCGGCCGTGTATCTCGACCGGGAGACCGGCGTCCGGCTCTGCGAGGCCTGCTATTCACGGGAGGCGATGCAGCAGACGCAGAAGAAGGGGCTGGGTGGGAAGCTATGACCGTCCCTTCCGCGCTTCTCTCCCATGCCAGCACTGAGCACTACACTCCTCAGTACATCCTCGATGCGGTGATTGCCTGCATGGGCACGATCGATCTGGACCCATGCAGCAACAGCCGGGAGATTCCGAATGTGCCCGCAGCGAGGCATTATACAGCTCAGGACAATGGTCTCCTGCGGCCCTGGGTGGGCCGGGTCTTCCTCAATCCTCCGTTCGGCTACGATGTCGAGCAGTGGTTTTCGAAACTTTACCTGGAGCGGCTGGAAGGCCGGACCACGGAGGCGATTGTCCTCTGGAAGTCCGCGACCGAGACGGCTGCGTGGAAGACTCTCACCCGGCTGTCGTGCCGGGTGTGCTTCCCATCCGCACGGGTCCGGTTCAGCGGGCCCGGAAGTACTGAGCGAAAAGGACCGACGTTCTCCCCGGCGCTGTTCTACGTTGGTTCCCGGCCCGAGCGGTTCGAAGAAGTGTTCCGGCACATCGGGGATGTCTGGGTCGTGCCATACCGGTCCGGCTGGTGCCCGGGGCGGGGATTGGCATGAGCGACGAATGTCTGAATCTCGGCGAAGCACTGCGCCAGGCCCGCGAGAAGGCGAACCGGGAACGAAACCGGGCGAAGTGCAGGAAGTATTACCGGAAGAGGGTTGGTAAGAAAAATTCAGAATAAGGAGGAGGGAAGAATTGTGTCATATTTTTTTAACTAACATTTTACTGAATATCATGAAATCAAAAGATTAATGGTTTAAACAATATCTAATAACTTAAAAATGATTGTAGATTTGAAAAATAAGCAGTGGCTTTTACTTTCGCTATTTCCTCTTTTATTTTGGTCTGTTCTGCTATCAAATTTCAATTTCTTCTTCTTAATTATGGCTATTTTCGGTGCGATTATCACTGGATATAATATAGCTCGTGATGAGTGGTTTGAGGGTATGGATCAATTAAGAAAATTGAATTTTGTTGCATTTGATACAAGATTTAAAAAAACACTGAACAACCCGATTTTCAAATTTTTAGAATTATCTTTGATACCTTACGGTATAGGATCTTTAGTTTTTTTTAATTTTTATATGTTTTATCATGTGTATGAAATGCCTTACTATGCATGGATGCTCCTTTTCTTAACGTGGGCGACAATTTTTTATGGTTTTTTCATGCTGATTTTTGTTCCTGAACATTGGGAGACTATGAAAAGAGGGGCTACTTATGGATATTTTTGTAACGATAAAATGTATTGGTTAGGTTATGGGTATAGTATGAGTGAGTCGAAAAAATATGATGAGGCTCTCCAATCTTTCGATAAAGCAATAGCTTTTGATCCCAAGTATGCACCTACATTGGGTTTCAAGGGTGATACTTTGATGAAAATGGGGAGGTTTGATGAAGCTCTCCAAACTTTTGATAAAGGACTTGAAATTGATCCTAAAAACGAACAAATTTGGTATCGCAGAGGGATTACTCTGAGATCTTTAAAAAGATTCGATGAGGCTGTTCAAAGTTTTGATAAAGCGCTTGAATTTGACCCAAAATTTCTGAAAGCATGGGGAAATCGGGGATTCACTCTGGAGTGGCTAGAAAAATACGAAGACGCGATCCAGAGTTTTGACAAAGCGTTAGATATCGATTCTAAAAATGCTAAAACCTGGTTACTCAGGGGGAGAATTCTCATAAAATTAGAAAGATTCGATGAGGCCATTCAGAATTTTGATAAAGCATTAGAAATTGATCCTAAATTCGATGATGCATGGGGGAATCGGGGAGCCGCGTTGGATCTTTTAAAAAAATATGAAGAAGCAATCCAAAGTTACGATAAATCTTTAGAAATTGATCCAAAGAACGCAAAATCTTGGTACAATCGAAGTATCTCACTGGCAAAATTGGGGAGATTCGAAGAATCATTACAAAATGTAAACAAAGCATTGGAATTTAAACCAAATGATGATACTGCAATGAAAACTCGGGATGAACTCCTAACTGAACTAAAAAAATAATTTACAGACAAACAATTTTGAATTGTATAACTTTTTCAATGTTACTTGAATTTTTGGTATCATCGAGAGGCCCTCCCTAAAATAAGCCCAAATCGGGCGCCGTTTCTGTACCCCCTCTCCGGAAAACCCCGTAAAACCGAGATTTTTCATCCTCTTGAAAAAAGCGGCTGAAATAACCCCCGTTTGCCAAAATACGGCAGGATTGCATGTCATTAAACCGCCACCGGAGCCCTTTCTTTGGCCCTGTTTTTGGCACCTACTTTACTCCATCCGGACCTGAAAAAGGCTGCCGGAACGCGAATACGAAGCTCGTTTTCTCCGACGGTGACATTATAAAAATAGAAAAATGAGGAATACGCTGAAAAACAGGTATTTGAAGGTTTTTTATCAGATGTAATCCCTTATTTTCCTGACGAGTGCGAGTTGATTGTTTGCCTCGGCTTTCTTCGCTTTTTCAATCGTGGCAATAATTTTATTGACCGGTACTACCAGAGTGTATTTTTTATTCGGCCGGCCCTTCCGTTCGGAAGGAATGCCCTGGATTGTAATCCAGCCTTGTTCGGTCATGTATTTGATCGCCAGGCTTACTTCGGGCTGGCGCAGGTCGGTTCCGCGTTCGATTGCCCTTGAGGTCGCTTCCGGTACATTCGTAAGAAATACCAAAACTTTTGCCACATTTTTCTTTGTTCCGATCTCGATTAACAGATTGGCGAATTCTTCTTCCTTCTCGGTAAAATATTGGACGTTTTCCGTTCTCATAGCATCACCAGAATATTTTAAGTTGTTTTAATTTTATTTTTATTATATCTATAAATACATTCTGGTCTGTGTTTGGAAGGTCAAACGGAATTCAGCGATCATCCGGATTTGCGGTCGGCTGATTTCGAAGCATCGCCGGGCTTCAGTCCCTTCGTAAAGAGATTTTTATGCGGCATTTTGTGCTCGTGATGGTCTGCCAGCCGTTTCGCCTCTTCACCGGCTTTCTGTTTATCCTTGAATCCGGTGAAAAGGATGCGGATATTATCGATTTCATCCTTGAGGTATGCAGCCTCGTGGTATTCGATGAGCACGACCTGCCCTTCAGGTCCGGAATGATGCTCCTCGCTCTTCCCCGTCATATACCGTTCCCGCTGTTCTTTTGTCGGAGCGGCGTATTTGTCTGCATATCGAAAAACGCCCATCTCGATCTTCCCGCGATGGATGATTGTTGATTCCTACGATGATAAAATGCCCGGGTGGGCCGCAGACGCTCGGTCAGGTTAACTCGTTCTCGCTGATGCTCCGGCTCGCATCACATCACCTCGCTGTTTTCCGGAGTGCCCTGTTGGCAGGATGACGCCCCTGGCTTGTCGCGCTGCTCCGGCGCCAGCGGCTGCCCCGGCCCGCTCCTCGCATAACGCTTCGCGGAATGCTCGTCGCTGTGTCCAAAATAGATTTAATAGTGTATGGAATATATTTTTAGTATATGGGGCTAGAAGATATTGCTTATGATCTAATTAAGGATTTAATTAAGGAATTTCGTGCTTCGAAATCTGATAGGCAAAAACAAATTGAGATTGCCACATCTCTTGTAAAAAAAACATACTTGAGATTTAATTTTGAGTGGACAACTGAGTTAGAATCTGAGAGAACGGAAGGGCGTTTTGAGGGTCAAAGGCAGATACTCTCTCAATACTCACAATTATTTCTAAACATTGCTGTAGAGATCAATGATGTTCTTCCGAAAGAATCTGAACGAATGAAAAATATTGCCACGCAAATGAAACGTGGCGCTTATGGGATACTGACACATAGTTCAAACCAAATTACGCCCATTGGCAACAAATGTGCTACAGAGGTCATGAATTATATTGAGGATATTCAATGACCGTTTTTGATGATCTTCTCTCTCTTATCGCTGGAATAATTGGTTTAATCGCGCTCGTTGTAGTTTTATCATTTGTTCAAGTATTATTACAAATACCCGCGTGGATTATTTCATTAGATATTCCAAATCCGATTAAAATGTGGATTTTAGAAAATTCATTTGCCTTCATTTTAATTGTTATCGGGATTCCAGCATTGATTGTCACAAAAATAAAGAGATGGTGGTAATTTTTCACCCCGTTTTTCAAAACCGTTAAAAAAATCGCCGAATTACACTGTTTGTGGTTCGAAAAACGAACCAGGAGCTACCACAACTATGGCAGATTTCGTACAGAGTGCAAATGTCAAGAGTGCAACCCGCACTCTTGCCGAACCCATTGTGGATGTCGCGGCGTTCAACACGATCGTCCAGTCGGTCATCACCGACAATCCCTTTGAGTGTGTAGCGTATATGACTGCAGGTGAGAGCCATCCCGCGGTCGAGAAGACCAAGGAAGCCTTCACCGCGAAGATGGTCTACCAGGACGCACTGGCCAAGACTGTCGGCACGGGCAACCACAAGTTCAACACGCTTGCCGGCTTCAATGCTGGCGTGACCGCGCTGCTTGCCGCTGCTGCGGTCACCACGGCACACGGCGGTACTGTGGTCCACGATGTCGGGAGCGATGCCTTCAGTGCAACCCTCAGGTGCCACGACGCAAACGGCGAGCTCTATATGGTGAACTTCAGCCGCGACCGGATCACTATCACCTCGTATGAGGATGATGCAATCCGCACGAATGTCGAGACCTGGGCGGACACCGTACCTGCTCTTGCCTGAGCTCTTCTGACGATACGACCCGGAGGGGAGGCGACCCCCCGGTCCCCTCTCTTTTTGGTTCTCTCGTCGCTTGCGGAGGACCGTGATGGATCTTGATACGTTAGGGATTCTGCTGGGAGTTGTGCTCCCGATCTATCCCATGTTGTTTGTCATCCACCAGAAGATCGGCAAATATGATGAGATCGTCGAGGAGTTCAAGAAACTCCGGACGGAACACGAAAGTTACAAGGAGAAATACCATGGAACCTGAAATTGCAATGCAGCCGGTCGCAAAGGTCACCGGCCTGTACCGGGGAAAGTTCGGCGGCCTCGAGCCCCTGACCCCGGACAAACCGCTCACACCGGAAGAAGTGCGCCGGAATCCCATTTTTTATGAACTGGACCTGAACCCGGAGCAGGGTGACAAGCACCTGATCATCGATCTGATTTACGACCACATGTCGCCGAGGCGGCTGCAGGACCTCTACCGGGGAGCCGATATCCCCGGGGGGGTCCGGTTCTGGCCGGACTGGTTCGATATTCCCCCCTATCAGGAGATGCGGGACGTGGACGGGAGACGGGTATATCCCCGGGCCCCGGGGAAACACACGGTCCAGATCCGGACCGGCTGCCGGAAGTGGATCCAGATAGGCCGGATCCGTGACTTCAGCCCGGAGAACGGGGGCTATACCAGCCCGGTCTTCGAGATCCTGATAGCAAAGGGTGCCCCTGGCGATGACTGACGGTTCGGCTATCCGCACCTTCTGGTACGGGGTGCTGTATGCGATCGGTGCATTTGATCTGGCGGGCCTTACCGATATGGAGAGAGAGGACATCGCCCAGCGCAGGACCTGGTTCTGGCTTGGTGAGGTGAGCGTAGCTGCTGTCCTGGCCGGGACTATTGCGGTCCCTGTGGGGATTTGGTTTGCAGGCAGGACCGAGCTTTCCCTGGCATTCATCGGGGCGGCGGTCCTGTTCCTGCCACTCTTTGTTTTCCTGCCGAAACTGATACGGCGGGGAATGAAAGTCGATACGGATGCCGTGATCGATGCGTTCGGGAAGAACGATCAGGTGAAGAAGGTGTTCTGGGCCCTGTTCATCGCGATGGCCGGACTGGTCCTTGCCCAGGTGCTGGACCCCGCGACAGCTCAGCAGATTGTCGGGATAATCATGTCGGCAGTGCCGTGAGATTCAGGTCTTTCACCCGGAAAACGAAACGAGTTTGGGTCGGGACGTTAATAATTTAGTGTCCCTTCGGGGATAAAAGGGGTAGACGGGCGGGGAAGAATTCCCTGCCCGGGTCTGCATTTTTTTGATAATAATTAGAGTCTGGCAACGGTCTCATGCCGTGAATGTTTTTTCCTTCGATTTGAAACTAGTTTGCTAGTTCTTCATCTGATGTTAGCCTGAGCCGACATTTTCACCGGCGCTATTTTATGTCTAGGGTTGAGCCGGAGCGGTTCGTGAAGGTGTTTGCCGGGATCTGGATGTTAGGGTTGTTCCTGGGAATAAAAAAAAATGGCTCATTATCTTCGTTTCTTAAGTGAATTCAAGAAATTTTAATCTGGTGATTTTTTAATTAAAGATAAGATTTGATCACAATTTTGGGACCTCAATCGTGCAACACCCTTCCTTTCAAAGATAATTACATTCTCATATTGGTTTAATTGGGTTTGCAATCCTTTTGAAGTGACAATAATAATTTTAATTTTCGATGATAATGTTTCAAAAAAATGTGTTTTAATTAAGTATTCAATGTAAAATTTTGGCAAAAGAACAATTAAATGAGTAGAATCTGAAAGACAGTCTTTCACTTTCGAAAAAATTTGGTTGTTTTCGTCAATATTTTTTAGTTGAGTATTGTTCTGAATAGAATAATCATATGGGATAATTTCTGTGGAGTCATTTATCAATCCATACCTTCCCGAAATAATTAAAATTTCAACGGGGGTGATTTTTGATAATTCCGCCGCAAATGCTCGCACTTCAGAAAAACGACCTCCGAACATATTTTTAGCTGGTCTTAAAAACTCATGTAAAACGTTTCTATATTGGATCTCATTCTCCAAATCATTACCAGGAATCGTGGTATTTCTGTTTTTTAGTTCTATAAGAATCTCAGATTTTTTTGCGATTCCAGATCCACATCCAAATCTATTTGTCCATTTATTGTGAGAGGGCAACTGGCATTTTGTATCATCTGTTAAAATAATCGCTTTCATCATATACCTGGCAATTTCTGTTTTGTTGGATTAGTGTTTAAAATATTCATTCAAGAACAACGGACATGATCTCCTAATTTTTAACTTAATTTTTCATTTTGCGTTCAATTTTCATACCATTTTTTAAAATATCATGTAACTTAGACTTCTTCTCGATTTGAGGAGATTTACATGGTTGATGATAAAATAAACATTCTATCACATCCGGAACACAATACCGAAGATAAAAATTATTGGACAGATAAGTTCGGACCTAAAAATGAAATAAAATTCTGTAACGAAATCTGCCCAATTATCAAGAAAAATGGAATTTTAAACCCTGAAAAAAAAACCAATCCGTATGTCCCGGATATAATCGTAGATGGAAAACTATCTGATTTAAAATATCAAAGTACTCCCTTCTACTCGTGTGGGCACTATTACAATTATGATCCACAATTCACCTGTGTTTTTAATGATAAGGATTTTATCCACTATGATCGTAAGTATCCCGATTTAGACTTGTATTTTTGGATTAATTATCCAGAAATGGAAAAAAATCATAAAGGTAAACAAATCCTCATTCATAGAATGGAGGGAATATTTTTCATCGATTTTCAAAATTTAAAACGATTGATCGATAATAAGAAATCTCCTCAACATAATTATTTAAGACGTGCAAATGACGTCGTAGGAAATGCAAAATCAAGTTATTTGATCGATGTCAGAGATTTGGAATGCTTGTGGATTTTTTCTGGTTCGGAATTGTTTAAAGAAAGCCGTGATGAAAAAGATAAAATTCTATAATTTTAGAGAATCGAAATCTGCCGGGGGTTCAATACCTAAATATTCTCTATAAATTCGTTCTTTATATTCTGCCCCGATTTCATTAACTGCAGAAATAAACGCATTATAGGTTCCTGTCCCCCCGATTTTATCCCAAAAATCATTGCCGATAAGAACTACTTCGTCCTTCTTCATATCAAACCATCGAGCAGGAAAACTCCATGAATAATTTTCACGGGTACCGTATGGATTATATGGGAGAGCATAGTACGCTCCATCAACTTGGGGTGGCTCCATACAATATAATTTTAATAATTTTTCTTTGCTTACTTTTGTTTGATCACTATTCGGTAGTGGAGCCTTCAGTTCGAAGGCAAATCGTTTATTATTGACTTTATCCTCGGCATAAACATCACAAATAACAGATACCGGGATGAATTCACCATTTCCCTCTTTGATATATTTTAATTCCGTTGTCCAATCGGGTTTGACTTTTTTATGCCCATTTTGGGTATGTTCCAATCGATTGAGTATTTCCGCAATTCGTTGGAGTCGCTCTGCTCTTACTAATCCATCAATGCGATGTCCCGTAACACCATATCCAAGACCACTTGTTGCCGCTACAACTGCCAATCGCTCCCAAACATTACCGAATGGTGTTACAAATCGTCTTTCAAAATGCGAGCCCTTAAAAATTTCATCGGGAACTAATGCCGCATAAAGTGGTTTTTTTGAATGATGATCTTCCTTAACGAAAGGATCAGAATAGAGAACTTTTTCCATAACACTATCCATTAAATTTTGGATAACCTTCTGGATGGCAATCTTCATTTTTTCTGGATCTGTCATTTTTTCCCCAAAATCTTACGATTTCCGCCAAATGAAAATCGATTCATAGAACTCATTTGCACGTCTTCCGGTTCTACGATTTACATGACGTTGAATTATGTTCTCAACTTCAACATCTAAAGAATCCGCAATGACACCATAGAGATTATTACTATCATTAGCAACAACAATTAAACGACCCCCTGGGTGCATTGTTTTGATAATTCTTCGGAATACTTCAGCGATATCATTTTGATATTTCACTTGGGCATTTTTACTTTTCCCATTTGCTGCGGGCCCAATTTCCTCATCGCGCTTATCTTCTAAACCAAGAAGATGATACGCATATGCATGCTGCTCGTGATAATCAATTAATCCAACGTATGGTGGACTGGTTATTACTCCGTGCACAGATGGAAAATCAACATATCTGCAATCAGCATGATGAATTTCTACACTTGCTTTAGATCGTATTGATGCGAATTCGGTAATTCTCTTAATTGTATCGAGACTATATCGATTTAAAAATTTAAACGATTCTTCTGTTGGATGACAAATACGGCCATGTTTATAACAATGGTAAGGTTCTGTTGCAGGTTTTTTCGGGAAATCCAGATCAAAATGTGTGGTAAGGCGAGCGGATCTCGCTGACCTGCACATGATTATTTTTAGTAGGTCTTTGTATCGATAGTTTCCAGCTTCAATAAAATATCGATAAGTTAACAATTCTTCAAGAGCTTTGGGGGCGAACCATTTTTTCAAATATTCATTATTCTCTTCAGATAAGTATGGGCCTTTAGTGCATTCTATCCATAATTTCTTTTGGTGTGCGTCAATTTGCGTTGCCGCTTTCACTTTGTCTAAAATATCAAGAATTTCTCGCCTTGCTTCCGGAATCTCGTATTTTGCTGTTTTTGCCTGAGCCAGAAGAACATTAAAACCCGATATATCGTAACCGATAGCATTCATTCCCAATTCATTCGCTTGAACAAGTGTTGTTCCAGATCCGCTAAATGGGTCTAGAACCGTTTGCCCTTTTACAAAATATTTTCGTAAAAAAACCTCGACAAGCTGTGGAATGTATTTCCCAAGGTATGGATGAAGACGATTAACATGTTTAGTACGCTCTCTTTCAGGCAAATCCTTCTCAGTCCAATTTAGGTTGAGATTCCCTAATGGCGTATCTGATGTAACCTCACTGGCCCTGGTCGGAATACTTTCTGTCGTATAAATTGGCACTCGTTGTTCTTCATTAGTAAGCATGGCTTGTCCTGTCAGGTTAGTGAATTGTTTTTTAGATGTTAGTTTCTCAATGACAAATAAATATTGAAAGTTTTTCATTCATCCTTTCAGTAAAACCTAAGCCCCCCGTCCTATAGTGTGTTTATTCAGCCCAAGGGCCCAACAAATGAACTAAAAAAAAATATTTAGCAAATGATTTAACAAAGGAACAGTTAGATACAATTGAATAAGCCGTTTGAGCTCCCATGGCACCATCAAAAACCAAAATTAAAATTGAGGATCTTATCCATAATTTTTATAGACACTCTAATGAATATTCAAAAATCTTTAAAAATTTAGATGATTTGTTGAGTTTAAACAAAGGAATAAAAATTAATGGCTTAATTCTAACCTCAAAAGAAGATGTTATCGGCGTTTTTAAAAAGTGGAGCTTTAAAGAATTCACTCTCAACTGTGAACAGGTTGGAAATGATATTTTTCATTTTACTCTTATACGAAAGCATAAGGATGAGAAACTAAATTTAAAGGGAGATTTTCTTCTTTTCAAATACTCCCCTCAAAACAACATATACATCGTTGTTACCCATGAAAATTATCGATTTTTCAACACAGCTATGATTCGTTATTTTAATTTATTCTACCCTCTCATATCGAGACCTTTCATTGATACTTCCTATATGAGAATCTTACTTGAGGGATATGAGTCAGTACTAAAAAATGAGAAAATCAGAGTTTCTCGCTGTGTCACAAAAAATTGGATCCGGAATATCAATGCAAAAAAGAAGGTAGGGTCTGATATACAATACACTGACCTACCGTTTCGGGATGTTTTTGATAAAGTAAGCGAAAATGAGGAATGGATAAAAAGCATTGATTTTAATTTTGTCACTGAATCTTCGAAAGATGAAATAATCGTTATCCAGAATTACCACCAACTCAAATTTTACAAATTATTCCGTGACACACGCTTCCAATGTAGTTACAATTTTACATTATTTTATCAGAGAATGATTGAGGGTATTGCCAATAAGGCCGCAGAATCCTTTGAATTATTTGATAATCGTTCAAGGGTTAAGGAGGATAATTTTGCCACCAAACCACTTGCAATTTTTTATGATGTTGGAATTTTCAAAGATAAAAAACAAAACTTCCGCTTAATCGAAGCTTTAAAAAGTATAAAGAATTCATCAATTTCGGTAATTCACGCAAACCCCTACTTACATGTTTCCTATGTAGACTATAGGGATGGATCATCTTGTGATATTTGGGTATTGTCAGAAAATAAAATATCGATTATCCCTCAAATTCGTTCAACGCCCGCGGCATTAGAAAGACTTTGCGAATGCATTTTTACCGGCTTCCGTGAAGGACTCATCAAAGATTTCAGGGGCGTATAATGGCAGAGGATGATGTTCAAAAATTGAGGGATGAATCTGATAATTATGAGCAAACAGTAATTTCCCTTATTTCATTTGCGCATTTATTAAGATATGAGGATTCTAATAAAAAGCTCAAGCAAGGATCTTATTTTTTTATCGGAAGAAAAATGGATACATCCAGTAAAAACCGAGTTAAGCCAAATTCGGTTGTTACTCCCGATATTGTACTACAAGATAGTTCAGAATATGGAATTATTGGGGAAGTGAAAAAAACCTTACCTCAAGATAAAGATTATTGGAAAAAAACACTGAAGCAAATTCATAAATATGACGACAACTTTAAAGGCTGGAAAACATCCGACGAAATGATAAAAAGATGTGACCTGGTTTGTTTGACTGATTATCTCTTAAAATCAGATGTATCAGAATATTTGATTCAGAAAAAACGCGATGGTGAATTTTCAACAACAAACAACTTTTCGCTAATTTCTTTTATAAAAAGTTCCGGTTCTGAAGAAAAATTTTCGTTCGAAAGAGTGTGTGGGAAATTTTCTGAAGAGCGACTTAACAACCTGTTGAAAAAAGGGAAACCGATGCCTATGCCTTTGGAGAAGGTCATGCAATACAATTCGAATGGAGCAATAAAATTTTATGATTCTAAACCCCCCCTGCCCTATATCATGAATATATTATGGCAGCATATATTCCCACCAATTCGAACAATAAACCAATACGTCGATGAAAACGGGAAAAAACAATTTGAGACAAATATCCAATTTTTAACTCAAGAATTGCATGATAAATTTACTCATACCGATAATCATGACGCCCGGCAACCAAAAATTCCTGAAACTGCATGGGTTAAAGAAGCAATGGATGAATTTGTTCGACTAAAATATGCGGAAAAAAGACCTGATGATAAGAATACATACATAATCAAGATCCGAAATATCAAAGAACCATTTGAGAAGTTTTGCAAAGAAATTGTAAAGGGTCGCTCAAAGAAAGTAGGATATATTCAAGCAACTTTCGAAGTGTTTGGTACTAAAGAGAATTAACTGCTTATTAAATCGACATTTTGGGCCCATATCTGCATCAAGGATCTACATTTTGTATGTCCCGGCAGTAACCAGATGGATACAAAAGGGGTATTCCTCCTGAAAGCGGTCACATTCAATAATTTTTTACAGGGAATCAGGCCAGGCTTTCGAACGGATCTCTTTGGCACTCTTCATCAGTAAGATGCAGTCCGCACCAAAGGAATACCATGATCCCGGCTATCAGCTCTGCAAGATAATGCAGGACCGGTATGGGCGTTGTGAAACTGGAGTGGAGGCAGGTGGGCTGGTGACGCTCGGTCATGTTCACTCATCTGCGTTCCGCTCGCTTGCGCTCACTGCACTCCGATTCGCTTCACATCACCTCCCTTGTTTTTCGGATTGTCCTGTTGGTAGGATGACGCCCCTGGCTTGTCGCGCTGCTCCGGCGCCAGCGGCTGCCCGGCCCGCTCCTCACACCATGCTCCGCATCGTGTTCGTCGCTGTGTACTGAGCAGTGCATAACGCTCAGTGACTCAGTCGCGCGACCCATCAGGGGCTCGGACTCGCCGCTGATGCGGCTCGTTACCTCCGCGCCCCTGTCGCGGTGCTCGCTCGGGCCGCTGGGCCTTGTTGCATTCTCATGATGCATAACTACTTTCACACCACTCAATCCTGAGCCTTATCCCATCATCTCAGCAGTAAGCTGCTGCCATGTTTATCGAGCTACGCAAAGGAATGCTTCTCTACCCGGGAACATTCAATGCCATTATTGCACCGGAGAACGTGCTCGTCTCTGCCATCAAAAGTAACCCGGATCTGCAACGATTCCTCTTTCTCTATATCAGCGGGAACTATTCACGGATTCTCACCGCAATCGGAAGGGTCGATAATAATTTCGAGATCTGCCGGGCGTTCACAGCGCAACAGCTTTTTATTATCCTGCAGAACGCCAGTCATACGGTAATATTCCTTGAGCATGATCCAACGCTTTTCGACGGGGCCGAACAGATGCTTCCCCAGATCTCCGGGATGCTGAAAGATGCTGGGCGTGAATCGCTGGTGATCCTGTATTCCCCGTCTATGGATCGTGCGTTCTCATCGCTGATGCGGAAGGCCGATCATATTATCGAAATCGCTTTCAATGACGAAGGACCTGGGAGACAGCCCGGGCACGGTACCTCTCAACGGTGGAAAAAGGGTTGCCAGTCCGCCCAACAAAGAACTCTCGAGGTGACGTGATGGGACGAAGCTTTGAAAGTGTTCGTCAGGGAGTAAACGGCATCGCGGACCGTTGGGCCCGGTCCGGCCGTGCCCTGAAACGGGAAGATCAAGAATACGCGAAAGTAATTGTAGAACTCGCAAAAAAACATTCCTGTGAAGCGTTCGTCGGCTGCAACGATCCGCTTGAGGCCGCGGTCTTCTCTGTCCTCGTCGAACTTCTGAAACGCCAGGATGTGGCTGAATCAGCACGGAGGTCAGATGTGGATCCTTGATTCGGCATACCGGAACGGCGGCGTTGATCTGTGGACGAAAGATGGGCCCGTAACGAAAATTCACCATGATTATGCCCCTCCCTTCTACGTCCACTTCCATGATCCGCACTCAAACCACGAGATGATCGATGCTCTTGAGGAACGATATAATTCTGAAGAATGTACCATAAGAACGATCTTCGGAGAACTGCAGGGTCATTCTGTCTATGCGGGGCGGGATGTGGCCGAAGCCATCGAGAAACAGGCACAATTCAACGTGGAACTGTACAACGTCGATATCAGAAGAGATCAGCGGTTTATGGCAGAGCAGGGAATCGCACCATGCAGCACCGAAAACGATTCCAGGTTTTCTCCGGAATTTACCCATGACCTGAATAGTATTGAGGTAAAGATTCTTGACGACCCGGCTCTGTCGGCATTCTGTTCTGACATAGAAATTATTCACGACGAAACCACGCGATTAGCGGGGCAGACGAAAGACGTACTGTCAGAACTTTTTGCACTTACGGCAGCGGTCGATCCGGATCTTATTTTGATGCCGGATGCGGACCGGTGGATGCCGAAGATCCAGAAAATGGCCCAGAAATATGATTTGGATATGCCNNGACGGGCGCATCCTGATCGATACCGAACAGTCGTTTGTTTACCAGGAGGGGGGGCTCGAAGGAGTACTGATGGCTGCACGGATCTCCGGGCTGTCTCCGAATCTTTCATCCCGGTTCACTCCCGGGACACTCATCAGCAGCTACGAGGTTTACGAAGCGGTGAAAATGGGAATTGCCGTTCCATTTAGAAAACGGGACCCGGAACAGATCCGTCATATCGAAGACTTGCAGGCCGCAGACCGTGGAGGGATGATGTTCCAGCCCGTTCCGGGGACCTACGAGAACGTTGATGAGTTGGATTTTACATCCATGTACCCGTCAATCATCGTGAATGCCAACCTCTCGCCGGAAACAATCGAATGCCCGGAGCGCCCGGGTTTCCTTCCCGCAGCACTCAAGCCGTTGCTGGGCTTGCGGATCAATACCAAACGACTGAAAAAAACGGATCCGAAGTTCGCTGGCATTGATTCAATTCTGAAATGGATGCTGGTAACGTGTTTCGGGTACACCGGCTACAAAAACGCAAAATTCGGTCGGATAGAGGTGCATGAGGGAATTACCGGGAGGTCCCGTGACATCCTCCTGAATACCAAGGATATCGCCGAGGATATGAATTTCCGGGTGCTCCATGGCATTGTTGATTGTCTCTGGCTCCAGGGCAAACCGATAGGAGCCCTCAAGGAGCGGGTTGAACGGGAGACCGGTCTCCTCTCGGAAGTTGAACATTTCGACTGGATCGTCTTCGAACCAATGAACGACGGGACCGGGGCATATAACCGGTACTTCGGCCGACTCTCCGATGGAACCATTAAAGTCCGGGGCATTGCAGCGCGAAAGCACGATACACCGGAATACATCCGGGATATGCAGGGAGCAATGCTGAAAGTTATGGCAGAGGCAAAAAACTTCTCGGAACTGGTAGAACGACGAGATACTGTCCGGAATATTTTCCGGGATTCGGTTGCGGGGCTTCCGTCAGCAAATCCAAAGTCGATGGCTATCAGCCGCCGGATCAGCCGGTTGAATTATGCGCACCGCTGTCTTGAAGGGGCGGCAGTCCAGGAGTACCAGAAACACGGCGTCGAGATCGCTCCGAGTATGAAAATAAAATATGTTGTAACAGATGCACGAAGATACCAGGTTAAACCGGAATGGGTAGCTGATTCATTCGACCTGCCGTTTTACCGGGGGTTAATGGAGAAGGCCTGGGCTGAAATTTCATTTGCGTTCGATGTTCACAAATGACACGCAGACGCTCGGTCATGTTCA
>DADR01000071.1 GCA_002495055.1 Methanoregula sp. UBA247 | reverse complement strand
GCTGCTGCCTTGATAATCGGGATTGCAATAGCGAAGTCCTTAGGATTGGATGCGTTGATAAGTGCACCGTCTCCAACTCTTCCTGCGAGATCGAGAACCTTGGGGCCCTGCGCACCGATGTNNCCGGCACAGAGCTTGCGGATCTGTGTAACTGCCTCTTCCAGACGAGCGACTGGCTTTTCGGCCGCGATCGCGAGTTTTGGGAGAGTTGAAAGGTCACCGGGGCCAATCCCCAGCACTGCGCGTCCATCAGAAATCTCGTTAAGCGTGCAGAAGAATGATGCCATCGCCGCTGGTGTGTCAGTGAATGAATTCATGATACCCGGGCCCATTTTCAGGGTCGTGGTTGCCTGCGCAATTGCTGCGAGGGTGGGGTAGCAGTGACGGTTGTNNGGTTGTTGTAGTGGTTTGTGATCCATGCGAAATCTATGTCTTTGGATTCTGCAAGTTTACAGAAGTTGACAACTTGCTTTACATTGACATTTCCTGGTACAAATTCAATTCCATATGTCAAGGGTTATTCACCTCATGGAGTATTACCGTCCACGCGTTTAAATAAATTATCATTTTGCGTTGACCCTTTTATGCTATCCGCTCAAAAAATGCCCAGTTTACCGTTTTTTTCCATTGCGGTCTGCCAGTTGGGTCATGGAGCGGAGGTGAACGCACCCAGATATCCACATTCAGTCGTTCCTCCAAGGAGTTCTCACCTCCGGATAAATTAAAAAGATTATTCAAATCCTGATTTAAAAAAATCCTCAGGTGATAATTCAGTCTACCTGATTCCCGCCAGATTCATGGGTAAGAATTTTTTCTTCCTTCCTCCAGGTACTCGTGGTGAGTTGAATTTTTATTAAAAAATTACGATATTCTTACTAATCAGGATATACTAACGAATGCCCATCACGAATCAGAAGGCTATAAGATATTGAACTTCCAGCAACTAATAGTACATTAAGCTATAGGGTGCCCAATAGGGTTTTATTCGGGATTTATTCATGCGCATACTAGCAATAGGATTGGGCGGCGCAGGCTGCAGGATTGTTAACAGTCTTTATACTACAGATCGACGTAGCAGTAAAGTCGTTTGTGTCGAGGCACTTGCAATCGATGTACATGCAGATACATTTGCTCAGATGGGAGGCCTGCCTGATAATGCAAAACTGTTTTTCCCCCCCGTCGACATTGATCTTCAGATAAATGAGACGGGAGATACTCAGACCGCAACCATTGAGATTGGGGAAATCGTTGCTCGCATCCAGAACATTGAGATTGGGGAAACTGATGCAATCTTTGTGTGTTGTGGGCTTGGGGGCAGCATGGTGGATGTTGCACCGCACATAATAGCGGCACTTCGTTCATCGATTACTGAGCCGATCTTTGGTCTTGTGACACTTCCCTGTCTTGCTGAAGGTGAGCGTCGCTCCGCAAAAGCAGCTGATGATCTCGATATGCTGACACCCCTCCTTGACGGTATTATTCTCTTCGATAACGAAACCTGGTATAAAAAAACCAAGGCACTGAAATCGACACTGGTAAAAAAAGAAAAGGGTCTGGCTGAAAAACTCGGATTCAGGAAAAGTGAACCCGAGCTTTCTTCGGAACTTAAGACCTATTTACTTCTGAATGAGGCAATTGTCAGGAGGATTAGCCTCATTCTGAGAGCCGGAGAATTCAAGGCGGATGGCGGACTTGATTTTGCAGAGGTGGTACTGGACTCCGGTGAGGTGCTCAATACCATGAAAGGGATGGGGTATATTACAATAGGGTATGCGGTTGAACGTCTCCCCCATAATCCATTAGGTTTCCTGACCAGCTTTCGCCCGGCAGTTTTTTTTGCAGATGAGCATACAAAAAAAGCCTCACGAATTGTTGACCTGGCAAAGCAGGCCATCTATCATGAAATATCAACACCCTGCGATATGACGAGCGCACACAAAGCATTAATTCTCATCGCCGGTCCATCTCAAGAACTTTCCCTGAAAGGTTTTATGACGGTGCGTAAATGGATCGACAGAAGTATTGCCGGGCTGGAAACGCGGTCCGGTGATTATCCTGTGATGAATACAAAAAATGTAGCGATTATCATCATGCTTTCCGGGCTTGAAAATATTCCCCGCATCACCGAACTTAAAGAAATCCAGGTCCAGTATAAAACCAAACATCAGGATAGTGCTGGGAAACAATCAGATTCTGATGCATCCTGGTCCGGGAGTTCAGCGATCAGCAGCGAAAATAAGGCTGCATTTACCGGTCGGGAAAAAGGAACGTTTCAACAAGAAGCTCTCGTACTTCAAGGGGCACCCTATAAAAAGGAAAAATCCTCGTGGCGCGATTCCGTGCAGATTTCACATCCTGATGAAGAGAGTACTCCTGAACCCGAGTCTTCCGTTGAAATAATCCCCACCAGGCCGGTATTGAGGCGAAAAGTTTCTCCGGAACCAGAAGATGGTAAAAAAAAGCCCGCCCCTCACATAATACCACAACCTCATGGTGTTGAAGCCGCGATTCTTCCGCTGCCTGCAGATGAGGCTGAGATAAAGAAGATCACCGGTTCTCCGGTATCCCAGCACCGGGTAGTTACATCCGAGGAACACAATAATATACTGATACAATCTGCAGCCCGTACTTCATCTCATGTATCACCAGGTACCAGAATACCACAAATCAAAAAATCCTCAGACGGCCTGGGTCCAAGGGGACTGGACGAAAAACATCTGCCCCATAATATCGACGGACGATTAAAACCCAAGGAAATCGAACGGCAGATAATCGAGAAAGAACTGCAACGACAGAGGATGATGGCAATCTCCGGTCGTACTCCAAAAACCGGACCGGAGGTGTCCAAGCACCGTACGCACCCTCATGAAATCATCAGATTAAAACGGGAAGGTCAGGATAAGACCCTCATTACAAGAGGCGAGGACCAATCTGATCTTGCTGAAGAAACGCAACAGGTGCCGAAGAAAAGAAGAATTATCATACAAAAAAAGACTGTGCATTCAGGGGAGGAGGGTACACAAATCAACGAGAGTGAAACCAAGGATGCCTTTAACGAAGATGAATTATCTGTAATAAAACGCCCTGCGGGTAATTCGAGACAAATCGATTCTGAAGAATTGAAAGTCAGGACAAAACATTCTGCTTATAAATCAAAGGACCATATCTTTGGGGGAAAGGGCATTCAGAAGACTGCTCCACCACAGGTAAAAGATTCTGTTCTCATTCATACGGACTTAAAATCAAAAAAAAGTATCGGGGAATCAAAGATTGTTGAAAATACTCCCGGGGGGGAAGATAATGTCACGGAATCCTCCAATGCACCTGCAAAAAAAGAGAAAAACACATCAAAAAAAGATGATTTCAACTGGATATAATTAGTTAATCTCCATTACTTTTGAAAAGGGAATATTTCCTGCTCCGATCTCAGTAGTTATCTCGATACCACGTTCAACGGTATTTCCAATATAATTCAGTCCGCTGAATGCAACTATTGAGAGACGATAAGGATTAGCAGGAAGGTTGAATACGTGATTTCCCATTGTAACAGGAAATACAAAACCGCATACATTCATGAGGCGGATCGTTTCCTCTACCTGCTTTTTCGCAGAGCAGGGAGCTTCCCGGACATTCGCAAGAGCGATCCCGGAATTTGTCTGCGTATACCCGGAAATGGATGTGAGGCCGGATGAGATAAAAAGTTCAAGTGGATCGATTGTTGTTCCACGGTATGCGATGAGATCCTTAAACTGCTTTGGTATGCCCTGATCGATCTCCAACCTTCCACCATACGCCATTTTTACCGGTATGCCATTTCTCTGAAACACGCCATCCATGGTGATACTGCAAAGAGAGATAAATCCTACCGATCCTGAAGGGATACGGGGATCACGATCAAGTATCCGGTATGAATTGAAAAAACCGCATCCTGACCTGACAACGTCATCAAACGCTGATTTTACATTTTCAACTGACTCAAGGGGAACAATGGAAAGATTATAGGCAACATCACCAGTACTGGTCGAAGGATCGAATGTACTCCGGTACGCGAGACGTTCGAGTTTCGATATGATAAATCCGATCCGGTCATCAACGAGAGCATTATCCGTTTCATCCAATCCTGCCCTTGTCAATATCCGTCCCTGATTACCTATTTTTTCCGTGAACCCCATCGTATCAAGATAACTGAGATAATACTGAACCGCCCGATCACTGAGGACAAAACCCCTCTCCGCCATAAGCTCTGAAAGCCTTTTTGCTCCAATAGGATCCTGGTGTTCTTTGAGAATGCGTAAAATCTCAACATATTTCCTTTCTGTACGTATCATTGTCACTTTGCCTCCACGGCTCCCCGGCTATCCTGATAACGACCTGAATAAGACTGGTTGCCCTCACGTACTTCATGAAGGATCATTTGGACAACACGGTCATTCTTCCGGATAAAAAGATCATTGCTACCCAGATTACTCAGGCAGAGCGTTAATTGTCCTCGAAATCCCGGATCAACAAAACCTGCACCTAAAAGGATACCACGCCTCCCGAATGATGACCTGCACCGGAGCGTTCCGGCAGTATCCATGGGAAGTTCGACCCATTCAAGCGTTGGGACAAGCGTACATGTACCTTGCGGGAGGAGTATGTCGACGGCAGCACGCAGATCATAGGATGCGGGTTGCTGGCAATCGCTATTATAGGGTGTTATAACGAGGTGTCCGTCTGTACAATCCTTATCGAGACGGCGAATAATCTCTGGTGCGGATAAAATCATTCAGTAGATTATCAGTAGAAAATACTTAATATCTTTTGATATAAAAGAGATGGGCAGGATCCATGGGGTAGAGGACATCCTCTTGGGCTTCGAACCCAAGGACGCGGGTTCGATTCCCGCTGGGTCCGTTTTTTTCCAAAAAAAAAATTATTCAAGTCTGAGATATACTTTCCCTTGCCCTCCGACCGTTTTAACGTCGGTTGGTCCGATCCATGCATCAGGTGCATCGTCAACGGTCGCATACACTTTGATTTTGTAACCTCCCGGCGGGAGTTTTGTTACATCAAGTTGTGCATAATTCACATACTCCTTTAAAATAGGCTCAGTAGTATAACCGGGGATTGTTTTTGTGGTGAACATCACCCAGGGTCCATCATCAATGGAATAGTAGACATTTTCAGTGACGGTTTTGTTACCCGAATAGGTCGTATTCCACATTACCGGGAGGAGCGCCTTGATTTCGCCGTTTTCTGTAACCAGGAGATTGGAAAGGTCTAAGGTTTTAGATTTTATGCCAGTTGCATTGAGATCAGGCACTACGGTAAGGAATGTGTGCGGTAATGTCAGGGTGGATGTACCATTATTGAAGGATACAAGGGAATTCATGCCGAACACATCGATGCTCCCGCTCTGTTTGACTTTCAGCCTGAACGTCGCCTCCCAAGTCTCGCCGACTCTTATAGTACCGATTGCAAAGTCGAGTTTATTATCTGCAGACCAGTCAGCGGACTGGTTGGTAACATTTGTTACTCCATCCTGCCAGAGAATCCTTGTCGAAGCCGTTGAATTTGGTATATAATCGTATACCTGGGCACCTGCTACCGATACTCCCGTGACATTAACATTCTGGAAATCTCCAATCATGTTCGTGTTCACACCGGCATCGGCCTTAAGATCTCCGGCAATCTGTGAATATATATCGGCAATATCTGTTGCAGATGCCTCATAGTACTTCCCCCCGGTAGACAACGCAAGGGACTCAAGCGTATACTTACCGCTGGTAGAAATACTGTTTGCAAATGCGATCGAATATATCCTGATGCTATTATTGCCTGCAAAAACTGACATATTCTGATTGGAGAACTGGCCAGAACCAAGTCCGGTGAAGGTCTTATAACTGGTCGTCAGGTCCCCAAAAGAAGTTGCACTATTCGTACTGGCGGTTCCCCGTGCAAGCGGATCACCATACCAGTTATAATCTCCATCTGACAGAAGAATGATAGCTTTAATAGAACCAGCCCTCCCGCGGCTCTTGATCTCATTCACCGATTTGTAAACTGCATACCTCATGGGTGTTCCATGATCGGGAAGGATGCTACTGAGATTGTTTTTCACAGAATTAAACCCGGAAATCCCGCCAATCAATGTTCTGTCAACCGTAGCATAGTCACCATAGGTCCTTGAATAAGGGGAATAGACATTGTTGATTTCAGATACCGCTATTCCGGAGTTGTAACCGGGTCTGTCAATATATCCGCTCCTTCCAAAAGTAACCAGCCCTACCGTATCCCTCAAGGTACTCATATTTTCTACAAAGACCTTTGCTGCCTCCCGGATCGAATACATACGATCGGGATTATCATAGAGCATGGACCCGGATCGGTCAGTACATAGTACTACATCGATAGGCTTTGGCTGGAGAGCCCATCCGTCACCTTTAAACGCAATTGTCACATCTACAGTCTGGTTTACCTGAATGGTCTGGGGACTGACCGATGTTTTCACGCTCAGGTAAGGATAGTTCTTCCAGGATATCATAATGGGTTTGTTGAGTGTCCCCCAGTGAGCAGTAATTGTACAGTTTCCACTTGCTGTCGAGCTATAGTGAGGATCGGAGGTGTTAGTTGTGAAAGCACCGGGGACGAAGGTTACCGTAGCAAGGCCATCAGCATCTGTTATTGCGGTATTCGTTATCAAAGAGGGGCCAGAAATTACCGAGTAATTACCGGAATAGCTCGTATTACTCATTGTGAAAGTTACTGTTACATTTTCAACGGGATTCCCCATGATATCGGTAACCGATGCGGAAATATCTGAGATAATCAGGGGATCTACGTCCCGGCTTGTCATAGTCTCAGGATTTGCCATGATTTCCATGTTTGTTGCTGCAGTGCTGGTAAATTCAACATCCTGGCTGATAGTAACCGTTGTATTGGAAATTGCCGTTGCAGTGATATTTATTACTCCAATTGTCGGTCGCTTTCCGTATGTAATTGTTATCTGCCCCAGAGAATTTGACTGCAACTTAAATTCTTCACCGGGAATAGATGTATTCATCCATATCCAGTTTTCTTTCGTTGGATTGTCATAACGGTCTAACAGAGAATATACTATCGTAAATTCACTCGTACCATCGGCAGGAAGTGAGGGGGGAGATCCTGAGGGGGAGTAGGCCTGGCTGATTATAAAGGGTATTCCATTTGTATCAGCATCGATCCATTCGAGTTTATCCGGTATACTTCCGAAAGCGTTCATCAGAATATTATTGGGACCTGCTTTTCTGGTTAACCTGATCACAAGCGATGCATTACCGTTTATGCCAAGGGTACTTAAGATGTCATGTGACGTTGCATTTGCAGTCACAAATCCGCAGTCATCCGGGGCAGGACCATGGATATGAAGGCTGATGGTATGAATATCACTGGGAATAACTTGTTTTCGGTCGTCAACCGGATTTCCCCAGCGATCATTAATTATTATATTGAAGGGTATTTCGGTTGCAACGGTGCCGTTCAGAGGGTGCGTAAAATACGCGTAATACGGACTGTCGTGATCAATATTCTGGTTTAGTGTTTTTGTAACAATATATCCATCATGAGATGTAATTCTCGCCGTTATAACAGCGACGCCGCTTTTTGTAGTAACTTTAAAGGTGCTTGTTGCTTTACCTGTTGCATCTGATGAGGCAATTACAGGGTTCATCGTACCATATATCGGGTCATCCAGTGTGAATTCAACATTAGCCACCATGGATCCCAGTGTTGAATTCGACACCATGACTGTAATGGTGGTCTGATCAGCACCATTCGCAACAGCCCATGGATTACTGGAGGTTATCGTCGACGTGTCAGGGATGTGCCCTGAAACTGATACTACCAGAAAAAATAAACAGATGATCAGTAAATATCCAGCCTTCGCTCTCATGCAAATCACATTGGATCAATTTATTACATTTATAAGTATATAATTGTATTTAATTGAAAAAAACTTTATTTTTTAGTTTAAATGTAAAAATATGCATTTAAAATGCCAGAAAAAGGATTTTTTATCTCGTTCCTTCATACTGCTTTTTTCCAGCAATCCGCAATGAGACACCCAAATCCCAGATGTTCATATGACCGTGGACATGTCAGATTTTCAATCCCGGGATTTGGAATCGATAGTTTCCAACCGGATCAATGAATTAAAAAAAAGTGTTTAGATTTTTGCTGAAGTAATCTTGGCAAACGTTGCAGTAAAGATACCGGGCATGCCACGGATCTCTTCCATCACTTCTGCGGGTACTTCGCTGTCAACGTTCAGTATCATGATTGCCTTATCACCGGGGTTGATCCGTCCGACCTGCATGCCGGCAATGTTGATATTGCATTTCCCGAGGATGGTGGATGCACGCCCGATAACCCCGGGCTTGTCCAGATGGCGTGAAACAATCACGTATCCTTCCGGGATCATGTCCATCGTATAACCACCGACGGCGACAATACGGCTGCGGCCCCTGAAAAACACTGTGCCGCTGACCGTTTCTTCTCCCTTATCCGTCTTGATCCGGATAGTGATGAGATTCTTGAATCCGCTTGATTCCTGTGTGACCGTTTCGCTGACCGAGATCCCACGTTCCTTTGCAATGAAATCCGCGTTCACGATATTGACCGGCTGCTGGAGGATCGGGTCAAGGAGCCCCTTGAGCGCAAGCCGGGTGACGAACTTCATGCTGCCGGCATAGGCAGAGAGCTCCCCGCCATAGATGCACTCCACGGACGCGAGCCTGCCACCGGCAGTCTGGATCGCAAAGCGCCCCATCTTCTCCGCGAGCTGGGCGTACGGCTGGAGGGTTTCCGCCAGGTCCGGCGGGACCATGGGCGCGTTCACCACGTACTTCGCGGAACCGCCTTTGAGGACCTCGATGCACTGCTTTGCCACGGAGACTGCCACGTTCAGCTGCGCCTCGACCGTGCTGGCGCCGAGGTGCGGGGTAACGATGATATTGTCGAGGCCGAGAAGCGGGGAATCGGTCGGGGGCTCGGTCTCGAACACGTCGAGTGCTGCACCGGCAACCTTACCGCTCTTCACTGCATCGTAGAGCGCCTTCTCGTCGATGATGCCGCCGCGGGCGCAGTTGATGATCCGGACACCGTCTTTCATCGTCGCAATGCTCCTGTCATTCACGATATGTTTTGTCTCGGCAATCAGGGGTGTGTGGACCGTGATGACATCGGCGACCTTGAACAGGTCGGCCATGGACATCATCTCGACGCCGAGCTGGGCAGCCCGTTCCTTTGTTATGAACGGGTCGTATGCAACGACCTTCATGTCCATGGCGATCGCACGCTTGGCAAGTTCCCGGCCGATCCGGCCAAAACCGACGATGCCGAGGATCTTCTCGTTCAGCTCAACGCCCATGAACTTCGAGCGTTTCCACTCCTTCTTCTTCAGGCTCGCGGTTGCCTGAGGGATATTTCTTGCAAGCGAGAGCATCATTGCCATGGTGTGCTCAGTTGCTGCAAGGGTGTTCCCCTCCGGCGCATTGGCAACAATAATTCCTTTGCGCGTGGCCGCATCCATATCGATATTATCCACCCCAACGCCCGCACGGCCGATAAACTTCAGCCGTTTCCCTGCCTCGATCACCTTTGCCGTAACTTCCGTGCTGCTCCGCACGAGCAGGGCATCGTAGTCACCGATGATCCGGCAGAGCTCGTCCTCTTTAAGGTCTGTCTTGACATCGACGTCAAACGCCTTTTTGAGGATTGCAAGCCCTTCTTCCGCCAGCGGATCACTGACGAGCACTTTTGCGTTTGCCATAAAAACCCATGTACTATAGGCACCGAACTTAAAGAGGATTATTCTTTTTCTGATAGCGACTGCCTTCTCCCGTTTAATAAAAAACAATCCTGCCTACGCGTCCATCGTTTCGGATAAAACTAATGATAATTATTAAACAAGAGGGAGGTAAGATCATAAGTGGTGCGAGCATGAAGGATGTGCCTAATATTTTGTGGCTCGAGGAAATCAGGAAGGAAGATATTACATCGGTCGGGGGTAAAGGAGCTTCTCTTGGTGAGATGGCATCCATCGGTCTCCCGGTTCCGAAAGCCTTCGTGGTTACTGCTCAGGCCTTTCGAAGGTTTTTAATCGAGACCGGTCTTGAAAAAAAGATATTTGCATCTTACGAACAACTTGATGTCGAAAATAATGAAGCGCTGGAAAAAGCTGCCGAGGGTGCAAAAACCATGGTGCTCAAGGCAAAGATGCCGGCATTCATAAAAGACGAGATCCGTAAGGCTTACAAAAAGATTTCACCGGACGACATGATTGTCGCGGTCAGATCAAGCGCTACTGCTGAGGATCTCCCGGATGCCAGTTTTGCCGGGCAGCAGGAGACCTATCTCAATATCAAAGGGGAAGCTGCCCTTCTCGAAGCTGTCCAGAAATGCTGGGCATCCCTTTACGGGGCGCGGGCGATCTATTACCGTGCCAAGCAGGGATTTGATGATCACACGGTAAACATCGCTGTTGTCGTGCAGCAGCTTGTTCACTCAGAAAAAGCAGGTGTCATGTTCACCTCACACCCGATTACCGGGGAACCACTCACGATTATTGAGGGGTCGTGGGGACTTGGTGAAGCGGTTGTTTCCGGTTCCGTTTCACCGGATAAATATATCTTTGACCAGCGGTCGGAGAAAGTTGACGACATACTCATTTCGAACAAGAAAGTGGAGATAATAGCTGACGGTGACCACGGCACCAAGTTGGTTGATATAACGGGTCCACGTCAGGATGCACAGGTGCTGTCTTCAGCAGAAATCACCAAACTTGCCATGTATGGCAAGATTGCGGAAAACCATTACGGCATCCCCCAGGATGTAGAATGGGGAATTGTGTCCGGGACGATATATATTCTCCAGTCCCGTCCGATCACCACAATCGGGAACAAGAAAGATGCACAGGAAATGTCAGCGCACAAACAGAATGCCAAGATCCTTGTTCAGGGACAGGGAGCAGCTCCCGGAATCGCTTCGGGCAGAGTCGCCATCATCCGGGACGTAAAAGATACCGGCAGTGTAAAAGAAGGCGACATTCTCGTCACGAAGATGACAAATCCTGACATGGTGCCAGCGATGCGGAAAGTTGCCGCAATTGTCACTGATGAAGGCGGGATGACCTGCCATGCTGCGATCGTAAGCCGTGAGCTGGGGACCCCGGCTGTCGTAGGTACGAAGACTGCGACCCATGTACTGAAGAACGGACAGATTGTTACTGTCGATGGTGAGAAAGGTTTCATCTATGAAGGTGAAATCCCCCATGACGCTCCCGCCCAGCAGGCTGCCGTTCAGCCGGGAGGTGCCGGACCATCAAAAATTATCACCGCAACTGCGGTAAAGGTGAATGTCTCCATTCCCGAAGCTGCAGCACGAGCGGCGGCTACTGGTGCTGATGGCGTGGGATTACTCAGGATCGAGCACCTGATCCTGGGACTCAATAAGACACCAGGCTGGTTTATCACGAACAACAAAGAAGAGGATTTTGTCAGGGAACTCCACGATGGCATTAAAATTGTACTTGATGCATTTCCCGGTAAACCGGTATGGGTCCGGACACTGGATGCCCCGACTGATGAGTTCCGCAACATGAAGGGAGGAGAGAATGAGCCGCATGAGCATAACCCCATGCTCGGCTGGCGTGGAATCCGTCGGGATCTCCAGAGCCCGGATCAGTTCCGTCTCCAGGTCGAGGCGTTCAAACGCCTCTGGAAGGAGGGTTATGAAAATCTGGGTATCATGTTCCCGATGGTCTCCCACCCGGACGAGTTTATCGCAGCGAAGGCGATGATGAAGGCATGCGGTGTCGATGTTGAAAATGTCACGCTCGGGATTATGATCGAAATACCATCAAGTGCAATTATGATAGAGGACTTCCTTAAGTGTGGCATCAAGTTCGCATCATTCGGGACCAATGATCTTGTCCAGTACACGCTGGCAATTGATCGGAACAATGAAAATGTTGCTGATATGTACCAGCCGCAGCACCCTGCGGTGCTTCACCTGATCCACACTGCAATCCAGATGTGCCGGGCATATAACGTAGAATGTTCAATCTGCGGGCAGGCTGGTTCTGATCCGAAAATGGCAATCTGGCTTGTTGAGCATGGAATATTAAGTATATCGGCAAATATCGATGCAATCGCCAAGATCCGTGAGGCGGTTGCCCGTACAGAAAAGCGTATTATTCTTGAGGCTGCGAGAAACCGCGATGCTGAATAGGGGTTACTCTCAGGAAGAACTCTTCTCTTTTTTCGCTCAAAAAAAACGGGAGGATCTGGACTACAACTATATTTTGAGCTCTATGTGCACCCTCCCCCATCCGGTGGCGGTACGGGCGCACTGCATGTTCATAGAAACTAATCTTGGGGATCCCGGGCTTTTCCAGGGTACATCATCTCTCGAAAAGCTTCTCATTTTACGACTTGGCACCCTTTTCCATTGTAAGGAAGCGGGGGGGTATGCAACATCAGGAGGGACGGAGTCTAATATCCAGGCTCTTCGTCTCGCAAAAGTCCTGAAAAAAGAGGTGGTCTATCCCAACATAATCGTGCCGGAATCAGCACATTTTTCGTTCAAGAAGGCCAGCGATCTTCTTGGTCTTGAGATGCGGGCAGTACCACTCGGAAATGATTTCCGGATGGATGCACAAAAAGCGGCAGAACAGATTGACGGCAACACGGTCTGCCTTGTTGGTATTGCCGGGACCACGGAATACGGCATGGTTGATCCGATTGCGGATCTCGCAAAGATCGCAGATGCCCATGACGTTTTCTTCCACGTGGATGCAGCCTTTGGCGGGATGGTGATACCATTTCTGAAGCACCCAATCCCTTTTGACTTTGCGCTTCCCGGAGTTACAACGATCGCGGTTGACCCGCACAAAATGGGTATGAGTACCATCCCTGCCGGGTGCCTGCTCACGCGGGAACCCGAAATTCTCCAGACCCTCAATATCGATACGCCGTACCTTTCGGTAAAACAGGAATACACACTCGCGGGTACCCGTCCGGGCGCTCCCGTTGTCGGAGCGCTTGCTGTGCTTGACTATCTCGGTATTGAGGGGATGATGGCAATTGTTACAGGATGCATGAGAAATACGGAGCGGTTGATTGCCGGTATGGAAACCTTCGGGATCCCTCGTGCCGTTACTCCCGACGTTAACGTGGCAACATTTTCATGCAAAAACGTGCCCGAACCCTGGAAGGTCTCGTGGACACGTACAGGTCACATGCGGATAGTCTGCATGCCCCATGTCAACAGCGACCGTATTGAGGCATTCTTAAAAGACATTGGTGAAATATATGCTTGACAAACTTGTGACATCTCTTGAAAAATGCCCCATGATAAAGAGGGGAGATTATAATTACTTCATTCACCCCATCACCGATGGTGTACCCATCATTGAGCCCGCACTCCTACGAGATGTATGTACAGCAATGGTTAAAATGCTCGATTTGACCGGGGTAGACACAATCGTAGTTGTTGAGGCAATGGGCATACATATCGGTTCTATCCTGTCGACCATGACTGATATCCCGATGACCATCATGCGTAAAAGGGCGTATAAATTACCAGGTGAAATAGCCGTTCACCAGGCAACCGGTTATTCAAAAGGAGAACTCTACCTTAATGGGGTGAACAGAGGAGACCGGGTCGTGATTATTGACGATGTGGTGAGCACCGGTGGCACGATGAAAGCCCTTTTACAAGCCCTCACCATTGCCGGCGCTGAAGTGGTGGATGTCTGCATTGCAGTACAGCGTGGTGACCCCGATATCGGACGCCCGTATAAATCACTTGTTAAGATCGAAGTGACCGACAGGGTGTATGTGGTTGAACGACACCTCTGACCTTATTGAACGCTTAACAAAGAAGGAGGCAAAATGTGTTGCACTCCAGTTCCCTGAGGGGCTGAAGCGGCAGTCAATACCTCTGGTTGCAGCCCTGAAAGATGCGGGTTTTGAGGTTATCGTCAGCGGCGATCCCTGCTATGGGGCCTGTGATCTTGCGCTGGAAACCTTGAGCTTCGCGGATGTGCTCGTTCATTTCGGGCATACTCCGGTCGATGATCAACCGCAGGTTATATTCGAGCCCTGGCAGATCGGATTTGATATTACGGTGCTGGAAAATGCACTCACGTACCTGAAAGGGAATCATGTTGGGCTTGTTACTACGGTTCAGCATGTACACCTTATCCCTGAAATGGAAAGGTTCCTTCTCGCAAAAGGGATTACAGCCATCGTTGCAGAAGGGAGCAGGCGTACACCGAACCGTGGACAGGTGCTCGGGTGTAGTTTTGCTGCAGCAAAAGCGACGGGTGCAGAGGAGATTCTTTTTGTTGGAACTGGACTTTTTCACCCTATCGGCATCGCGCTTGCTACGCACACACAGGTAATTGCCCTTGATCCTCTTACCGGAACTGCACAGGAAGTGAACGGTGACGCACTCCTGCGCCGCCGTTTTGCGGTTATGGAGAAAGCCAGGAGCGCCCGGAGCATCGGTATCATTGTCAGTACCAAAAGCGGCCAACAGCGGATGGATCTTGCAAAAAGACTGGCTTCCCTCTCACCCACCACCGTTATAATTACCATGCGGGAGGTAACGCCGCACGAGTTGTTGAACCTGGGATTTGCCTGTTATGTTAATACCGCTTGTCCACGGCTCGCGTATGATGACCAGGTACGTTTCCCGGTGCCGGTTCTTTCACCACAGGAATTTGAGATTCTTTGCGGCGTCCGTACATGGGATGCATATATGATTGACGAGATCGAATGAAACTCAAACACCTGGAGATGACTCTCCAGCCGATCAGAGGTTATTACCACCCGCGGGCAGCACTCGAACAATACCAGACACCCGCTCCCCTTGCTGCCCGGTTGTTGTACCATGCACTTATGAAAGGGGATATTGAAGGGAAAACGGTATGCGATCTCGGGTGCGGAACTGGTGTGCTCGCAATCGGCGCAGCACTGCTTGGGGCGGATCGTGTGAGAGCTGTCGATTGTGATCAAAAAGCGGTCGAGGGTGCGAATGCAAATGCAGCACAGCTCGATGCTCATGTTGAGTTCATTGTCGCCGATGTGCGGGATGATGCACTTCCCGGGCTTCTGGAATCCTGTGATACCGTGATCATGAACCCCCCATTCGGAGCGCAGAAAGCACATGCAGATCGTCCGTTTATCGATCTCGCCCTCTCCATCGCTTCAGTAACGTACAGTATCTTTAATGCGGGATCTGCCCAATTTATAAAAACCTACACAGCGCAGCGGGCTGAAATCGACGAAAAAGTCGGTGGAATATTTCCCATAAAACGCACATTTTCCTTCCACACGCACGATGTACAGGAAATAGAGGTCGAGATTCTACGCCTGATACGGAAACAATAACCCAAAATAGCAGTGTTAAAAATACCATTACGGGACTTGCGGCAGCACATCTTGTCACTGACATTTATATGCCGGTACTCCCCGCCATTCTTCCCATTCTTATCGCAAATAACGGCTATTCCTACCTGGCGGCCGGGTTGCTTGTCACTGCTTACAACGTGACTTCATCATTCACCCAGCCGCTTGTCGGATGGCTCTCGGACTCAAAAGGTTTCTCCGTGAGCATCAGTATCAGTCTGTTCGTGAGTGCAGTATTTGTTGCGCTCATGGGCATTGCCCAGAACTATTACCTGATAATGCTCTTTGCCATCATTGCTGCACTGGGACATGCCTGCTTCCACCCGACGGCATTGAGCCTCGTGAACCGGCTCTGCATACAAGAGAACCGGGGACGGATCACGTCTTATTTCGTCGTGGGGGGAAATTTCGGGTATGCGATCGGGCCGGTACTGGCCGGGATCCTTGTCTACTGGCTGGGACTCCCCGGGCTCCTGTTCCTCATTTTCCCGGCACTCTTCATGCTCGTCGCCCTCAGATACCTGCTGCGGGGGGGATTGCCGGGGCGTGTCAGTCCCATGCCAGATCTAAATCCCCAAACGGGGTGGGGCAATCCAAAAAACCTTTCATAATCCTCATGACCGCATCCGTTCTCCGGGCATGGGCAGTCTTTGCTGCTATTACATTCCTGCCGATGTATCTGGTTACCCAGGGGTATGATCTCATGACCGCAAGCATAATCATGACCCTGATGCTCCTTTCTGGAGTTGCCGGGCAGATCATTGGAGGCCAAATTTCAGACAGGATCGGAAGAAAAGAGTTCATGATCTTTGGCCTTGCCGGAGCAGTTCCTTTCTTTTACCTGTTTTTTGCGAGTTCGGGTATCATTGCAATTATCACACTTCTTATCTTCGGGTTCTTTCTCTGGTCAACATTTGCTGTTGCGGTGGCCATCTCCCACGAACTCCTTCCCCAGAACGTTGGGCTCGCGTCCGGCATGATGCTCGGTCTTGCAATAGGATTCGGGGGGTTGGGTGTCGCGGTAAATGGGATAATCGCGGATCAATACTCACTTGCTGCAGCACTGGGAACTATTCCTGTCCCGATTATTGCAGCTCTGCTACTCATGACCGTTCTTCCTTACCCGTGGAAATCGTTAAAAAGGCGTTTTGCCGGGAGAATAATATGATGGTTATTCAATACACTTATAAGGATTAATTCACAAAACAAGAGAGATTGAGGGATAATTATGGATAAAATGGGACTGGTTGCGTTAATTATTGGATTAGGCTTAGTTGTCATTGGGGGCTATGCGATCTGGGCTTTCTTACCAGAAGTGTTCGCAGCTGTTAAAGGACTGATAGGAATTGTTGTATTACTTGCCGGCCTTATGATTGCCATTTTTGGTATACTTATTATCAATGATTAAACGAATGGATTAAAGGGAATAACGCCTCTGGAGAAATATCCACATTAATCCTGTACCCACAACAGGTATCATCCGAGTACGCTTGTAGCTCCACTCAAGTGCGATTCTCCCGGAACAGGTAATAAGTTACCCTTGCCATAGCTCATGGGGTATAAGGTAAAGGCCATGTCCCGATATTTATCATAGACGACCTTATATCTCATAACTCAAAAACGGGATTTTTGAAAAAATTTAAATTCCAGAGGAAACGGTAATCAAAGATTTATAAATCACACTTTGACGACAAGGCACTGCGATCCGGCAGTTTCGAGTACTGGTTCTGATTTACCATCAAAAAAGTCGTCGAAGGCTTTCTTCACGCCCGGTGTGGTTATATAATCATGTGAGAGGAGGATACCCCCCGCACTCATACGATTGTAGAAGAACTCGAGGCACTTTTTGGTGCTCTCGTAGGTATCAACATCAAGATTTACCATAGAGAATGTTTTTTCCTGTACAGGTCCTGAAGTGTCAGGGAAGACCCCTTTATAGAAAAAGACATTATGATCATTTTTCAGGTACTCTTTAACACTATCAAATGATGCGGCGAATTTTCCCTCATAGAATGGCCAGACCATATCAATATCGTCCACTTTTGGGAGACCTTCGAAGGTATCGAAGAGATGAAGGGATTTTTCCCCTTTTACCGCGCAGATAATCTTTGCAGAACCGCCCTTATAAACACCGACTTCGGCAATATCACCCGGAACTTTCTGCGTCTGTTTCACTGCCATATAAATATGGTACGCCTCGACATCTTCTAAAAGGAGTTCTGTCTCTGAACGGATTTTTTTCAACGCTTTTACAAATTCTTTTCTCTCTGTACTGCCATAATGGGAAAGCCTGCCCCGGTTTGCGATATCGTTTCCCATGAATGGCTCAAAAAAAACAAATTTCCGGAATTTTATAAGGTGTTTACTCGGAAGTAGAGAATCAAATACCAAAAAGAAATTTTTCTTTGGGAATATACTCATGCTCTTTTAATGGGTTTTTCATGAATTTATAAGGTGAAGGTCAGATGACCGTCAGAATTTTATCACTCGTCTCCCTGGAGCCAGATACCCGATGATAAGAGAGATACCGAGAAGGAGAAGTGCCGGCGCAGTCGAGACAAAAATTAACACTCCCGCAAGATAGGCAATGATGACGGAAATGAGACCGGATAATTTTCCCTTTTTATACGCTCTGTGAATGGAGATAGTAAGCAGGATCACTGGCAGGACAATAAAAATAGACCGCACCGTTGGATCAGCGTAAAAAGTATACACTGCATTCCCCAATGCATTGAAAATTATCACCTGGGGATCGATGCCGACAGCGGTCCAGAGCCCCGAGAAAAAACCAAGTCCTATGACAAATTGCCAGATATAGGTTCGCGATTTCTTTGTCATGGGAGATGTCCGGTAATTTCAGAGACAGGATAGCATTTTCGTCTGTTGACGTAATTATTGGAACGTTTTTCGATTATGCAGTCCGCACAATGTGATGTCAGGCACTCCTTAATCTGGGGTATCCTGTAATAACCATGAGCACTACACCGAGCCCCGTGAGTATTATTCCGAGTGTTAGCACCGCCAGATCCTGCAGGGCGAGGAGGAAGAGGCAGAAAATAATCCCTGCAAGAGGAACCAACGGTAACCTGCCAATGGAGAAAGGAATACGAAAAGGCCGGGGGGTATCAGGGGAATGGTACCGCAAGACAATGACTGCTGCATTGATCACGATGAACGTTACAAAAAGCGTGAAATTGGTTACGTTTGCAATAAAGGTAATGTCACCGGCAAATATGAGCATACAAGACAGGACGCCGCTGACAAGAATGGCAATCCACGGGGTTCGCTGAACCGGGTGAACCCATGCAAGTCCGGCCATTAAAAAAGACGCTCCTGCCATACCGTAGAGAATCCTTGACGATGCATACATGGACATCAGTGCAGTATTCGCTGTGGCAAAAAGGGCAACGATTGCAATTACGACCGCCGCATCCGTGCCCAGCGTGCCGGATACTATGTCAGTAAACGGGGCATTTGAAACTGCCAGCTGCTGCCACCCCAGCACAGATACCACCGAAAGTCCAACCAGAACATAGAGAATTACACTTATGGAAAGAGCGAGAATAAGCGCTTTTGGGACCGTTGTTTCAGGTTTTTTTGTTTCCTCTGAAAATTTGACCATGGATTCGAATCCCTGATAGGCAAAAAAAATCAGGCCTGATGCTGCAAAGAGACCGGAATAACCCGTTGGCATCTCCCAATAGTTCACACTACCAAGATGTGGTAAACCAACTGCAATGATAATTACCAGTCCTGCCACCTCAATAAGTGTTGCGATTACTGCTACCCGGGCTGTCTCCTTTACACCATAAGCAAGAAGACAAGTAAGCACAATCAGAAGAACAATGGCAGATAAGATCATCGGGGAGTTGGTCAGAGCAGAGAAATATCCTGCAAAACCAAGTGCAACCGTCGCAGCTGCAAGGACCCCCGAAAGGAAAACGAGCCAGCCGATGACAAATGCAAGCTGTGAATTAAAAGCGTTCGTGATATAATCATACTCTGCCCCGGCTTTGGGGAACATGGAAGAAAGCTCTGCATAGCTTAGCCCGGTAAGCAATGCTATTATCGCTGAAAAACCGAACGCCAGCCAGATGGCATTCCCGGCTAGTCCAGCTGCCTGACCGATGAGAACATAAACGCCGGCCCCGAGGATAATCCCCACACCTGACAGTGTTACTTCAAGAAGGCCGAGTTCCCGCCTGAGAGGATTTTTGGGAGATTGTTGGTCCATAAAAGTTGTACTTCTCTACATTCTTTTCGCTGATACTAAAAAAAGATGGGTAAAACAGGGTTTTAATAAGATACCCTCATCACAGAACTGGATCGCTATCGACATCCAGTTCATCCAGAAACGGCATCAACCCGGTTATATAGCGAATTCTTTTTCCAGACTTGGGTTCCAGAGTTTCACCAATTGTCACAATCTCAACCATAAGCGGAAACTCCCGCATTGTCTGCTCAAACGAGGGATCGTTTTCCCTTGTGAACCGGAGGAAACTAGTCATACTGATGTAGGGACGGCCGAACTCCGGAAAGATATCATATTCCTCAAGAACGGATTCCAGCGTCCGTCTGCGTGCAAGTTCTTCTTCGAAAAATAAGAAGACTTCCAGACCATACGTGCGGCTGATCTCGTCCAGCATGCGAATGTCGAGAGTCCCGTCCCTCAATACACCAAGAGAGCCGAGTTTCTCTTCGTGTGTTTTTCCAGGAAGCGATTCCCATGCTGCCGTAGTATCCATAAAAACGGTAGGAAGTCAGGGGGTGTAAAGGTATGGATATGAGCTCCCTTCAGGGATCCTGTCCTTTAATGGATCCTGATCCTGCCATTTTTTCCAGGTTCTCATTACATCCACCAATCACATGATTTTATCTGAGATTGAATCTTTGACAGTCTCACCTTTTGCACCAACAGCCTGCAAGATGTCATCGGTATACACCACGATAAAATCAAAAAAAGACCTGAAAAGAAAGATTGGGAACGTGTATGTGCGGTCAAAAAAAGGAGGGAAAATACAATGGCGCTGATACAAGGCTCTCTTTGAGGAACATATGGCAGCGACGTGATTAACGGTGCAGCACATCCCGGGCATACGCCCCGATATGACTGATTGCCTGCTGACCTTCCGGCACCTGCTGGGCGAACACCTGCCAGCAGTGGAACATCCCCTCCCAGAGTTCAAACTGAACAGGGACCCCGGCCCATCGCGCCTTATCAACGAATGATGCAATATCGGATAGTAAAAGTTCGTGGGTGCCGGCCTGGATATAGAGGCGTGGCAGTCTGTTGAGGCGTGCACAAATGGGGGATGCCAGCGGGTCTCTCGGGTCCTGCCCTGCAAGATACACCGTTCTGATCGCTGTAAGTCTTTCCGGAGTGACCCAGTCATTATCCAGATTTCTTTTCACCGACTCCCCTTCAAAAAGCATGTCCACGGACGGTGACAGGCATACTCCTGCACCGGGGAGCGGTAATCCCATATCACGTGCTGATAACAGGAGGTCGATAACAAGAGTTCCCCCGGAAGATATGCCTACCGGGATAATCCGGTGGGGCAGATAACCAAGACGGACAAGGTAGCGGTACGCGGCAATCGCATCTTCAATCGGTGCCGGGAAAACATATTCCGGGGCTAACCGGTAATCAACCGAGAAAACCTGCGCTCCAGCAGCCCGCGCAATCCGTATGCACAATCCCAGGTGGTCTTTTGTTGATCCGAGTGTAAAATCCCCCCCATGGAAAAAAAGAATCGTGCACCCGGGCTCTGCTTCCGGAACCGTAACCCAGTAACCATAGACCCCCTTAGAGAGCTCCACACGCTCGGTGATCATGTATTCACCCCTGTCTTTCTGCATATCTTCGTAGAATGCTGAATATTCCTTCCTTGCAAGCAAGATTGGCGTTTTTTGATCGGGAGTGTGGGATTTAATAATGGTAAGGAGATCTGCAGGTGAATCGCTTATCATTAAATTGGATATGGTGAAGGGGGAAGATAAAGGAAGAGGGTTTGTTGCACATTTCAGGAAGAGGGAGAAGGTCTGGTTTTTTTATCACAAATTATTCCGGGAGTGTAATATTAACTTTGGAACCAGTAAAATTATTTCGATGGAAAAAATTCCCTGGAAAATGATTTTTCGAAATTCTTTAATAAAATTGCACATAAATTACCAGCTGATCCCGACATTCGGATTCCTGTTTCACTGGGGACGTTGTCAGGTATGACCATCGCGTATGGAGGAGTTAGAATGAAAATTTCACGTATCAGAATAATGGCAATCATGCTTGTAGTAATTGCCGTTGCAATTGCAGGATGTTCGAGCACCAGTCCGACCACCCCCGCAACCGGAGGATCTTCAGCAACCACCACAGCAACAGTCGCTTCATCAGGAGGCTCCTCGACACCGGCAGCAGGATCTGTCGTCAGCGGGGCAAATCTCTTCGGGAACGCCAATTACAAATGGTTTGAATATAAGATGACGTCGAAGGATATGTCATCGGATATGAAAATGGAAATCTCCCAGGATACCTACCAGGGCAAGGCTGCAACACATACAAAGATGACAAACACGATGACAACCCCCATGGCCGCGACAACGGTATACGATATGTACGTGGACGCATCCGGGGTGTCATTGGGAGGTCACATGAAGATGATCTCGAATGGACAAACGATCATGGACCAGGACATTCCAGCGGGAGACAGCAGCCAAACACCGACGAACCCGAATGCTGACAAGACAGTCCAGTATACCTTTGTTGGCGTTGAACCTGTTATCGTTCCGGCTGGCACGTATCCTGCCGCATTGAAATATACTGCGACCATTCAGGGAACGACTTCCACGTACTGGACTGCTACGGGCGTACCAATTTTTATCAAGATGGTGGTTGAGTCAACTGATGGGGATATCACCCAGGAACTTGTTGGCTGGGGATAAGAAGAGAAACCGGATTCATCCGACTATCTTCTTTTTTCTCGTTATTTCCGATATTGATGTGGATGTAGCGTTCACTTTTATGATTTGACAGAATACTAATGTTTTTTAACCGTAAACCTCAATTGTTCTTTCATATGGACGAAGAATCAATAACTCTCCTCTTCGGCGTAATATTTTTAATCCTTATGATAAATACTACGATTTTATGGTCTATCGCATCTTCAATCTACGGACAAAATCCAGCACAACCAATAATGTTAACCGGAAATGTTCCGGATCCCATCAGTTCAGGTTTGTCAAATCCTGTTCCCAGTCCTGTCCCCAGTCCCGTTCCAAACTCACAACTGATCATGAACCAGGGGGCAGCTCTTTCGGATTCCCCATTATCCATATCCAACCCGGACCTCTCTGCATCTGTAATACAGATCCCTGATCCTGTCCCGGGCTCACAACCGATCATGAACCAGGGGGCAGCTCTTTCGGATTCCCCATTATCCATATCCAACTCGGACCTCTCTGCATCTGTAATACAGGGACAACCTGCTGGTAATTCGGGGGGAGTAATACCAGGTTCACAATTGATCAAAACCAACTCCAGTACCTCTGCATCAACAAAATCAATTGCATCCTATATTTCGATAGAAATGCCTGAAACACCAGAAATTGAATTTCATCCCAATCTTCAACCAAGAATCCCTCAAAGAGATTTTGATGGGTTTGTCACGGTATATTCTTTGACTAACCAGGACCTGTCGCAAGCTTTACCTCGGATTTCCCTGAACCTTGACGACCCGCCGCTTGTCATCGACTTTAGTGTTTCCCCGCTGAATATCCGGGATGTTAAATACATTGAACATAAAGAGATCGCAACCGTGTACAAAGAAAATGTTATTGTCAATCGAACATATGAAGATTCATGGTTCCAGGTAATTGTCAGGGATAAGGATACCGGGGCGATTATCGAGGAGGATGGATTTGGAAGAACATATTCCTTTGAAAACAAGCGGCAGATGGTTGTGCGGACAGGAGGTAATTATTGTGTTGAATTCGATGGAGCGTATGCTACCGTTGACCTGACTATAAGAGTCAGGGATACCGAAATTACCTCATAAATTTTTCGTTCTCTGTATGGCACAGACTATCCTCTTGCCGTTTTGCCCTGCACTCTGACATATTCCTCCTCTCAAATAATGGAGTTTTTTCTTTCGTTTTACGTGAATTTCCTTGATAATAAGATTCTTCATCAGGGAATATATCCTCCATAACGAGAGAGATCTGGTATTTCGATCTAAGTTCAGAAATATACCGCTACAGATTATCATCAGTAACTTTTGAGGTAAGAAATATCTTGTTTTAAGATTACCGAATGCAGAGTAGTCTGCACAAAGCATGAACCCCAGGTCAAGACCCCATTCCGAACGGCAATGAGGGTAATCTGTTGTTAAATGTTGTACACCTCATTTTCATTCTTTGTTGATTGAAAGAATCAGATTTTTTTCAGAATAGAAATAAGAGATTCGTCACGGGAGTGTTTTTGTTCGGAAATTTGTTCCCTAATTCCCGTTACCATCTTCGGAGCGTATATGGGATGCATCCCGATAATAAAGAAAACAATGGCAAGAAGGATAAATCCGAATTGGGCAACATCGAGAAATATACCATATACAATCGTGAAGAAGAACGTATCGACGAGGTAGATGATCGAATAGATGAGGAGAAATGATAAACCTGCCAGAAATTCGTATTTATTCCATTTCACGGAAAGGAGAACCGCAGTAAAAGCGATAGTTACCTGAAAAAAACCATAAAACATTAAGCCTGATTGTAAGAGCGCCGAGATCATTCCTAAGGCCACCTTAGCTGAATAATGAGAGAGAGGGTATACTTAATGGTTGGTGAAGAATTCAGAGAAATTTATACAACAAAAAATTTTTTAGTAAGATAACGCAACAGAATATCATTTCGATGATTTCATGTCAGGTGTTATTTTAAATATTCTGCATATATTGATCAAATATGGAAATTTATCATACCGTGAAAGATACAGACACTCGTCTGGCCTCCTGATGTGCCCGGCGCGATTTACTATGAGAGATAATTCCCATCCATACATCCATGGACGGTCGGATCGCGAATCCACCAGGTTGCACGATCAGGCATCCGGGCTTGGTTTACTCCTCCATGAAGGTACCCGTTACCCACCTGGCAGTATTGTTCTCGAAGCGGGATGCGGAATTGGAGCCCAGACCCTCCTGCTCGCGGGTAACAGTCCCCAAGCGCGATTCGTATCAGTCGATATTTCCCCCGAGTCACTGGCAAAGGCGCAGGAGCGTATTTCAGAAGCGGGATATACCAACATCACGTTGCGCCAGGCAGATATCTGTACTATGCAATTCCCGGCCGAAACATTCGACCATGTATTCGTATGCTTTACTCTTGAGCACATTCCTGACCCGCTGATTGCCCTCAATAACCTCAAAAAGGTGCTCCGGCCCGGAGGCACAATAACTGTCATCGAAGGAGATCACGGGTCGGCAATTTTCTACCCCGACACTCGGGCAGCTCACCACGTAATTAACTGTCTCGTCACTCTTCAGCGACAAACTGGTGGCAATTCACTCATTGGCAGGGAGTTGGAGCACCTGCTGGCAGATACAGGATTTGTTGATGTTAAGGTCTTCCCCAGACAGACCTATGCATCCCGGAATATCCCCCGTTCATCTGAAGCGGTGAAAAGTATCTTCATCGCAATGATTGAGGGTGTCCGTGATCAGGCAATTTCAGGAGGTCTTTCAGATCCGGAAGCGTGGGACAGGGGGATCAGAGACCTGTACAGGACAACGGAACAAAATGGGATGTTCTGCTATACGTTCTTCAAGGCAGTCGGGAGAAAAGGGGGAGCAGACATTATTTGATCCACTGACCTCGTCGATCTGAACCACTCACTCCCGCACACTATACAGGGCCCAGATAATTCCATCCCCCACCACTTTAGTGCTCCGCAACATGAGAGGTACCTGTAGTCCAGAGATCGCTGCATTTACCGGGTCGAACATGGTAGGTCCAGGTTCTCCCCCGGCCAGGTACGGGTGGATCAGGACACTCACCTCGTCCACAAGTCCACCCTGCAGGAGGACGCTGTTAAGGGTACCGCCGCTGTCTACCCGAACAACCTTCACTCCGAACTGTGTGTTCAGCTCGGTGAGTGCGGCACGCATATCAATGCGATTATTCCCAGCCACGATGGTGCCGATATGTCGATTTGCCAGATAACTGATGTACTCTTGCGGGGTTGCAGAAGAGCACAGGGCCAGAAGGTCCCGCATGTACGGCCACTTCCGGATTGCGTCCCAGCAGTGCACCCTTCCCCGGCTGTCAGCGATCACCAGCAGCGGGCGGGGATCGGTTTTGGCATCCTTTGGGGGGGTGAACATCTGCACGTGTTCCGGGGGAACTTCCAGCGCGGGATTGTCCCGGACCGCTGCAAGGACCGTCGCGCTCCCGAAAAGGATTGCATCCGGGTTCCACTGGGCGGCAAGGCCATAATAGAGCTCGAGGTCAGCAGGAAAGTTCGTAATACGGCCATCAAGGCTTGATGCAATATGGAGGATTACTTTTGGCAACATACATGCTCCTGGAGAATAATTTCACACCCGGGATTAATAGGAAATGCTGTGCAGGGTGAAACTGGAGGATTTGATTAAACCACAGTAAACTGTCATGCAGGCCTGCGAACCTGCCGGTATCCGTAAAGACGATACAATGACATGAAGAGAGCATGCGCTCGTTAATCAAATTTCATAAGATCATAAAAGACCGTGAAAGAAGCGTGGTATGATTCCCGAAGTCTCACAATCTCAGTACAGCATACTATGTGTGCCGGCTTAACGTCTGGATTCGGCAATCGACCATATGTATCATAACTGTGAAGAAATTGCGACATCTCCGGTTACGCCCATCGATACCACATTTATTATCTGTGTCTCAGGAACGCGAGTAAGAGAGGTTAACAAATAGTTTATATAGTAAATATCAATATATTTACATATGTTCCTTCCAATGAACGATAAACAGTTCAAATTCTGGAAGATGCGACGAAGCGGGATGTCGAACATCTCAATCGCAAACCTTATCGGTATAACAAGGCAGGGTGTCTCACAGGCGCTCCTCATAATGGATGAGAAGATCGAGATATCGATGCAGGAGATGGCCAGGGCAAACAGAATCCAGATTGAAAAGATCGATGTAGAGCGGGGCATCCTGTTTGGGCGATCTATACCCTTCCAGACCAATGCCTATATTTTGGTGTCGGAGAAGCATGGCATGCAGGTCTGGTACGAGCATGATGGCGATTGCATTTCCTGCGACGAGTTCACAAAATGCATTGAGTTCATCTGGGACTTTGCAGCCGAGCTGGGGATAAAACTCGAAAAAACCCAGGACCCGACCAAGATGGCAGTGGAACTGCTTGCAAAGATCCGGGAGGATTAGGAATGACCGGGATATCTGAAATTACCGAACACTGGTTCGGCCTGTGCCGGAAACCACCGGCATTACATGCACTGCAGACGGGTATCTGTATCCCGCCAGAATCCGCTTACGCGGGACTCCCGGATGGCGGGGGCGGAGGATCGGGAACGATCCGTCGGGGGGTCGGAGCAGCCATCTCAGGAATAAAAACACTAAACCGGAACCGGCAGCTCCTCTGGTTTACGCTCCTTGCCGGGCTTGTGATGGCGGGAAATGCCATCGGCCAGGCAGCATTCTGGTACTTCGAATACAACCTGCACATGCAACTTGACTGGATCGTATGGCAGTTTTTCATCGAGCTTGCCACCCTTTTGTGCCTGGTGTTCTTACTTGCGGGCCTTTTTTTGAGCATCCCGTCAGGGAAAGAAGGTCATGCCTCGTTCTTTGAAGGGCTTGCAAGGGCAAAAAAATACAAAAGAGCAATCTTCCTGTGGTCTTTTGTCCTGACACTCGCAGGCATGCTGCTCGTCATTGTCTTCTCGTATGTTCCTGCCAGGTTCCCAACTCCTGAGGTCTTGTTCCTCTATCACAATGGCTTCGGGCGTCTCGATTCTTTCCTTTTCAATACGCTCCACCAGTTCCCCTTCAACCTGAGTCGCCTTCCGCCCACGGATCTCTTTACCGAGATCCCGGGCTATGGAGGGCGATCGGTGCTGTTATGGTTCTATCCCGGGTTCAGGGAGACCCTGACCTTTTCGGCAATTAACCTGGTCCTGTTTGTCCTGGCCCCGTTTGTCGTGCCGCTTATCGTTCTCGGACAAAAGACCATCAGGGAGGCAGTCGCGGGATCGGTTGCCTTGATGAAAAAGACCTGGGCTGAGGCTGCTGCCTGCACCGCCTTCCTTGGAGTTATCGTATCCATTGTGTTCCTCATGTACCTGCTCGTCCAGGCAGCGCACGGGACGGTCACACCACTCGCGACCTACTACCGTCCCACCGACGCATGGATTGCTCTTGGCCTCCTCTATGATCTCGCACTGGTCAGCGTTGCGTTTGTGGCGGCAACGGTCGGGGGGATCGCCGCGCTGGATCTTTACATCTCTGCTAAGAGCAGGCAGTTCATCGGATCTCCAGATCCAGAACCGTACGCATAACTTTTTTCCGGTCTACACCTGATAGGTAATCCCGGCAAAATGATGCTGCCAAAATACAAAAAGAAATTATTTTATATTGTAAATATCATTATATTTACATATGAAACTTCACCGCAACAACAACCCCTTCGGGTATCGGACACTGATCCTGCTGCTCCTCATATCTGGAGCAGCGGCCCTGCTGATTTCCTGCGTTTCTGCAGGTACGGGAGTCACTATTTCCGCTGACGGAGATAAGTCATATTTTCAGGGGGAAAAAGTGGTCCTGCAGGGTCAGAGTCCCGATGCAGATACCGTATACCTTTTCCTGACCGGCCCTAATCTTCAGGCTACAGGTGTAAAACTCACATCACCCGACAAAGCGGTGGTCAGCGGAAACCCGGACTCATTCACAGTAGTGAAAACAAAACCGGATAAAAGCTGGGAATATTTCTTTTACACTGCGAATCTCAAGGTAGATGCAGGAACGTACAGCGTTTATGCTGTGAGCCAGCCGAAAGCAAAGGACCAGCTGGGCCCGGATGCCGCCAATGTCGGGATGGCTTTAAAAAAGCCGTTTATAACCGCAAATATCTCTTCTTCGAATGTTGTAAAAGGGCAGATGTTCACAGTAACCGGGATTGCGGAAGGAATTCCTCCGGAAGTCCAGATCTGGATTATAGGCGGTGCTTATGCCTATACGACAAAAACACCGGTAAATTCCAATGCATTGTTTACCTTTACCGCCGATGCGGCAATGTTGGGAAAACTTCCGGTAGGACAGAACTATCTCATCGTGCAACACCCGATGGCAGACAATATGTTCGACTTTGTCGTCAGCGGGGATTATGTCCGCAACCTGAAACTGAACAACGGCACGAATGTCTTCAAGCTCACCGGCCCGGGAAGCCTGCAGGGTAGCGATGCGGCAGACGCCCTCATTGCCGCAATCAGCGATCAAGAGGCAAACGATACCACGCTCACCAATGACACGTATACCATAGTCCCGTTCCAGGTCACTGATGCAGGAAATCCGACGCCCCAGGCAACAGATGCTTCAACTGCTCCAGTCCAAAGTCCGGCCCAGCACGCCCCGCTCCAGTACGCTCTGTTCGGGGCATTCGTCGTGGCAGCGAGAATTGTAATCTGGAAGAGGCATTAGGATCTTTTTGAACGGATGACCCTGTCATCCATTTTTATACATATCACGCAAGGCCTGCGGACCTGCCGGTATCCGTAAGAAACGATACGATGACAGTCTTTATCGAACGAGGGCGTTCGCTCTTTGATAAAATTTCTCAAGAACTGTGACCGTGCAAAAAGGAAAGTGATAGCATCTTGGTAAGGTTGCCGAGGACTCGCGTACCTCATTCCGTAGACTACGTGAGTTGGCTTAACTTCTGGGTTCGGAATGAGACCAGGTGTTTCCCGAAAGCTATGGCCACTATTACAAATAAAAACTTATCATGCAGGTCGTGAACCTTATGCTGTTCCAGGATAAACAGGATGACATTGTAACGAAAGGCTTCGCTCTTTAGTAAAATCTCACAGAACAGTTGTCGTGTAAAGTAAGGAAGGTGATAGCAGCTTAGTAAAGTTCCCGAGGACTCGCGTACCTCAGTACCGTAGACTACGTGAGTTGGCTTAACTTCTGGGTTCGGAATGAGACCAGGTGTTTCCCAACTGCTATGGCCGCTATCACCACAAATACGGGGTAAAACCCCAAAGCCAAGGTCCGGATTTGAACCGGAGTGNNGCTCCGCCACCTTGGCGACCGTGTAATATGATACCCTATTTTCTATGTCAGGATAGGATATAAGGTTTGTACACAGAATTTCGTCTGGGTTTAACGTGGTGAGCACTAGTGATTGGACGTTAGTACTTGCGGACTG
>DADR01000019.1 GCA_002495055.1 Methanoregula sp. UBA247 | reverse complement strand
GCAACCCGATGGACGGGTTCCGGGGGCAGTATCTCGCCGTGGTAGCGAAGAACTACGGCTTCTCGGTCCTCACCCCAATCAAGGATCTCACGAAGGAACAGTACGAGGCGCTGATGTTCGGCTCATCGAAGCGAATGAAGTTCTCGATGAGCACGAGGAACGGGGACGCCGAATGGTCGCACACGGGAGAATGGGAAGGGCTCCTTCCCCAGACCACCCGGCTCTACGCCCAGACCCAGTCGGACTGGCGGAAACGCGAGCTCGAAGGCTACATGCGGGTCTCACCCTGCCCGGCCTGCAACGGGAAGCGGCTCAAGGACAAGGTGCTCGCGGTCCGGATCGATGGGAAATCGATCATCGATGTTACCGATCTCTCGATCACGGAAGGAATCGCGTTCTTTAAAAACATCAGACTGACCCCAAAGGAAGCGGAGATTGCCAACCTGATCACCAAGGAGATCAAAAGCCGGATCGATTTTTTGGAAAAGGTCGGCCTCGGGTATCTCACGCTCTCCCGGAACGCCGGGACGCTCTCCGGTGGTGAAGCCCAGCGGATCCGGCTCGCCACCCAGATCGGCTCGAACCTGATGGGGGTCCTCTATGTCCTCGATGAACCCTCTATCGGCCTTCACCAGCGCGACAACCGGAAGCTCATCGAGACCCTCCGGACGCTCCGCGACCTCGGCAATACCGTACTCGTCGTTGAGCATGACGAGGATATGATCCGGTCCGCGGAGCACGTCATCGACATGGGACCGGGTGCGGGGCTGCACGGCGGCCACGTGGTTGCGGAAGGAAACCCGAAGCAGATCGAGAAGAACAAGAAGTCCCTGACCGGCCAGTATCTCTCCGGGGTAAAGCAGATCGATGTGCCAATGACACGCCGGGCACCGAAACGGTACATCACGATCAGGGGTTGCACGGAGAATAATCTCAAGAACATCACCGCGAAGTTCCCGATCGGGCTCCTCACGGTCGTCACCGGTGTCTCGGGCAGCGGGAAGTCGACCCTTGTGTACGAGACCCTCTACAAGGGGATGATGCAGATCATCAACAAGTCCCGGGAGCAGGCCGGGAAACACGAGAAGATCGTCTTCGACGCCGAGATCGACAAGGTGATCGTGATCGACCAGTCCCCTATCGGCAAGACCCCGCGGTCCAATCCCGCGACCTATACCAAGGTTTTCGACGAGATCCGTACGGTCTATGCCGGAACGAAGGAGGCGAAGATGCGGGGCTTTACGCCAGGCCGTTTCTCCTTCAACATCCGGGGCGGCCGGTGCGAGGCCTGCGAGGGCGACGGCCTCATCAAGATCGAGANNCCGATGTGTACATCGAGTGCGAGGAATGCAAGGGCAGGCGGTACAACCGCGAGACCCTGGAAGTATTGTACAAAGGAAAGTCAATTGCCGACGTCCTCAATATGAGTGTCGAAGAGGCAATGAAGCACTTCGAGAACATCCCTTCAATCCGGACGAAGCTCGAAACCCTCTCACGGGTCGGCCTCGATTATATCAAGCTCGGCCAGAGCTCGACGACCCTCTCGGGCGGTGAGGCGCAGCGGATCAAACTCACCCGGGAACTCGCGAAACGGGCTACCGGGAGGACCCTCTACCTCCTGGACGAACCCACGACAGGACTCCACTTTGATGACACCAAAAAGCTGATCAAGGTGCTCGATGACCTCGTGGAGAAGGGCAACACCGTAATCGTGATCGAGCACAACCTCGATGTGGTCAAGTCAGCCGACCACCTCATCGATATTGGTCCGGAAGGCGGGGATGCCGGCGGGGAGATAATCGCGACCGGGACTCCGGAGAAGATAGCGGCCACAAGGGAGAGCTATACCGGCCAGTTTTTAAAACCGATACTAAAGCAGGCTTGATTTTTTACCAGAAATATCCTTTTTTAATGAATTGATCCGTTTCGTTTTTCTACCAGTTCTTTGAGTGCCGGATCGATCTGGATAGCCTGTTCATACCGGGCAGTCGCTTCAACATTCTGGCCAAGCTTTGCAAGACAATTACCCATTTGAAGGAGTGCTTTTGAGTAATTGGGAGCAATCACCGTTGTCTGCCTGAGGTATATCAGTGCAGTTTCAATCTTTCCCCTCGTGTACATGTCCATTGCTTTCTTGTAGAGGTATTGTGCCTCTATCGGGATACCCTTCACATAGGTATACTTCCCTGTCATACCGCACCTCCCGTCAGGTATCATTTGACTAAAAAAGTTGTCGAACATCTAAGTATTTTTATAAATATTAATACATTTGCCAGAATAATCTGTAATACATTATTGGATACTGATATGCAAAAATGGATTGCAATGGGCGATGAATGGTACTAGCATTGATGCCAATCCGGAACTATTTACCTTTGCAGATCACCAGCCGGACATGATAGCCGGAAGATCATTTCCCGCTATCCATTACCCTGCCCTATCCCCATTCCTTATGACCTCAGTACTCTTACACAATAGTAACGATGATAGATCTGACCACCCTTTCGGATAACCCCGGCTGCTACCTGTTTTCCGATGAAACAGGCACAGTAATCTATGTCGGGAAGGCAAAAAATGTCAAAAAAAGGGTGACGAGTTATTTCCAGAAAACCGATCATGATCCCAAAACCCGGAACCTGATTGCCCGTATCTCATCGGTCAGCGTGATGGTGACCAACACCGAGACTGAAGCATTGCTGCTGGAAAACAACCTGATTAAAAAACACCAGCCGAAATACAATATCGATTTAAAGGACGCGAAACGGTTTGCGTATATCGAACTTACCCGCGAACCATTTCCCCGGATCGGATTTGCCCGGCGTACGAGCTCTGGTGAAGCGATCTATTTCGGGCCCTTCGTATCCGCAGCAGAGCGCGACGCGATACTCAGAGTCATAAAACGGACCTTCTGCCTGCGTTCGTGTAAAAAAATGCCAAAACGAGCTTGCCTGCGGTATCATATGAAGTCATGCAGTGCTCCCTGTATCGGCCTCATCAGCGAGAACGACTATCACATACAGGTCGAGAGGGCAACAGCGTTGCTGAAAGGTAAGAGCAGTGAACTATTAGCATTGTTACGTAAGGGGATAGCAGAATGCTCAGCTGCACAGGACTATGAGAGAGCGCTGGTCCTCAGAAATCAGATGACGGCGATTGAGCACCTTGCCGAACGCCAGCATGTCGAACGTCCGAAGGAGACTGACCAGGATATCATCGGGTATACAATAGCTCACGATACGGTATTTTTGATGGTATTCTCAATCGAAAAGGGTTTGCTTACCGGTAAGCAGGAATACGTGTTTGACAACCGTGAAGATTTTTTTGAGGAATTTCTTGTGCAGTATTATGCTGATCGTTTACCCCCCGCGGAGCTGATCCTGTCCCACGAAGTTGATGAGGCGCTTGCAGGTTACCTTGAAGAAAAGAAAGGCAAACGTGTGCAGGTAACGGTACCCAGGATCGGTGAGAAGAAAAAGCTGCTCGACCTTGTTGAGAAGAACATCGATCAGGCCTTCTTAAAAAACGAGTTGAAAGTAAAAGACCTGCAGGTAACACTGAATCTTGCAGATGAGCCGGATGTGATAGAATGTTTTGACATTTCGCACCTCTCCGGAACGGCAATGGTCGGGTCCATGGTTCAGTTCAGGAATGGGATGCCGGACAAGAAGAACTACCGCAGGTTCAAAATTAAAACGATAGAGGGTATCGATGATGTTGCCTCGATTGCGGAGATCGTGAAGCGGAGATATCATCGGCTGGTCGAGGAGAATTCAAATCTGCCTGACCTCATTATTATCGATGGCGGGAAAGGCCAGTTATCCGCTGCGCTGGAAGCAGTACAGGATCTGGATCTTGTCATTCCGGTTATAGCCCTTGCCAAAAGAGAAGAGGAAGTGTACCTGCCCGGCGAGATGCTTCCACGGCGGCTCGATCCAAAAGGAATGGCATTGCGGTATTTACAGGAGATCCGTGACGAGGCGCACCGGTTTGCCATCGCCTACCACAGACTGCTCAGGAGCAAGAAATTAAGCGGTGAACATGCCCGGTCGAACCGTTCCCCGTGAATAATCCCTGAGGGTACAGCTCCCCCGTTGAAACATTAATCAGGGATGAACGTAACGACAGTATATGGCATTATTCACGTGGTTAACCCTTCCGCTGATCATGATTACCGGGATTATCCTCTTCCTGTGCCTCATCGGTACTGCGACGCTTGGATTTATGATCATGAAAGGAAAAGGCAATATACCGTTTTCCTGGCATGTAAATCTAGCCCGGCTGACTATCGTGGTTGCACTCATTCACGGTTTTTTTGCTATGGCATGGTTCCTGGGATGGTAGGAAGAGGCATCACGTTTTTGCCAAGGGGCAGAATTCAATAAAAATGATGCGATAATTATTGCATTAGTCATCGAATTTTTTGTTATTTCTGAAAATTTTCCGTGTCGGGTTTTTTGTTTCCATCGTCAAAGAGCTGGCTGACCCCGAGCAGTTCGTTCAGCCAGCGGAGATCATCGACGCACTGGATGATTATGAGTGCCATCAGCGTGATCGGGACCGCAAAAAGCATGCCGGCAATACCCAGCAGCCAGCCCCAGAATATCACCGACAGGATAACGACAAGCGCCGGCATTTCAAATTTGCGGGATGCAAGATAGGAAAAGACCGGGTTTTCTACGATCAGGTTAAGCACGACGACTACCACGATCACTGCCACTGCTCCCCACATGCCAAATTGCAGGTACGCGAAAAAGAGAGCGGGTAGTGCTGCAGCAACCAGCCCGAGATAAGGAATATAGCCGAGGAAAAATGTCAGGATTCCCCATAACAGGGCAGCATGGACACCCATGATTGCCAGGATTCCGCCAAACAACACGCCGTGGATGAGATTGGTCTCGGTTCTCACTATGATAAAATCAATAATGTACCCGCTCATCCGGGACATCTGCCGGAATTTTTCCGTCTGGGTGGTATACATCTTCTCGATCCTGCGGGTGATATTGGGCACTTCAAGGAGCATGAAAAACGTCGTGACCCCGATGAAGAACACATACATCAGGGTTTCACTGATGCTTATCATGGAAGTCAGGACCGTAGGTGCTATATCCATCAGTTTGAAAGACGATGAGGTAGCAGGGGTGATATCGAGACCATACCTGCCCATGAGTGTGGTGATATCGGCAAGCCGCTGGTTGAGATCCGTCTGGTACATGGGCAGGTCAGACATGAGGACCTGGAACGAATAGAACGTGAGGAGTATCAATACCAGGACAAAGAGACAGGCAAGAGCAGTGACGACCATCACCGCAATACCTGCAGGTACACCCCTCCTTTTAAGCCAGTCCATGGCGGGAATTGTCATCAGGGTAAGAATGAGTGAGATGAGCAGGAGGTTGAAGACAAATTCAATCGTCTTTAATCCGATGATGATGATTAAGACAAGAGCAATGAAAAGAGCTGACCGCTCTATCATTGACCAGTCTGCGGGAGAATTCATTGATTGAATATAGTATAATTGGCTTATACAAATCTTGTCCTCAGTCTGAAGGGAGGGGATAACCCTGGCCGGAGCATAGCGTTGTTCTGTGTATTTATCATTTTTTTTAAAGAATCAAATTGAATCAATAGTATGAATGAATGAGCGAAAGTTACTCCGTTTTCATGATATTTGCGTCGCTGGTAACAGGGTAATAACTCTATTAAGGATTTTCTTATGTCACTGGAACGACAAAATCCATAAAAATAATTCACACGGTCACTTTGTGTGGCGCTGCCGGGAAATTCCTGGTGAATCAGCGAATAAGGACAGCTGGTGTTTTTACCCTGAAGCGATCAATGTCTTTTTATCAAATCAGGGTATGAGCTGCGACTCTGGTTATGGATTAAAACTCCTGGAACCCGAGATGAACCTTCTATCAGGACATAATCTGGCTATTGTCGTATGTGCGGTCATCATGACAGCGTGGTGTATATTCCCGGTGACAGCAATCCTGTGTGACGGACCCCCACAAAGCCAGTCTCTCATCCTGTTCAGTGGTGGATGTGATCGATTTCCCATAAGTTTTCCCTGTAACCAGGGATTCATGTTCCCGGCACAACCTTCAGGAGGGGGGGATTTTCCTACCCAGTATTCCCTGGATTTTGGAGATGGATCACCTCCCTATTATGGTTCGGTTGACGGGGTAACCCATACCTATAATAGTTCAGGATTTTTTACCCTGAAATTCATGGCAGGTACGCAATGTGACCTGTGGAGATCCGACACCTATGGTATGAATATACCGGCACCGGAAAATATTACGACGGTGACCCCGACATGTTTACCTCTCCAGCCTTCCGCAGCTTTTATTGGTATGCCAGCATACGGGATTGCCCCTCATACGGTCCAGTTCACCAGCACATCAACCGGAACTAATGCCTTTACATGGAATTTTGGCGATGGTGGGACATCACCGGCACAGAATCCCCGGCATACCTACAGAACCCCGGGAATCTATTCGGTTTCCCTTGAGGCACGAGATACCTGTTCAGGAATGGTCAACCATATGAGCATGAACAATTTTATCACGATTGCCGCCCCGGCAACGACACTTTCTGTAACTTCAAATCCTCCGGGTTCTGCCGTATTTATTGATAATGTCATGAAGGGGATATCCCCCCTGACGCTAACGGATATTGCAGTCGGAAATCACAAAATAACAATTTCTTTGGACGGTTATGAGGAATACACCCGGAATATCGTGGTGGAACCTGCAATCCCCCTCACGATCGCAGCAGTGCTCACACCGAGCCTTCCAAAACCAACGCCCCTGTCACCCCCAAACGGATCAATTGGCATCACAACTATCCCTTCAGGGGCTGAAGTGTTCATTGATGGCAGGCAGAGTGGAATAACACCGGTTGTATTCCCCGAGGTCCTGCCCGGCAACCATCAGGTCACGCTCTCGCTCAAAGGATATGATACCTGGGACCACGTTGTATCTGTCGGATCAGGTCAAACGGCTGCGATCAATGCCGTCCTTGTTGCAGCAAAAGATGTCACCGGCTCACTCGCTATCATCACAGAGCCACCGGGTGCAGAAATTTTTATCGATGGTGATTTCAAAGGAGTGAGCCCGGCAACAATATCAGGACTTTACGCCGGGACGCACACTGTTTTGTTAACCCTTCAGGAGTATGTGGATTCTACAACCAACATTTCTACACCTGCCGGTCAGACCCAGACGTATACTACGGGAATGCAAAAGATGTATAAGAAGCCATCCGCGATCGACCTGGTGCTGGCATTGGGTGCCATCGGGATGATAGTAGTAATCGCGATCGTGGTCATACTGAAACAGGAAACAAAAAAGAAATAAATCAATCCTTTTGATAAAGCCGGAAATATCTCCGGGGAAAACGTTTACCGGATCACCTGTTTACCTGTTGAGATATGAGCCAAAGGAGTCAGGACATGGAGCAGATGAAGATGCTTTATGTGCCCTCTGACATCCCGTTAATATCATATCCCAATTATTTTAATCTGGTTTAGCCTAAAATGGATATTGCTATGGTAAAAGTTTGAGTGCAACAGTTGCAAGAAATGCTGCGCAAGCTCTGGCGAATTCATAAAAGTTGAACGATAAATTTCTGACCATGATTATCTTTCCCTGGCGCAAGGAACAACCAACAACATCGCGTATATCCAGAATCAAACCCGCATGGGATAAGGATACCATCAGACAATGAGGTGGAATTATCGCCCCGACCGAATCGTTAAAAGAGACGATATTTAATATAATCGAAAAGCCGCCGGATCATTATCTCCCGGCGAAATGCTTTAACTACTTCATGGTTTTCCTCATTCTGCTGAACGTAACCATTGTTATTCTTGAAACGGTACAGCCAATTCATACGATGTTTTTAGTGGAATTTGAGATCATCGATCTCGTTTCGGTAAGTATATTTACTGTTGAATATATCCTGCGTATCCTGGTCTGCACCCACTATGAAGAGTACCGGAACCCGGTAACCGGGCGTCTCCGCTTTGCTGCCACTCCCTTCCTCATCATCGACGCGCTGGCAATTCTCCCGTTCTATATCCCTCTGATTATTCCAATAGACCTCAGGTTTCTCCGGCTTATCCGGCTCTTAAGGATCGTAAGGATACTGAAGCTTGGGCGATATTCCATTGCTGCAACAACATTCCACCGGGTTCTTATGAGGAAAAAAGAGGAAATTCTGCTCGCGCTGTCCCTCCTCCTTATTGCAATGGTGCTTGCCAGCTCGCTTATTTATTATGCAGAACATGAAGCCCAACCTGAAGCATTTGCCAGCATACCCCATGCAATGTGGTGGGCACTTATTACCCTTGCAACGGTAGGGTATGGCGATGTCTACCCGGTAACTATAATAGGAAAATTTCTGAGTGGTGTCGTTGTCATAGTCGGAATTGCGATTTTTGCCCTTCCCCCCGCAATATTTGCTTCAGGTTTTATCGAAGAAATTGAGAGGGACCGGGAGATATACTGCCCCCATTGCAAAAAGAAGATCGATCCAGACACAAATGGGCCAAAACATCCTGTTAAAGACAAGGATAAACCTTAACATGAAACCGGGCAAAAAATTGCAGTGTACGAAAATCAAAAATTATTCTCATCCTTCTTCAACCTGAACCGGTAGCCAATGTTGTTACGCTAATCAGCATCCTGCCTGAATACAGCACCCGGGATAATTCTGATAAATAAAAAAATCTTGTTACAACTATCGTATAACACGCGATAAAGTCACCTGATCGATTGCAAAATTACAGAGATAACAGAATATTGTCTGCCTGAATGGTTGGTGGTGCGAACCGTCGGATAGTCAGGGAACGGCCATTGGGAGGCTTTACATCAATAGTGATCATCTGCCCGGGAACGAGAGGTGCTTTTGGATTGATACGGATGACAAACCGTTCTTCGTTATCGAGCCGGTTATTGGGATTTCCTATCTCATTTTCCACGCTGATGATGCTCCAGAAGCCTTTTGGGGGATCGCCATGGAACCCCTCAACCGGGTAGAGCGATTCGGTACGGATTGCATCCGCATAAACAATGGCAAGTTGTTCCATATCCACGGATTTGCTGCTATTGATGAGGCCAACAGTGAACGTGATTGTGTCGATTGTGCCGCCCGGGATACCTTGTCCGGCCACGTCCCCGAAGTTCTGCAGAATCTGGCCAACTTGTGGATTACTCCCGGGAAGCGGCGGCAGGGTACTCATTGTCGGCAGTGGCGGCATATTCTCAGAGGTATCGGTGCAGCCGGCAGTAAAGATAAGGAGAATAAGCACGATTGTCAGGAAAACAGACTGCTGCATAGTCATAGTAAGACCACTCTGTGATCTTGTGGTAGAAACCATGTGTCAGCGGACTAGAAAAACAATTGGGTCATGGGTGAGAGAATATATTTTTGCTATTAATCAATGGGTAAAATAAATATATTCGATAATTATCATAACGCAGGGGAAGCGTGACCGTATAATTCAGTGAAGATGATATCCCGTTGTTCTGTCACTACCGCGCCAATCATATCCTTTTTATTGGCTGGATCTCAAGCAGGGAACGATTGCTACAATCAGCCATGATAAAGACGATCACGCTCTCTTTTTTTCTTTAGGAAATCTCTGGTTCTCTGAGCGTGGTCTTCGACGCAGAACCGAACTATAAAAAACAGGGTTGAACAAAGAGAATATGGAGGTCAGGAGGTTTTTGAAAATAATGGAGACTAGCACGGTTATCATACTGGTACTGGCAGGATTATTGTTGGGTGCCATAGGGGGATATTTCTGGATGAAGGGCCGGGACCAGACAAAATCCCTTGAGGGAGAGGTTATTTTCTCGGTGCAGCCCCAACCGATAATAATCAATCATACCTGCACGGATCTTTCCCAGGTTCCGGCATCAGCCATTGAGCGTGCAAAAACATCCCTGCATATTGCGTACGGGCACACATCGCATGGAAGCCAGGTAACGGATGGAATGACCGGACTTTCACACTTCTCCGGTGCTCCATGGGGCAGTTCCCGGTATTCCTGGAACAATGGCGGTAGAGGCGGAGCGCTGGATATCCGTGACGGTGTTCTCTCCGGAGATCTGGGATCGCCGGACCGTATCTCATGGGCGGACAGGACACGAACCTACCTGAAGGCCAACCGGGATATCAATGTTGTCATGTGGTCATGGTGCGGACAGGTTTCTGAAGCGAAAGAGTCCCATATCAATACCTATCTTTCACTGATGAATAAGCTTGAATCAGAGTTTCCGGACGTGAATTTTGTGTACATGACCGGGCATCTGGATGGGACCGGTGTTTCCGGGAACCTGAATAGCAGGAATGAACAAATACGGAATTATTGTCGTTCAAACAACAAAATTCTCTTTGATTTTGCTGATATCGAGAGCTATGATCCTGATGGCAATTACTATCTCGATAAAGGAGCAGATGACGGGTGTAATTATAATGGTGGTGCCCGTAACTGGGCGATTGACTGGCAGAACACTCATCGCAAGGATACTGACTGGTTTGAATGTAGTTCTGCGCATTCACAACCCCTGAATGCAAACCAGAAGGCCTATGCCGCATGGTGGCTGTGGGCAAGGCTTTCCGGTTGGGACGGTACTACCCGGTAACCTCCCTTTTCCTACAGGCCCGTGAACGATTCTCGTGACGTGCGGGGTAACCGTTACTTCTTAAAAAATGCCGTTACCACCATTTTTGATCCAGGGAATTCCTCCTGCCTATTAGTATGACTGTCATAGGATATAGTACTGTTTCGCGTCCAGAGTACATGAGCTGAACCCCACCCGGAATATCATAATAAAAAATCGCATATAAATCCCTCGTGAAGTAATTGGCGCTTTATAAACAGTCCGCTCCAGTGGAAGAAAAGGGGTATAAAAGCATGATCAATTTGCCGGATTGGTTAAATATTCATAATATATTTATAAAATCTGAAAAACGTTTGAAAACGGTGAATTCCTCATGTGCCTGCATGCCTCTTTTTCAGCGAGGTACAACAATGGTACGTGATCCGGTTTGAAAGCATAAACGATTAATCCGGGGCTGTCACGTGATAGTGGATCTATCCTTAAATACCCGATCATTTCAAAAAACATACAAGAGAAAGCAGGTGCGCTTTTGAGTAAACGACTATTCAGATCGGATGACCCGGAACGACTAAAATGGCAGGACCCGGATCATATTCTCTCGAAAATTGGTATAAAACCGGGTATGGTCTTTATAGATATGGGATGCGGTGATGGTTACTTTGCCCTCCCTGCAGCCCGCAAAGTCGGACCACGGGGGAAGATATATGCGAATGATATCGATCCCGGCGCTATCGAAAGACTCCGTATTCAGGCAGAAAAAGAAGGTCTTGACAATATTATTACAGAAGTCAAAGCAGCAGAAGAAACCATGGTCTGTGAAGAGTGTGCAGACAGGGTATTTTTTGGAATTGATCTCCACGATTTTAATGAAGCGGCCGTTGTCCTCCGGAATGCAAAAAAAATGCTGCGACCATCGGGACTCCTCATCGACCTTGACTGGAAGGATGAACCCATGCCGTTTGGCCCGCCACCCGAAAAGAGATTCTCTGTGGAAAAAGCCCGCACCCTGATTACTTCTGCCGGGTTCAGAATTATTTCAGTTCAGGACTCCGGACCTTATCATTACCTCATCATTGCCGGACGATGAGCAACCCTCAACGTGGTTCACGAAGTCACATGCTTTGCAGGGAGGGCATTTGAGGAAAACCGTCTGATATCTGGAATTGCAGGTGTCATAAAAAAACAGTTGGGGGGTACATCCGGGTCTTATTTGTCGAGGACTGATGGGGTCTTTTCGTCAAATATAAAAACTTCTTCGATATTTACCCCAAAGTAGCGTGAGATTTTAAAAGCGAGATCAAGGGAGGGGATGTATTTTTCTTTCTCTATTGCAAGAATGGTCTGCCTGTTGACTCCGATAGTCTGGGCCAGGTGTTCCTGGGTCAGATTGTGCATAGCCCGGAATATTTTGATCTTATTCTTCATCGGTCTCAAAATCTCCATATTTTTTCGCATAATAGATCCTGAAACCAACGTATAGGAAGATCATCAGGCAGAGAAGACCCAACTGGATATACCCCATCATTCGCGGGGGAAGGATGTCAGCAGGACGCGCTCCAAATGCCGGACGGGGAAATGTCGGGACACGGAGAATTTCCATAACAGCTCCAATGGAGAATGTACAGAATACGACCCAGAAGACCTGCATCGTCCGCGCCGTTGCCTGTTCGGTGATCTTTATATTCCGTTCGTCGTTAATAACATCCGTAACATTTCTTTTTGCCAGGTATACTAGTGCAATCCCGATGACAAAAGCGATTTCAATAAGGAGTGAATTGTGAAGTTCAACCGAATACCAGAAAACAATGAGAAGGGCAAGAGCAATGCATCCGAATATGAGATAGAAGGTATTTTTTTTCATACGGTCACTCGGCAGTAGTATTCATATACTGATATCGAAGATCTTAGGATATCTGTAATTATCTATCTCCTTCTCTCCATTTAATTGTTACTTATGTCAGATATTTAGATACTTTTAAATGTCAAAATGTCGTATAAACATTACATGATGTGTGGTCTACACTACATCATCACCTGTCAAAAAGGAACGGGAGAACGAAAACAATGAAAACACCAAGAATCTATAGCGGAGCTCTCGCAGTCTTCTGTATCGCTGCGCTGGTCATTGGATCGGCCGGTGCATCAGCCACGATGCAGAATGGGACCGGTTTTCCTTCCGGGAATACGAGTGGTAAAGGCCCGATGCACGGCGAAGCGAATGAAGAAAGAATGTCTCAGCTGCTGACCAACCTGACGGCAAAGGGATATGATGTATCCGCTATCAGTGCAGCAGTGACGAGCGGGGACCTTGAGACTGCAATGACCCTGCTCAAGGAATTCAGGACAGCGCACCCGGAGGCATTTCCCGCAATTGGCGATGGAAACGGTAAAGGCCCGATGCACGGCGAAG
>DADR01000007.1:68066-68310 GCA_002495055.1 Methanoregula sp. UBA247 | reverse complement strand
AACAGGTAATCGAGGTATACCAGGGCGATTTCAATAAATTATTCACCGTTTTATCCCCGGGGAGTAACCCGGTAACCGCGCTTGATATTTTCGATAAAAATGATCAGACTGCGATCAAGGAATTCACGGATAAATGGATAAATAAAGTTGGCGGGGAGGTTTTTGTTCCCTGAGGGTTACCGCGGGAAAAGGAATAATCCGAAGATGAGATCCTGATAAGGGTAAAAAGCCTTTATTGACCAGT
>DADR01000007.1:48244-67954 GCA_002495055.1 Methanoregula sp. UBA247 | reverse complement strand
CGGCGCCCATGGGGTAACGGGGCGGAGGATGGAAGCTTTGGCAAACGCAGAAACGTACAGTCGACCGATAACACGTCCCCATTTACGATTATCATGTCTAAAGTGACGGTCATTGGTGCAACCGGTAATGTGGGGATGTTTGCCTCATATGCGATATCAGCAAATCCTCATGTAAGAGAAATCCTTCTCTATGGACGGGAAGGGCGCGAAACACTCCTCCGTGGTATATCGCAGGATTTTATCGATTCATTTGCTGCCCGCGGTACAAATATCAAGGTCAACTGGACAACAAACTTAAAAGACGCTGCCAGATCTGACGTCGTTATTATTACATCAGGTATCCCACGCTCGCCCGGACAGGATCGTCTTGATCTGGCGCTGGCAAATGCACAGATTGTCGCACCGCTTGCACAGACTATCGGCGTCATAGCACCCGACACCAAGATTCTCGTGGTAACCAATCCCGTAGATGTAATGACCTGTGTGGCTCTGAAACATTCGGGTCTTAAACCAAGTCAGGTATTCGGTCTTGGAACGCATCTTGATTCGATGCGCTTAAAATCCCTCATTGCTGCCTATTTTAAAGTCCATGTGAGCGAAGTTCACACACGGATTATTGGAGAGCATGGCGACAGCATGGTTCCCCTGTGGTCAGCTACGACAATAGGTGGTATAAAGATATCCAACCTGCCGGCATTTGCACACCTCCCGGTACAAGAAATTATTGAATCGGTAAAAAGCAGCGGGAACATGATCATCAAAGATAAAGGATCTACCGTGTATGGGCCAGGAGAGGCAATTGCCTCGTTAGTAAAGACTGTGCTTGGAGATGAAAACCGGATTCTGACCGTTTCAGCTTATATAAAAAGCGAGGTGAACGGTATCGGAGAAGGCGATGTCTGTACTGGTGTTCCTGCCAGAATAAACAGAAGTGGTGTCTTCCCTATCACTATCAAGATCGATGAATCAGAAGTAATAGCATTCCGGGAATCGGTTGAAAAAATACGGACGATAACCAAAAAGGTTCTCGAAACTCTTGAAGTTTAGGAAAAAGAAACGATATAACCTGTGTCAGGTTAATGTCACTTCAATAATCTCTGCCCGTTCAACACCCGTTACTTCATTAAGGGACTTCTCGATTGCATCGGTTTCACCACCAGCATCATTGACGATCGCCACAAGTTTAAGAGCTTTTAAACCAAAACCGATCGGCTCTTCTCTGATTTCCTGAATGCCGGGAAGCTTTTGTTTTAATGCTTTTTTCAACTCGTCCAGGTTTACATCAGGTGAATCGGGCATAACCCGGGCAATAACAGCTACACTACCCATGTATTACGGTCCCCCGAATCCACATTTTGGGCAGGTATAGGAAATGCTCTGCTCCCTGCACCGGTAACAACGGTTGATCTCAACACCACATGCGGGGCATCCGAATTCGGTTGCACCTTCTTCTGCAAGCGGGGCATTGCAGGATGTACATTTTTTATCTGACATTATTGAACCTCCAAGGATTCCTATAGTATCTCTTTTAGAACCTTTAAAAGGTTGTACCGATCTCAGTTCCCGGTACTGAATCCCCCTTCAGATAGTTTTCGACTCGGTTTTTGTCTGATCCATTGATGATGGTTGTTTTTACTGAATGTTTTATCACGAACGGGATAAAAAAAGGGTCAACTACATCAGATTCAACAAGGCCTGTTACCTTTTGTTGGAGGACCCCGTTGATGTATATGCCATCTATCGATTTGAGGAGGAGAAGGTCGACATGGAGGGTTCCTGCCACCCATGCAGCGATTGTATCAGAGGTCACATCCCACGTATGGGGCAGGACATCGTGTGACACAAGGTATCGGTAGGGAAGAAAAACTGTTGTTACGCGCGGGATTGCCATTTCTGTTGTTGTGGGAATGCCATGCGATGCGATAAACCAGCCATACTGTTCCATCGCCGCTACAGCCATCCAGTGAGCGGATTCGTTATCGACATGGCAACGTCGGACTGTATCAGCAAACGGTCCTCCGCCGGGAATGATGAGCAATGGATGTATTGAATCATTAAAAACCTGAGCGAGACAGGATATCTGATGAAAGAGACTGCCCCCGACTTTCACAATAATCGGCTGAGCCGATTGGTTTTCGTGCGGTTTTATCCCCGGATTCATAGCTGCAGAAAAAGTATACCGCCAGATTATAAAAGGAGAATGGCGAAATTGAGTGGTCATGCATCGTCTCCTTCCGTTTTTCATTTTTTTGTTATGCGCGATGCATGTGGGGGCTGCCGTCCAGATTATTGAGTTCTGTCCCGATCCATACCAGTATGATGATGCGGACGAGTATCTCGTCCTCTCTGGTACTGGTTCCCTTGACGATATCACGATTTCTGACGGCAAAGAGGGATTTCGGTTCCCTTCCGGAACAAAAATAAATGGTTTACTTACCATTGCCCGCAGTGGAACCGCTTATGAACAAACTCATGGAAAATACCCGGATTTTGAGTGGCTGGACAATTCCCCTCTGGTTCGGAATGTTATCCCTGGAGATACCCTCCGGATGGCGAACGCAAGAGATAATCTAATGTTGTACAGGAAGGGTCTCCTTATTCAGAAGGTTGTATGGCCTGATGATGTAAAACCGCGCGAAGGGCAGGTCCATTATTTCGAAAATGGAACCTGGGATATCAGGCCATTAATGATCGGGCAGTCCCGCTTCATTCCCGCAGTATTCAGGAATGTTTCGGTGACAACCTTTGTCTCTCCGGATAGCTCCAATGATATGTTTTCTTATGCGGTGAACCAGTCGTCTGGTGAAATTCTTCTGAATGTGTATGAATTTTCAAGTCCCCTTATGGCAGATATGCTGATTACCGCTAAGGAGAGGAACGTGGATGTCAGCATTATGCTTGAAGGGGGACCGGTTGGAGGCATCTTACCAGAAGAAAAAGAAGTAATCCGGAAGATGACTGAGCGGGGAATTCCTGTCTCTATTATGGAGTCACGCGCCGGTTTCCATGCGCCCTATCGCTATGATCATGCAAAATATGTAGTCTTCGACCGGCGTGCAATCCTCCTCACCAGCGAGAATTTCAAATACAGCGGGTTCCCCCCGGCGGGGATAAACGGTAATCGCGGCTGGGGAGTTTATCTCGAAGATCCTGCACTTGCTGAGTATTTCTCAATGGTCTTCATGACTGATTCTCACGGCAAGTCCGTGATTGCTTATAATGGATCAGCGGGGAACCTGGAAACCGCATCCAATGTCAAACATGAGGTTGAGTTTCCACCAGGTTTTTTTAATGGGGCAACGATCAGAACTGTAATCTCTCCTGATACCAGCAACCAGATTACCGGGCTGATAAACTCTGCAGAAAGGAGCATCGAGATCGAGCAGGCATACATCACTAATGAAACCCCCAATTCCCTGAATCCGTATCTTTCTGCGGCGATCAACGCCTCCCGTCGTGGAGTTCAGGTCAGAGTATTGCTGGATTCTTACTGGTTCAATATTGAAAACGAAAAAGACAATGATGAGATGGTTGTCTTGATCAACCGCATCGGTGCTTCCGAACATATCCCCTTGGAAGCCCGGTGTGCAGATCTCGCCACGAATGAGATCGATAAAATCCATAATAAAGGAGTGATCGTGGATTCCCGGTATGTGCTGGTGAGCAGTATCAACTGGAACAGCAACTCCCCTAACTTTAACCGGGAAGCAGGGGTAATAATTGACCATTCCGGGGTTGCCCGTTACTTCCTTGAGGTATTTGAAGACGATTGGAATCCGAGGGTAAAATCACCCGGAATTAAGACCGACTACCTGAAATTTTGTGCGGTTGCAGTCGTGCTCATCCTTCTTGTATTACTCTACTATCGTCATCAGCAGGAATAACGCGATTTAACCCCTGGAAGGAAATTATTATTGGCACTACAGACAACCTCACTCAACAGTATTTCCAATCACCCATTGTCGGATGATCCTCTGAATGTCCCGATTCGTTAGTTTGCTCACATCGTTATTTAGATGTGTTGTCAAATGATTTTGGGATAGGACAATTTCAGAATTTTTTAAGGGCACACTGGCATACATCACATAAATTTATATCACTTTCACCGGTAACGACCGCGAGCGCCCAACGGTCTATCAGGGAATCAAGCTCCGTTGAAATCCTGCAGTCACCCGCCCCTCGCTTTTTACTCAGGTACTGGGATACCGCTGCTCTTGTGACCCCAAGACGTTTTGCTGCATCGCTCTGGCTGAGCCCCTGACGCTGTACTAATCGTAATACCATCTCGGCTCTCATGGGCGGGAGAAGGTTCCGGACCATGGTATCACAATGCATCAGGGTGCAGGTATGTTTCGTCATACGCACACAGTCTGGGGTTTACTTGTTTGTCCAGTCCGGGTCTGGTAAATTATCTGACGGGCATCACGGAAGTTAAACTTCTCAATGATAAGGTGCCGCTCTTTGAGTTTTTTCAATGCATAACGAACGGTTCGTGGTGCAAGGTGGGTATTTTGCACGAGATCTTTGTGCGTCATCGCACCGCCGCTGTCCAGAATTTCCATCACCGTTTTTGATGAGGGGGGTAAGGTTGTCGTATACATGGTTGCTATGTTAACGCTGTTAACATATGAAACTATCGGTAATTTAAACAACCCCCCTCAATACTCTCGTATGTATGGGCGTCAGGAACGCGTGGCATTGTTACTTTTGCTGGGTGTTGCCTGTACGGTGATTATTGCCCACCTGATACTTACGACTGTGGGAAAACAACCATTTGCGCAGCCCTTTACGAATAATTCTGCAGATGGGGAACTCGTATTCTTCGGTGGGACAATCGATCAGATGATCATAACGAAAAATGGCGGGCATATGAATTTGTATATCGACGCTATCACCATTTTTGTGCCGGCTCAGATTGCACAGGAATTGACACTCCAGAAAGGTGATTCAATCACCGTCTTTGGAGTTGTTCAAACATATCGAGGGAAAAAAGAGATTGTAATCAGTTCCGAGAAAGATATCTCTGTCATCCCTGTGTATACAGCTAATAATTCCCCTGCATGATCTTACTATTAGTGATAAAATATTAATCGCATAGATCCTTACTTAGAGAAATAACTGCAATCTCCCTGGCACCTATACTTTTAAGGAGATTCAGCATTCTTTCCGGTTTTTGCAATTTTTATCGAATCAAGAGCTTTTTGTGCTGCATCCCGTACTTCTGCATTCTCATCATTCAGTGTCTCTTTCAGTGCGGAAATTGCTCTGTCATCAGCAATAGCGCCAAGCGCCCATGCCGCAGTTTTCCGGACGGTTTTCTTTTTATCCTTAAGAAGAGGGAGCAGCGGTTCTACAGCACGGGAGGTCCGAAGTCTTCCCAGGCCTGTTGCAGCTCCTATACGGAGCCATTTGTCATCAGATTTCAGAGCTTCGATGAGAGGGTCGATAGCCCGGGGATCCCCCAATTGTCCAAGGGATTTTGCCGCAAGCCACTGGACATCTACGTAAGGGTCTTTGAGTGCATCAATAAGTGGTTCAACAGCCGATGCGTCCCCTTCATTTCCCAGAGCTTCTGCTGCCTTCCAGCGATAGTCGAGACTGGGATCCTTAAGGAGTGAGATAAACCCTTTTATCCGCTGTTTCCTGCGTTCATCAAAACCCGTTGACTCCAAGGGGGTTGCTTCAGTATAAGATTCAGCATGGCTTGTCTCTGTTTCCGGATTGCTCATTCCTGTTCCTCAATAGCCACCCATACGTGGTATCGGACTATTAAGTTTTTCACCACACAATTTTCATAGTGCCGTGAAATAATTAAAGGTAAACCTTAAAACTGTTATGATACTGCATAAAAATTAATCCAATCGATAGAATAATCAGGAAATCATCGGGTATCATTGGGAATAATTTCAAGATTAACTGATAAATTTCTTACTGAATGGGTAAGCATACCCAGACTAATCACATTGACATCAAGCGCGGCAAACAAAGGCAGAGTCCCCGCATCGATACCTCCGGAAAGTTCAATAATAACCTGTTCCCTCAGACCCTCGCGTTTCAAAATATGTATCGTTTGAGTAATCTGGTCCGGGTCCATATTGTCAAACATAATAATATCTGCACCCGCTCTTGAGGCGGTCAGGGCTTCATCAGATGTCTCCACTTCCACCTCAACCTTTTTAAAAGACGAATCCTTTTTTGCCGTGCGGATTGCGGTAACAAGCGGAACAAGTGCCAGATGGTTGTCTTTGATAAGTATACCATCACTCAGGTTCATACGATGAGGATCACCCCCCCCGATCTTTACAGCCTTTTTATCAAGCTCCCGAAATCCCGGACATGTCTTCCGTGTAGCTGCCACCCGGCAGTTTGGATTAACAGCCGATACAATATCTGCCATCTTTCGTGTCTGTGTTGCAATGCCACTCATTCTTCCTATAATATTGAGGGCAGTCCTTTCGACAAGAAGAATTTTTTTAGCATCACCGTTGAGTACCAGCAGTGAGTCGTTCTGTCTGACAGAATCCCCATCTTTTACGAGAGGATTTACAGAAATACCAAAATGAGAAAAAAGCAGCGATGCTTCTTCGAGTCCTGCGATAATCCCGGCTTGCTCGGCACGTATCACCGCGGTACAGGTAATATCCGGTAAAATCGCAGCAGATGTTACATCCCCGCAGGGGGCATCCTCCTTAATGAACTGCAATAGATAATCGAGTGTTACCATACCAGGTCACCTGTTATACCACATCAAGTTCCCACGATTATAGGATCACTGAGATTATTCAGGAGCGAGAGGATTGACAGGGCAGCAAGGTAACTGGTTGCAGGGTTGCCGGGACTGGGAACATTTGTCACTTTGATATAGGTCTCACCAAAGCTCCCTTCAACGAATATTTCATGAACATTTCGGTCGACTGACGGGTCAACCCAGAGCTCCACATCCGTGTCATGTCCGGCCGCAAGACTCATGGCTACCGATACATTGACATTTTTTGGAAATGCCTTAATGCACTCGTTGGCTTTCCCGGAAAATATCAGCCTCCGCGTATCAGTGGTAATACCCAGAGATGCAGGACTTTTTGTTGTCCTTAATAGTAACCTTTTGATTTCTGAAATCTTTCCTACCTTGAGGTTATCGAGGCCAAATATCGCCCCGCTGGGGATGTGAATTTTCTGTCCATATTTAGTGGCCATTTCCCGGATCTCATCACGGAATACTGGATCGGAAAGAGCACCAACACTCATTATCACCAGATCTTTATTGTGGGATAAAACCTGCCCGGCATAAATTTTCACAGCACTTACCGATGCTGCTTCGACAACGATATCGATATCTGCTGTAATAAAGGAGTCAAAATCTTCATATGCGTGTGCACCGGAAATCCCTGCAATCTCTTCTGCCCGCTCTAATACTTTATCATAGACCGCTGAGATTTCGAAACTGCCTCCGTGCTGTGCGATGATATGTCCAATGTTACCACAGCCAAGCAGCCCGATCCTCATCATGATAAACAGATTATGGGCGCCATTGGTTAAGTGTTGTGCTCACGAGATGAAGTGAGTTATGGAATTCCGGGATGATGGATTAAGACCTGATTCTTAATGACCTTTTTGTCCTCTCCCGTCTTTTTTAGTTTCACACTATTTATCAAAGCGCGTTCAATGGATTATGGGTGCTTACCTAGTGGCAGAAAAACCAGAACCCGGCTGCGGAAATCGCGCTGATATTCAAATTCTGGAAATGTTTCGAGACCGGAGCGTTTATATCGAAACATACGGGTGCCGCTATAATTTCGGTGATACAGCAAAACTTAAGGAGATTTTATTCGACAAAGGGAGTATTCTTGTCGATTCAGCAGAAGCGGCAGACGCAATAATCATTAACACCTGCACTGTTGTCGGAGCAACAGAGCGGCGCATGCTCAGGCGGCTTTCACGGTTTCGGGAATATGACCTCTATGTGACGGGATGCATGCCGGAAGTGCAACGCGAAGCAATATTTGCCGTGTGTAATCCTACTATTCTCCGTTCGGAAACAATCCATGAAGCATACCGGCGTGTCAGGACTGCTGCTTTCAGTGGTGTAGCGATTGTGCAGGTGGCTCAGGGATGTGCTGGTAAGTGCACCTACTGTCTTACCCGGCTCGCCCGCGGACCTCTGAAAAGTTTTGCTGAAGAGGAGATCCTGCCAGAGGTTCTGGCGCATATACGTACCGGGACAGCTGAAATCCAGATTACTGCGCAGGATGTAAGTTGCTGGGGACGGGATATCGGGACATCACTTCCCAATCTATTAAAAAGGATGGGAGATCTGCCAGGAAAGTTTAAAATTCGGGTAGGAATGATGAACCCTGCCACGGTAAAAGGAATTCTTGATGAGCTGGTCGAGGCTTTTGCCAGTGACCGAATTTTTAAATTTGTTCACCTTCCCGTTCAGTCCGGATCAGATGCTATACTTGACCGGATGGGGAGAGGATATACCGTTGCAGATTATGAAGAGATCGTTTCTCTGTTCAGGAAACGGTATCCGGAAATTACATTAGCAACTGATATGATCGTCGGATTTCCTGGTGAAACACGAGAAAATTTTTCAGCCTCCCTTGAATTGATAGACAGGGTGCGACCGAACAAAGTAAATATCACCCGCTATTCACAGCGTCCTTTTACACCCCTCCCTGCAAAGGAGGACTTTCCCGACCGGGTGAAGAAGGATCGTTCACGTATCATGAATTCCCGTGCTGAAAAGGTCTACACTTCCATCAATCAAGGGTGTCTGGAAAAACAGGTGCCATTTCTCGTGACAGAAACAATCAAAGAGGGATCGGTAATGGCCAGATCACCCAATTATCTGGGAATTGTGATTGATGAGAATCTCCCTGTTGGATACGAGGGTCGGGCAATCCTGAAAAGAGACCGGAAGTATTTTTTTATAGGGCAACGGGTCATCTGATTTAATAAATCTCCACTTTGAGATTTCATGCCTGTCTTTAGGATCAGGTCTTTTGATAAATCAAAGGAAAACGAGCGGTTTTATAGGCATAGTACCAACACTTGTTATCCGTCCGGTTCGTTCCGGGCTATGGTGAAAATAATGGATGAAATTGAAGCCGGATTAAAAAAACTGGAGCAGAAGATTGAAGAGCTGAAAGAGCTGCAGGCAAAAGGGGACACTCTCTCACAAGAGATTAGGGATCATGACACAGAACTCCTGGCACGGATGGCCAAATCCGCGGTTCCGGTTGTCAAGATTGTCGGGCTGAATATGTTAAGGAAGGGAAAACAGGATACCAAAGGAGAAATCTACGATCCCGCATATTACCCGCAAAAGATGATCATTCTTGGGAAGGTTGCTGAGCCCGTTGCATTCCGGCCGGACAACCCCCAGATGCCGGTCACCGACCAGTTCTGCGTGATGTCCGAAGAGGGTAAATTTTACGATCTGATGTATAGTTTCGATGGATTCCTTACCGATTCGTACCTTAATCCTCTTGATGCAAAGACTGCAATCGAACACTATGGTTTTGATATCATCTTTATGCTTTACCGCGCACTGCACGATTACCTGAAAGGGGAAGAAGAGCTTGTTGAGGCACTTGAAAAAGTGATTGGGTATATTTTCGCCCGGCAATCGTGACCGATATATCCGCCCTTTGTTTTTCCCTTTTAAATGGAAAAGTTGTTTTTAAAATTTACCCTGATTTCCTGCGTGTGAAAAGTAAGAATATTCGGGCGAACCTCATAATTTTGCATTTTTAAATTCCACTCTGGCATTTGTATCATGTACTTTGAGACTGAGCAAAGACGTGAGAGAAAAACATCAAAACGTGCAGGATGGGCCCGATGTGATTCGAACACATGACCTCCCGGTTATCAGCCGGGCGCACCACCGGGCTATGCTACGGGCCCAAAAGTTTGCCTGAAATTTACCTTATTTACTACTCCACCAGAGTTTTTATAAGTTGTGAATCGACAGAGTGATGGCGATATATTCAGATAGGGATATGTGTGAAAAAGCCACGGTATAAGTACGGGATCTGAGATAATGGGACGAAAATATCTCCTCGGGAATGAAGCGATCGCTCACGCATGTGTTGAGTCCGGTGTGAATTTTGTAAGCGGATACCCAGGCACACCATCATCTGAAGTGATCGATGTGCTGCGGGTACAGCCGGACCGATCATACTATATCGAGTGGTCAGTCAACGAAAAAGTGGCATTTGAAAATGCTCTCGCTGCAGCATGGTGCGGCATCCGTTCGCTCTGCACTATGAAACACGTTGGACTCAATGTTGCTGCGGATCCCCTGATGACGAGTGCCTATACGGGTGTCACCGGAGGACTCGTAATACTGAGTGCGGATGATCCATTTGCCCATAGTTCGCAGAACGAACAGGATACACGGTGCTACGCGCATTTCGCCCGGTTACCGTGTCTTGATCCTGCAAGTATACAGGAAGCACATGACATGATCCCCGAAGCGTTCGTGCTTTCTGAGGAGTTAGGGCTACCTGTTATATTCCGCCCCACGACACGAATCTGCCACTCGAAAGGTGATGTGGATCTGGGAGAACCGGCAGTGAACATTCGGAAAGGGGAGTTCCATAAAGATCCGCGGCAGTATGTCGTAATCCCGGCGCATACCCGTGTCCTGCATAAAAAACTTAACGAGAAACAGTCTTCAATCAGGAAGCAGTTGGTTGAACGGGGATTCAACCACTATCAAATACGGGGAAAAATCGCACTCATCGCGAGCGGAATTGGCGCCACATATGTCCAGGAGTTACTACCAGAAGGGATATCGTTTATGAAAATCGGGGCGTACCCGATCGATGAAGAATGGCTGGGTGATTTTGTAAAGAAACATGAAAAAGTCCTTGTGATTGAGGAACTCGCACCAGAAGTGGAAGAGGTTGTGCGCCAGGTCGCCGGCAGTGTCCCGGTATTGGGGAAGAAGAACGGGTACGCACCCTACGAAGGGGAGTTATCTCCCCAGGCAGTCGCAGCGATAATGGAAAAGGCGGGATTTTTACCAAAATATCCATTCCCGAAGGTTGATCCCATTCAAAACCTTCCGCCCCGCCCTCCAATCCTTTGTGCCGGCTGCCTCCACCGCAGTGCGTTCTTTGCAATAAAAAAAGTATTCAGGGATGCAATATACCCAAGCGACATTGGGTGTTACACCCTGGGTCTCCAGCTTGGCGTAGTTGATACGACCATCTGTATGGGTGCGTCGATTACCGTGGCGAGCGGCATATCTCATTCCGGGGATCCGCATGACCTTGTCTGTACAATCGGGGACTCTACGTTCCTGCATACAGGTATTCAGGGCTTAATAAACGCAGTCTACAACGGCGCAAATATTACCGTTGTGATCCTTGATAACCGAATCACGGCTATGACCGGACACCAGCCGAACCCGAACACCGGAATGACAGCCTGTGGCGTAGAGAGTCCTCCGGTATCCCTCGATGCAATTTGCCGCGCCTGTGGTGTCAGTTTTGTTGAGAGTGCTGACCCGTACGATATAACCGGTATGGTCAACATCTTACAGGAAGCAAAGAAACGGAAAGGCGTGAAGGTCATCATCGCCAAACAGATGTGTGTTATCACAGCACGTCGTGCTGGGGTGAAACGCGGGAGATATGGGGTCGATCCTGAGATATGTAGTGGGTGTGGGACCTGTATCCGGTTTGGCTGCCCGGCTATTGAGTTTGCAGATGAAAAAGCGCGGATCAATGAGCTCTGCAGCGGGTGCACGGTATGTGCTCAGATCTGCCCTGCCGGGGCAATCGCCCGGGAGGGGAAGAAATGAGCGCAGGTTATGATATCCTTATCGTCGGAATCGGTGGTCAGGGGACGATTCTTGCCTCTAATATTTTAGGAGAAGCATGCCTGATTGAAGGGCGGACTATAAAAGGGGCGGAGACGCACGGTATGGCACAACGAGGAGGGTCAGTTGAGAGTCATATCCGGGTCAACGGGCTGTTCGGGCCGCTGATCCCCCCAGGTCAAGCGGATCTCCTGATCTCGTTTGATCTTCTCGAAGCGCTCCGCTACTCCCACTATCTGAAAAAAGATGGGAAGATGGTAGTGAACCGGCATCTTGTTCTCCCGACCTCAGTATATACGCAAAATCTTGTGGCACCTACAGAAGATGAGATCATTGCAGCGTTGAAAAAACAAAATCTCTGCCTCCTTGATGCCGATAAAATGGCAGAGGAAGCAGGAAGTCCCCTGTCTCAAAACGTGGTGATGCTGGGCGCAGCATCTCAAACAATCCCCCTTAAACCCGAATCGCTTCGTGCGGCGGTCAGAGATCTTGTCCCAAAAAAGACCATTGAAATCAACGTGAAAGCCTTTGAGATGGGTAGGGAATTTGGCAGGACGTGCTGATGAATAAGCAGCTGGGTGCTTTCGATCCTGATATGCTTTACCATGGCAATGCACTCGAGCTTATGCCGATGATTTCTGATGGAGTGATTGATCTCATCGTCACTGACCCCCCTTTTGCCATTGATTTTAAAGCTCAACGGGAAAATTACAACCGGACCGGTTCTAATGTTTTGGAGGGCTATAAGGAGATCCCCCCGGGAGAATACCACGATTTCACGCAAAGGTGGATGGCAGAAGCTGCACGGGTGCTTGCCCCGGACGGGAGTATGTATGTATTTTCCGGCTGGAACCGGCTCCGGGATATCCTTGAAGGTATTGATGCGGCAGGATTCACTACTATCAACCATCTTATCTGGAAATACCAATTCGGCGTCTTCACGAAGAAAAAATATGTTACCAGTCATTATCACATCCTGTTTGTGGTAAAAGATCCAAAACGGTATACCTTCAATAAGATTGACCATTACCCGGAAGATGTGTGGGTGATCAACCGTGAGTACTGGAAAGGAAAAAAGAAGACCCCCACAAAACTTCCCTCAGAAATTGTAAAAAAGATGCTGGCGTATTCGAGTAATCCCGGCGATCTGGTCTTTGATCCATTCCTTGGTTCAGGAACGGTGGCAATCGTTTCACAGCGCGAGGGACGTCATTTCCTCGGATTTGAAGTCGTACCTGAATATTTTGCCTTTGCAAATGAATGTCTCTGTACTTCTCCTGAAAGTGTAAAAAGGATATAATAGACGCTGAGGGGGGGAATTGAACCCCCGAGGCACTTTCGCACCACAGGCTTTCCAGGCCTGCGCCCTACCGCTAGACTACCTCAGCAAAAAGTGTATCCTATTTGTTAGACGGGTATTTTTTTAATGGTATCTCTTTTTTAGATTGATTGTTCAGTCTTTTATCAGGTTTCTTAACCTTTTCTGATTTAGTCCAACCGCGGGGGTAGGTACCTGGTGGAAGAAAAACGGTTGTCGGTTTGACAACCAGACCCGTGTCTCCGGGTTTGAAGGTATTGGATGGGACCAGTGCCCTGCCCAGACAGATGAACTCCTTTTTCTGTGATAAAACAGCAACGGTCTGGTCTTTTTTGAACTCATTACAGTTGATTATGCCAACTCCTGCAAGCACCGCGCCATGACAAATAGCATCGATAGCTGTATCCCGGACAATAACTGCAGGGAGATCAGGCACTGCTGCATCCACCGAGAGGATCATAGATGAGAGGACGGTGCGGTCTTCTCCCTTTGCCGCGTTACAGGCATCCTGTACATCGTGCAGTGAATGCAATTCCCGCTCACCGAACACACCTGATTGTGTTCGGCGTAGTTCCACCATGTGTGCACCGACACCCAGTGCAAGTCCCATATGGTGGCAGAGTGAGCGGATATAGGTGCCGGCATCGCATCGGACACGGAACAGGACGAGGCGCTCTTTAATATCAAGAATCTCAAGGTTCAGGATGGTTCTGATTCGGAGGACACGCTTGACCGCACTCTTCCGTGGAGGGCGTTGGTAGAGTCTTCCTGTGAACTCAACACCGATCTGTTCGATTCGGGCTTTGTCAACATCACCATGCAACCGCATCAGGCAGATATATTCTTTATCATGCTGAAGAAGGAGCGGAGCGAGGCGCACCGCGTTGCCGAGCATAACAAGAAGCACACCGGAAACCTGCGGGTCGAGTGTTCCTGCATGCCCCACCTGGCATCCGAGCATCTTTCCCACCCAGGCAGCTACCTGGTGACTTGACGGACCTCTCGGTTTATCAATAACAATTATCCCGGGGTGGTTCCACAAATGGAGAGGCTCGTCTCGATCAGCATATCCGGTCATTTTAATTACTTCCCTTTGTGGTGAGAAAATTATTGAGTGCTCTCATCGTTCCTTCGAGTGAACCGTCCCCGACTACCCCTGGGTTCATTCCCGCTTCCCGCATTGTCGCTGCGGTGATGTCACCGATTGCTATCACCATCAGACCCGGGCGATTCATCCATACCGCTTTTGTATATGACATGGCGCTTGTGAAAAGAATGGCATCAGCACCCTCAAGATTCAGGGACTCTCCGGTGGACTCCAGCCCGTAACAGCGAAATTCATGGGGGGTGCCCCCAGCCGCAGTGATTGCCTCAATAAGTGAAGGATTCGGAACATCTGCTCGCGGGATGCCGATATGTTTCCCCCGGATCCAGTCTCCCAGATACGGTACAAAATCTTTTGAATAGAAACTTGTCAGGGTTTCACAATCGATCTCATAGTGCTGAAGTTCTTTTGCAGTCTGCGGTCCGATTGCAATTATCCGGGGGAACCTGTTCAGGAGCGGGGCGATAATCTTAGCCGGGAGTGCGCTGGTAAAGAATATGCAGTCAAATTCATCATGTTCCACAGCTTCGATGAAATCTGTTATTACCTGTGGTCTGATTTCCGAGCGCAAAGGATGGACACTATAGCAGGTATGACCAAACTGTGTGCAACGTGCGCTGTCGTTTTTTTCTTTCCCTAAAAGACGGGTGACTGCGATCTTCATTACGGATTCATCACCTCATAATGATATGATGGTATGCATTTCGGTGAATTTATGTCCATTCTCTCACATCTCTTGTGAATGATTGAGATCCTGCTTGGTACTCTTATTGGAGTAATCCTTGGTACCGTCAGCGGGATCATTCCTGGTGTGCATGCAAATACCCTTGCCGGGGTGCTCTTAAGTCTACAGGTTGCACTCCTCTCACTTTTTGGGCCTCTCGTGCTTGCCGGGGCGATGTTTGCAGCCCTCATCACGCACACATTCGTGGACGCCATTCCCAGCACATTCCTTGGTATTCCGGATACTGATACTTCACTTGCTGTTCTCCCGGCCCATGCTCTCTGTCTCGAGGGTCATGGTGAGGAAGCTGTGAGGATTGCAGCACTTGGCAGTGCCTGTGCAATGGTTATAGCAGTGCCTCTTTCAGTAATCTGTTTTTTCCTTCTTCCCGCTCTCCAGCCCTACTTTGACTGGTGGATTGGTATTCTGTTGATCGCAGTGATGGGGTATATGATCGTTACCAGCGAGTCCCCTGGATGGGCGCTCGCACTATTTTGTATATCCGGGATTCTTGGATTTTTTTCACTCCGTTACACCTTCCTCAGCTGGCACACACTTGCCGGGAGCAGTGCCATCCTCATGCCACTTCTCACCGGGTTGTTTGGTATTTCGGTCCTCCTTACAGCATCGCAGGGAACAATGCCCAAACAGCAATTCCGAGGCATCCGGATGGAAGACAGCACCATTATGAAATATTCGGCACTCGGTACAATCGCCGGGATCGCTGTCGGATGGCTTCCGGGTCTCTCTACAGCATCTGCAAACGGTGTGCTGGCTTCGCTTATTGGATATGAAAAGAACCGGCGGGCATATATCCTTGCGACCAGTGCGGCAAATACGTCAAACGCTTTCATCGGACTTGCTGCACTGTTCGCATTGTCCCGGATGCGCAACGGTGTAATGGTTGCCCTCTCTGAACTTCCATTACCCACCATGAGTGAACTAACCGTGATCGGTGTTCTTGCCGCGTGTGCTGCGTTTGGTATTACGGTAGGATTATCCCGCTCTGCGAGCAGGCTTAACGGGATAGATGGGAGATTGCTGAATCATACGGTTATTGTGTTTATCGTGATCCTTTGCGTTATCCTCACAGGCCCGTTTGGCGTCGTTATTCTCCTCCTTGCAACGGCACTGGGACTCGTGCCGCATCTGGTAAATGTCCCGAGGGTTTACTGCATGGGCGCGATCATAGTGCCGGTCATACTTTACTCTTTTAACCTTGTCTGGATATGATCTGATGGTGATTTCTCCATCGTCCCGCCCCACGCGATCTATGGTTTTATACGGACACGAACCATAATTTTCCCTAATGCATTCCTACTGGTTCGGTGATGTGGTTGAGGGACGCTGTATATTGTTTATCGGAGATTCAAATGCAATCATCGATCGCGTTCAATCGATTACCCCCGAAATGGACTCTTTTATTCCCCTGGAATGGGAGCAGGCAGTTCTTTGTGGTGCATGTCGTGATCGCATTGATTATCTCGGCAGATTACAGGAAGTCTGCATTGCCGCTGCCGAACGTTCAATAAGGGAGCAGTACTCAAGAAAAGATGCAGAACTGCTCCAGATGGTAAGAACACTTGATGAGATCGATACCGTCATTAACCTCCTCTCGGAACGGGCAGCGGAATGGTACGTGGTCAGGCACCCGGCTTTCTCACGCAAGTATCGCAGGACCCCGGCTCATGTGCTGGTTAAAACCATGCGCGAGAAGAGTAAAGGGGCACTTGGCAAAGTGGCAGGGGAGATCGAACAGCTTGCAGCAACCCGGACTATTCTCGCAAAAGAGGTTTCGGCACGGGCGAATGATGTAATGCCCAACACCAGTGCGCTTATTGGCGGGCTTGTTGCTGCACGGCTCCTGTCGCATGCCGGGGGGCTTCTTTTACTCTCCCGGTTACCGGCAAGCGCGATCCAGGTCCTTGGTGCCCGTACAGCACTGTTTTCCCACCTGAAAACACGGTCTCCCTGCCCCAAGCATGGGATCATCTTTCAACACCGGCGGGTGCACAACGCACCCCGCGAAGTCCGGGGAAAGGTCGCCCGGGTTCTCGCCGGAAAACTTGCGATTGCAGCGCGGATTGACTATTTCAGGGGAGTTCCAGCACCGGAATTTCTTGATGGAGCGCAGGAACGTATCGATGTAACGGGAAAGAGGAGCGAACCGTGATCTGGATTGGTGATGTTTTAGTATCTCAGGGTCAGGGGGGTGTCTACAACGAACGGATGCTTGGCGGTGCCAGGGTATGGGACCCTCACCGAAGCAAATTATCTGCACTCTATCATGTGGGAACAGGTATCGAGCTGACTCCCGGAATGCGAGTGCTGTATCTTGGAGCGGCGAATGGGACAACAGTCTCTCATGTGGCAGATTATGTTGACGTAGTGTATGCTGTGGAGTTTGCCCCCCGCCCCATGCAGGATCTCCTTGAAGTATCCCGGCGGCGACGGAATGTCATCCCGATTATGGCAGATGCAGCCCGTCCCGAACAATATGCCATGCTGGTTGAAACTATTGATCTGCTCTACCAGGATGTCGCTCAACCGGAACAGGCAAGTATTGCCCTGCGAAATTGTTCGTTCTTAAAAACCGGGGGAATTTTAATTCTTATGCTCAAGACGCGGAGTGTCGATGTGAGAAAGGAACCTGCTGAAGTATTCCAAGATACCCTTGATGCTCTTACTTCAGCCGGCCTTATTGTGCAGGAATGTAAATGGCTTGCCCCTTACCATCATGATCACGCAGCAATTGTCTGTACAAAACCGGTTGTGTGAGGCCTGACCTTGAGCGATGGAGTGCGTTTCTTTTCTGCTGGCCCGCTTTCCGTGTTCATGCTCATTATTGTCGTGGTGCTCGTAATCATTTCCATCCCCCTCCTCATTCTCGGGCTGATCGGTGCAGCATTCACCCGGTTGGGATTTTCGTGGATTTCTGCACTCGCTGTTGTGTTGGTGATGCTGATCGGGAGTTTTGTTAATGTTCCGGTGTATCGTATCCGGCGTGATATGATCCGGGTTTCCCAGGATAATGCATCCGCTCAGGTATGGGACACAACGATATCCCTGAACCTTGGGGGTGCTGTTATTCCTGTTTGTTTATCCCTGTACATGGTGTATAAGGCAATCCTGCTCACGGGAACTTCCCTGCTTTTTCCGGTATGTGCTGGCATCACGATAGTAGCAATCATTACTTTTATTTTAACGCGCCGTGTGGTATGTTCGGGGATACAAGTACCGCTTCTCATCCCGGGACTTACTGCACTCCTTACCGGGGTGCTTCTTGCCGGGGGAAGCGGGCTACCTGCGGCAGTAACCGCATTTGTGAGCGGGACAACAGGAGTTTTATTGGGAGGAAATATCGTAAATTTGTTCCGAATAAAAGATCTTGAAATCCCCGAGGTTAGTTTTGGCGGTGCCGGCACATTCGGCTCTGTATTTTTTTGTTGCATTCTTCCGGCCCTGATTGCATAATTCAATGCGTAAGCCAAAACGGCAGGGACCCTCATTAATTAAACCTGTGATGAAAAGGAGTAGCCCGGAGCAGATTCGAACNNCTGTTGCTTAATTAAGGTGACGGACTGCCAGCAGTCATACTACCTTTGCCCGTTCACACTTCTGGCAGGCATGACAAACTTCCTTGACCGGCTGAATGAGCTTGCCTTTTCCGCAAAATGGTTCGATATCATGTATATCACGGGTATAGTAAATGTGGGGGACCAGTGAAATGTGGGTATATGTGCCGCAGGGGACTAAAAGTCCATCTGCTATTGACTTCTGGAGTTGAACAAGAGCATACATATTGGCTCCTGCTGCAGTAAGCATATCGTTTGACCGGAAAATTACCCGCATATTCAGTTTGCCGTCCCGCAAGACACACTGAACGAGCTGGAGGCAGGGACAGTCATCAAGCTTCTCATCGATCACCGGGTTCCAGGTTATCGCGATCGCACGCCTCGTGGTTGGAGAGGTTTTGAGTTTGTCAACAATGTAGGCAATCTGGTCTATATGCACCGGATGCCCATCAGCAACCAGACGTTCACCCCAGTCAAAGAGCCGGCCGTGATAGTCGTACTCGAATGAAGCATGTGAGCCATGCAACAGATCCCGTGCATACTGCTCAACAAATCTCTGTTGGAAACGGGAATGCAGGCTCACCGCTGGTTCTGCGAGTGGGGTATCAACCTGCAGGGTAACCTCTTCGAATTCGATAGTTGCTTCATCATCTTCGGTGTGAAGAATCCAGCCTTTCTCCAGGATCANNGGTACATTGTATATGTGTTGAAATGTTTCCTTTGATAGAGAAGCAAACAAACCGCTACTCAGATTTAATATCTACCAAGATGATTCGAAATCGGAAATTTAACAAATCCTGAAACCTATAATAAACTACACTAATATTTCCAGAAAATATCAACTCCTGATGACTCCTTTGTGTATGCATGCAATAAGAAAATAATATGAAATTAAAATCACAAGAAAAGTTTATTGTTCAAAACTAAAACATCATATTGATATACATTTGATACATATTGTAATAATAATATATAATCAATGATCTGTTAAGAATTATGTGAAACCGGGGATGTCCGATTATATACCAAAAATCGATTTTTTATGCTCAAAATAAGAAACGAGCCATTTTTCTTCCCCGGATTCAATTAAAAAACCGACCACAAAGGATATATTAGGTCTTCAACAAATACTCTTCCATATTCCGTCTAAACGGAGTA
>DADR01000007.1:46640-48185 GCA_002495055.1 Methanoregula sp. UBA247 | reverse complement strand
AACGGCTACTATCAGGTAGCCCCGGGCATTAACCAGGGCGCAACAGTGTTTATTGGAGAGCAGGGGTTAGACATATCCAATGCTCTGAACTCAGCTAATGCTCAAGGAGCGGCCACAACCATCACAACTATCGGCTGGTGGGCATCTGCGGCAGATATCCGTACAACCGCCCCGACCGTGTCCTTTGACCTGATTGGACGAGCAAACCTCTTTACCGTAACCCAGTCAGAATTTGATGGTTACGAAGGCCAGTGGTATCTCGTTGACGCAAATGACAACAACTGGGCAAAGGCAGCCACTGGTGCGGTCTTTAACGTTAAAGCACCAAAACTTGACGTTAGTATCAGAGACCCCAACCAGAATGATGGCGCAGATGTATCAGGTAAATCGATCCCAACCGGAGCAGCACTCCAGTTCCAGATCGGCACCAACATGTACACTGTGCTCGCTGACCCGGCGTTAAGGTACCCAATCTACAACAATGGTGGGACCGGAGCAAATTCCGATGGTTACCTTGACCTTGTCGTGAAGACAGAGTCCGGTACTGTTCTTCAGTACTTGTACAATGACACGTTCTTAACCCGGCAGAGCCTCATTGGACTGAACGTTACTACCCAACCCTACACATGGGGCAGGGCTAACTCAGGAAGAGGACCCGGTATTGACTTCTACTGGGATACGTCAGCCCTCACTCCATCCGAGGAAAAAGCCTACCCGGCAGGTACCTATGTCGTCAGTGTTCAGTCAAAACTGAACAACATGAAGGACAACTACCTGAGCGGCGCAGCAGCTTACACCGGACGAACGGTTTCCGAGACCAAGACCATTACCCTTGTCTCTGACACAGTGAGCATCACTGCAAACAAAGACTCCGTAGTCCGAACCAAGCCATTCTCCGTAACAATCACCGGTAAACCAAGCACGTGGTACAATGTCTGGGTAAAAAACACCGTTAACATGGACATTGACACCTACGACGGGGCACCACCGGTAGTTACCAAGTTCCAGGAAAATGTAAAGGACGGCAGCAATTTCACCTATGACTACAGGTACCAGAATGGTGGCGGAACGAAGACTGTCGGAGTCAATGCCTACAGCCAGCCAGATCCGGTAGTCTTTGAATCAGACCAATACGTCTACAGCTACGCACGAGTAAAGACTTCAACCTCCGGTACCCGAACGGTTGAATTCAGTACAACCCATAACACCAAGGCACAGAAGTACACCGTCCGTGTTGAGATAAACAACAACGGCAACAACTATGTAAATGGTGACTTCAAGGGAGACGAGGTTGATGTCAAGGTCGAGAAGGGCGCAGNNCTATCGTGGCAGCCGGCGACCAGAGTTACTACCTTGGAGAGGAGATCAAGCTCTCCGGTACCAACACAGAAAGCTCAACCACCTACCTGTTCATCATCGGACCCAACCTGCCGACCAATGGTGGAGTTCTTACCGAACCAAAGACCCCAGTTACACCAGTAACCGCGACCAACGGTGCGACCTGGAACTCAGTACAGGCTGATGTTCTCGCCGACAACACCTGGT
>DADR01000007.1:0-46627 GCA_002495055.1 Methanoregula sp. UBA247 | reverse complement strand
CCATCATCATCAAGAAGCCCTTCGTCTCTGCAACAGCATCTCAGTCAACCGTTGCAAAGGGTGACAGAATCTACCTCACCGGTACCGCAGAAGGTCAGCCCCACTCAGTTGCAGTGTGGGTACTCGGCAAGAACTATGCAGTCCGTGCTGAGGAGACCGTAAACTCTGACGCCACGTTCGAGTACGAGATTAAACAGGAAGTAACCAAGTCTCTCTACAGTGGACAGTACTTCGTCGTCGTCCAGCNNGGCCAGTACTTCGTTGTCGTCCAGCACCCGATGCAGAACGACGTGTTCGATATTGACTCCCCAGGACTCACTTCCGGTACAACTGGCGACATATATGTATTCAACTATGCACTGGGAGAATCAGACTCAGCACTCGACTCAATCAGTATCTTCAAGATCCAGGGAGCTGGCAGCCTGCAGGGATCCGATGCAGCTGAAGCCCTTGTTCAAGGCATCAACGACCCGAATGTCGACGATACCTACACCAAGCTCCAGTTCCTGGTTGAGGAGCCCATCATCACCATCGACTCGATTGGCGACAGGCATGTTGGTGACAAGTTCACCATCACTGCAAAGACCAACCTTGCGGTAGATGATGAAGTTCTCGTCCAGGTCTACTCATCATCATTCAAGCCGACTCAGAAGAGCCAGAGCGGCGAGTTCAGCGGCGCAACCGGTACAATCAAAGTCACCAAGGGTGACTCAGGTATGAACACGCTCACCTTTGATGTTGATTCATCAACATTCAAACCGGATGAGTACATTGTTACCGAAGACGCAGTCATTCAGGACTGCACCGGCACTGCACTGTTCAACGTTCTTGAAGGCGCTGCCCCAACCGCAACCCCGACAACCGTTGTAACAGCAGTGACAACGACCACTGCCCCAACCGCAACCCCGACAACAGTGCCCCCGACCCCGACCCCGACCAAGTCGCCCGGGTACGGTGCATTGATTGCATTAATCGGCCTCGGTGCAGTTGCATTCATCGTCGTGCGCAGGCACTGAACTAACACATCAAAAATCTCTTTTTTTTCCCGTGATTTCTTAATAAACAGTCCTGATTATGCTGTTTATGTAGTCCGGTAAATTTCTGCAGGGCATACGTTGTCTTGACTCCCTGAGTGGCACCTTTTATTGTCCGAACGGATAACGTAGATATGAAAAGAAATCATAAAAGTGGGGTACATCCCCATCAGTGGAGGGTCAGGCATTGAAATTAAGTGTAAAAAATCTGGATATTGCATCACGGGGTGTTCTGCTCAACCGGGCTGATGCCCGAAGCATGGGAGTTCTCGATGGCGATCGTGTCCAGGTTATTAATTCGAAAAATGGCGTTTCAGTTGCGGCTTTCGTCGAGACCACATCGACCATTACACCCCAGGGAACCATAGGGGTGTATCGCTTCACAAACGAACGACTCCATCTTGTTGATGGTATTGAAATAGAAGTCAGGGAAGCAGCACGACCAGCTTCGCTTGACTATGTCAAAAAGAAAATGGATGGAGGCAAAATTTCCAAGGAAGAGATGTTGACTATCATAAAAGATGTTGTGAGCGATGACTTGTCCTCAGCAGAACTCACGGCTTTTATCATTGCATCGTATATCAACCCGCTTGATATGGATGAAGTGGAGCATCTCACCCGTGCCATGGTCGAGACCGGTGAACAGATAAAATTCGCATCCCGGCCTATTGTGGATAAACATTCAATCGGTGGTGTGCCGGGTAACAAGATCTCGTTACTCGTTGTACCTATCATCGCTGCAAGCGGACTGAAAATACCAAAGACGAGCTCACGTGCCATTACCGGAGCCGGTGGCACTGCAGATCTCATGGAAGTCCTGGCGAATGTCGAGTTCTCTGCCACAGAAGTGCAGAAGATGACTGAAAAGGTGGGCGGAGTTATCGTATGGGGTGGTGCCACCAACATTGCCCCTGCAGATGACCGCATCATCATCCAGGAATATCCATTTAAGATTGATGCCCGGGGTCAGATGCTTGCAAGTGTGATGGCAAAAAAATATGCGGTCGGGGCAAATATCGTAGTAATCGATATTCCTGTCGGGCAGCATACCAAGGTTGCCAGTATGCAGGAAGGGAGAAAACTTGCCCGGGAATTTATCGAACTTGGTGAACGGCTCAACATGAAAGTCGAGTGTGCTCTGACCTATGGAGATATACCGGTTGGACGGAGCATTGGTCCGAAACTCGAAGTGATTGAAGCTCTTCGGGTACTTGAGGGTGCAACTGAACCGAACTCCTTTATCCAGAAGAGTTTATCGCTCGCGGGTATTGCGCTTGAGATGTCCGGGAAAGCTGCACGGGGTACCGGGATGGACATAGCACACGACATCCTCCAGAAAGGCAAAGCCCTTGAGAAGTTCCGCCAGATCATAGAGATCCAGGGCGGCGATCCTAATGTCAAATCCGGTGATATTATTCCGGGAGAACACCAGTTTGTGGTAAACGCTCCGTCATCCGGTTATGTAATCGAGATGAACAACCATGCCCTCATCACCCTTGCCCGCACAGCGGGTGCTCCCCATGATCCCGGTGCTGGGATTCTCCTCCATGCGAAAAAGGGGAAGCTCATCAAGGTGGGCGAACCGCTGTTTACTATGTTTGCAGAAAGAAACTGGCGGCTCCAGAATGCAATCGAGGAAGGCCGGCGGCTCATGCCAATTCTTGTAGAAGGCATGCTTTTGGACCGGGTGCCTTCTGCCTCGGAATTATAGACCGATGTGCTCATATATGAGCAGGAGGCGATATTTCATATGTATCGCCAGAGAAATCGTTTCCTTTTTACCCTGCTGTGCACCATCTTTCTTTGCAGCTTTGTTCAGGCAACGATCCTGCAAATCACCGTGCAGGATAGCATCGATAATTCAACTATCCCCCGTGCAGCAATATTTCTGAATGGAGAGAATTACGCCAGAACTAATAACAATGGGCAGGTTTTTCTCAATTATTCCGGATTAGATGATCCGCTCATCCGAATTTCCATGACCGGATACAACGACTGGGAAAATCTGGTAGCTAAAAACACAACCTCAATCCTTGTTAACCTCAGTCGGAAGAGTATCATCCTGAAAGTAAACATTTACGATTCTGAAACCCTTGGATCAATAGCAGGTGCCCGGGTAAACGTTTCTGCAGAACACCTGACACAGACAAAGGTGACGGATATTTCCGGTTCAGTAACTTTTAATGTAAATGCCACCACCTCGTATTCTCTTGATATCACTGCTCCAGATTACCTTTCCCGGAATGTAATAATTGACATGGGCACTGAAGATGAGGATGCTCAGTATTTGATGCTTCAAGCCAACCAGTTCTCTTTTGTTGTAAAAGATAAAAATGGCATGGCGGCAGTTCCTGGCGCAGAAGTGCGCATCGACACTGCACTTGTTGGAAAAACCGATGCCCGGGGAGTTTTGACCATACCCGTCACACGAGGTAAAGTCCGCACCATTGAGATTAAAAAAGACGGATACCAGACGTTTACTGAATCAAGAGAAATCAGCCAGACTGATGCTCTCTACTCCCTTGAACTTTCAAAATCACGTGTAGGTGCATTTATTTCTGTTTTTGATGAAAATCATGCTCCGGTTATTGGTGCAGATGTGTTTATGAATGGTTCCCATTTCGGAACAACCAACCAGTATGGACGCCTTAATTTTTCGAATCTTGTTTCCGGTTCTTATAGGGTGGAAATCAGAAAGACCGGTTATGTCACCGGGAATCGTTCAATTCTTGTTGCGAATCCGAATGAGGACTATACATTTGAGATAATCTTTGAAAATGCAGACCTTACCCTTTTTGTTCAGGAAAAAGACCAGAAAATGGTGCCAAATGTCACTATTTATCTGAATGGTCTTGCGGTTGGTACTACAGATGATCATGGCCAATATCGAACCCGGGTGAAATTCAACACTCCCTATAATATTACAGCAACGAAGGATACCTATCAGCCGGCAATGGTCCATACCCAGTTTGCTCAGGGAAATGCTTCCGTATCAGCTACTCTCATTATGGAAAAGAAGCCCGACTGGGGTCTTATCACCATAATTGTCATGGGAGCGATAATCGTACTTGTGCTGTTTGCAGTTCTCAGGATAGGGGGGGGTCGAAATCGAAAGCTTGTGGTGAGAAGAAACGACTTATAATTCCTTTTTTGGCATTTTAAATGGATATTTTTGCATTTAAATCAAAAAATAAGCTTTTTTTCAAATAAATATATTTATATACTGATACGCGCAATAATTTGATCCAATGTGATTTGAATGAGTGCGAAGGCTGGCATAATAATAATTATCTGTTTGTTTTTTCTGGTAGGGACGGTTGCGGGGAACCTTCCTGACACATCGACGATTACAACCAGTAATCCATGGGTTGTTGCGAATGGTGCTGATCAGACTACCATTTCGGTTATAGTTTCGAATTTGTCATCAGGGGCTATACAGGGTGCTACTGTTAAATTCACTGTTGACAATCCGACATTTGGTACTATAAGCCCTTCAATCGTCACATCAGATGCTTCAGGAAAGGCAACCAGCACCTTTAAAGTAACTACCAAAAGCGGCCTAGCCGTTATTACGGCCAATATAACTTCCCCTGGTGGATATATTGTTATAAAATCCTTTAATCAGACTATTGACCACGATACCCCCTATTTCGCTTATTTTTCGCACCCTCTCTCCGGCACTGTCGCAACAGAAATTCCCTTTAATATCTCAACTACTGACCGTTGGGGAAATCGGATTGATGACCGGAAAGAGATGGCATTAAGTCTGCCCCTCCATACGCTCAGCCTGCATGTTCACGGTCCTGCACCGGATGACTGCAATTTTGTTGGATATGGGCATGATATTTCCTCCGCACTTGATTCAAATGGCAACCTGTCAGAAAGAATAAAATTAACGAGTAGTGTGGGTCCCAATAACGTTTTAATGGAAGGATTTGGGAGTATACCGGACAAACTCGAATGGATCGATGCCGATTCGAATGGTGTACCTTTTTCGATCACTCAGGTTTTCTCTCCTTCGGGCTCTCTCCCTACTCTTCCCGCAGATGGGACAAGTTTTTTCACGATAACCTACACGTTGTTTGATAAATACGGGAACCCGACAAACGAACAATCGATATGGGTGAATACATCTGTCCCTGGTGAGGAAAAAAAGCTCCTTTCAAACAATCTGGGTCAGGTTGTGGTTCAATATGGTCCCCGATCTTCAATTGGTGTTATAAATATCACCGCAACAGCTGTTGCAAACAGCACCTATGTCACCAAGAGTCAGCAGGTGCAGTTTATGAATACCGGTGCGGAGATCATCTCACTTACGGCAAACCCTGATACCATGGCGAGTCTTGACGCCAACCCCTCCCGGATATCCGATATTTTCGCAACGGTTGCTGATCATGCGGGAAATGCAGTGGCAGGTGAACTGGTAACCTTTGCCATTCAGAATATCACGTACGATGCACCATACAACGTGACGGCTCTTCCGGTTCTGTTGAATATGAGCGATATAACTGATGTCAATGGAGTAGCTGGGGTTCAGTTCATACCCGGGAGCTTCACAACACTCGGAAACACCAACTACAGTGCATCGGCAACAGGACATTGTGAAGTGATTGCAACATGGAATGGCACTCATAAAATCGTCCCGGTCACCTGGAAGAACTATCCTTACCTGAGCGCGAAAACTTCAGTTACTCCTCTGACTGTTGAGATAAACAATACTATTGACGTTACCATTGAGTTCAGAGGGGACGGATGGGCATTGCAGCCCCGGCCAATTGATGTGATCCTTCTTCTCGATCAATCAGGAAGTATGGGAAGTAGTACCGATACAAATAGCCGTTTATACAAGGCAAAAGAAGCTGCAAAAGTTTTTGTTGACCAGATGAATTCCTCATCAGGAGACCGGGTGGGAATTATCACCTATAACCAATCGGCATGGGTATATCAGGATTTGACAAACAATCTCAATACTGCCAAGAACCGGATCAGTTCCATATCCGGAAATACCAATGGGGCACACACCAACATGCGTCAGGGGCTCTATACAGCTTTGAAAAAGGAGGCCCAAAGTGCCAATTCAGGATCAGTCCGGGCAGTCATTCATATGACAGATGGTGACTGGAGTATGGGGGGCAATCCTCTTGCACAGCAGGGTAGCATAGGATTTGATGCGGATGGTCCGGGACTTCATTCAGTCTGGGCAGGAAATGTCGTGAATCCCAGTATAGAAAATATTTATAAGTATTTCCCGGATATTGGTGGCGGTGTATACCATTCCGGCTCGATTGCCAATGCACCAAATGGTCAGAAATATGATGATAGTACTTCGAACTGGAATAACGATCAGTACGAAACAACTCAGCGACTCGCTACACGTACCACAACGTATTACACAGGCGCAGAGACCTCAAATCAGAATATGTCAGTCTATGCGGCCAATAATCAAATCCGTCTGTATTCACTCTCCTTTGTACAGCAACCTCAAACCCAGACAAAAAACGCGTTAATGAATATGGCGAATTCCACGGGTGCATTTTACCGGCATGCACCCGACCAGGCTGCCCTGGAGACTTTATATACACAAATTGCTGAAGAACTGAAAGACAATGCCGGGGTAAATACCTCGATGATAGTGGATTTTGAGAATGTAAAGGTCACCGGAGTAACGATGCCCGGCGATGAGGTATTCGATTATGTATATGACCCAACCGCTTCGACAAAGATTTACTGGCAGAATGGAACAACAACAGTTCCTGCCATCAACCAATCCGAGGATTGGGCTGCCGATAATAAACTGGACTTTACTATCGGAACTATTAAAGTCGGTCAGTTCTGGAATGCGACATTCCGGCTGAGAGTCAACCAGAGTGGTATGATTGATATCTTCGGCAATAATTCAACAGTATCGTTCAATGGGGGTAACGAGACCCTGAAGCTTCCTACCACGTTCATTACCGTGGTGCCCAAATTAAATGCTACGGTGATTGGTGAAAAAACCATAATACTCTCGGACCTCCAGATTACCGAACCGGGCGAAATCAAGGCCCTCCTCCCGGTGATGTGGAATACAACGTATACGGGAAATCAAACCCTCACCGAACAGGTGTATTATTCCAATGATGATGGACCCTGGGTGCTGTTTGATACAAAAACACACACATATCCCTACGGTTCGAATTTCACAACAACCGAGTATGTAGACTATGCACAACTGGATGTGAAGAAACTCCCGCCCGGAGGTTATAAGATAAAGATATATGCAACCGCTTCCGATACTGCCGATGCTGTTGCTGTAACCGATTATAAAACGATCGGTGGGCAGGGTAAAATATTCCTCAAACTTGAATAAATCATTTTTTTAAAAAAATTGTGACTCTGTTTTTTCCATAGGATGAATTATTGTTCGTAAATCTTTACTGATATTGGCAGGATATCGGGGCGCTTATCGGTCATGATATAGGTATAACTCATGACATGAACGAGATACTCCAGGTACCCCTTAGCGAGGTCTGATAAGGTCTGGTTCCGCCGCCCGAGAATCAGGATATGAAACCACTGGACGAACAGGCATATGAACGCGACAATCCCCTATACCCAGAGAACAATACCGATGAGAATCCAGTAGATAATACGAATGAGCAGTTCCCGGCGTCCTGCGTCACGCTCGAAGCAAAAAATCTGGTTTTGTGAACCCGGTGTTTCGGTCATTTTTATCAATTCAACGGTAAATCATGTCTGGTATTTATCCATTGTCTTGTTTTCTCAGGACTTGTGTTTCATTAAGTCAGGAGATGTGGAGAATGTCGGTACACTATTTTTTAATAATAAGATGACAGATGTTATAGAGCATCAGACTTCAGCGGGCTCGTGGTCTAGTTGGTTATGACGTCGCCNNCTGAGTTCAAATCTCAGCGGGCCCATCGATTTTTGTTTTTCATTCCCCGTTAAGAAGTTAACACCTGCCTGATGTTAGCGTCAATGCAGGATGCTGGGAGAGATCTGACTAATCGTGATCGTGGTATCCAGGGTCTCTCAATGCAGCAGAACTAATGAAAAATTCCTAGGATAGATGGCACGCAATGGTGCATTCCACTAAAATAGCGAGGATTTGTATGATGTCAGACGCTGGCACTCCTTGCTCCTTACTCCACGAACTTGTCCCCGGGCAGGGAAAAAGACTGGAATAAAAAAGTGATTCCTAAAAGCCGCACCCACACTTCCCCCCATGTTTTTCATAATAGTGCTGGTGATATTCTTCTGCCCGGAAAAATTCCTGTGCCGGCATAATCACGGTCATTATTTTGCCAAACCTGAATACACCGGAAGCCTCCAGGTTCTCCTTGGATTTTCTTGCAATTCTGCCCTGTTCTGCGTCGTAGTAAAATACAACAGAACGATAGTTTGTGCCGATATCGGGACCCTGGCGGTTCAGTTGTGTCGGGTCATGCACCGACCAGAATACATCGAGAAGCTGCTCGTAGGTGACTTTTACCGGATCATACGAAATCCGAACAACCTCCGCATGTCCTGTCTTTCCGGTACAAACGTCTTCATAGGTTGGATTTTTCAGCGTGCCTCCCATGTACCCGACCTCAGTTGTTACAACGCCCGGTACTTTAATGAACGCTGCTTCAACCCCCCAGAAACAACCTGCACCAAATGTCGCCTTCTTATAGGTTTCTGCATTTCCTGTCATGCTCATTTTTCCCGGATAAGCCTAGTGTCCCTGGCACTATTGATTCTTTGTGTTCCGGTAATCATTTCTTCAATCACCTTTATTGGTGAAAAAACAATATTTTTAGTATGAAACAATTGTACCGCTCAATACAAGAACGAATGCTCGGAGGCGTTTGCGGGGGTCTTGGTAAATACTTTGATATTGATCCCACGGTCATAAGGTTTTTCTGGGCAGTAGTGACGGTAATCTCGGTGGGTACTGGTATCCTCGTTTATCTTCTGGCATGGATCATCATTCCGGAAGAAGATACAGCCGAAGACTTCCCACCCTCATCGGAATCATAAAAAACCGTGGTAAAATTTCATCATTATTATGGTCGGATTTTTTAACCAGGAACGAGCATGAAGGTCCTTTTTGTTGTCTGCGGTGAGGGACTCGGCCACGCATCCCGGTGTCTCCATCTTGGCCATTTTATGCAGCAACAGGGACACGACATTCATTTTGCCAGCTATGGCAGATCATATAATTTCCTGCACAACCAGAACTGTTCCAACCTGCACCGGACCCCCCGGGAAGTCTGTCTTGAAGGGGAGATGGGTTTCTTCAGCCTGAAAAAAACACTCTGGTGCTCAAAATGGATTATTGCTGATATGATACGATCGTGTCTGAGAATCCGGCATCTTATACGTGAACACCAGTTCGACTGTGTGGTTTGTGATACGATGTATGGCGGTGTGCTCGCAGCCCGGCTCCAGAAGACCCCCTGCGTCTTTATTACAAACCAGAACCATTTCAACGGGCTGGGAAATGCAACAAACCCGGTATGGCAGATCCTTAATTTTCTCATCGGGAAATATCTTCGTCTTACCGATAGGGTGATAGTCCCTGATTATCCGGCACCGGATACGATAAGCGAGTATAATTTAGTCATCCCGAACGGTGAGGAGGAACGGTACGCATTTACAGAACCTTTCTATGAATTTAATCCTGCACACTATACCAGCGCCCAGGAGAGCATCTTCACCAGTTTCGGAGGAGAACCCTACAAGCTCCCGATGTATAAGAATCTCAAGATGATTGCCGACAGAAGAAAAGACCTCTTTTTTAATGTGTTTTACACCGGGGCTGATCTGCCGGCTTCTTCAGACAATTTTATCTCCCACGGGTATGTCCCGGACCTCTATGAATACCTTGCCAGGGCAAAAATTGCGATTGTCCATGGTGGGCTTACCACGCTTCACGAAGCTATACTTTTTAAAAAACCGGTGCTGATCATAATGGACCCTAACCACCCCGAACAGCAGAATAATGCAAAAAAGATTATGGAAATGGGAGCAGGCACATCGATTGATGGGAGATATGCGACGCTTGATCTGCTTGAGAAAAAAATTAGTGAGACTATGCAATGCTGTCCCCGCCCATTCCCTGTTATCCAATCGGGAAATGGAATGAAGAACGCAGCAGGTATCATTATTTCTATTGCAAACCGCAGGCAACCTTAATGCTTTAATCCAAACGTACTCTTAATCGTGAGGATAATCCTATGCCGGTCCTGGGTGAAATAAAAAACCTCAAAATCGGAGATGAACTCCACGCATGCCCTGCATGCGGGTATGAGTACGGCTTTCATACCTCGTTTCTCACCATACAAGCTGGTAAAGGGTCTCCTGTTAAATCCACAAGGGATGTCTGCAGCGTGATTCTTATATGCCCGGAGTGCGGTGCGAGGTTCGATGTGGGATGGCGGGTTTCATTTTCCGGATTAGATGCCCGTGTGATAAGAACGACAGGTACCCAGCTGACCACACTATAACCAACCCGTCTCGTCTTTATGAGGTTGTGTCTGGTCCAGAATATGGTTTAGCAAACAGGAACGTATGCTCCCATGAAACCCCTCTCCGATTCCGTAGTGATGGTCATTCACGGCCCGGAATTATTTGATGGGGGAGAAGCAGCACGGCTTATGGAAACGCTCGCTCCAAACCGGGTCATTGTTGCCGGAGTTATGGCAAGGACTGCAGCAGAAGAGTCAGGACTACCGGTGGAATTTAATGTGCAACCCCCGAGCAGGGTGATTGGTGATATCGAAGGCCTGGTGTTTCTGGCTACCCAGGGAAAGACTGCAGAGACCGGAGAGATATTCGGGAATATTGTTGCGTCCCGTCTTGGTGGCAAGGGGCTTGTTCATATCGAATGCTCGGGCAGGACTGTCTATTGCTGGGACGGCGGGAATGAAGAACTGGCAGGATTCCTGTCTCAGGTAACGGGATTTACAAAAAAGTCCAAAAAAAGCACTCCGCGACGGCATGATAATCTCCGTGAGATCCGGGGATGTGTTCCCGGCGAAGTGGTCTGTGTGAATGGCATTGTTATCGGACGAGCTACTGCGGATGTGGTAGTCCTTAAAAGTTATGGTAATCATGTTGTACCCTGCAGTGGACTGGAACCCAAACCGCATGGTCTTGAAAAGCTTGCAACCGTGAAGCCCGTCGACATCGCGACCGCGTGGTGTAAAAGCGGACCAATCAGGTCAGCAGCACCGCACCAGGACGGGAAGGCACCTGGTTCCGGGCGTATTCTTGTGATCGATCACTGTGGACATGAGATCTACTCCCGGATGCCGGAAGATTGCTGCGGCGTGCTTGCAATCGGCGATGATACGACGGGGGTATGCGGGCATATCTTAGCTCATCGCGGCATCCCTGTGTTTGGGATTGTAGATGGTGACCGCGATGTGATTGTCCCCTCAGCCTTTGCACCCGGCTCAGTAGTTGCAGAAGTACTGCATGAACGGGATGATGACGTAGGTCAGGAGATCGCGGGAAAAGTGCCGGATGTTCAGGTTTTCTGGGATGAATGGGTGCAGGAGATCCTGAAGTACCTCAATAGAAGGGTCCGGGTGGTCGTTGACATGAGAAAAAACAATGATGCGATGCGCTGAGTGCAAGGGAAAAGGGATGTGCGGGTTGCCCCGCTGTCCTATCGTAAGCCGGTTCCATGCCCAGGCAGCCATCAAACCCATGAACTACTACCAGGGGAGTTCACCCTCCGTCTTTATCGGGAGTTCTGGTTATCCGGATGTGCAAGGCGGCCCGCTCCTCATCAACGAGAATGATGATCCCCTGGACTGGCTTGCCCGCAATCTCGGGATAGAGGACATCGTCAGCATTCGTGCCCGCACCATCAGCGGGAGATCTGCACTTCACACTGAAGCCGAAGTAAGTAACCTGCAGGAGATCGCACTTTCTTCAGTACCCCTGGACGTGGATGTCTCTTTTGATAAACCAGTCACGTTCAGTCTCAATTTTGATGGGACGGTTGCACCGGTCGGGTTGACTGGTTCGGTTAAAAATATGGAGGTACTTGAAAATGCGCGGGTGGAACGGGTTGTTGACCGGATTACCTCTGACACGGATATGGGAGCAACCGATGCCTGCAGAGCGCTCAGGGATTCGGCGATCGATGTATACCAAATCTCAACTCTTATGACAGCAGGTCTCCTTGGCAAACGGCGGACGTTTGTTCCCACACGGTGGGCGATTACTGCTGTCGATGATACGCTTTCAATCCATCTCAAAAAAGAGATCGCACGCTATCCCCCGATTGATGAGATCCGTCTTTTCATGGCAGAAATTTTCGGGAACAGGATTGTCTGTATACTAGTCCCGGGTGACTGGAAGTACGAGATGATCGAGATCTGGGGATGCCGGACACTCTGGGCCGGGGAAGAGGAGGTTATCGTGCAGGACCAGGAGGGCATGACAAAAAAGGGATATTCCCCGATATCCGGGGCTTACTATTCCGCCCGGCTTGCGGCTTGTGAGTATCTTAAGAATATACAGCGGTCAGCCCGGGTCGTCATCATCCGGAGCATCTCGAGTGCCTACTGGGCTCCGCTTGGTACCTGGGTGATTCGGGAAGCTACACGAAAGGCGATGACAAATCCGCACGTCATCTGTGATTCGCTTGATACAGCGGTCAGGCAGGCATCTGCCCTTATTGGATCTGACACCTGGGTACACCACAGCAGGCTGATCCCGGAGCTCCGCACGCAACGGACGCTTTTTTACTTCTGATATGCCTGTGCTGATTTTGCCTGCCGCTGGTACCGTTCCCTTATACTTTCGAGCGTTTCAATATCAGCGATATCCTTATCGTCCCTGATCCGGATAAATCTCGGGAAACGGAGGGCAAAACCCCCTTCGTATGTCGGGCTGACCTGAAGCTCAGCATATCCCACTTCAAATACCAGATCGGGCTCAAATGATACTTCTTTTCCGGTTTTTTTCAGGATACGGTCTTTTAACAATTCATAGACCTCGACCAGCTGGTCATCGGAAAAGCCGGTTGCAACCCGGCTGAGGGGGATGAGTTTTCCTGAGTCCTGGCAGGCAACGAGGAATGAACCAAAGACATGCGCACGCTTCCCCTCACCCCACTCCCCGCCAATCACCGCAAGGTCGAGTGTATCTACCTCGGGTTTAATCTTAATCCAGTTTTTCCCCCGCTGGCCCGGGGAATAGGGAGAACCGGGGACCTTGATCATAATCCCTTCATGTCCTGCATCGAGAGCTGCTTTGTAGGTCTGCTCAATTTCCCGCGGATCGCTGCTTACAACCTGCGGAGCGATATACAAAGTTACTGTACTCTCGAGGTGTTTCCTTCGGCTCTCCAGGGAGAGATCCATGAGCGTCTCGCCATCAAGGTAAAGGATATCAAATACCTTGGGCACAAGTTCGATAGCATCCTGTGCTTCCGCGATATCGTGACGTCGCCGAAACCTTCGTAAAACCGACTGGAATGGCATGGGTTTGTTATCTTTTATGGCAATCACTTCACCATCGAGGATCACATCGTGCCCGGTTGAAGAAATCAGTTTTTCAATCACATCCGGGAGGGCTGCAGTGACATCCTCAAGTCTGCGGGAATATAATCGGGCCCAGTTTCCTTTTTTGTGAAACTGGAACCGGGACCCATCGTATTTGTATTCGGCAGCAACCTGTCCGTGCTCCTTTATCATATCCGGAATTGTTCCCTGCTGGGCAAGCATCATCCGCACGGGATGGAAGAGGGTGATGTGGACATTTTGTAATGCATCAGGGCCGAGTTTGGCGAGCCGTGCGACTTCACCCGCATCGTTTAATACCTGCATGGCATGCTCCACGAGCCCGGAATCCACATTAAATGCTTTGGCGATCGCGTCACGCACACTGCCTTCCCCAACACCGATGCGGAGTTCTTCGAGCATAATCCGGGCGAGATATCGTCCTTCAAGGGGATGGGCATTGCCCAGCAACCGGCGGACTGCAAGGAGTTTTTCACGCTGTGATTTTTTCCCTTCCATTTCAGCAATTGCGATCAGTCCTGTATAGACGCGGACGAGATCCAGTTCTTCATGGAAAAAGGTAGTCTGCGATTTGCTCAAAAGCAGTTCCTCAACAGCCCGCCCGGCGTCCCCGGTTGTGTTGATTTTCTCGACAACCTGTTCCTTTTTCATACCCGCTACGTAACCGATGGCTTCATACAGGAGGTTGGGGCCGATACCAAGTTTTTTTGAACTCCAGTCCGGGAAAATTCTCCCCATGACAAACCGGACAAAAACAGGGAGTTCTTCGGGTGAAAGAGTGGGAAGAATACGACTTATGATATCGATCATATCGAGACGGCCGGCCGTCCCTTCCAGTTGTTCGCAAGCCCGGGTAAAGTCCATAAAAAGCATGACGTTTCTCTTTTGTGATGTTGTCCAAGCGCACGCATTAACGTTTTGCTCGGTGTCCATCATGAAATGGCGGATTATGCCGGATTTTTAACAAAATACACGCTATTGTCCTTCTCTCATTCTTGAAAGGTCAACAAATTTATTATCAGCGACGGTGATCTGGTAGTATGGACATGGTGTGCCAGCCCGATGCAATCGCAAGGGTAAAACTCAACCAGATGAAAAAGGATTTTTTTGATTATATTGAAAAAAAATCAGAAAAAATCGATTCCAGTCTTCCTGTTTTTTTCGGCCATGTAGTTGCAACCCTGGAAAAAAACCTCCCGAATGTCAATGATGATCTCTACGACCGGTTCCTTGACAGTATCACGCTCCGAGTGCTTGATACGAGCACCATGTCCTCTGAAATATCCTTTGTTGAGAAACTGTTCGATTATGCCGAACGGAATAAGCGCAAAAAAACCGGAAAAGCACTCTACGACATTGTTCTCGGCATAAAGATGATCAACAACGGGAAATATGCAGAAGCTATCGAACAGTTAAAAAAATACCGGAACGTGGATGCTGTCATCTGTCCGGCAATCGCTTACTGCTCCTTTGTCCGTGCTCCTCCAAAAGAAGGAGCCACCAATGCAGCAGAGCTGGTACGGGGCCCCTCGCAAAAAGAACTTGAAGCCCGCGAGCAGATGATCGATCTGGTCCGCATCAATCCGCCGGTGAACCGCCTCAGGGAGATGGGTATTGGTGACGACCCCGGTGTTAACAAGATCTTCTGGTTTATGTTAAAACAGGCGATTGAATGGTTTCCTGATGAACGGGGATTTTTCCGTATCGGTATTGAGAAGGCATCAAAAGATGGGAGGCGCGACGTTCGTGAAGAACTCCTGGGAATTGCAGTTGAGCGGTTTTTCGATGATATGTACTTCCTGCGGGAGCTGTACAAACTGAAGTACGAGAGCCGTGATGCCGGAGGAGTTGCAGGGGTGATCAAGCAGATGACCCAGCAGTATCCTGATGATCTCGAACCAATCTACTATGGGCTCAAACTGGCAATCATCACCACGCGTGAAGAGGTCTATTTCAAATTCAGGAAAATGGCGATGAGTAAAAACATCCCGCAACGTGCTCTTGTTCTTCTTGATTTCGGGTTTGAGATGATGAGTGGTAAACACTTTGAGGCACACGCCTGCCTGGATGAGATAAAAGTGGTATTTGGCCCCCACCATTATTACGTAATCCTGCTTGAATTTGTGGCACATGATTTCCTGTCGGACGACGAAAAGAAAGTCAAACAGGTTAAAAAGGCGATGATTGAATCGATTGACGAGTATTGCCTCAAACTGCTGAAGATCAAAGATGCATAAAAAGGCCAATGGATCACGATCTCTCCCTGCCAGTATCATACATCAGACAGGATTATTCAGAGCCGTGGTTTTTATAGTTTAATATCCTGCGGGCAGGTACAGGATGTCCCGCACTGGGTAGCGATAATTACCGTCTTTTCCTCGTAATAGAGCCCGAGCCCTTGACGGGCGCTTGCCAACACCCTTTCAGGGGTATTATTCATCTCGCTCAGGTGTGCAAGGATAATCCGCGGTACATCCTTTCCAAGAACCTGCAGGCAGTGGGCAGCGGCAGTGTTGGACAGGTGCCCGTGTTTTGAACGGATTCTTCGTTTAAGCGATTCCGGGTAAGGCCCGTTCTGGAGCATATCCGGACAGTGATTACTTTCGAGTATGATCGCATCACAATGCCTGAGCAGGTCAAGCATAGGGGGTGTGATGATGCCGGTATCGGTACAGTAACCCAGCCGTATACCGTTTTCCCTGATAATAAAGCCGCAGGGCTCGGCAGCATCATGGGACGTGGCAAACGGTTCGATTAAAAAATCCCCGATCTCAAAGTGCTCATGATACCGGCACACGTGGCTGTCGATACGTTTATCAGAAGTACGCCGGTAGTGGAGAAAATCATGGAGCGTCCCTTCCGTTGCATAGACCGGAATATCCAGGCGACGGGAGAGCACGTCCAGGCCTTTGATATGGTCCCCGTGTTCGTGCGTGACCAGCACCGCATCGATTGATTCAGCATCAAGTGACGCATTCTCCATCCGCCGGAACGTCTCTTTTGTGCTCAGACCGGCATCCAGGAGAAGGGCCCCACTCCCCCCTTCAAGGTATATACAGTTGCCTTTACTTCCGCTGGCAAGAATTGTACAGCGCATCGACTTATTATTGGGTGTCCTCGTATTATAGTGTTTAACTCTTTACAGTTTTCCACGGCATCAAAGAAAAAAGGAACCTCTTAACCTGAATCCATAATGACATGGATGGCTGTGGCTTTGATTCCCGCGATCACGGTCATGCCGACTTTAAGCGAGAGCTCATCAGCAGATCTGCGTGTAACCAGTGCTGTCAGGTGTGAACCGAAATCAATAGTGGTCCGGACAAATGGACCGAAGGGCACCATCTTCGTAATCATTCCCTGAATCTGGTTTCGTACACTGGTTTTTGGCAAATCGCCATCCCTGATGGCAATGGTAATTTCTTCCGGGCGGATGAACAGGGCTACTCTTGTCCCGGGTTTACACGGAGTAATCACCTCGAGGAAAGTATTATTGACAGAAATACGGGCGTGTCCCCCATCATTGGATTCCACGACACCTTTCAGGATCGTATCAATACCCACAAACCGTGCGATATCCCTGCCTTCGGGACGGTAAAAAATATCATGGATTGAACCTACCTGGACAATCCGTCCATTCATAATCACTCCCATCCGGTCGGCGAGGCGCTGGCCCTGGATCATATCGTGGGTTGAGAGGATGATCGTAGTATGGAATTTCTTATGAATGGCAAGGATGAGTTTCTCTATCAGCTCAGTATTGACCGGATCGAGATTTGCCGTTGGCTCGTCTAACAAGAGGACTTCAGGTCTGGTTATCAACGCCCGTGCAATTGCCACGCGCTGCATTTCCCCCCCGGAGAGTGTAACCGCTTTCTGGTCTGCAAGGTGCAGGAGACCGACGATATCGAGCGCTTCATGAACACGCGATTCAATCTCTGATTTTTCTGCTTTCCGGAACTTCAGCCCGAATGCAACATTGCCGGAGACCGTTGTATTCAGGACTGCAGGTTTCTGGAAGACCATTCCCATGCGCCTGCGGATCGAAAGCCGGACCGCTTTTGATGCAGCAGTATCAATGCCATCAAACAGGATAGTCCCGGTTGTTGGCATATCCAGAAGATCGATAAGGCGCAGCAGTGTGGTCTTACCGCTCCCGCTTGGGCCAATGAAGGAGAAGATCTCCCCCGGATGGATCTCAAGGTCGACCGATTCGAGAATTGTTTTGCTGCCAGCCCGGCGCGAGAGACCTGCAATCTTGATCATGTACGTGGGCCTCCAAGCGCCTGCTGGGCCTCAACCGATAGGCCGGCTGTTATGAGATTCAGGACTATTACGACGATGAGGGCTATAATAAGCAGGATAATGCCCAGTGCGATTGAGAACGGGAAATCACCTATACCGGTCTGCAGTGCTATCGCGGTAGTCAGTACTCGTGTTGCATCCCTGATGTTGCCACCGATCATCATGGCAACACCAACTTCAGAGATCGCACGACCAAAGCCGAGGACCACCGCGCTCAGGATTGCAAGGCGTGCTTCCCGGACAATCTGGATGATTGTCTGGAATCCTGTTGCACCCAGTGATATGAGCGTATCGCTGATATTTCTGTCAACTCCCCCGAGAGCAGCTATGACCAGTCCCGTTATGATGGGGATAATCAGTATGGCCTGGCCCAGGATCATACCTTCCGGTGTGAAAAGGAGACCGAAATACCCCAGTGGACCGCTGCGGGAGAGGAAGAGGTACAGTAAAAGGCCGACAACAACGGTCGGGACGGAGTAGAGGGTCTGGATGAGGACGATGAGTACACGCTTGCCCCGGAATTCGTAAAAATGGATGAGTCCGCCCAGGGGGATGGAAATAACGGCAGCGATTATGGTTGCTGCAAGCGAAATGAGGAGGGAGAGTGTGGCTATCTGCATCACTTCGGGATCAAGGTTGACGATCAGATCGATTGCCTGGAAAAAACCTGATATAATCTCGCTCAATGCTGGTCCCTCAGAAATCTCGGTGTAAATAGCTCGTATGTCACCGTGTATTTAGTACTATGTTAGTGAAAAGGTTAATTCTTATCTTCAACATTACTTTATTTTAATGAGTGGTAAATGATTTTTACCCTTTGTTATGGAAAATATTCTGGATCCGAATGTAAATTAAATAACATACTCTCCCATACCTCCTGACGTCCAATGACCGTGTCCCCAAAGTCCACAATCCCTATGAAATTCTCCCTGTCGGAGCTGGCGGGCTCTTTGGGTGATTTCGGGACGATCATCCCGCTGATAATAGCCGTGGCTTTGGTATCAGATGTCAACGCACGTTATGTACTCCTCTTCTTTGGCATCTGGTTCATTCTCACCGGAATTTATTACCGGCTGCCAATTCCTCTTGAACCCATGAAGGCGATCGCGGTTATTGTCATCGCCGGGGGTATCGGCCGCGGGGAGATAGCTGCATCCGGCCTTATCCTCGGCGTGATTTTTTTGGTCCTCGGATATGGCCGGGTCTTTGAGGTTATCGATCGCTGGGTGCCACAGAGTGTCGTGCGGGGAATCCAGCTGGGTCTGGCACTGCTCCTGTTTAAGGCTTCAGCAGGTTTTGTGATCAAAGACCCATTTTTTTTTATTATCGGTATCGGGATTGTAATCGTATTCTTTATACTTTTTCGGTACCGTCGTGTTCCCGATCTATCATCGCTGTGTGTCATCGGTGTCGGTTTAATTGGCGGACTGCTCCTGAATGGTATACCCCCCGTCAGCTTTATTCCAGTACCGCAGCTGGTCATCCCCCTTCCCACGGATTTTTCATCTGCCATTTCAACACTCGTTCTCCCCCAGGTTGTTCTCACTATTGCTAACGCAATTCTCGCGACATCCCTTCTCACAAAAGACCTCTTCTTAACCGATATCCCCCCAAAGAAATTTTCTCTCACTATCGGACTGATGAACCTTACTTCGGTTCCCTTTGGGGGTTTTCCTATGTGTCATGGAGCAGGCGGGCTTGCCGGGCAGTACCGCTATGGTGCAAGGACCGGTGGGGCGAATGTTTACGCAGGTTTGATTTTTATTTTCCTTGCCCTCTTCTTCTCCTCCCCGCAGGTGCTATCCATCATCGCAGTCGGGGTTCTCGGTTCACTTTTGGTATTTGTCGGGATCGAGATGGCCCGCCACAGCCTCCGGACAGATTCCCTTGCGGTCACCTGCATTATCGGAATACTTGCGCTCATCAGCTCAATGACGATCGCATTTATTCTCGGGATGGCTTGTGTGTACCTGGTTCGGTGGGTCAACAAGGGCAGGGATCTGAAAACGGGCTGAGTTCGCACCATCCTTATACGGATTGTTATTCCCTTGATTGTTCTACCGCCGTGTAACAGGGATTTGCGGAAAATCGGACAAAAAATCCGAAAATTCCCTGGGATTCAATGCATTACCCGTTCCAACTTACCTCCGGAAATGCAAAACCGGTACCATGTCATGGTGTCCGGCAGTGAAACAGGTCGCTCTGAAGTGTTATGATTTAGCTATCTTCATCACGAGGCTCATTCCCCGAAAATGTATCGCAGGATATCGGAAACGGATAAATCGTTCGGTTTTTAAAAAAAGGGGATTTTTGAGGGGTTGTGTTGAACACTACCGCTTACGGCTTGAGAGCAGTTGCCGGTGTGCTGTAATCTCCTACATTACCCGCCGGTGCTGTCGGAACTTTAATGCTCATCGGGGTAAACAACGCCTTGCCATACTTGTCTACTCCAAAGTTGCCGATATCAGCCTGCGTCTGCGATGAGATCAGGAAATTGATGAAATTGTTCGCCATCTGGATCTTTTCGACCGGCTGTTTATCGTTGTACACGGTCATGACGCTGTAGATGTTGAGCAGGCTTGACCCTTCCGAGATGATCGGGACGAGTGTCAGGTTGCTCTTGTACGAAAGATACGTTCCTTCATCAGTGAACGTGTATGCTCCTTTCTCGCTTGCCATCTGGAGGGTTTCACCCATCCCTTTCCCGGCCTCGATATACCAGGCACCGGATTTCACGACACTCGTTGTGTAATTGTAACCGGCTTTGGACCAGATTGCCTTCTCGGCAGTATGCGTCCCGGAAGCGTCACCGCGGGATACAAAGTAAACTCCTGCCGTGTTGTTCGTACCCTTCTGGTGGAGGGCGGTATAGGCTTTCTCCGGTGTCATATTCTTGATGCCCGCCGGGTCGGCTGAAGGTCCCACGACAAGGAAGTAGTTGGACGCGAATGATCGGCGGTTAATACCAAAACCGTCTTTCACAAATGCCAGTTCCTGGGACGGGGAGTGGACGAGCAGAACATCAGCGTCGCCTTTCTTGGCAATTTCGATCGCTTTGCCGGTACCCTGTGATGTGATCTGGATATCGACATTATATTGCGATTCAAACTTCGGCTCGAGATAGTCTAAGAGCTTGGTATCATACAAGCTCGTAGTAGTTGCGATAAGAAGCTTAGGCTTTTCAGCAGCTGCTGTTGTCGGCGGGGTGGTCGTCGTTGTCGGAGTTGTGGTTGTACATCCTGCTATGATCACTCCTCCAACAAGGAGTATAACGAGCAGGACACCCAGAGATGATGCAGAGAACCGTTTCATACCATTCAATCCTTTACGGCAATAGATCAGTGATTATCAATAAAAATTGTTTCTTTTTTAATTTGTATACCTGAATATGTTAACCAATTGGTAAACAATTGATATATCAGCATCAAACATCGTCCAAAAAGTACAGGAAAAAAGATCCCCGATGGATTATTGAGAGGGGATTTTTTTAATGATTTCCTGAAAAACAGGTTTACCTATAAGATCCTCAGTTTCCTGAAGATATTTTTCCTTCATCACATCAATCATTTTCCGGCTTCCCTTTGCAGTGGTCAGGATCCCCACGCGTTCTGCGCGTGTCACGAGTTCTTCTTGTTCCATCATGGCAAAATAGGGGAGGACATAATAATGAGGGACCTCAAGAAATTCTGCCAGTCGCCGTGTTGTCGGGAATTTTATCCGGATGCTATCCTGTGCGAACGTAATGGAAATCGATCGCTCTGCAAGCTGGATACGAATTGCCGCATCTATGAGGACATCAATTGAGAGGGCGGCCATGAAAAACCTTATAGTAATTGGGAACGGGAGAGCATAAAGATTCAGGACACAGTATCTAGTGCGTGTAAAAAGGAAATATAGATAAAAAATCAGAAATTTTTTTCACAATCTTTTAGTGCTTCTTCTTTACCTTGTGCTCGTCCGGCACCGGTTTCATGTACACCACTTCGGCTTTGATATCCTTGGCAATCTGCTCGATCTCGAATTTCCGGAAGTGGGTCGCTTCAATCTGGATCTGGCCCCCCGTCACCGCAACGATGCGATACTTCGGGGACTCGACACCTTCACCGACTTTCTGGCGTTCACGTACGTATATTTTCATATTCTTTCCTCCCATCATACACCCTACTCATACCCTCACCCGGTTATCGTTGTTGAGGGCATGACTGGTGTCTGATATACCAACTGGTTTACAACAACTTATAACTTTGCTTCGCGATACGAATGATGTTGTGACTGATTATGGAAAAACGGTTTGAAATAAAAAGTGGATTGCAGGGAGAAACCCTTGTCAGGAAAGGACTGCACAGGAAACGGGTAACGAGCGATCAGATACGCATTACCCCGGACCTGAATGTAATTAAAATTGGCGGACACGCAGCGATCGATTACGGTCGTGAAGTGATGTATCCCCTTATAGAAGAACTGGGGGAGTTGTCAAAAAAACATCAGATGCTGGTTGTGACCGGTGGCGGAGGCCGTGTGCGGCATATCATGGATGTCGGCATGGATCTTGGCATGCCGACCGGCGTTCTTGCGGAACTCTCCGCAAAGATCTCCGAGCAGAATGCAATCATGGTCTCTATCCTGCTCTCGAAATACAATGGGGTCAGAATTCATACCGGGGATCTTCTTGAACTTCCCAGTCTGCTCAAGCTCGGGATGCTTCCGGTGATGCACGGCACACCGCCATACGGGCTTTACGAACATCCTGCAAAATCCGGTTCAATTCCCCCGCACCGCACAGACACCGGTGCGTTCCTCATCGCTGAGGTGATGGGAGCAAAGAACTGTATTATCGGTAAGAATGTCAACGGGCTGTACATGCAGGATCCGGTAACGCATCCCGATGCGGAATTTATCAAGGAGATTACTGCGTCCGAACTGCTTGAGATGAACCTTGAAAACCTGGTGATCGAACCGATGGTTGTCGAGCTGCTCAAAGATGCAGCCCATGTAAAAGAGGTTAAGATAATCAACTGCCACATCAAGGGAAATATCGAAAAAGCCCTCCAGGGGAAGAATGCCGGAACGATTATCCGGGCATAAGTACCCAGCATCCATTTTTTTGGGGGGGGTGATCAGTTAAAATTTAAACCGGAGAATCTTTTTCCCGTATGGGTATAACTGTATGAAAATTTTCATCGTATTATTCCCCTTTATGAGAGAGAAGAGAGCCCGTATTCATCCGCTCGAGATCTTCAAGATTGTTGATGTTGGTGAATGTTTTCAGAGTCGGATCGAACTGCCTGAGCTCTTCGACCGACACATAGCGGGTATTGATGCTGCGGATCATCGGTCGAAGGGAAAATGACTCGTGATTCTCAAGATATCCTAAAAGAACAGACCGCCGGTATACTGCATGGAGTGGCTCGATCATATCATAATCCCAGCTGGGTATCACGGCATCCGCGTTGCCTAAGGCATCAAAAAGATAGCGTACTACCTTTACATCGATGCAGGGCATATCGCATGCAGAGACAAAGAGCGTGTCGCCGTGTGCTGCCAGAGTTCCTGCATGCAGCCCGCCGATCGGGCCGATACCCGGCCGGATGTCGGTGATGCAACGGACACCGTCAAAGTGGCGGAATCGTTTGCACTGTTCAGGATCCTTTGCCACGAGAATAATTTCGTCAACTACCTGTTCAAGGGTGTCGATGAGCCGTTCGATGAAGGTCCTGCCCTCGTATACGAAGAAGTACTTCTCCTTACCGTTAGCACGCCGTGCTTCCCCCCCTACAAGAATTACCGCTGATCGACGGATAGTACTCACCTGCTCTCACCCCCCTGCTCTGCAAAATACCCGTGGAATTCCTGATTGTTGGTAATTAGTTAGACAGCTTGCTAATTGTAGTTTTTCCCGATTTTTGTGCTTTCTTGTAATAATCTCCTTCATAATCTTGAGAACGGGGAAATTATCCCCCAATACCTATTGCGATAACGGTCCGGTGGCCTGTTTTATTCTTTAACCTGAGGAAATTTTCAGGTCTTGTAAAATTGAACAGGTTTTCGGACTGTACTCTTGTTTTAGCCATTCCTGGACATTCCGATATACTATTTTATTTAATAAAACTGTTTTGTTTGGAGATAATAGTTTACAAATTAATAAACCTGTACTTTCGCCGATAAAACCATAGTTTTTTATTGATTATTGAGCAACTATCACTGATTGAGTATGGGAAGCAGTCAGGATATTATGCACCAGTTTGCCAGACAGGAGATCAACCGGTTCTTTTCTACGTACGATGGCTGGAAGATAACCCCGCAACCTGAATCTGGTGGGTATGATCAGCAATTTAATGCCGAACGCACGATTTCCGGAAACAGAGAATCAACGAAAGTTCTTGTCTCGTTTGACAAGTCCGTGCCTAAGGAAAAACTTGAAAGTATGCGTTCCAGCGCAACCGGACCTTACGGACAGGTCCAAAAGAACAATATTCTTCTTATCGTTCCCCAGAATGCAGATACATCATCTGTACCTGATGATGTGAGAATATCGTTGATGAATTCGTTTGCATTCCAGGGCAATGATCTCACGTGGACGAAAAAACCCGTTCAAAAGCCAGAAGAAGAAAAAGCTAAGCTCATGGTAAAATAATTAATAGCAGGAGCGGAGGGATTTTCGTCCTTCCATAAGCTCTTTTTTTCTGATAATGCCGCGTGGCAGAGATTTGGTTCACGGCAACAAACATTCATTGGATAGGAAATTGATTTTTCAAAATAGCATTACCATCCTTTCAACAATTCGGGGAAATCATTGCTTATTTTTGCTGTTGGGTGGATGCCTCAGTTTACCAGTTTTTTGATAGGGATTCTCTAAGGCAGGTATCTGTTCATAGGTGTTCATCTACCGCAGCATTTTCTGGATCGGAGTCCCCCGGGTATTTGCCAGCGGGCGCATGAACATGTATTGCTTCTGTGTGGTCCTGAGTGAAAATTCCATATCATGATCATTTATCATGTCATCAGAAAACCGGACTGGATCAACTATGTGGAATGATGTGAAAAAATCGATACCCCGTTTAAAAAAAACATCCGGGATTAATGAACAATCCGGTCCGTATAACCCGACAAGACGGGCGTTTTTAGTATATTTCATGAGGTCTTCGAACATGGCATTTACAAGCGTGGACGCTGTGATGATAACAACATCTGCAGTCGCCAGGACTTTCTCGTTCTCTTTTTCGGCATGAACGATAAAATCCCGGGGGCCATACGTGACACCCTTGTCAATAATAACCGTCTCAAATGTTTCCTGAGGGTGTAGATCGATAACGTGCAGTTCACGGCACCTGCCCCGGAGATTTCGCACTTCGTCTCCATATCCCACTATAGCAACGATATCATTCTTTGTGATCAGCCTGGTAAGTGTCGGGTACTGCCGGACAAGTTTATCACCGGGCATCCAGCTCCTTGCGAGAAATCCCCGCTCCCGTACCGCTGAAGATCCTAAAAACTGCTGGGAGAGTGCACTTAAAGAAGCAACACCTATGGACCGTTCCTGGAGATCGGTTGCATGGATTCCCCGGTCAGCGATCTCGAAGAGCGGTTTACCCACCAGGTCTAAAAATTTGATGTTTTCTGTCCGGTCCCCGTGTGCAGCATCACGAATGCCGGTGAAATTTGTTGCCATCCCGCACTCGTTGTTCGAACCAATCACGGTAATCCAGTGGGGTTTTATTGCCAGACGAATGAGTCTGCCCGGGCGGACCGGACTCTCTGTGTAGAGTTTTTGCAACCGTTCCAACGTCAGTTCAAGGATATTTTTTTGAACCCGCCGGTATTTCTCTCTTGTCAGGTTTTCGGATTTTATTATACCGGTATCAGGCATCGATCAACTGTAGAACCCTATCTGATAAATATTTTTATTTGATACTATCTTAAAGTTAAAAAGAAACTATTATAATTGATCACGAGAACATGATATGTGTCCCTTTGGGATTAGACCAAACGGACACATGCACACGATAAATGCCTCATTGAAAGAACAGCAAATGGTCGGTAAGTCAACGTTTTCTATCCCGTACAAAAATCATCTGGTCAGGAAACTACGGCATATTCCGGTATTCCTGCGACCAGCCCATTTTTAAGAAATTTTTATGTTTTGGTAAACATTTATTTTTACCAAACCTGATGATCCCGGTATATGCAGGATGAAAAGAACCGGAGGGATCCGATCTCATTTGTCCCGATCGGCACCATCCATACGCCATTTACCGATATCAAGGGTATGCCCATCCAGCCGGGCGGGGCACGGGGTATCCGTGGAAGTGTTGAGGTCTTTTGTGAATTTGCTGAAGGTCTCAGGGATATCGATGGTTTTTCCCATCTGTTCCTGATTTATGCATTCCACCGTTGCGCGTCATACCAGCTGAAGGTCATACCCTTCCTCGACACAACTCCCCGCGGCGTCTTTGCCACCCGGGCACCCCGGCGCCCGAATGCAATCGGGCTTTCGACCGTGCGGCTCATCGAAGTGAAAGGTTCAACGCTGGTCGTTGAAGATGTGGATATCCTTGACGGGACACCGCTCCTTGACCTGAAACCCTATGTGCCGGCATTTGATTCTTATCCGGAAGCCTCGGCGGGATGGCTTGAACGGAGTGCCCACGGTGCAGGCACATTCCGGTCGGATGAACGATTCCGGTGATATGTTCACCGACCACAAGGGATTCAATGGCGTATGATCCACCGATGGAGAAGTACATCCTGCGATCAAAAAATTTACAGACTTGAGAGGGAATGGTTCCGTGACACGGGGAAAGAAACCGGAAGCAGCGATTGCTGAGGCGAAAGGATTTGCGGAGCGGATGGGGTATCTTCCGGTGGACAACCCCTATATGCATCTGCTCTTCGACATCCTGATCTTCAAACCGGAATCTTTCCGGGTGGTAAAGGTACGACAGACCCGGTACCACATCAATCCGGACGGGTTTTATGAGCAGCAGTTCCCAAACGAAATCCTGGGACTTCGTAATCTCCCCTTCCCCCCCTTTATCCTGCGTGAGCTCTGGCTGCGTACCCAGCATGAACGGGTGTGGCGCCGGTTGATTGTTCACGATCTATCAGTCGGGGAGATCGGATGGTGGGGACCGGACGATTACACAAATCCCCATGCACGATGAGGTCCTTTTTTCAGGGGTGTTACCTCGTAGATGACCGGACCTGTGAGATCGAGTCCCCGTAAAATGCCCGGATTTGCAAACGGACAACGATTTGCGATCCTGAAAAAATACGGGAAAATCTCGAGCGGAAGCGGTGCCAACACGTGGTAAAATTTCTTGTTAAACTCGTTATTTTTCAGAAAGAATCGTTTTAATAGGGAAAAAACCGTGCAATTTAGCGGGCGTTCATTTGTTCGGAAAAAGGGGTATAAGGTGCTCCAGTTTCTCGATTAACCAGTAACCGGGAGCCAGTATGACCCGAAAAAAGGTGAGTGAAATACCGGGGAGAAAAATAGGGATTTTCAAGGGAAAACCCGGAAAAGAGCTATTAAAACGCATCCGGGTGGCCATGGAGAGGAGGTTAGGTCAGGAAAGGGGCAGTATTGGTAAGGAAAAATGGGTAAAGTAAAAGAAAACATCATTATAGTCGTTGCACGATCTTGTGGCACAAAAATATACCAATTCCAGAATCAACAGATTAGATCCTCTAAGAGAATGATCAATTTTTATTAACATAAACAATCGTTTAAACAGGAATATATTCCTCTTTTTCAATACCCTAAGGAGGGACTTCAATGACTATTCTCGTCAGCATCGATGACACAGACAATCCTGGCTCCCGCGGGACCGGCCGTCTTGCCCGTGCAATCGCCGACACGCTCTCAGCAGCTTATCCGATCTATGGGATTACTCGCCACCAGCTCTATGTGCACCCCGATATTCCCTATACATCACACAACAGCTGCGCCGTCATCCATGTCGAGACGAACGGAAATGCTGATCCCGACAGGATCTTTGCTACTGTGCAGCAGGTGATGCTCGCCGATTTTGTCGAAGGCAGCGACCCGGGTGTTGCGGTTGCACTGAAAGACCAGGTCACCCCCCCACTCATCGCGTTCGGGAGAGATGCAAAATGTTTGATCCTGACGCAAGATAAAGCCCGCACGCTCGCAAAAAACCTTAATATACGGCTCAAGGGGCTCGGCGGTACCGAAGACGGGGTCATCGGGGCCATGGCCGGTCTTGGTCTTGCAGCCAACCTGAATGATGGCCGGTTCATTCAGCGGGGGAGGATCAGAAATTTATTCGGTCCGTGCACTGTGCAACAACTCATTGCAGCTGGTGTTGACGAGGTATGTAATCTCGATGGGGAGACCATCACTTCGGGAATTGTCCTGATTGAGGAACAGAAATCACCAAAGCCATGCCCGGTCAATGGCAGGACGGTCCTGTTTGTCGAAGATCGTGATGGCGTCCTGACCGCTGTCAAGCGGGACTAATACTAGTGCGATAGTTACCGGGTTCTGAAAAATACGACTTCTTTTCTCCTGGAGTTTATAGGGTATTACTATATCAAACAAGGAGGGGCTGATTTCTGTAAGCTCTCGAGTTGTTAAATACAAATAGTTTACTCAATGTAAAAATATTACATTTATAACATTTTCTCACCAAATCACACCGGCTAGTTACATAATCGTGTAATCAGGAGAGTCGGATGGTGCAACGTTATTGGAAAATAATAATTCTCTCACTCGTCATTGTTTGTACACTGACCTCAGCTGTATCGGCTGCAACACAGGAGGTTCATATCGTAAAATATGCAGCTGACAATGTGACCGTGATCAATGAAACGACCGTAACATATCAGTGGATGGAAGCGAACCTGCCCGTGCTGGGTGACGGGACAACTCACTATTATCACCAGGGGCCGGTCTTCGTCGATGACGTGGATCTGGCCAAAGAAGAAGAGCTCCGCTGGAATGCCGCTGAAAATACCAATGTCCAGGAAAAGGACTTGGGGGCAGTCAAAGGAACAGATCTCAAAGACATCTGTAGTCTGGTCGGGGGTATGGCCCAAAAAGATACAGTTAAGATCAAAGCCACCGACGGTTTTACCAGGGCATTTGCCTACGAGAACGTGTACATGCCCCCCGCCCGGCAGGGCCCCATGGTAATCACGTGGTACCATGACGGTGAGGGGTACGTCCCCGGGTACCGGACGGGGATGCGCCTCGTCTTCTTTGCTGACAATTCCACCAATCCCTGGCATATCAATGCCTTTGGTAATTACAACTGGCACGAATCTGCTGCTCCCGAATACTGGTATTATTACCGTCAGGGTGACGAGAAGTACCCCACCACGACCGGTCTATCGGTCCAGTTCGTATCTGATATCCTGATTTATTCCGGATCTACCGTGCAAGATGGACCAGACAGTAAGGCAACAACGACAGAGGTTGCAGCCCCGACGAAGGCAGGAATCTCCCCATGTGCAATCATATGTGCGCTCGCAGCCTGTGGTTTCCTTGGATATAGTATGCAGAAGAGAGGATGAAGATGAATTCCAGTTCTAGTTATATACGTGATTTTAAAAAACAACCAAAGTACGGGACCAGACTGTTCCCGTTTATGATCGCCGTAATCCTGCTCTGCGGGCTGGTGAACGTCGCCTATGCAGCGCCATCCACAGCAGTCCATATAGTGAAATATGCAGCAGATGGTACAACGGTTCTCAACGAAACGACTGTAATGTACCAGTGGATGGAGGAAAACCTGCCGGTTCAGGGCGATGGGAAAACCCATTACTACCACCAGGGCCCGGTCTTTGTCGATGACAAGGAAGGGCAGTGGGATGTTAACGAAACGACCAATTTCAAGGATGAAGGGGCTGTCAAAGGGACGGATGTCAAAGATCTCTGCAACCTGGTCGGGGGTATGAATGCCGGTGATGAGGTGATGATCAAAGCTCCGGATGGGTACCATATTGAGTTCGGGTTTGAGAACGTCTACAACCCGCTACCCAGGCAGGGTCCGATTGTGGTCTGCTGGTATAACGGGGAGGAGACCAGTGTTGGGGAACGACAGGGGGTAGGCTACCCCCCGGCTTATTTCACCGGTATGCGTCTGGTCTTCTTTGCTGACACCTCGGTAAACAGTGAGGGGAAACATGTCTTTGGCAATAACGATATGAGGACGGTGATGCCTCCGGCAACAATCCACCTGTTCGATGACCTGTACCCGTCAACCAGCGGCTATACCGTCAAGTGGATCGATGAAGTCAAGGTCTATACCGGAGGCTACCATGGCACGAAGGGAGTCCTCGCAAAATCCCTGGAAGATAAGGTAGCGACACCGGCAACGACGACCCAAAAGAGCCCTCTTCTGCCATTTACCTGCATTGGCGGGATTGGTCTCATAGTCCTGATTATGAGGAGGCATTCGTCATGATCCGTGCTATAGCAGGGATTTGCGCAATGCTGGTCCTTTTCTGTTGTTGTGCTGGATGCACCAGCACGGCACCGGCGGCTTCAACACAACCGGCAACAAGTCCGGTTGATGATTTCAGTTCCTGGAACCTGACCGTGAACGGGACGACCCGGCAGGTCTATTCTCTTGACCAGATCCGGGCACTTCCGAGCACAACCGGCAACGGCTTTGCCGTCTCCACGGTGGGGATCAAATACGGGCCTTACACCTGCACGGGTGTCCTGCTCACCGATCTTCTTGCACCTGCAGGAGGGATTTCACCGGGAGACCAGGCCTGGATCTCGGCACCGGATGGCTACCTCTGGGTCTTTGATTACGAGCAGGTGCAGGGAAAAGGATTCATCACGTTCAATGAAGACCTCAAGGAGATCACGTCACCCCCTTTGAGAATCCTTCTGATGTATGAACAGGACGGCAAGCCGCTCACCTATGATGACGGGGGACCGCTCCGGGTTGCGATAATCTCCGATGAAAAGGGAGTAGTGACAGAGGGGAGCGCCTGGGTCAAATGGGTGGACAAGATAGAGATCAAAAAGAAATGACCGCCCCACGGACGATCTGGATTTTAGTATCATTCTTCTTGATTGCCCTGTTGTGCAGCACCACCGGGTGCAGCTCCGGTGTGCAACAGCAAAAAACGGTACTCAGAGTGGTACCGGCAGGCAGCCTGCTCCAGCCATTTGATGAAGTGGAAAAAGCGTTCGAGGTACAGCATCCAGACGTCGATGTCCAGGTCGAAGGGCACGGCAGTATCCAGGCGATCCGGCAGGTGACCGATCTCCACCGCCCCGTTGATGTGGTTGCAGTCGCAGATGCATCCCTGATCCCTGACCTCATGTTCCGGACAGATCCAACGACCGGTACAAATTTCACTGATGACTATACGCCGTTTGCAACGAATGCAATGGTCATCGCATTCACGAATACCAGTAAGTATGCGGATGAGATCACATCAGCAAACTGGTACCAGGTGCTTTCGCGAACTGACGTCCGTGTGGGGATCTCAAACCCGATGCTGGATGCAGCCGGGTACCGCTCGATTATGGTCGCTCTGCTCGCGGACCGGTACTATAAGAACACCACGCTCTTTCCAATGCTCATCGGCAGTCACTTCGCGCCACCCCTGAGCGCTCCGGTGACCGGGGGTATTGCGACCGTCACGCTGCCGGAAGTGCTTCGTCCATCGGATGAGAAACTCGTGATCCGTGACGGGAGCATCTTTGTCCTCTCCCATCTTGAGGCCGGGGGCATTGATTATGCATTCGAGTACCGGAGCGTTGCACAAGGGCATAATCTCCGGTGGATCAACCTCCCGCAGGCAATCGATTTAAGCTCGCCAGAGTGTGCAGATGAGTACGGGAAGGTCAGGGTAATTCTCGGGTTCCAGCGGTTCAGCGCGATCGGCCAGGAAAGGACCGGGCAGCCTATTGTCTACGCAGTCACTGTACCAAATACTGCACCAAACCGTCAGCTTGCCCAGGAGTTTGCAGATCTTGTTATCGAGAAGGCAAAAATTGGGGGGAAAGGCTGGCCTGCGCCTCTGAACTAACTCAGTTTTGCCGCCTTCATGTACCATCCGGTGAGAATTAGGGGAATCCTGAATCATGGCAGACAATACCCGGTATGACCCGTGTCTGACGGCATTCTGGCTTTCAGGGAGCATGGTGATCGTCATTACGGTCCTCGCTCTCCTGAGCATTGCTGTGCCGGAACTGTCAGACCTGTCCCATCTTGCTTCGGTGGCTACAGAGTCCGGCGTGATCGAGGCGATACTCATAACGATGGCTGCGGCATTGGTGGCGGTACTCTTTCTGGTGATTTTCTGCACACCCCTTGCGTATGTGCTGGCACGGACAACCTCGCGATGGAAAGGGATCGTGGAGAACCTTGTCGACATCCCGCTCGTCCTGCCACACACGGTGGCCGGGCTGATGGTATATCTCCTCTTCATGTCCCGCGGTCCCCTCGGTGCCCCGTTCAAGAGCGTTGGGATCGTATTTGAGGACGCATTCTTTGGTATTGTCGTGGCGATGATGTTTGTCTCATCACCCTATTACATCAATGCGGTGAGGGAAGGATTTGAGAAAGTCCCGGTCCACCTCGAAAATGTTGCCCGGACGCTCGGGGCGACACGGTTTTATGCATTCCGGAGTATAACGCTGCCTCTATCCACCCGCCACCTGCTCTCCGGCTCGTTTCTTGCCTGGGGCCGGGCAGTTGGCGAGTTTGCAGCAGTCGTCATGATTGCCTACTTCCCGATGGTCGTCTCCACGCTCATCTACCAGCGGTTCACGACCGGTGGGCTTGCAGAGAGCCGGAGCGTTGCGTTCATCATGATTATCATCTGCATCGTCGTGTTTATTGGGTTCCGGTGGATAACAAGGGCTGCGGGGGGGCAAAAGCATGATCGTGCTTGAACACCTGTCCCTGGTATTGGGGGAGTTCAGCCTGCACGATGTTGACCTGCACATCAGCAAGGGCGAATACCTGGTCATCGTGGGTCCCTCCGGGGCGGGTAAAACTGTCCTGTTGGAGACGATTGCCGGACTCCGGTTCCCCTACCGCGGGAGAATTCTTATCGGGGGAACCGATGCCAGCAGCATTCCTCCGGAGGACCGGCGCATCGCCATTGTCTACCAGGACTATTCCCTGTTCCCGCACATGACAGCGTCTGATAACATTGCCTTTGGCCTGAAACTCCGGCGAATTGCCGAACCAGAGATCCGGCAACGGGTGCGATCCCTGCTCACAGAATTCAATATCGTCCACCTTATTGATCACTATCCATCATCGATGAGCGGGGGAGAGCAGCAGCGGGTTGCACTGGCGCGGGCTCTTGCAGTAAAACCCGACATTCTCCTCCTTGACGAGCCCTTCGCAGCGCTTGACCCCCGGACACGGGAAGAATGCATGCGGATGATACTGGCAGTAAAAAAGAGCCAGGACCTGACCATTATCCAGGTGAGCCACTCACGCGAGGAGGCCTATGGTGTCAGCGACCGTGTGGCGCTGATTATTGATGGCTGTGTTGTCCAGACGGGTTCTGCGGATGACATTTTTCGCAACCCGCGATCCCCGGCCGCGGCACACTATGCAGGGATTGATAATATCTTCAGGGGCACCGTTATCCGGTGTGAGGGTACGTTCTCTGTTCTCGATGTCGATGGTCACCAGATTACCCTTGAGAGCAATGCGCCGGTCGGATCGTCGGTGACTATCGGGATCGCCGGCGACCTGGTATCCCTTGTGGAGGAACCTCGTGTCATTGTTGATACTGCATTAAATGCAGTCTCCGGCACGGTGACGGATATTCTCCCGATGGAACATTCGGTAAAAATCCGTATCGGGGGTGTACTGCCGGTGACAGCCGTGGTTGAACGGAATGCCGGGCTCACCCCCCTCCCGGCACCGGGCGAACAGCGTGTCGCCCTCTTTCGTCCACGGGATGTGCATCTTTTGGAAGGAGGGGAATGACCGGAAAAATCCATTTTCCTGCCCTGTCGTGGGTTGATGATATATCTCACTAGTAATTTTTGAATGGACCTGTCAAAGACGCGCACGTGCCTGCAATTGACAATCGGCTCTTAAAATGGTCAGGGTATTACCATCGAACCATTTTTTCAACAAAATAATATCAGACTATCATTTGTTTGACGAACACTATGATGGCTCTGTTTTCAGTTACTCAAAGAAGCCAGAGTGTCTCAAGGACAGATTCATAACAGCTTAACTTTTTTATTTTGTTCAAATGTTTAAAATAAATTTCTTAATGAATCCAGCAAATCTCATGAGTATTAATCTGATTTGAAAAAACATTCAGGATTTTTTAAGATATTTTAGTAAAACCCAGCCCGGCGCCATGCAGAGGTTGGTTTCCTCTGGAATTTTATGCATATTAAATTAGTTTAATTAACTTATCATGCAATGCAACAGTTTAATATTACATTTTTTGATACGATAGTTTGCTGGAACGATAGTTCGCTTTCGATTATCGGCCTCCGGGATTTTTGATATCAGGTGTACAGTTATGGTAAAAAAATATACGATTGATATTTCACGCGTTATTGTGTTATGTCTGGCATTGGTTTTGCTTGTTGCACCGGCGATTGCGGCAAGCACGCAAGTACAGATCATAAAGTATGCAAACGATGGGACAACCGTCCTCAACCAGACCACGGTCACGTACCAGTGGATGATGGCGAACCTTCCTGTTCTGGGGGATGGGACGACCCATTATTACCACCAGGGACCGGTTTTTGTTGACAATACCAATGAGACTCTTGAGCAGGAACTGCGCTGGAACCCGGCTGAGGATACCAATGTCGATACCAAGGACATGGGTGCCGTCAAAGGAACGAACATTAAAGACCTCTGTGATCTTGTAGGTGGGATGTCTGTCGGCGAACAGGTGAGGATTCTTTCAGTTGACGGATGGTCTGATGTGTTTGACTATAAAAACATCTATCAATATTCCAGCCGTGAAGGACCCCTTGGAATCTGCTGGTATAAGGACGGTAATTATCCTGACACCGGGTATTCGGAAGGTATGCGGATGATCTGGTTTGCCGACACGTCAGTCAATCCCACGGGACTTCATGCCTTTGGTAACTTTGACTGGCATGAAGCAGCTGCTCCTGAATATTGGTACTACTATCAGTCCGGGGGTGAGAAGTATCCAACCACTACTGGCTTATCCGGCCAATATGTTAATCGGATCTATATCTATAGCGATGATCCAGTACCGGTCGCACCAGTTGCTGTGTTCAGCGGTACCCCGCTGTCTGGCAATGCCCCGCTGACCGTCCAGTTCACGGATGCATCGACCGGTACTATAACCGGCTATGCGTGGGACTTCAACAACGATGGCACAACTGACAGCACAGCACAAAGCCCGAGTTACCAGTACACGGCAGCCGGTACCTACACCGTAAAACTCACGGTTACCGGGCCGGGTGGCTCTGATGACGAAACCAGGACAAATTACATCACGGTGAATGAGGTAATCCCGGCACCAGTTGCTGCGTTCAGTGGTACCCCCCAATCAGGGAACGCCCCGCTGACTGTCCAGTTCACCGATGCATCGACTGGTTCCATCACTGGCTATGCATGGGACTTCAACAACGATGGGACAACTGACAGTACAGCACAAAGCCCGAGTTACCAGTATACTACAGCTGGAACCTACACTGTCAAACTCACGGTTACCGGGCCGGGTGGATCTGACGATGAAACCAAGACAAATTACGTCACGGTCACTTCAGCACCTGTTGCACCTGTTGCAGTCTTCTCTGCCGACCCGCAATCCGGTAATGCGCCCCTGACGGTACACTTCACCGATGCCTCGACGGGTACCGCTCCGCTTTCCTACGAATGGGATTTCAATAATGACGGCACGACAGACAGCACGGTCCAGAGCCCGTCATTCATCTATACTGCTACAGGTACCTACACGGTGAACCTCACGGTTACCAATGAAGTTGGCAGTGACAGCGAAGTGAAAACAGACCATATCGTGGTGAGTGAAGCTCCACCGCTTCCGGTGCTGAATGTCAACACCGGGATCCGTTATGCGACCATTCAGGCAGCGGTAACTGCCGCGACTGCCGGTAACGAGATCCTCGTCTCCGATGGTTCCTATACCGAGAACGTGGTCATCGACAAGAGCATCATCATCCGAAGCGAGAATGGCGCTGCAACAACTACGGTGACGGCAGCGGACTCCCTGGTGCCGGTCTTTGATGTGAATGCTGCCGATTTCGTTACCATTGACGGGTTTTCCGTCCGGGGCGCAACCGGGAGCAACATTGGAGGTATCGACTTCACGGACTCGGATTCCGGCATGATCACCCACAATGATGTGGGCAGCGGATTCAACGGTATCCACCTAGGCGGTTCTTCAACGAATAACACCGTCTCAGATAACAACTGCCATGATAATTCAAAACGAGGTCTCTCGATACGGAACACTGCGTATGGCAACTTTGCCTTCAGGAACACCTTCTCGGCCAATACCGACAAAGACATCTGTATCAAGGACACAACGCACGACAACGTCATCTGGCTGAACAATGTCCTTGGAGGCACCCTTGACATCGGGACCGCGAACACCGAGAACTCCCCGGCCCCGATTACCTACACCTATGGTGGCAGCACCTACACCAGTTACCTCGGTAACTACTACAGTACCTATGCCGGGACCGATGCGGACGGGAACGGGGTCGGCGACACAGCCTTCACCTCCGGATCGTACTGGTCCGATAGTTACCCATTGATGGGTCAGTTCGCGAACTACGTCGAAACCACTCTACCACCGGCACCGGTTGCGGTTTTTACCGCAGATGTAACTTCCGGCACCGCCCCGCTGACCGTGAACTTCACGGACCAGTCCACCAACACCCCCACCTCGTGGGCCTGGGACTTCACGAATGACGGCACCGTCGATTCCACAACGCAGAGCCCGAGCCACATCTATGACACGGCCGGCACCTACACCGTGAACCTCACGGTGACGAATGCGGGTGGCAGTGACAGCGAAGTGAAGACCGACTATATCAGTGTCCAGAGTCCAGGAGGCGGGAGTATCACTGTAATTCTCCCTGACGACGCTGATAATTGCCTGTTAGAGAGTAGCCCAGATGCAACTGGCGATATAAATCCATATTTTTATGCGTATTCGAGATCTGGTGGGATGAATAGAAGGGGTCTCATTCATTTCGACCTTTCCTCTCTTCCTCCGGGTGCTACGGTTAATTCGGCCAATCTGTATCTTTATATGGATTCACTCAAAGGTGAATACCAGCTTCATGATATGCATCGTGTGAATGACCCCTGGACAGAAGCAACGGTAAGCTGGGCGAAACTGCCCGCATTCGAGAGCATTCCAACTGCCAGCGCTAATACCGGTACTGTTGCCAAAACCTGGATGAGTTGGGACGTAAGTTCAGATGTTCAGGCATTCATGTCCGGCACTCCTAACAATGGATGGTTGCTAAAACACAGCGTGGAATCATTAGATCCATCCCAATACGCGAAATATTGGACTAAAGAATACGAAACTACCTCTTTAAGGCCCTATCTCGAAGTTACCTACACCGCAGGCGGACCTGCGGCACCGAACGCTGCATTCTCCGCGGACATGACCGCAGGTGATGCACCGCTGACCGTCCAGTTCACCGATGCATCGACAGGCACACCCACCTCATGGGCATGGGATATCAACAACGACGGCTCGGTTGATTACACCACACAGAACGCGACACACATCTTCACGACTGCTGGTAACTATACCGTGAACCTCACGGTGACGAATGCGGGTGGCAATGACAGCGAAGTGAAGACGGACTATATCACGGTCAATGCATCATCAGTTACACCAGCACTCCTCTGGGGCCCGTATCTCACCGGCACCACGACAACCGGCACAGTCGTCAACGTGAAGATGAATATCACAACTGCCGTAACGGTTGAGTATGCAACCGACGCCTACTACACGGCAAACTCCGCGTATGACCAGAGTGCAACCGATAGCGTGAGCACCCAGCTTCACCATGTATCGCTTGCCGGCCTGACACCCGATACCCTGTACCACTACCGGGTCGTCTATGACGGGCAGGCTACGGGTGATCTCCACTTCTCCACCTTCCCGGCGAGCGGTGCGTTCACCTTTGTGGTCTACAGCGATACACAGGACCAGTTGCCCACCTTCAGCCAGCTGGAGCGGCACAAGCTCGTCGCTGACCGGATCGCAGAAGAACCGGATGTCGCATTCGTGCTCAACTCCGGGGACCTCGTGAACGATGCTTCAGACCTTGCCAACTGGGACCGGTACTTTGCCGCCGGCAGCATGATGATGGCCAACACCACCGTCTACCCGGCGCTCGGCAACCATGACAACAACGATCCTAACTACTACCAGAACTACGGGGTTCCCGAGTATTACTCGTTTGACTGCGGAGACGGTCACGTAGCAGTGCTCGACAGCAACGACTGGGCATGGTCGGCATTTCCCACACAAAGCGCCTGGCTGGCAAATGATCTCCAGACGGGAAAAGAGTTTAAATTCGTCTCTTTCCACCACCCGCTCTATACCTCTGAATCCAACCATTTCGGAGGATGGACGAACTTAAAAGAAGAATGGGAGGACGACTTCAATGATAACGGTGTGCTTGCTATCTTCAACGGGCATGTCCACGCGTACGAACGGTTCCTTTTCAACGACACCAATTACTTCGTAGCCGGTATCGGCGGAGGCCCGTCCTACAACCTTGCAACCCCACGGTATACCGGATCCTTGAACAGCCTTGAATACATGATCGGCTATACCAAAGTGACCGTTGATCCGGCAGCAGGGACTGCTACCGCACAGGTTATCCGGGTAGCGGACGTTTCCTCAGATCTCAAGAGTATCACAACGTTATACCCGGCAGGAACGGTCTTTGAGACCGTTGTCATGAACCTGGCAGCAGCACCGGTCGCAAACTTCACGGCAACACCGCTCACCGGAACAGCGCCCCTTGCTGTCCAGTTCACGGATACTTCAACCGGTACACCCATTTCATGGGCATGGGACTTCAACAACGATGGAATAACAGACAACACTACCCAGAGCCCGTCATATACCTATGCAACTGCAGGTACCTTCACCGTGAACCTGACGGTCACGAATGCAAAGGGAAGCGATTCTGAAGTTAAGACCGGCTATATCTCAGTGAGTGCTACGCCGGCCATAACCGAGCTGTTCAACGGCACCGTTACGCTCACTCCCGGTGAAACATTCACAAAACAGGCGTATAACAATGTGACTGGTATCTACACGGTCAACCGGACAACACCGCTCGGCGCCCTTGATGTTGCAGCCAGTACTGCCGGGTTCACCTACGATGTGACGGACAAGAACTATGAGACGTCCGGGTTGCTGCTGGACAACATAGGTACGTATCTCTACCAGAAGACACCCAGGAAATCCTGGTATGCTTATGTCAATGACGTTTACAAGGACGGATACAATAACAAACCCAATGCGCTGAATGTCATCGAGCTCAGTGATGGCGATCGGGTAGAATTCTACTACGTCAACGGCACCGTTGCCGATGCAACTAACCTTGCAGCAGTCAAGGCGAATGCATCCGTTGCGGTCAAGACCGTGGCCTCGACCGGTGTCACACCCACGGACTGGTCGATTGTCCTCAATGGCGCGAAGACCCAGACAGTGACAAAAACCTATTTCGAACAGGGACTGGCCTGTCCGTCTTCCGGTCACCAGGTCAACTGGACCGATTTCGACGGGAATGTCTGGAGTGGTGTACCACTCTGGTTGTTAGTCGGCATGATCGATGACAACCCGGATGTCGGTCCTGACCATTTCAACTTCAATGACAGCATCGCTGCGCAGGGCTATTCCGTCAAGATTTCCAGCGGCGATAACTGGAATACAACGCTGGCAAGTGCAGATATCGCCAGGAATGACGGGTATATTGTCGCAAACACGCTCAATGGTGAGCCACTCCCGATAAACCTGACCAGTGGTAAACTCAGCTGGCCGCTCCATCTCAAGGGATCAGCAGTCTTTGGAGGCCAGCAGGTCGGTAACATTACCAAGATAGAACTTACCGGACTCCCCCAACCACCAGCAGGATGGACACTCACACTTCAGGGAGATGTAACGGATGTCATAACCCAGAGCTACTTTGAGGAGGCTATCGCCTGTCATCATAATGTAACCTGGACTGATACCAGCGGAAACACCTGGGAGGGAGTCTCTCTTTGGGACCTTGCCGGTGTAGTTGATGATTTCGAGACAACCAGCCATTACACTTTCAACGATACACGGGCAACAATGGGATACACCATCAGGGTCTCTGCCGGTGACGGGTTCAATGCAACGTTTGCCAGTGCGGATGTTGCGCACAATGACGGGTACTTCCTGGCCCATAAGATGAACGGCGTTGCGCTGACCGGTTCAGCAGCCCCGCTCAGACTTGTAGGTCCGTCGACAACCAGCGGCAGTCAGCGCATCGGGAATGTCGTGAAGATCAGTCTTGAAGGTTTACCGGACCAGTACCCGCCCGGAGACTGGCAGCTGACACTGAATGGTAAGATTATCGATGTAATCCCGCAGGGAGAGTTCGAGTACTGGGCATTACACCACCCCGCCACCTACACCGATACAAATGGGAACGTCTATACCGGTATCCCGCTCTGGCGGCTCATGGGCTGGGTCGATGACCAGATCCCCCATGGGTCGAATGGTTTCAATGATGCCGCAGCAACTGCAGGATACACGGTCATTGTAAAAGCCGGTGACGGGTACGCAAAGGAGTTCACAAGCCAGCAGATCGGGAAGACTGATGCGTTCATTGTCGCGAATACCATGAACGGATCCTCACTTCCTGCTGCTGGAGATCACCCCCCCTATCCGCTCAGGCTCGTGGGCAGCGGTGCGACTGGAGGGAACAGTGTGGGCAACATCGTGGAGATCCAGCTCACCGATTTCCTGACACCGGTAGAAGCCCCCAAACTGCACATCGTGAAATATGGTAGCGATGGCACAACCATAATCAACGAGACTACGATCGATTACCACTACATGGAGGACAACCTGCAGGTCATTGGTGATGGGGTCACCCATTACCAGTATCAGGGAGTTACCTTCGATCCAACCGATCTCTGGGACCCGACCGAGACCAAGGGTATGAACCCCCCCAAGATTGACAATGCCATCAAGGGGACAAAGGTTAAAGATCTGGTCGAGCTTGTCGGGGGAATGGGAACCGGTACGGATATCATCTTGGTCGCATCCGACGGTTACGAGACTGTAATGGGATACTCGAACATCTACACGAACCCCTACGTCCAGTCTCATCAGGGTGATGCGGTGCTTGCATGGTATGCTGACGGGCAGTATGTCCCACAGTATGGCGATGGCATGCGCTTCATGTTCACACCGGAGGACCATGTCTTCGGCCAATGGGACATGCACGAGGCAATGGATCAAAAGTATTGGCACTATTACTGGTCTGACAATATTCAATACCCGTCCGCTGCGGGGACATCAGCCAAATATATCACCGAAATTAAGATCTATTCATCTCCGGAAAGTGACTGGCAGCTCGAGCTCGACGGCAGTGATATCGGCGGTATAAAAACCAACATCAGCAAGACGTACCTGGAACAGGCGCTTGCCTGCCAGTTCGGCTCCGAACACAAGGCAACCTACACAGATTCCAAGGGGAATGCCTGGGAGGGCATGCCGCTCTGGTTCTTTGCGGGATTCGTCGATGATGCTGACCAGCACTCCAATAATGCGTTCAACGAAAGTCTTGCATCAACTGGCTACCAGGTGATCATTACAGCCGGTGACGGTCATAATGCAACTATCGAAAGCCCGCTGATTATCCGGAGCAGCAATTACATCGTAGCTAATTCACTGAACGGCTCACATATTGCAGAAACTGACAGCAACTGGCCGCTCCGTCTGACCGGGGTAAATGCCACTGGCAGCAGCGCGGTGAAGAACATCACTTCAATCCGTTTAGTGAAAAATCTCCCCCTGGTCCCCATCGCCAACTTCAGTTCAGATGTCCAGACCGGTACTGTACCGCTCAAGGTCAACTTTACTGATCTGTCAACGGGATTAGGACCATTAACGTATGCATGGGACTTCGACAATGATGGAATAACGGATGATACTACCCAGAATCCGTCATACACCTATGCAACTGCAGGAACCTACACGGTGAACCTGACGGTGACCAATGCCGCCGGCAGTGATAGCGAAGTTAAGGCCGGTTATGTCTCGGGTACATCAGAACCAATCATCGATGAATGGAGCATAACACTCAATGGTGCGGGAAATGAGCAGCTGACACGGGCCAACTTTGAGTCCCTTGCAGAAAGTAACCGGTTGACCTATACTGATGCGAAAGGCACCTGGTCGGGCATAGCACTCTGGCGGCTCCTCGCTCGTGTCGATGACAGTGATCCCGCCACATTCAGCGATGCTCTCGCCACACTCGGGTATACCGTTAATGTTTCTGCCCCGAATTTCGCTGCAACAATCCCCAGCCAGATCCTTGTAAGGAATGACACCTGGATCGTCGCAGACACATTAAATGGAACTCCTCTTCCGAAACAAATAAGTGGAAAGAATTATTGGCCTCTCAAGATCGTAGGTCCCGGATTGAGCGGCAAGCAACTTGTCGGTAATATCTCCATGATCACGTTGGAGAATCTACCCTCAGCACCAGTTGCAGCCTTCAGTTCAGATGTCCTGACCGGTACTGCACCGTTAAAGGTCAACTTCACTGACCAGAGTACAGGAATGGGACAGTTGACCTATGCCTGGGACTTCACCAACGATGGAATAACAGACAGCACAGAACAGTCTCCGACCTATATCTACACTGCAGCGGGGACGTATTCGGTGAACCTCACCGTTACGAACGCCGGTGGCAGTGATTCCGAAGTGAAGACCACGTATATCACGGTAACCGCAGCGCCGGTTGCACCGGTCGCGGCCTTCAGCTCTGATCTTCAGACCGGGACATCGCCGCTGACGGTCAAGTTCACTGATGCATCGACGGGTACCCCCACCTCATGGGCATGGGATTTCACCAATGACGGTATCAGTCGATTCCACCGTGCAAAGCCCGAGCCATATCTACGATACTGCCGGCACCTACACGGTGAACCTCACCGTTACGAATGCGGGTGGCAGTGATTCCGAAGTGAAGACCGGGTATATCACGGTAACCGCAGCGCCGGTTGCACCGGTCGCGGCCTTCAGTTCTGATGTCCAGACCGGGACATCGCCGCTGGCAGTGACCTTCACTGATCAGTCAACGGGGAGTCCAACCTCCTGGTACTGGTCGTTTGGGGATGGTACAAGCTCGACAAAACAGAATCCTGTACATACCTACTACACGACCGGCAAAAAGACACAGACCTATACCGTCTCGCTGACAGTAACCAATGTAAAAGGTACCAACAAAATTACAAAAACAAGGTTTATCACGGTGACTCCGCCTCCTATGCCGGATGCTGCGTTTACCACGAATGTTACGTCAGGCAAGTCTCCCCTTGTAGTACAGTTCACGGACCACTCAACAGGAAGTCCGACGTCGTGGCGCTGGTCGTTTGGGGATGGTACAACCTCAAAGGAACAGAATCCTGTGCATCACTACTACACGACCAGCAAAAAGACACAGACCTATACCGTCTCGCTGACAGTAGCCAATTCACGGGGTAATGATGAAATTACGAAAAAACAGTATATCACGGTGATTCCGACACCGGTTGCTCCGGTTGCTGTTTTCACCTCAGATAAGAAGACAGGTTCAGCACCGTTGACCGTCAGGTTCACGGATCAATCAACCGGAACCGGACCGTTGACGTATGCCTGGGACTTCAACAACGATGGAACTGTAGATAGTACTCAGAAGAGTCCCACATATACCTACAGGTCCATGGGAACTTACACGGTAAAACTGGTGGTTACCGGACCCGGTGGAACTGACGCTGAGGTCAAGACCGGATATATCATCGTGAAAGCTGCCCCGGTAAAACCGGCTGCAAACTTCACGTCGGATGTACAATCCGGGCAATCACCTCTAAAGGTCACCTTCACTGATGAGTCAACGGGGAGTCCGACTTTCTGGTTATGGACGTTTGGGGATGGAACCAGTTCGACGAAGCAGAATCCGGTCCATACGTACTACACGACCGGCAAAAAGACACAGACCTATACCGTTACCCTGAAAGTCACCAATGCGAAAGGTATCGATACACTCACGAAAACAAGGTATATTACCGTAACTCCGGCACCGGTTCCCCCGGTTGCTTCTTTTACCTCAGATAAGCACACAGGTTCAGCACCGTTGACCGTCAGGTTCACGGATCAATCAACCGGAACAGGACCGTTAACGTATGCCTGGGACTTCAACAATGATGGAACTGTTGACAGCACTCTGAAGAGTCCCACAAATGTCTACAGTTCCCCGGGAATCTACGCGGTAAAACTTGTGGTTACCGGACCTGGTGGAACTGACGCTGAGGTCAAGACCGGATATATCATCGTGAAAGCAGTTCCGGTAAAACCGGCTGCAAACTTCACATCGGATGTACAATCCGGGCAATCACCTCTCAGGGTCACCTTCACTGATGAGTCAACGGGGAGTCCGACCTCCTGGTACTGGTCCTTTGGGGACGGGACAAGCTCCATGAATAAGAATCCTGTTGTGCATACGTACTACACGACCGGCAAAAAGACACAGACCTATACCGTCACGCTGAAAGTCACCAATGCGAAAGGTACCGATACAAAAACAAGTTACATAACGGTAACGCCCGAACCCAGTCTTGAGGCTCGGTTTATTGCCAATGTTACTTCTGGCAGAACACCTCTTGCAGTTCAATTTACTGATCAGTCAACGGAGCATCCGACGTCATGGTACTGGACTTTTGGGGACGGGACGAGCTCCAGACAGCAGAATCCGGTTCATACTTACAGGAGCCTGAAAGATGAGCAGTCTTATACGGTCACCCTGAGGGTATCCAATTCAAAAGACTATGATGCACTCACGAAAACAAGCTACATAAAAATTGTAAACAATCCACCAATCACCATTTTACTCGAATAATTTTTTTGATGAATTTTAGTGAATTGAGATCGAATCTGGTGAAATCACATGAACAAAAAAAATATACTGTTTCTCTTTTTATCCTTGCATCTCTTGATCGGGGGGATCCTGATCCTCCCGGTGACGGCAGCGACAACCGAGCTGACGATCACGAAGTATGCAAACGACGGGATAACCGTCCTGAACCAGACGACGAAAAATTACGCATGGCTGGAAGCAAACCTGCCCGTGAAGGGTGACGGTACTACACACTACTTCCACCAGGGGCCGACCTTCAATGACTCCGATCCCTATGATCCGGGCGAATACCAGAATGTACTATCCAGGGATTGGGGTGCAGTGAAAGGAACGGATGTAAAAGACCTCTGCGGACTCGTTGGCGGGGCGCATACGGGAGATGCGATCAGCATTAAAGCCGCCGATGGCCTGACCCTCACCTACCCCTATGAGTACGTTTACACGCCGAATTCCCGGCAGGGGCCGATGGTCATCACGTGGTATAATGGTGAAGAAAGTAATGGCGGATATGAGAATCAGGGAACAGGATATCCCCCCAGTTACTTTAAAGGTATGCGTCTGATTATGTTCGCCGATACCTCAACCAATCCCTGGGGATACCATGTGTTTGGGAATAACGACATGCTCCAGGTCTGGGCACCGCAGTACCGATATAACTACTCAGGAATCTGGCCATCTGCTGGTGGTATCTCCGAGTATGATGTGAGATATATTAGCATCATGAGCGAGGATCCCGTTCCGGTAGTTCCAACAGCAGCCTTCACATCCAATTCCCAGACCGGGACAGCATCCTTCACCGTCCAGTTCACTGATCAGTCAACCGGTACAGCACCTCTTTCCTATGCATGGGATTTCAACAACGATGGAACTGTTGATTCCACAGTCCGGAATCCCTCGTATACATACACTCTCGCAGGTACTTATTCTGTCAAACTGACTGTTACAAACGTTGCAGGCAGTGACGTGGAACTGAAGACCAATTACATTACGGTGAATGCGGCTCCAGTTCCACCGGTTGCCGCATTTGTATCTGATGTGCAATCCGGGAATGCTCCCCTTCTTGTGCAGTTCACCGATCAGTCCACCAACACGCCGACCTCGTGGAAATGGGAGTACAGGGCTGATGCCGGAAGCTGGACAGAGTTCGGATCCGGAGCCCGGAATCCGTCACGTTCTTTCACTGCCGGAACCTATGATATCCGGCTTACGGCCACCAACGGCGGAGGCTCCGATAGCGAATTAAAGACTGATTACATAACGGCAGGTACGCAAACCTCTCCACCAGTTGCTGGTTTTTTAACCGATGTCACATCAGGACCAGCGCCCCTTACGGTGAAGTTCACGGATGCATCGACGGGTACGGGAATTACAGCGTGGCAATGGGATTTTAACAATGATGGAATAATCGACAGCACTTCCCGGAACCCCTCGTATATCTATGTATCAGCAGGAACCTTCACGATAACCCTCACCGTCACCGGAACCGGTGGGAGCGATAGTGAAATAAAGAACAATTATATCACGGTGACCAATGCCCCTGTCACAAATACGGAGACTCAAATTGGAATCTTCCGTCCATCGAGCGGGTACTGGTATTTTGATTACGACCTCGATGGTCGAGTCGATAAATCCTTCAGGTATGGAGG
>DADR01000060.1 GCA_002495055.1 Methanoregula sp. UBA247 | reverse complement strand
CCCTTAAACCAGATTTCGCTGATGCATGGATCGGTCGCGGATGGTCATTAGTCGAACTCGGACGGCATTCAGAAGCGGTCGACTCGTATGAAAAAGCGATTGCAATCGAACCAGATAACCTTGTTGCGTGGGATGGGAAAGGGTACATATTAAAAGAACTTAAGCGATATAACGAAGCCGTTGCCACATATGAGAGGGTATTACAAATTGATCCACGGAATGAGTCAGCGCTCGCAGAAAAACGTGAATTGCTCACCAGAATTCACCGTGAACAACAAAATAAAGAGAACGAGGATAGAAAGACTTTAATCAAGCGTATCAAAGAAACAGAATCTTTCGGCATGCTTCCTTTACCCATAAAGAAATCGGTGCAGCAGCCGGACACGCTTGTATACCCGGATGAGGTTTTTACGCTCCTTAACCAGCTCGATGAATTTCTCGCAACTGCACGTCCTCAAATCCACCTTGTCCTTTCGTGCAATCAAGTTGAGTTAGATTCCTGGGAAAAAGCAAGAATTTCAATAACAAATGAAGGATCTGCACACGCACAGAATATCACCTTTGAATTTTCTGATGACTTCGACATCCGTCGCATCAAAAAAACCCTGGACGTTCTTGCCGGAGAGACCACACAGTTAGAGATAGCAGTAAAAGCCAAAGTTGAGGGAACAAATCCCCTGAATATTATTATTACCTACCATGACGCAAGAGGAAAATTATTTTCAGATACCCTGGGTTTCTGGCTTAATGTTACAGAAAAAGTGAAAATTATTCCAAAGAATGAAGGAATAGTCGCAGAAAACCGAGACCCTCTCCCTCAAATTATTTACAATGTGACGGGTAATGCCCAGTTCGGGGATAAAACGCAAACTGAAATCAAAAATGAAGGTGTTATTTTAAGATCAAATCTCAGTTCAGAAATTCCATTGGAGAGAAAAGTTTGTCCAAAATGCCATCAAAAAATTGATGATACGATAAAGTTCTGCCCCGAATGTGGACAAAATCTCAGAGAATAGAAAATATCAAAAGAATTTTTAGATCAGGCTCTCAAATTCCCCAACAAAAAAATTCAGTGTCTACTTTTGAATTTCAATACAGGTCAACATTGGATTGAATCGGGAGAAATAGTCAAAAACAATTGTATTCAATCGGATAGCACGAGAGGAGTAAAAAAAACAACGAGGATGATATTCATTTGATACTAACCACCTTATTCAATCTTTTCTATCAGAACCAGAGAATAATCAAAATGCCAAAAATTAGAAACTCAACCGCGACCCAGGAATCAAAAAAAGGATTGGACGGGATTTTAACTTACCCGGATTAACATTTGAGTGCATTCCGGAACAGGATTGCTGGGATCAACTCATGTTACATAGGGAAAATCAGGAGATTTTCTGACCGCACTGAGGACAGAATCTGATACCTGGAGGAAGAGCAAAACCGCATCTTCCACACACTGTTGAAATTTTTGCACCACAATTTCTACAGAATTTTGCACCCGGTTTTACGACAATCCCGCAAAGCAGGCACATATGCTGAATGGATTGCTGCTCTGGCTCTTTAGGCGGTTCAACAGGTTTTTCCTGAACATTTTTTATCGTAGATGAGGTGACTACACTATCCAGTATGCTCACACCACATCCCGGTACATCGCCCCCTGCAGACCTGATGTGGGATTTGGTAATGACGGAATCCTGTACCGTTGTGCCACCACCACCCGCGGATTCAATAGAAGAACCCGTCAAAACAGCGTCTTTTACAACCGTTCCCTGCCCGGTATTGATGACAGCATCGTTACCGGCATTGATAATGATAGTCTTAGGGGGCATGTCTGCTTCTCGTGCAGTCTTGGGAAGACTGGCAAACCAGTCAAGATCAATGCCGGCAATTGCAATTGCATCACCAACTTTTTTTGTATTTTCATCCCATTGTTTTTTTAAATAACTCCGGACTGTATCCCTGATCGCAGCATCGTTTAGGATTTCATCCATCCGTTGTTTCATCGATACGGAATAATCCCTGAGCAATGCCAGGGTTTTTTCGTCCTTTGAACTGATTTTTTTTGCTATCTCCTTTTTTGAAAGGATCCGGAAATATCCAAATTTGTCGATTGTTTCAAAGGCTTCAATCTCGCCTGCACTGAAATAATTAAATCCTTCGAATTGTTCTTTATTTTGTTTGCAGGTCACAACAAGAAGCAGCAGAGATGCATCGAAACGGGCTGTAAAATGTGTATTCAGGTCCGGGAGAAAGGTGCCGCATTCTCCCTGACGGTATTTTTCGGCATTTGTTTTAATTTCCTGCCAGAGTGCAATCCTTTTATCATAAGGTTCAGCCCTTATAGCTAAACCGGTTTCCAGAACAAACCTGGATGACCGGAGAAGTTTGTCTATACACTCGCGATTGCCTTCTTTGAACATAGCAGTGTTTTCCGATTTTATTCATCCTGACAGGGTGAGCAGAGATCACATATTCTGGTTAAAATACTAGTAAGAGTTGGTAAATAAAGGTTCTTTGGCGACATCATCGTTTTTCAATGTGCAGTATTCTGAAAAATTCAATATCGATGCATAAAATCCATAGTAATTCTACTGCCACAGCATTTACGTGCTTGGATTGTTGAAAATCCCTTGACTGACAGCATGTATTCCCGGTTATTAAAGTGTGGTAAGGCCGACCCCGATCTTATGGGCAATAAGGTCTGCAGCTTCAATAATTTCCTCCGGTACTTCATTCATATCGTTATCAAGACGGATTCGGATCTGTTCGGCTAATTCCCTGACCTGATCCCGGATCTGCCCTTCAGAATAGTTCACGAGGTCCGTTGCGTATTTGTATGCTTCATGAAGATCTCCGCTTTTTAAATTGGCAAGTAGCAGTTTACTGCAGTAGTCTGCAGATTGCTGGAGATTTTTTGCCCCGGTACTCATCCTCAGGGATTCTTTGTAGTCGAGGTTTAAGAAGGCTGCAAGATCTTTTTGTAATACATCTACCGACTGATAACGTTTCATGGGATCTTTTTCAATACACCGCAGGATTATCTTTTCGATCTTTTTTGCTTCCGGATTGAGATCACCCGGAGATACGGGTACTTTCGTGGGGATACTGGAAATTATCTCTATCGCACTGTCACCCGTAAAAGGTAATGTCCCGGTCACCAGTTCGTACAGGATGACCCCCATCTGCCAGATATCAGTTCTCTGATCTTTTGCCTTGTTGGTTACCTGTTCGGGAGCCGCGTAAAAGGCAGTAAAGGACATCGTTGTCGCAGATGACTTGTCACTGATGATTCTGGAGAGTCCCCAGTCCGAGATTTTGGGAATGCCGTTTTTTAACAGGATATTCTGGGGTTTGAGATCGCGGTGGATTACCTGGCGGGAATGAGCATATTCGAGCCCCTCACAGACATTAAAGATAATCCATGCCGCTTTTGCGCAGTCCATGGGTTTAATGAGTTTATCAAGGGAACTGTCGCAGAGTTCTTCTTCAAAATAAGGAAATGGCATGATATTATAATCGTAAATTTTAACGATGTTGGGATGATTGAACTTCGTCCAGTTCTGCATCTCGGCAATGAACGATTTTCCCGTAGATTCATCAAGTTCTATGGGAACCTTCACCGCTACGAATACCCCATCCTTCCGTTTTGCCTTAAAAACACGTGCAAATCCGCCTTTACCAAGAAATGACGACTCCTTATATTTTTCAGTCATTTCCGGAGGAAGGGTACGCAGGGTGACTGTACCTGGTGCTGTGATCGGACCTGGCGATTGCCGCATATTATCTCCGGAATTGTACGCATGAGGAGTCGCCGTCTGCGGTGTAACATCAATCCAGAATTCACTTGTCCTGAAGTAATCCCGGTTGTTCCCGTCTTTGTAGTTCATAGTGACTTCTATGGGGATATTACCCTGGGTCTTTGGAAGGATTCCAATTTCGATGACCTCGGTCGCTCCTGCCTTCACGGTTATAGGTTTAATTCTCCGAGTCTCAAAATCGTTTGAGAAGGTAAGGGTGACAAAAAAAGCGTGTGCTATTCCGGTATTTGTCAGCCGGACCTCCATCTTATGCCAGGTTGCAGCGGAAAGAGACATGCGGTTGAGCGATACGGTCAGTTCCGGTGTTGCGGTCTGCAGGAATTTTTCAAGGGATGTTATCGTTTTGTTCAAAGATCCCCGATCGTACGCTGTTACATCAGGATCTGGAAGATCAGGAACTGTTCCGACCCGTCTGGCCTGTTTAAACAATTCCCGGGCTTTTCCTACCAGGGATTCATCGCGTATTTCCGGACCTGGTAATCCTGTATCTTTCCCGCAGGTATTGCAGAATTTTGCATCCCGGCTTATGGTAGCACCGCAGGAAGGACAGAGTCTTTGTTTCTGAATCGGAGCCCCGCAGTTACGGCAGAACTCAGGATTTCCCGAAATCGGATTGTTACATATCGGGCATCTCCGTTCAGCAACCAGGGATTTCCCGCAATTGCGGCAGAACCGGGATGTTCCGGAGATGGGTGAACTACAATGGGGACAGGTTTGCTGACCGCGGATATGAGCGCCACAGTTTACGCAGTATTTTTTGGTCGACAGGACCTCTGCTCCGCACGATGGGCATTTACTCTTTTGTGCATTGCCGGTATCCATGCCTGTCCCTCGGGATATCCCTGTCAATGTAATCTCTGTGGTGAGGTAATAATTCTAACGAATGGGAGGTTTTTTAAAAAAGGTATGGAGGTTGATGAAGATCCAATTGATGCGTTGGATTACGTTTCACGACAGAGAGCCGGGCATTTCGGTTGAATAGTTTGAAATAGTCAAAATCAACTAACTACACTATAACAGGAAACACTATGGGAATTTTTGATTTTCTCTTAAAAAAAACCATCGAATGAAGATAATGGTAGGGTGAAAGTCAAAGAAATAATGACACCCAATCCGATTGTTATGCCAGGAACGGCAACAATTGCACAAATCGAGGAAATTTTTAATAAAAATAATTTTTGGAGCATATACATTGGTGATCCTGACAATTATATCGGCATCATAACGAGAGATGATCTCAAATTCAGAGTGAAGAATAAAAGTAAATCTTCCCCGGCTTTTTCGATCATGTCAAAAGGTGTCTTTGAGCATCGATGAGAATGCAGATGTTGAAGATGCAAAAATCTTGCTTTATTGCAAAAAAATAAACGGTCTTGCTGTAACAAGAAATGGAATACATTGTGGAATTATTACCAGGTATGATAGGGCAATTTCCGGCAAATAGAAAATCCATGCAACAAATAAATACCTTGATATCATTGACGCCAGAGAGATTCAATCAGGAACTGGTAGCTGAATCATCCGCTTATCTACTTAAACAGGCTTATCATAAGTCACGAGATTATCCTACGGATATTAAGAACCGGTGAATTAACTTCACAACTAACAGAGTGTGAGATAGATGAAGGGTAAATCGATTATTAAGAATTCAGTAAAGGTCCTTCTCTCTATTATCCTGTTCTTTGTTCTTGTACCGGGAGTTCAGGCCGATGGGGATATCAAGGCGATTGCAAATCAGCCCATCACTATTGGTGGTACGAATTCTATAAATGGCGTACTGATGGTAGGTTATCAGAGTGATTTGGTAAAATGGGACGGTAACAGCTGGGAAACATCACCTGTTGTTGGAAGTTGTGTTTCAGATTCGACAGGTCAGGTTTCAATAACATTCATCGAAAAAAACCCGGGAACCTATTATTATAAATTCCATCTCCCAGCTGCTTCTCAACCATGGTTCAATACAATAACCGTGACGGTATCAGCTTCACTCCCTGTTACCGTAATTAGCGCCGCTTCAACCCCTGTATCAGTGACTGCGGTCTTTACTCCGGAAATTCAAAGTACTCCTCCATCATCATTACCTTCAAACAGCAGATCTTCCAATCTATCCCTGACGTTTACCCCAACTGCTACCGCTACGACTGCTGACACTATGTTCCGCGCCAATCCAGGCCATACTGGTGTTTTTGACAATGGCGGGATTGTATCAACCAATACTGAGTTGTGGCGGTTCAAGACTGCAGACTCCGTGTTTTCATCACCGGCGGTATCGAACGGCGTCGTCTATGTCGGAAGTGAGGATAAAAACCTGTATGCAATTGATGCGGTGACAGGGACAGAGAAGTGGAGGCTCGCTACTGGGTATTATGTGTCATCATCACCGGCAGTGTCGAACGGTATTGTCTATGTTGGGAGTGTGGATAAGAACCTGTATGCCGTCGATACTGTGACGGGCAAGGAGAAGTGGCGATTCACTACAGGGGGGTCTATCTATTCATCACCGGCGGTGTCAAACGGTGTTGTCTATGTCGGGAGTTATGATAAGAACCTGTATGCCATCGATGCAGTGACAGGAACGGAGAAGTGGCGATTCACTACAGGGGGGTCTATCTATTCATCACCGGCAGTGTCAAATGGTGTCGTCTATGTCGGGAGTTATGATAAGAACCTGTATGCCATCGATGCAATGACGGGCAAGGAGAAGTGGCGATTCACTACAGGGGGGTCAATCTATTCATCACCGGCGGTGTCAAACGGTGTTGTCTATATCGGGAGTTATGATAAGAACCTGTATGCCATCGATGCGGTGACCGGGACGGAGAAGTGGAGGTTCACGGTGAAAGGTTCTGTGTATTCATCGAATATAGTTTCATCTCCGGCGGTATCGAACGGCATTGTCTACGTTGGTGGTGGTATGAGTTACAAACTGTTTGCGATCGATGCGGTGACCGGGACGGAGAAGTGGCAGTTTGCGATTCAAATGACATTTGATCATGAGTCATCGCCAGTGGTTTCGAACAACGTCGTCTATGTCGGGAGTTATGATAAGAACCTGTATGCGATCGACGCGGTGACAGGGACGGAGAAGTGGAGGTTCAAGACGGGTAGTTGGGTGTATTCATCCCCGGCGGTGTCAAACGGCGTTGTTTACGTCGGAAGTAATGATGGGAACCTGTATGCGATTGGAGAGGTACCCCCAGGTCTGGTATATACTCATACACCTGTATCTACTCAAACTCTGGCTCCAAACCAAGTTACGATAACTACAGTTGTACCTGCTCCCGGAATTCAGAATACACTATCATCTGAGTTTTTTTCAGATAACGGATTTTCTTACACATCGTTGCCAATCATCGGGCTTGTCGCCATAGTGTTCCTTGCCGGTGGAGGGTATACGATCTACCGGATGAAGAAAAAGCCGTCCGATTACCAACCTTATGAGCGTAAGGAGAAAAAAGCAATCTCCCCTCAATCCACACCGACCGGCTCAACGATACAACCGGAACTTACCCTCTTGCTGGACCGTACCCAGCTGGCTGCAGATAACTGGGACCGTATGGAAATTCGACTTGAGAATCGCGGGAATGCACCTGCAAAAGACATACACCTGACCTTCTCCGATGAATTTGATACAAAATGGATAAAACCGGCTGCGATTAATGCAGGAGCAACGACTTCGCTGGAGATAGGAATCCGACCGAAATTACAAGGAAAGATCCCGCTCGAAGTTACGGCACTGTATCGCGATGACCATGATAAGGAATACCGTGAAACGCACGAATTCTGGATCGATGTCGTTGAAAAGAGTACAACACCATCCCCACCATCTGAAACTCCGTCATCACCGGTCAGTCAGTTCACACCCAGACCCCTTACACCGAAACGACTCCCGCCGGATCTCTCTGGCAGATATACGGAATCAGAATTCATCGGCAAAGGCGGGTTCGCACGCGTCTTCAAGGCAAAACGAAAGGACGGGAAATATGTCGCAGTTAAGATTCCTATCTCTTTGGATGCAATGACCGGTAGATCATTCATCACAGAGATGCAGAACTGGACAAAACTTTCCCACCCAAACATCGTCAGGCTCTACGATTTCAATATCATGCCTTTACCCTATTTTGAGGAAGAACTCTGCGACAGTGCCCTTTCAGATCGGGAAAAGCCTCTTGAAAGTCAGGAGGCTGCATGGATTCTGTTCAGCATCTGTGAAGGGCTCAAATTCGCTCATGCCCATAAGATCATCCACCGCGATCTCAAACCCCAGAATATTCTCTTAAAGAATGGAGTACCGAAGATCTCGGACTGGGGTCTTTCGCGGATTATTTCCGAGTCATCAACAACCACAGCCACATCATTCACACCCTCTTACGCAGCGCCGGAACAGATCAATAACAAAGTGAAAGATGAACGGACTGATATCTGGCAGCTCGGCGTGATTTTGTATGAGCTTATTACCGGTGTATTGCCGTTCACGGGTGACAGTATGGTTGAGATCGGAATGAATATCGCCACAAAAGATCCAGAACGTCCTGTCAGAATAATTCCAGATACAAAAGTGATCGAACCTGTTGTGATGAAATGTCTGCAGAAAGACCCGGCAAAACGGTACCAGTCGGTCCTTGAACTCCAGAAAGATCTTGCGACGTTTCTCAGGGTCAATTACACAGAATTGTTGAAAACGAGTGTAACCGCTCATGATAACAATCGATCGGCATATTATTGCGGGGATCTTGTTCTGATCAATCTGTTAACCGGGGATATCCCAGCCTCCTATAAGTATCTCCTCGATCTCGTTCATTATTCCCGGGGCGACGTGAAGATCCAGGCACAGGAATTATCTGAACAAATCAAAATGAGAATGGAGAATGGCTTTACCGAAGTGCCGGATGAACTCATCCAGAAGGCCGAGATTATTGTCCACAAAGTAAGTATGGGGTTCGGGAATAAAAGATAACGGAAAAGTCTTTTTTCACCCCTCAGGTATAAAACGCCATTTTGAATAAGTATTTATGGTTAGATCAATAATATCGAGGTGAGGAACTATATAATGGGAATTCTTGACTTTATTAGAGGAAATTCGGTTGACCGGCTAAATACCCGCGAGCTCAAGGAAGAGGAGATGCGGCTGCAGAACCATATCGAGCTGGCAAGGAAGGATATTCAGAAGCTCGAGAAGCAGAAAAAGGATCTCTTCAAGCAGGGAGTCGGTGCCGATTTGATCAAGAAGAAGATGCTTGCCCAGCAGCTCAAGCACCTTGACATGCAGGGCCAGCTGAAGATCAAGCAGTTCATGACGATGCACAAGCAGTTCATGTTTGTCTCCAACCTTGTTATTGTCAAGCAGTACGAGAAGGAACTCAGGCAAAATAAGATGTGGTCGAAGATCACCAATATTGAACCTTCGAAATTTGAAAGTGCCTTAATCAATGTCAACCTCAAAGGTAAGAGCTTTGAAGAGGTGCTTAATAATCTCAATAACGTCTTTGAGATGTCACTTACCGAGTCAGGTCTTGAGGAGTCTGTGGATGAAACCGAAAAACAGCTTCTCGATGCATGGAGCGGGGTTGAAACAGGTGCCATCGATGTTGAAGCCGCCCAGAAACTTGTCTCCATGGATAAACAGTTAGAGAACAAGGACACTGAGGGGAGTTAATCGTGGGATTTTTATCCTCTCTTTTCGGGGGAGGAAATCCCATCGATACGATCAGTATTGACCAGCTTAAGGTCACTGAGATCCAGCTAACCAAGAAGGTCGATGGGATGCATGCTGAGGTCCGGCGTATCGATCAGGAAGTCCAGCGCATCTACGACCAGGCGAAAGCCACCTCCTCGAAGTCTGAGGAAGTGAGCTATGCGAGGCAGATCAAGACCCTCCTCCAGAAAAAGGAGATGAAGCTATCATCTCTGGGTCAGATCGACAAGGACCTGCGGGCAGTTTCAAATATTCTCATCCTCAAGGAACGCGAAAAGGATCTCCCGGCGGATGTCGTACGGAAGCTTAAAAATCTCGATCCCGAGAAGATGGAGAAATATCTGATAGGGAAGAAGCTTGATACGATGAATGACGACGCACAGATCAACGCGATCATCGATATGACATCCAGTACCATGGAAGTCGGCGTGGAAGAAGAAGAGGATCTCTCCGATATTCTCGATACCATCCGGGCAGCCAAAGAGGGATCAGCCACTTCGCCGCCGGAAGCGGCAAAAGTCAGGAAAAACGAACTCGAATAATCTCTCTCTTATTTTTTTTGTAATAGCCGAAAAGGAACTGCAGCGATAGAGAAATAATCAGGTGCCGTATATTCAGATCGTAGGAATGATGACCATGGTAAGGAGGAATTAATGAACATCGATCTATCCGGGATTCTGTATGCCCGGCTCAAGGAATCTCGGGGGAGGTACAAAACCGCACTGGCGAAAAATGATAGAGGAGGTGTCAAAAAGTTCGCACAGATTTGCGCCAACACGGGAAAACAACGGGCCCAGAAGGTTCCGGATCAGATGAAAGCCCCCCTTGATAAAGCGGCCGGGTTACCCTGTGAGGAGTTACAGAAAAAAACCCAAAAAACAGGCCCGCTCTCCATGGAGGATTTCACTAAGTCCATGGAGCGGGTAAAATCACCCTTGATCTCGGACGATCTTAAACTGCATGAGGTCTGGAGCAAACAGTTCGGGGCAACATAAGGTCTAATTTTTTTTTATAAATTCCTGTCTTTTGGTCTGATATTATGAACTTTGAATCTCCTGCCGATCTCCTCCAGAAAATCCAAAAGAAAACCCGGGCGTTTGAAACAGCAGTATCTTCTGGAGATCTCGCTACTGCAAAGCACCTAGCGGAGGAGTGCAGGTCCCTGTATAACCAGCTTGCACGGCGGGTTCCGCATCGCGAGCAGTATTATCGTGAACAGGCAACAGCGTGGAAGTTAAAGGTCGAAGCAACTCTCGGAAATGATATGATTGGCGATGAGATTGCAACCGCGTCTGTTCCCGAAACAACGTCCAGCCCCCCGTCTCAAAAATTCCTCCACAAGGTCTTCATCAGCTATTCAAAACCCGATGCAGTACTCGCCCGTGACCTCTGCTCATATCTTGAGAACGAGGGGATCTTCTGCTGGATAGCACCGCGGAATGTAATTCCCGGTAAAAATTTCCCCGGATCGATCATCGATGCAATCGATGCGAGTAACGTAGTGGTACTGATATTATCCAAAAGCTCAGATCGATCACCCCATGTCATCCGCGAGCTGACGCGGGCAGTGAACAGGGACCTTCTGATCATCCCGGTCCGGATCGAGGACATCTTACCCTCAAAAAACATGACGTACCTCATCAATATACATCACTGGTTTGATGCATTCCCTCCACCGGCTCAGCGCTATTTTGCGATCCTTGCAACGACGATAAAAACGCATCTTACCGGATTTTCGGACAAAGATCAATTGCCGGATGAACAGGGGATGTAAGAGATCATGGCGTCATCAGATATCTACACGATAATCCAGGCTCTGTTATCGATCATCGGATCAGCTCTTGCCGTTCTGATTGCCTATCCCTCAATAAAAGATGCTGTGGGTGCGGCAAATTCAGATTTCATCCGTATTGCCATAAGTGCCTTTGCAGGTTCAAGTTCAGCCGGAATTGTCTTCCTGTACTTCCGGAATAAGATCCAGACCATGCCGCTGTTCTTCAGGAGGGGACATGTGATCATCTGTGGCCTGAACCATCACACCCTGCTCATCATCAGGGACCTGGTCAAAAGCAAGATACAACCCGTCATCATCGACAGCAATCCCGAGAATATGTACCTCGAATCCTGTCATGCCATGGGGCTCATCACCCTGATTGGCCAGCCTTCCGATCCCACCATGCTGAAAAAAGCTGCGGTGAATCGGGCAAACCATGTCCTGTCTCTGGGCGATGTTGACGAGAACAATGCCGAAGTCGCGCTGACTGTCATCCAGATGGTTCCGGAAAAGAGGTATCCCCCGCTCACCTGCACGATCCAGATGATCAACCCGCTGTTGTATGGGATCATAAGGAAGAATGCCTTCGCTGCCCGGAAGGACACCCCGGTCCGGATTGAGTTCTTCAACCAGTATGCTCTTGGGGCAAGGATGCTCCTTGACCAGTATCCCCCGGCACTGCCGCAGCGTCCTGCATCAGATCCCCCGGCGGTTATCATTGTCGGTGCCGGGATGCTCGGTACCAGCCTTGCTGTAAGAATTTCCCGGACCTGGTATCAGGCACATAAAAAAGATGGCCTTCGGTTTCATCTAACAATCTTGGATGTCAAAGCTGAACAGATCAAAAAAGGGCTGCTCTACCAGTACCCGCTGATCCTGAAGGCGTGCGAGCTTGATGCGCTCCCGATCGAGATCCGGTCTGCCGATTTTAAAAACGGGGAATTTTTAGATAATTCCGTGTTCGGGAAGAGTTTTTGTGCGTATATATGTCTCGATGACGACTCACTCGGCTTGTATGCCGCCCTGACCCTGCACCACCACACCGCTGCACAGGACAACCGCTTTATTGTCCGGATGGACCATAACACAAGTGTTGCGAAACTAATATCCGACGAACACGTTGGTCTTGATAGTGTTCATAACATCTTACCTGTCAATATGTTTGAACTAACGGCAACGAGCACGCTCATTCTTGCCGGTGAGGAAGAGATCCTTGCCCGGGCTATTCATGAAAATTACTGCAGCAGGGAACGGCTCAAAGGACACAAAAAAGAGTCCAACTGGCTGCTCGTTTCCTGGGACGAACTCGGAACCCTGACGGTCGGCAAGGATGGTATTGAAGGGGAAAAATACCGTGAATCAAATCGGCAGCAGGCCAATTTTATCTGGACCAATCTCGCACGTGTCGGGTGCAGTATCGGGCCGATCACCGACTGGGATGCACCGGATACCTTCCGGTTCAGACCTGATGAGATCGCAATCCTTGCACGGTTTGAACATGATCGCTGGATGAACGAGAAACTGAGAGACGGGTGGCGGTACGGTGCGGTGCGGGACGATGCAAAAAAACTTCACCCGGCCCTCATCCCCTTCGACCAGCTGCCAGAACCAGAGAAGGAGAAAGACCGGGATACTATCCGGCAGATCCCCGAACTTCTTTCCTCTATCGATTTCCAGGTGAACCGGGAATGAAACCGACCCCGGGGCATTTTTTGTCTGAACCAGGAATGAGCATAATAACCCTGTCACTAGGTAGTATTATGTCAGGAATGTGGGAAAAGCACAGGAAGCCTTCCACGACATTGAAAAATCCGGTGAACATAAAAAAGAATTTGAATAATACCCGATCCCTTTTTACCATTCTGACTGGATTTTTGTTCTGTACCGCATAGTAATATTGATTGATTATGATCCCCTATAGTGAATTATGAGGCAAAAGGGAGGGATTTTGCATTAAGATTGATCTATCCGGGGTTCTTTTTGGGAATCTGCAAAAGGCAAAAAATAACTTTGAAAAAGCAAAGGCAAAGGGGAATATCGAAGATTCGAAAAAATATGCCCTTGAGTGCGCGAATACGGAAAAACAACTTGCACAAGAGATACCCGGCCAGATGAAAGCGCACCTGGAGAATGCAAAAAAATGGGAGGAAATTTCCAAAGGGGTGAAAATTGTTCCCAGAAAGATGATGGTCGAACGGAATAACAAAAGTGATCAGGAGAGTACTGAGGACGATCTCAGCGGGTTTGGGGAAAGCCTTATTGAAAAATCCACGGTCACCTGGAAAGATATCGGGGGTCTGGATGAGGTCAAGGATCTTATCCAGGAAACTATTGTTATCGCTATCCTGAACAAGCCGGAATCAGTGAAACCGGATAAGGGAATCCTGCTCTTTGGTCCACCCGGTACGGGAAAAACCCTCCTTGCTGCCGCAGCTGCAGGGAGCCTTAAAGTGACGTTTTTTAATGTGAAAATAAGTAATATCCTCTCCAAATATTTTGGAGAATCATCAAAACTGATAACCGCTCTCTACGAATCCGCACGAGCGCATGCCCCCTCAATTGTTTTTATCGATGAGTTTGATTCTATTACCCTGTCCAGGGATGGAGACCAGGGAGAGGCCTCCCGCAAGGTCCTTTCAACACTCCTTGCTGAACTGGATGGGTTCCAGGATAAAAAAAGCGACAGACTGGTCCTTACGCTCGCAGCAACAAACACGCCAAAGGACCTGGACCAGGCGGTATTGTCGAGATTTCCCAAACGGATTTATACCCCGCTCCCGGACAAAAAATCCTGCCAGGAAATCATTAAAATCCAGCTCAGGGGTCTTGATTCAGCCTCAATTGAATTTGAAAAAATTGGTGAAATGTGCGTAACTAACAGGTATTCGGGACGGGATATCCAGAATATCTGCAAGGATGCGATTCATAGCATGCTCCACCGAAGCAATCCTGATATTTTTACTGATATTGATAAAATTGCCGAATTGCCATTTGATGAATTAAAGAAACGTACCCTGAAAGTTTCTACCCTCACCATGGATGATTTTACGGGTGCAATTGCCCGGGTTAAAACGCCGGTGAGTGCAGCAAAACTCGCAGAATACGATGACTGGAATAAAAAATATGGTGCGGGATAATTCATCCCTTTTGTTTTACGTAACTATAGTATTTACCCCTCAAAACAGCCTTTTTTCATTGCAATAAAAGTAACTATACCCCACTCTTCGCAATTTGCCAACAGAATTCGAATGTGGAAATAATAATCAAGTTGTTGGGGTTCCAGCTACAATACCCTTATAAAGGGGACAAACGTGACGAACATATATGCGACAACTGGTATTTCCCTCGGGTGTGCTTCTCCTGACACTGGCACTTCTCCTGTGCAGCGGGTGTACGCAAAAATCATCAGAAACAACTCAACAACCAGGACTTGGCTTCGGTGGGGAAAGGCTGTCCCCGTATACTGACAGCTCCAATTTCTTCAGCCTGCAGAAACCTGCCTCCTGGTCGGTCTCGGTCCAGGAGGCCATCGTGGTACAGGATCCAGCAGATGGCGGCGTCACAAATGTCAGAATCCAGCCTCTTTTTTTAAGCGGCAGCTACCGCGCTCTCACTGCTGAAGCGATCGCGAACTACCTGGTCGGCCATGCAGTCCAGTACTACCAGGAGTTTGATCTGGTGAGTGCCCGGGAAACAACCGATCGCTCTATGATCGAGATTGTGGCCTCATTCACGGAAGGAAATGTAAGGAAAAACGGTGTGTATACGGTCTTTGTTAAATCCCCGTACGCACTGCTGACGAGCTACGAAACCGCTGAAGCATCCTTTGAAACGAAAGAGGACACCCTCCGTGCGATTGTAGCCAGTTACACTCCTGTAACTCCTGAAGAACTCAAGCGTGCCGCGCCGGTCGCTCAAGTGACCAGCAGCATCGGAGTACTCCACGATACCCTGCAGGGGGGCAAAGTCCGGATGCGGGTGCCTGACTATTGGAACGTGCAGGTGTTACCCGGATGTGCCGGACTGACCGCCAGCGATACGAACAATCCTGCCCGTGGTGTCATCTTCCTGAATGGGCTCCATGCCGACTATCAGACAGGCTTGCCTTCAGGGACGACCCCGGAAGAGTATATTACCGTATATATGCCGGAGGATTTCGCCACTGTTTCCAACGTGCGGATCCTCGAGTACGTGGAAACAGGAGTGAGCAGCGACAGCCTGAAAACGATGAAGATCTCCTTCGACAATAGTGGAATACCGGCCATCGGGGGCTTCACGGTCGGCACGAGGTCCATTGGTGGGTATTACTCGGTCGTCGACTTCTTCTGGGGTGCGTATGCACCGGCAGATCAGGCCGATCTGGATGCGCCGATCCTCGCGGAGATCTTTGATTCCATTGACTATAGCCAGTCCTCCATCGAACAGTGCAAAGCGGTCCTCTCCGCTTCATGGGGTGGGAGTACCCGTGGGGGGGGATCAACGAACGACGAACTCCGGGAGCAGCGGTTGAATGACTGGTACGCAAAGCAGGAGCAAGAAGACATCTTCCTGGAGAAGTACAGTGACTACACCCTGAACCGCGACCGTATCTTTAATCCGGAGACAAACGAGGTCTACCATGTTGACCAGAACTTTTACCAGTACTATAATACTCATCGGGAGGAGTTCACGCAGCAGAACATGGTTCCCCTCACAGAGGAACAGTTCCGGACCCACGTTCCTCTGGACGGAACGCTCCATATTACCCCCAACTGATTAGGGGAAACAACGACCTCCCTTCTCTTTTTAAAATAAACAAGTATCACCGGTCTCCTCGTGACGGAGGTAGCTGCCCGGGGGAAGCGATACATCACATTCTTATAGATTTTTTCGTCTCAACCAGACAAATACCAATACCGGCACTCCAACAATCCCTCCCATGCCCTTTCGCTCGTGTTTCTGTCTGTGTTTTATGAGTCCGCTGTCTGTCGTCGTAATATTATTAATAAGCAAGAACTGAAGTGTTGTATATACTGATGAATACGCGAAACCGTAGTCTCCTGATCGTCCTGATTGTTATTCTCTTATTATTATCAGCCGTGGTTCATGCTGAAGATGCCATGACGTGGTATTCGCGAGGAGAAGATCTTACAAAAAGAGGTGAATATGGTGCTGCTATTAATTCATATTCAACTGCACTTTCCCTCAATCCCCTGTACTTAAATGCATGGATTGGACTGGGATATGCCTATACTAAATCCGGCCAGAATGACATGGCAATCGATGCTTATACCCACGCCATTTCAATTGAGCCAAATACTACTATTGCCTGGAAATCCCTTGGTAATGTTTATAGCATCATGGGAAAGGATGATGATGCCCTCCATGCGTTTGAAAACGCCACGATAATCAATCCTCAAGATTCCTATGCCTGGTTAAGCAAGGGACTTACTCTCTCGAGCATGGGAAGATTGAATGAATCTATCGCTGCATACAAGACTGCTATCAGCATATCACCGAACGATGGAAGCGCATGGTTCAGCCTCGGTCTTGACTATTATACGCTCGGGAATTACCCTGATGCCCTCGAATCTTTCAACAAAGCCCTCACCAGCGATGATCGGAACGGCGATGCCTGGAATTACAAGGGGCTCACCCTCCACCGGCTCGGGCGCTATCAGGAAGCAATCGAGGCCTTCAACCGGGGATTGATTGTTGATCCGAGGAATGTAGAGCTGACAAGGAATAAGGAGGTGTCAGATAGTGCCCTGCGCAGCTATGTCGGTGAGAGTACCGGTATTTTCGGGATTTATCTCCTTCCCGCTGCCATGGGGATCATCGTTTGTGGGGCTGTGCTATTTCTCTGGTGGAGGAGAGGACTGTCCGTAAGAACCAGGCCGGTAAATGGAACCTCAGATGACGCTTTCCACAGCGAAACAACGATTGATGGATCCATTGCGGGGGGATCTTCTCCCCCTTCAATTCCCCATGATGTCTTTATCAGCTACTCATCCCGGGATAAACCGATCGCCGATGCTGTCTGCGCCAGTTTCGAGGTAAAGGGTATCAGGTGCTGGGTTGCTCCCCGCGATGTGTTACCAGGCACTAACTATCCCCGCGCTATTATCGAAGCAATCGAGGCAAGCCGGGTGATGGTGCTTATCTTCTCCTCACATTCCAATACCTCACCCCATGTCGTCCGTGAGCTAACCCATGCAGTCTCGAAAGGAGTGATCATCGTCCCGTTCCGGATCGAAAATATTCAGCCTTCGAAAGATATGGAATACCTGATCGGCATCCCGCACTGGCTCGATGCGATGACCCCCCCGCTTGAGAGTCACATAACTGTTCTTGGCGAGACGGTGGTGACTCTGCTCCGTACTGCAAAAAAAACGTAAATGTCAGATAGTCTTCAGGAAAAAATCCACTAACCCGTATACCACTTGAGAATCCCATTTCCGGCAGCTGATAAGAGTACCAGGCTTACCGGTGAGAATGCCTATGATATTTTATGATTTCTCTATAGAATTCTCGCATTGCAGGGATTTCATCACAAGGGATGGATCGGTTGGGGAAGGCTGCATAAATCTCTAAAAAAATGACCTGTCCCATCATTTGTGTTATACCAACCTGAACTGAACAAAGGTATCTCTAAATGAGGTCGGCATATACTATTATTATCCTTCTCGGATACCTTTCTCCAGGGCAACCTATATACTCTGGGGGAAAAAATTAACATGAGGAATTTTTTGTTCCGTCATATTTACCGGTGGTTCAGAGATCACCAGCTCGCGCTCATCAGTCTTATTGTGTTTTTAATCTTCCTCTTTGGATATATCGGATTGGACCGACTTTATTTGTCCACTCCTGCTGTCCCCCGGACATTTCTTGATAGAATTTACGGTATTTTCCAGATACTCCGTTTAGCTCCTGGATTAACTTTGAACAATCCAAGCTGGGAGCTGGAGATAACTCGTTGGCTTGCAATCCTTTTGATAGGGTATTCAGCGTTCATTGTCGTTGCAAAACTTTCCTCCAGAGAGATTGGTCTTTTGACCTTGAAACTTGGCAGAGATCACGTCGTCATCTGCGGACTGACAAAATTAGGAATCTTCCTGGCACAAAAGTATTCCAGCGAAGGGACGAGAGTGGTTATGATAGGGAGGTCGTATGAAGAGATACTCCAACCACCACAGGGAGTGGTTGTCCTTAAAGGGAATACGCCTGACTCACTTCTCAAGGATGCGCAACTTGCAAGGGCAAGGTTACTTCTCTGTGTTGAGGATGATGATGCTTTAAATGCTGATCTCCTTGGATATGCCTTTGAGATGATCGGGAAGGATAATCCCAATCATCTCGAAGTGATGGTTCATATTGTAGATCCGATACTTTGCAATCTGATAAGAGCAAAATTATTCCGGCTTGGACAAAAAGACGTTGTTAAAACAGAGTTTTTTAATGTATATTATAATGCAGGCCGACAACTTCTGCGTCAGCACTCTCCCTTTCCTCTGGATGAATCCTCCCCGCCTGATATCCACATATTAGTGGTGGGTGTCGGAAGGATGGGGGAGAGTCTGGTCGTGAATATCGCGAAGGAATGGCGGATGAAGTATAAAGACAGTGGCAAAAAGGTCACGATAACTCTTATAGACCTTGAGGCGAAAAAAAGGAAGGAGAGTCTCGTTTTTTACTACCCCTCGCTTATGAATTATGCCGATATACACGCCCTCGACACTGATATGCAGCCGTCAGTATTATCTGATCTCTCTCTCCAATGGGAGGAGAATGGAAGTATTCCTGTTACTATTGGTTATGTGTGCCTTTCCGATACGGTTCTCGGGCTCTCCGCAGCCCTTATCCTCCATGAAAAGCTGAAGGGACAGAGAGTTCCCATTATTGTCAGGACCCAATCCGACAGGGGTTTCACCTCTCTTCTCTCCCGCATGGATTTTGAGAGTGAAACCCTCCCTCTTATCCCCTTCCCGCAATTTCCCTCGGATACTGAGACCGGGGATTTCATTGTCACTACCCGCGAACAGATAGCCAGGGCGATCCATGAGGAATACCTCCTTCTGGTGAAACAAGAGGAAATCACTCACCCCCCCGCAGAAATCTCCTGGAATAAGTTGCCTGTCGACATGAAAGAAGCAAACAGGGACCAGGCAGATGATATTATCCGAAAGATCGGACTGATTGGATGCGACATCGAGCAGCTGACCAACTGGGATGACCCGATCTTCCAGTTCACCGGGGAGGAGATCGAACATCTTGCCATGCAGGAGCATAACCGGTGGATGAGCGAGAGATCTTCAAAGGGTTGGCAGTATGCAATGAAGCGGGACGACAAGTGGAAATACCATCCCAGCATGGTACCGTGGGAAGATCTGCCTGAGACGGAACGGGAGAAAGACAGGAATGCAGTCCGTTCACTGCCAGCAATTCTGTTCAGGGTAGACCTCCGGATTGTTCGACGTTGATTATTACCCCGGGAAACTCTGCGATGAATGGTAATTACTGGTTTTTTTGCCGAATGATTTTTAAGTCAACTTTGGCAGGAATTTTTGGGATGGTTTCTATGGCATCACCGTCTTTCTTCTTCGCCGGATCCTAAAGTTCAACCCAGGGCACAAAGGAAGGATGTGTTTTTTTCTTGTCATCCCGTATTAGGCCGTAAACAAATTCAGATGATGATCTGCACTGTCACACGGTTGTACTGCCAGGTTTATCGAGAAAGAATTTTCCGGGAACCGTTTTCCTATGCGGTCACTTTAAAAAAAGCCTTCTGGTGGCTGACGCAATTTTTAAAAAATCAGAGGTCCGATACTTCATAAATGAAGCCTGTATCGGCGGGCAGGTCTCTGGTAAAAAAGGGAGGTACGGGGGCTGTAGTGTTTTTAAAAAGAGCCCTGTCATCTGGGCACCTCATATCGAAAAAGTTGTCGTCTCCCTCATTTTTTATGCGCTTGTCCGGTTGACGTCATGATGATCAACGCCGGTAACTGAGTGCTGTTTTTGAAGGACAGGTATCGGTACACCGCCCGCAGAGATAACATTCCCGCTTCGAATCATACCTGCCTGCCGTGAGAGTTGGACAGGCTTTCTCGCATCTCCTGCAGCTGGTGCAGGACTCCGAACGCCGCAGCCGGAACCTGCTGAACTCTGCGAACAGGGAGAAGAGGACGCCAAAGGGACAGATGATCCGGCAGATCGGGCGGTACAGGAAAACTGAGAGCAGCAGAATGCCGGCAGCAACCACAAGCCCGGCCGAGAGCGTGAGGGAAAAGAGGTCGTACAACCCGGTATATGCCATCAGGTCGATGAGGCTGAAAGCCGCAACGACAGTGACAGCAAAGAGGGTACACCGGATCAGTTCAAAGATGGCCGTGCGACGGATTACAATCTTTGTTACTGGTACTGCATATGTCAGTTCCTGCAGTGATCCCACCGGGCAGATAGTGCTGCAGAACATCCTGCCCACTCCCAGAGTGAGTATGATTATTGCACAGATGACTATGATACCCAGATTAACGGCTGATAAACCGGTTACTGCATTAATAATACCCCCGAGTTCCAGTGGCATGATCGGGGCAAGGAAAACAAAACCGGCGAGCGAACTCATGCCTGCCACACCCAGCACGATCTGCCGTGTCATCACGCCCGCGTACCAGAGGTATGCCGAAAGCAGGGTCCCGGCCCCTATGTAACAGAGCGCATACGTTGTCCCTGCAATGGCTGTTCCCGCGAGAAAGGACGTAGCTATAAGTGAGATGCCCAGAGCAAAGAGGGACGATAGTGCCAGCGCCGGCAGGGTCTTTTCGATCCGTATCCCCAGAATTCCCGTCCTGATAACGGCGAATAAAATACCCGCAAACAGGAGAAAGAGGATGGCTTCGGCAATGGGTACTGACAGCTGGATTGTATCGAAAAATCCCCCGGTTGAAGTGTTCTGGATGACTGAATCTGATACCGGTGTGACGGATGTTACCGGTTGGGTAGATGCGGGAACGGTAGTGACCTGTACCGTTGTCGGATCGGGTGTCGGTGTAGCAGTTGCCGGAACAGATGCTGAGCCCGAAGAAACCGGGGCTGCCTGGGCTTGTGAGCTGGTCCTTGACGTATAATCGCACAAGGCATTCCCATCAGCATCCGCGAAGAGGAAACACCTGCCGGGAGATGAACAACCTCCGATACCTTTGGGACAGACTGCGGCACAGGCCGGGTATGCGAGTCCTGCGGTAAGGAGACCCGTTGCAATGGTACGTCTGATGGATGTGGTAATCTGCATACTGCTGATCGTCTCGTTTTTCGTTGTTTCTGATGTAATCCATCACAAATGCAGGATGAAGTTAAAGAATGGTTGTATGGCCGGACGTTATTTTAATCACCGGTGGGTGATAATCTTCCCCGCCACCATGATATTAATTCATATAGTATTTCCTGAGACCCTGACCACCGCTGTCAGCACCAAAAGTTTTACCTGCGGAAGTAATCGTGAAGAAAAAGCGATAAGATCTGAAGTATTCTTAGTAAGATATGGCACAACTGATCATTGAACCAAAGAAGGGAAAAGACGGGCAGATTGAGTTTATCGTGAACTACCATGACAAGAAAAGTGACAACTCATTCACCATCACCACGACACAGGATCTCAATGAAGCCATCGATAAACTGAAGATAACGTTAGAGGGTGAAGTGGCATCGATGCAGCAGAAAAAGTGAGCGGGTGGATTTTTTAAAAAAACAACCGGTATTGGGGATTAATCCCCACTGTCTGCCTGTCCCGCTCACCCCCCCATCTTCCGAAAAGTTCCTTCGTTCACATGGCAATTTGCATTCCCAGTCCTGGTTAGTACTCCATCAGCACGGCTACCAGTTACTCTGTTAACATCGATTAGATTGTTTTATCCTCGGTGAAATTCCACCAGTTTGTATGAGAAAAGGATCACTATCTTTCATGGTCGTGCTTGTTATTGGCGTAGTTCTCTCAAGCGCCGGTTGCATGCAAAACCAGCCCGGTACAAACACATCGATGGCGGCAAGTACTGGAGTAATCCAGCAGGAGAATATCACTTCAAACGAATCGCTTGTCTCCTTTGTTGAAAGCGCAGTTGCCTATGCCAAAACAAATGGCAGGGAAAAAGCGCTTGCAGAATTTTCCAGTCCAAAGGGTTCATTTGTCGAGGGCGAACTCTATATCTATGCCTATGATTTCAATGGCACTACCCTTGCTCACCCGTTCAACCCGGAAAAGATTGGCGTAAACCGTCTGAATGAGACAGATGCACAAGGTGAACTTTTCATTAAGAACCTGCGCGATATGGCAAGGAATGGAAGTGGCTATGTCCGGTATTATTACATCAATCCCGCACGTAACCGATCGGTTGAATTAAAACTGGGATATGTGGAAAAGATTGACAATGAATGGTGGCTGGGTTCCGGAAAATATACCGGACTGACAGAACCGGTCCGGTAGACAGGTCAGGATGCAACAAACAATGGAAAAGAAATTGGTGCGTTATTAGTCAATGATAAAATTTTTTGGCGTGGTTTTTTTTATGGTTTTTACAGAGAAGATGGCTTTACAACCAAACCCCGGGGTCACTGATAGCCTGCTGGTGAAGGGAGCATGATCCAAGGACAAAAATGAAAAAAGTCCTTTTATTTTTTAAAAAATAGCTCTGTTGAAACCCTTTAAAAAGGAGGGGGTCAAGGGGATGCTCCCCTTGGGTTGCCTCCCCCACTGGGGGAGAGAGGGGGTCACCCTCCAAATAGTTGATAAGAAGAAACGAATCTCTGGGAAATAGGATTTCAACAGAGCCAAAAAAATTAAAACAGACCCTCCACGGATTATAACTTAAACCCCGGAATAGTGTCGAATAAGTTCTGGTAAATTACGGTAAAAAGTGCAATATATTCACTGGCACGTTCGGTCGCACCATACGAGGATTTTCCCCCGTCTTTTATAAGTAAAAGATATCCCTTCAAAACGAGAAACTCAAAGGTATCCCTGCCCGGTCTTTGAGTTAAGGTCGCACCGTTTGATAATTGCCGTGAACGAACGGGGAGATTTGCAATACAAAGAGGATCTCCAAGTAAATCTCGTAGGGGGAGCGACGGCCATTCATTCCTTGTCAATCCCCATGGATTTTTTAAATTTCTCCTCAGACCGGGAAGCCTCCTGCAGTCGCAGGTCCCAGGCCCGGGAAAAATTCGTAAAATAATACGAGCTGAGCAGGCTCACAAGAGCCACCATGAGGGTCAGGAGTGCTGAAGGGATCAGGAGATACTGATTCAGCGTGAACTGACCTGACGATAGACTGAAGGAAAAAAACTCCCGGCTGTTGATAATACCCAGGGCAAGGAAACAGAACCCCCCCAGTGTACAGACAAGGATCATTGTGCGGATGGTCTTTGTGTTCTTACGGTAATGGGCCATCATCCTGATAATCCCGCTCGTGAGGGTCTCATCTGAAACCGGCTTTTCCCGATCCTGAAATTCCTCAAGGATTTCTTCTATTCCATCAAAAATCCTCACACTTGAAATAATCCATCCAATGCCAAGCCCGAAGCAAATCATGGATACTGATCCAACGACTATCCTGAGCAACAGTGACTGCCCGGCTGTCTCCCCTGATACCGAGGTCACCATGTACTGCACCCCGAATGCTATTGCGAGTGCACCGAACACAAAGTTCAGAATAACGATCACAAAGAAGGTGGTGAGTTCATTTCTGAATTGGTTTTGAGTTGCATCTGTCATGTTGGATTTTTCACCAGTCTACACATATAGTGACGGATTAAAGACCATGAATCTAAGATACATACCTTACTTTTTAAAAAAATAATCTCTGATATGTGACCTCCGGCATTCACGATTCGTCCCGGTACATGTTATCCGCAGGTGTTTCTCCCGGTCCCGTTTTAAGGTATAATAAGGCGGAGTACGGCAACGACGGAATCAAGGATAACCTGTCGTCTGGTATCAACCCGGCCTTTTTCCTGCAGCTGATAATTAATGCAATTCTTTATAAATCCGCTATTTTAAGAGATACTGAGGAACGGTTATGGCAGACAATAATGTTTCAGTGAACAGTGTCGTGATACCATTAATGTCTGAAATCAGAACATCATCTGCGATGATGATGAAGCATGCATATCTGCCACATACCGGGCAAAAAACGGACCAGAACCAGTTTTCCCCCTATTCGGAAGCTGAGAATTTATCTCAGGAGAATGAACTATCCGGGCCAAATGCCCGGGTCTATGTAACAAAAATATCTAACCTGACTCCTCAGGAAAATATTGACCAGATTTTCAGAAAAGATCCTGACCTGAAAACGGATATGAATACCCACGATATTTACACCCTGGTTTTCAGCATCAGTGTGCAGATGGATGATCCTTCAACCACCCGTTTTATCCGAGGAACCATAGATATTAATTTTCCTGAAGAAATAAAAATCCTCGACTATTCCCCCAAAGATAAAGAAATTATTACCGCAATTATTGAAAGCGGCAGAGATACGATCTCCCTGTCTCAAAGTCTGGTTTTTCTGGCACCTGCAGCGCTGGGAACAAAAATTCAATCAGAGCCTCAGGAAAACGAGTTCTGGATACCGGTCAGCGCCAACAAAAAAATGAGTGGCACGTATGGTAAAAAAACAGGATACCATCTCAATATTCCCGGCTCTTTTTTGCTGGAATATATGGGGATGCCCAAAAACAGGCATGATATGTTCTGGGAAATTTACCCGCCTATGCCTCCTCTTGATATTGCGATTACCGGAAAACAGATGCTGGCAATTTTTTCCCTTATTATCCAGACTCCCAAAGATTTCCCGCCCGCCCTCAATATCCACGGAGAAGGCAGGGTAAAAGGGGATCTCTGGGGCGTGGTTCCTATCAAAGGTTCGGGGATTTTATTATAACTTTACGAAATATCCGCAAATACTCTTCCCCCGTCCGGCAATTGATGTGCCGGTGACTTTGCACACCAGTTCCGGTTTTTCAAAAAAAAAGTCTTTCGACAGGATACTTCAGGATAAAAATTCCCGATCAGAGTTGCCATCCCCCGGGGGGGGGTCAGATTTTTTTTTTAAGACCCCTGCACCGGTTGAAGAAGGTCTCGCCCCAGATCCACGGCTGGTAAGTGCAGCACATCTCAGGTTTCACCTGGTGGATTCCACAGAGGTACCGTTCTTTTGCAATGCGACGCAGGAACGGGCAGACCGTGACGTACTCCTCAGTGTCGGGATGGCGCATCTCGATAGAAACAATGTTTCCGAGGTCTTCGGCCTGGAGGTCGGCACAGTTTATCCGGGTGCTGTTTTCCATGAACGCGACAAACCAGCGAAGGATATCCGTTCTCCCCTGCTCGATCCAGATGTACACGTTTGCTGTTGTCGGTGCAATACCGGGGCCGAAGATCCGGCAGCAGAGTCCGCACTGCTCGCAGGGCTCGTCTTCCGATGCTGGTTCATCCATAGATTCCCATGCACTAATCATCGGGCATCTGGATAATGGTTTGCCGGTACACCGGCCTTTTCAAGAGTCCAGAGACAACAGGGTAGACGAGTGTTCACAATAGCCACTACTGGGAAACGAACGAACGGTTGCAGGACATGAAACCGGGCTTTGGTCTATGCCTGGACAATTGGTGAAAATCCGACAAGTATTAATAAAGCCGGGATTGAATGGGTCAGTAACCAACCGCGGAGTTTCAAATGGTAACCAGCAGTAGAGAACTGAGAAAATTTGTGGCTCCTGAATTCGTCATAGGCAGCGATGCACGACGGCTTGCCGGCAGGTATGCAAAAAATTTTGGGGCGGACAATGTGTTTGTTGTTACCGGTCCAAATATCATCAGAGCCGGCTGGGTTAAGGATATAACAGAAAGCCTTGATTCAGAAGGAATCTGTCATACTGTTTTTTCTGATATCACGTCGAATCCCCGTGATTATGAGGTTATGAACGGTGCGGAACTGTACGAACGTTCAGGCTGTAATGCGATTGTTGTTATCGGTGGCGGAAGCCCGATAGACTGTGCCAAAGGGATCGGGATTGTTGTGTCGAATAAAAAACATATCCTGAAATTCGAAGGCGTGGACAACGTCCCAATCCCCGCTCCGCCGTTAATCTGCATCCCGACCACCGCAGGGACGGGTGCCGATGTCTCACAGTTTGCCATAATCAATGACGTAAAAAGGAAAGTAAAGATTGCAATAATCTCAAAAAAGATTGTACCGGATATTGCCCTCATCGATCCTGTACCGCTCACCTCCCTGACCCCGGACCTGACCGCCTATACCGGCATGGATGCAATAACGCACAGCGTGGAGGCATATGTGTCCAATGCCAGTTCACCGGTCACCGATATCCAGGCACTTGAATCAATACGACTGATGAATTCATACCTTCTCAAAGCACAGAAAAACCTGGACTCGATCGAATACCGTTATCAGACCATGATCGGCAGCCTGCTGGCCGGCCTTGCATTCTCCAATGCGAGTCTCGGGGCTGTCCACGCAATGGCGCACAGCCTCGGCGGTTTTTCTGATCTCCCCCATGGTGAATGCAATGCTCTCCTGCTGGAACAGGTAATTGACTTTAATTTTGACGTATGCCCGGAGCGTTATGAGGCTATCGGAAAAGTAATGAATGTTTTTCCTGACGGTGTCAGGCCAGAGGAAGTAAAACTGAAATTACTATCAGCCATCCAATCCCTGCGGAAAACACTGGGTGTCACGCAAACCCTCTCGGATCTGGGAGTATCAAAAAAAGATATTAAGGATCTCGCAAAAAAAGCACTCCGTGACCCGTGCCTGGTAACCAATCCTAGAAAACCAACAGTTGATGATATCGAGCGGATTTATGAAAAATCACTCTGATGAAGAGCCGGACTGGAAAAAACAGCGGGAAAAAATAATTGGTCTCGGCGAATCTTCGATACGAAAGAGTTACTATCCCGAGCTCCAGCAGCAGCACGATGAACTGATTAAGAAAAATGAGGAACTCCATGCTGCTTATGAAGAGCTGACGGCAAATGAAGAGGAGCTGCAGCAGAAGTATGATGAGCTGAGCAGAAAAGAGCAGGAACTGGAGAGGAAGAATGTCGAGCTGAAGGAGAGCGAGGAGAAATACCGGTCGCTTGTTGAAGAATCTTCTGACGGCATTATTATCATCAATGAACACGGGGATGTTATTGAATGGAACCAGGCATTAACGCATATTACCGGGATCCCCCGCAAAAACGCACTGAACAGGTCATTTATTGACCGCATGATTGAGATGATACCTCCTGAAAATCTGGATCTCACATGGAAAGAAATGGTTAAGACTGAAATTGAGCAATCAATCCGGACCGGTTCGTCCAATCTGTTTCAAAAAGCAATGGAACTGGAAATTTGCAGGGTCGGGGGGCAACGCCGAATCATCCAGCAGATCATCTTTCCCATCCGGACATTTGAGAAAACCCGCATAGGATCGATCATAAGGGATATAACAGAACAACGAAAGGCAAAGGAGGCACTCCGTCAGTCAGAGGAACAGCTCAGCCTTGCTATCGAAGGTTCCGGGGTTGGTCTCTGGGACTGGAAGGTGCAGACGGGTGAGACTATCTTTAATGAGCGATGGGCTGAGATTGCAGGGTATTCACTTCGGGAACTTGCACCGGTTTCTGTAAAGACCTGGGAACAACTCTGTCATCCGGATGACACACGGCATTCCAATGAACTCTTAAAAAAGCACCTGGCTGGGATAACCCCGTTTTACGAGTGCGAAACACGGATGCACCACAAGGACGGTTCCTGGGTTTGGGTACTTGACCGCGGAAAAGTCGTTGAGCGGGACAGTCAGGGTAACACGGTCAGAATGACCGGGACCCTCCTTGACATCACCGAACGAAAACGGGTAGAAGAAGAAAGGCGGACTGCGCGGGAGTATACTGAAAAACTGATCACTACTGCCAACGCGATGATCGTCGGACTGGACAGGCGGGGAAATATTACCGTTTTTAACAAGGCAGCAGAAGATATTACCGGATATTCAAGTGCTGATCTGGCAGGCCGGAACTGGTTTGAAGTACTTGTTCCCCGGGAACGGTATCCACGGGTCTGGGAGGAGTTTACCCGTCTTTTGGTAAAAGGTTTACCCGTGGATTTTGAAAATCCCATCCTGACAAAATCCGGTGAAGAGAGATACATAGCATGGAAAAATGCCGAGATCCATGAAGGAGAAGAGATCACCGGGACAATCTCCTTTGGTATCGATATCACCGAGCGTAAGCGCATGGAGATGGCATTACAGCTGGCCCGTCATAAACTGACCCTTTTAAATGCAGTGACATTTAAAGATATCCAGACGGCGGTATTCTCTCTCACTGCGTACCTTGAGCTCATGAAGACGGTTGTTGAGGATGAAAAAGGAAGATCGTACCTCGAGAAACAGGTATCAGCGAACCAGAAGATCCTCGATTCTCTGAATTTTGCCAAAAATTACCAGGATATGGGGATACAGAATCCCCGCTGGCAGGATGTCAACCAGGTCTTTCTTTTTGCCATTTCGCATCTTGATTTTCTGCATATCCGCCATACCTGCCGTGTCGAAGGACTTCAGATCTATACAGATCCGCTATTGGAAAAAGTCCTGTTCCACCTGATGCAGAACGTGCTCACGCACGGTGTTCACGCAACGGAAGTAACCATGTGGTACAAGGAAAAGCAGGATGGTCTCACACTCATCATTGAAGACAATGGAGTTGGTATCCCTGCAGAAGAGAAACATATGATCTTTGACCGTGGTCACGGGAAATCCACCGGCCTTGGGCTGTTTTTGGTACGGGAGGTCCTGTCCATCACCGGGATAACAATAAAAGAGACCGGAGAACCTGGCAAAGGAGCCCGCTTTGAACTAGCGGTACCGACCGGTAATTACCGGTTTAATAAAAATGTAAAAATCAAAAAGAAGGGTAAAGGGTAATTTTTTTTGCCGGGGATATTTACCTGAAAATCTCCTGCGGAAAATAAACGCATGACTACTTTATGACGCTCGTTGTGGTTCCCGTTTCTTAATCATTAAAAACAATTATTGAGTGAAATTCCGGAATTATTTCTTCTTGTAATTCTTCCCGGCCGAGAATGCGCTGTCGACCTTTTTCCCCACGTCAAAATACGTTGCCTGGGCATAGATGATCGGGTTGATCTTGGTGATATCCGGTCTCCCGGCAGTCACACACGCATTATCAGCATGGATCTCCTCGATAGTGCCGATGTATAACCTGTGGCTCCCGCAATCAACAGTTTTGAAGAGTTTACATTCGATATTCACCGGGCATTCAGTTGCGAGGGGAGCAGTCTTCAGTTTCCCGTAAAATGAGCTAAAGACCCCGGACTTGTCCTCCAGTCCCCCGGAGACAAGACCGCAATGGTCAGTCTCGACCACTTGTTCTGATGAGGGGACATTCAGGCTGAAGGTCTTATTCTCCTCAATTCCCTTTGCCGTGTACCTCGCCTTGTTAATCGCCACGCAGACCATCGGCGGGGCCATACAGGCGACAGTAGCCCAGGCAGCAGTCATATAATTCGGTTTGCCCTTCACGTTTGCTCCCACGAGCAGGGTGGGCATGACACTCATGTACGGCATCGGACCAAGTGTAATTTTTCCCATAGTTCTTCTCCGGGATAAGGTTAGAACGATGAGGTGTTTAAGAGTATCTTTGCGGAGAAGATGTTACCATCAGAGAACCTGATTTGGCAGAGTGCATGCATCGGGTGGCTACAGCCGGTTAATTTCGTTTGAAACGCGGTGATAGTATCAGAAACCGAATGGGGTCATCCCTGCTTATTTCCCGCTTTTGTCGGGCACTGGTACGCAGATGCATCGTCAATTTCCAGATACTGTGCGCCCCACGTACAGAGCGCCTGTAAAATGGGGATGAGTGTCTTGCCGAATTCGGTAATCGAATATTCTACCCGGGGCGGCACTTCCGGGTAGACCTTTCTCCGGATAACCCCATCTTCCTCGAGCTCCCGAAGCTGTTTGGTGAGCATCTTGGCATTGACCCCCGGGAGTCCTTTCTGCAGTTCACCGAAGCGAACAATATTATCGCCAAGATGCCAGAGAATAAGTGGTTTCCACTTGCCACCGATTACGTCCAGTGCCGCTTCGACCGTGCAGTGATAGGTTTTACCGTTCTTGGTATAGGTCATGGTTTCCTCAATGAAAGTATGTTACTTTTTTATCTGTATTTCCTATATATTCAGTTAAGGCATATTTTGTCATAATGGTTCAGAAAACCCTTACAGAATAATTGTATGTATGCTGTCTGCTTATGGTTTTCTGTCAGGACCCTTTCACTAATCGCAAAAAGAGAGGAGGAGAACGATGGAAAAGACACAGATTGGAACAAATTTTTTCATCCCGATGCCGGTGGTCCTTGTGGGGACGCAGGTGGGGGGTAAGGCAAATTTTATGACCGTGGGCTGGTGTGCCCGGGCGAACGCGAATCCCCCGATGGTTGTCTGTGGGATCGGTAACCACCACTATACCCCGAAGGGAATAGCGGAGACAAAGACTTTCTCGGTGAACATCCCCTCTTCGCATCTTCTTCTTAAGACCGATTACTGTGGTCTTGTATCCGGTGAGAAAGTCGACAAGTCACGCGTATTTGACGTGTTTTATGGATCACTGAAAACAGCGCCGATGATCAAAGAATGCCCGGTCACGCTTGAGTGCCGGCTTGTCCAGACCGTTCTGCTGCCAACCAACAACCTCTACATCGGCGAGATTGTCGGGGCATACGCAGACGGGAAAGTGATCAAGGAAGGGAAGCCGGACTTCCCCTTAATCGACCCGCTCTTCCTGACCATGCCCGACAACCGCTACTGGACACTTGGTAACTATGCCGGGGATGCGTGGAGCACGGGCAAAAAACTGATACAGCAATGATACCATGATAAAAGTTATTGCAATCAACGGGAGTCCAAGAAAGGATGGCAACACATCCATTCTGATCCGGCATATACTCAAAGAGCTTGAGAATGAAGGGATCAGGACCGGGACTATTCATCTGGGCGGTAAAAAGATCCATGGTTGTACGTCCTGCATGAAGTGCTTTGAGAACAGGGACCGGAAATGTGTTATTGATGATGACCTTGTGAATACCTGCATTGAAAAGATGAGCACCGCGGATGGGATTATTCTCGGTTCACCGGTCTATTTCCTTGATGTCACATCCGAGATGAAGGCGCTCATCGACCGGGCCGGGTTTGTCTCTTTTGCCAACGGGCTCCTCTTTAAGAACAAGTTAGGGAATGCCACCGTTGCTGTGCGACGCGCCGGTGCCAGCCGCACTGCGGATTCCATGCTCCACTTCTTCCTTGCAAACGAGATGATCGTCCATGGCCTCCCGGTAATCGGCATAGGGCGGGACATCGGGGATGTCGAGAAGGACGAGGAGGGCTTGGCCCGTGCAAAGAACCTCGGGCAGACTATGGCACAGCTCCTCAACCACCTCGACCAGCACCCGCTCCCTGCACTAAAACCGGAACAGGCCGATGAAAGGATGACAAAGAAAAAGAAATGAGAATGATAATCATGACCACGATACTTATTGACCAGGATCTCTGCACCCGGTGCGGGATCTGTTCCAATGCCTGTACAATGGGGCTCATAGATCCCGCTGATGAAAATACCCTGCCAAAAATACCGGATGCAAAAGCCGGCATGTGCATCCACTGCGGGCACTGCGAGGTTTTCTGCCCCTCGCAGGCGCTCCTCCTTAATGACCGTCCGGATGAGAAGTTGCACCTGCCGGCCGGTGCGGGGACTATTGCTCCTGATGCGATGGGATATTACCTGAGGAAACGGCGATCCGTGCGGCGCTTCAAAAAGGATCCCGTGCCAAAAGAAAAAATCCTCGAACTCCTCGACATCGCCCGGTATGCTGCATCGGGAGGGAACGGGCAACCGGTGAAGTGGATTGTTGTCCATGACCCGGAACGGGTGAAAAAGATCGCCGGACTGACGATCGAATGGATGAAGACGCTGGTGAACTCCACTCATCCGATGAGCGGTTACGTGCCGATGCTGATCAAACCTTTTGAAGCCGGGTACGATGTTATCTGCCGCGGCGCCCCGCACCTGCTCTTCGCACACATCCCGGAGGGAAACCCGATAGCACAGACTGATGCAATCATTGCCCTGACGCACTTTGATATCGCTGCGCCGGCGTTTGGCGTTGGAACCTGCTGGGCGGGATTCGTTGCAATGGCAACCATGTCCTACGAGCCGCTCCCAAAGGAGCTCGGCATCCCCGCTGGGCGTAAAACCGCTTATGCGATGATGTTTGGCCATCCGCAGTACAAGATCTATGGGATCCCGCGCCGGAAACCGCTTGATGTAACCTGGCAGTGAACTATCCCGCTTTAAAGATAATTAAAAAAAGGAACATGACATTGAAAGTCCTTGCAATCAGCGGCAGTCCGCAAAAGAAGTGGAATACCGCAACCCTGCTCGAAAACGCACTTGACGGTGCCGCTTCAGCAGGTGCGGAGACGGAGCTGGTCCATCTCTATGATCTCACGTATGCCGGCTGCACCAGCTGTTTTGCATGCAAACTGAAAGGCGGGAAGAGCTACGGGAAATGTGCCGTGCAGGACGGGCTGACTCCCGTTCTTGAGAAGATTCCGGATGTTGATGCTCTCATCCTTGGCTCGCCCATCTATTTCGGTACGGTAACCGGAGAGATGCGGTCCGTTATCGGATGAAAAGAAGCACCAATCTCATCAGTATGAGAGGAATGAGTTACCCACATGACACATTCACCGTTTTTTTCGTTGAAAAACCTTTCCCGTTCTTATCCGGGTCCGGACTATACGCCAGATGTAAAGAACCAGTGCGTGATTGTACGTGAGAACACCGTATTACTGTCAGATAAAGTGTCTCCAACGACGGTCTTGCTCCTTAATTCCCGGTTTGCTGATACCAGAATACTACGAACTCAGTTTCTGGGAAACCGTGGAGATAAACCCTGTCATGCTGTGGAAGTGCCCGCGGATTTTCCCGAACCGGAGGGATACAGGTTCTCCGGTGTCCGGGAACTCTTTGGAATAATACCGGATGAAGAACTGGTCCTGGCTGCATATGCGGTACGGATCATGGATTTTGACCGCTCTACCCGGTTCTGCGGCAGGTGCGGGGCAGAGACCCGCCAGCTCCCATCCGGGTTGGCCAAACACTGCAATGACTGCAACTCTATCACGTATCCCCGGATCTCTCCGGCCATTATCGTCCTGGTAAAGAAAGGAGAAGAAGTGCTGCTCGCCAGTTCCCCACGGTTTCCTGCCAGTCTTCACAGTGTCATTGCAGGTTTTGTCGAGGCTGGCGAGAATCTCGAAGACTGCGTTCACCGGGAAGTAAAAGAAGAGGTTGGGATTGATGTAACCAATATCCGGTATTTCGGGAGCGAGCCATGGCCGTTTCCGGACTCCCTCATGCTGGGTTTTACCGCTGACTATGCGGGAGGTGAGATCATGATTGATAATGACGAGATCGCTTCGGCGGGATGGTTTGGCCGGGACAACCTTCCCACCCTGCCGTCCCCAATGAGTATCTCACGGGCGCTTATCGATGCATGGGTACGACGGGAAATATGAATAGACTGATATATCCTGTTCCGGTTTCATGACCAGCGAGATGCGATTATTCATGGGGCGGCAGAATCGGTACAGGTATAGCTTCCCGCACACTGCAAACGGGCATCAGAACCGGGAGCACGGCAGGTACAGGCGGGTAAACTGGACAAAAAAGAGAGAACATGAAGAAAGTGACCATATTCATCGGCAGTCCGCGGAAGAACGGAAGCACCCGCATCCTTGCGGGGGAAGCTGAACGGGGACTAAAAGGAACGGGGCATCGAAACGGAGAGTGTCTTTTTAAACGACCTGAAGTTCAGGGGGTGCCAGCCCTGCTATTACTGCAAGAAGAACGATCTGGCAGCATGTGCAGTTAAAGATGATATGCAGGCAGTCCACTGGATGATACAGGAATCCGACGGGCTTATTGTTGCTACACCCCTCTACTTTGCCGGTGTGACTGCGCAGACCAAGGCATGGCTCGACCGCCTCTTCTGTGTATATCGGGATGGACCTGAGCCCGAAACTGCCCGGGTCAAAGAAGATCTCGTTCATCTTCACGCAGAACCAGCCGGATGCCCGGCTCTTCGAGACCCCCCTACGGCCATTCATGCATATGACAGGCCTGACCGGTCTGTCCGTGAAGGATCATCTTATTGCGTATGACCTTGATGCGGGAGTCAAGCCAACGGTAACGGAGAAGAAAGAGTTCATGGAGAAAGCGTACCGGATTGGTAACGAGCTGCTCCGGTGAATGACTCTTTCATTGAGATTTGTGAAGGGAGTTACAAAAGTGCGGCACTGACCGGTAAAAAAGGTATGAAGTCCGCCCTTTACTCCTTTTTCTGCTCCAGTATCATCATGCGGGGAGAGAAACCAAATTTTTTATAGAAAGCCCACGCCTCTTCATTCTCGTATCCAACTGAGACCCGGTTCCTGACCGAGCCGTTTTCATCAAGCCATGCGAGTGTCCTGCTCACCAGAGCCGAACCGATACCTTTTGAACGGTAGTTTTCCTCAACAAAGATCGATTCAATCTCTCCAGACATTTCCTGCGAGAGGGAGCTTACACAGTATCCCACATACCGACTGCCCTCCTGTGGATCGAAAGCAAGGTCAAGGCGCAGGGAACCCGCCGCCGCGACCTTTTCGAAGTGTGCCTTGCGATCATTAAAGGTCATCTGCCGGTAATGGTTCTGAAATATCCTGGCCTTTGTAAAATGATGTTCGTTGATCTGAATCCAGAGCGGACGAATATATTCGATGTCGTTAATGTCGGTTACGCGATATTCGACAGGGTGCATCCTTAGATCTGTTGTAGGATATGATGGGAGAAAAATGATGAGGATACCGGTGAACAGGCAGAATTCTAAGCAGAGCGGGATTCCGCTTCCCTATCCCACAAGGTTCCTTTACGGCAGAACTCCCCTATCCCAGAACCCTGTTATATCCTATTTTAGAAATCAGTGTGCACCGGCGCACAATCTTTAAAACAAAAGGTTCCGGAAAATAGCCCCAAAATGAATGAAGTGAGGGTGAGATCTGCCCGGTGATGATCAAACACCGGGCTCCAGAATTTTTTTTCGTATCCAATACTCAAAAGACAGCAAGGATGGGTTAAAATTTCCGCATCAATAAAAACACGCCCATGAGGTATTTTAATCTGTGGCAGGAAATCGTTCAAAGTAACATTCGCCAGAGGTCAGGGTTTCCCCCGGTTTAAGGCCCAGGACGAAGTTATCAGCATGGTCCTGGCACACATATGCAGAACAGCACCCGAATCCCTGGTAGCCGATGGCATCCTTTTCACAGTACTCACATTTCTTTTTTTCCGCCATAGTAATTTTCTCTGTTCTTCTTTTCATAGATACTTTTTCACGGACCTCCGGCTTAAAAAAATGTCATTCTTTTAAAAAGAACAATGAAAGCGAAAATCTTTTACAATCTGCCTTCGTTTTTCTCTGCGTTCACTGTGAAATCCCCGATAGTTTATTCTTTAACAACACCCCTTCTGGGTGAAAAAGACCGGTCCCTCCGGATTCCCGGTTTATTCTCATCGATTCCTGAACCGGAAAACAGGTTGGGATAACAAATGTCAAGAGATCTCCTCCAGGTTCTTTTGACGTAATTGTTTATATCGATAGACGCGAAGTATGCATAAAAACAGTTATCAGAAGGCTTTTATGAACCCGGACTGGTTTGAAAAAATTGCAGCTATCCGCGATATCAAGGTAATGGTGATTATAGCCTCGCTGATTTTTGCATTCCTTGTCATCCTGCTGGGCCTGCTCAAGGATGTCCTGATCATCACTCCGTTGCTTTTTTATATCCCTATTATTGTCGCTGCGTACTGGTTTCCCCGGAGGGCTGTAATCTTTGCCATCGTAATAGGTGCGGCAAATATCATTGTTGTGTATTTTTACAGCTACCCGGGTATGCTTGACCTTACCTATACGACAGCGACTGCCAGTTTCTATGTCCTTGTGGCCATTGCCCTGATTATTTCTTCGCTGACCAGTCACGCGAGGATCCAGGACGCGCGATATCAGGGTATTTTCACCTATTCGGATATCGGTATTTTCCTGGCAGAGGAAAAAAATGGTAATCTTATAATTGTTGACGTCAACAGGAAGGGGCTGGCAATTCTTGGATTTGATTCCGACCAGATAACCGGAAGATCCCTCTCCACCGTAGTACCGGAAATGCCCTCCCGTCATCTGCTGATGGACCGGATCCAGAAGGACGGGCAGCCGGTGATCACTGAATTTCTTCTCACCCGGGGGGATGGGACTTCCATCCCCGTCCTGATCTCCAGCGCGCGGATGCCTGAAGGGATGGTTATCCTCACCATCATGGACATCAGTGACCGGAAAAAGACTGAGGATCAGCTGCAGCGGTCTCTTACGGAAAAAGAAATCCTTCTGCGCGAGGTACATCACCGGGTCAAGAATAATATGCAGGTAATTTCGGGATTGATCGAGCTCCAGTCTGCTCATATAACTGACCCCGAGACACACCGGCTCTTCCGGGAAAGTTATTACCGGATTAAAACCATGGCGCTTATTCATGAAAGCCTGTACCGTTCGACCGATTTCGGGAGTATCGATTTTTCCACGTACCTCAGCGAGCTGATCTCGTACCTTCTCTCCTCGTACGGGCGGACAAGGGATGAGATCGCCGTGGACATACAGCTTAAGATGAACACTATGAACCTGGATATGGCCGTTCCCTGTGGCTTAATCGCAAATGAACTTATCTCCAATTCCTTAAAGCACGGATTTCCTGGAGGAAAGAAGGGGACAATCTCTATCCGGCTGGAAGAAGTGGGCAGGAAAGAGTGTGAGTTTACCGTGAGTGATGATGGAGTTGGGTTTCCGCAAGACCTTGATTTCAGGAATACGACCTCTTTTGGGCTCCAGCTTATCAACGGCCTTGCAACCCACCAGATGCGGGGGGGTGTCGAACTCCGCAAGGGAAAGGGAACTACATTTGTTATCAGATTTCCTTGTCTGCCGTGATCTTTTGTTCAGGTTCCTATAATCCAAAAAAATCCTCCATCCGGCAATAAATTCAGAGTCACACGGGGATGGTCTTTGTACTGCTCCGGGTGGCAGGAATGCCCTTACCCAAGAACCAGTTATTTCATCAATCAGGACCCTTGCAGGGCTCTATGCCTCTTAAGCCTGATAGAGGCGTGCCAGCTCAAAGCACCGCTCTGCTTCTTTATCATTACCGATTTTTTTCAACAACATACCTTTTGCGTCCAGGATACGGGAATTTCTGGGAAAAATAGAGAGCGCCTGGTCATATGCAACGAGTGCAGCCAGTTCATCCCCAAGTTTTAAGAGCGCGGTACCTTTTCCATACCAGGACTGGTAATTCAGCGCGTTCATTGAAATGGCGTTCTCATATGCATTGATTGCATCCCTGTAGCGTCGAAGGAAGAGGAGATAATTGCCGCGATCATACCATCCGGCTGCATCGACAGGGACTGAAGGTTCCCGGATCCGTCCTTTCTGGTTGTCAAAAGCTATGCTGATCTCTCTGTCCGGAAAATCTGCCAGGTCCGTTTCCTGCGCCCTGTCTCCAGAACCGGGGATTGCTGTCTTTGGATAGAGAACAATAACTGCTCCCCTTATCTTCGCATTGTGGTTCCTGAGGGGAGTGGCAAAGCTTTCTTCGATAAGGAGTCGGGTCATGTTCTTTGAAATAACGAACGAATCATCGGGAATTGTCCCGATAATTCCCTCCTGGATTATGGGTGTAATGTAGTAGCGAAAAGACTGCCCGCTGATAGGATCAACAAATTTCAGGACCTGGTCCAGTGACTGGCCAAACGCTTCTTTGTTCGTCCACCCTGTCATCTGTTCCGCTGCAAGGTTGACAAGGACGATTTTTCCCTCAGCATCGATAGTGATAATCCCTTCCGGTAATGAGCTCACCGTGCTGTCAAGCCATATGTGCCGGTCTGAAATTTTCTGGTCAGCATGCTTTTTATTCAGGGCTACCCTGATCGTTGCTGAGAGGGTATTTTGAGAGAACGGTTTGATAATATAGCCGAACGGTGCCGTAACGAGAGCCCGGTCAAACGTCTGCTGGTCAGAAAACGCGGTGAGAAAAACAACGGGAATATTTAATCTGGCGCGTATCTTTTCCGATGCGGCAATCCCGTCCATTTCACCCTGAAGGTGGATGTCCATGAGCACAAGATCCGGTTTTTCACTCCCTGCTTTCGCTATTGCATCCTCCCCCGTTGCTACGAGTCCTGCTATGGAAAAACCAAGATCGATCAGGTTTTTCTCGATGACTTTTGCAACGATGAAATCATCCTCAACAATAAGTATGGATTCCTTTTTCACGGTTTTGGCCTTGAGTGAATCTTCTTTATAATTAATAAAAGTAATTGTTTCCCTGAAATACCACAATCAGTCTTAATCCCTTCGGACCGGTGCTTAATCGATAAGGAATATTTTGTTATGTGCTCCAGAGAGAAACTCCGGCATCCCTGGGATTAGCATACGACAAGGTTTACGTAATTCACAAAAGTCGATTTTGTCCGGCTTTGTTTTGCTCGAGCCTCATTCTCGTTCTACCCGCGTTTTTTTGTGAATTCACTTTTTTATATTCCCACGAAAATTCCGGGATAAATGTCCTGGATCCAAAGGCATTAATAATAAGACCGGATTACATCAAGTAGCTATGAAATTATCACGACGTTATTCAGCACTGTTGGGACTGGGGATCATGCTCATGCTGATCCTTCTTGTCAGCGGATGCACCCAGCAGGCAGCAACCCCAACACCGGTCCCTACCGAGGGAAAAAAAATGTTTACGTTCACTGACACGGATAATGGGAAGAGCGGAGATATCACGCAAAACACCCGGTTTGCTATTGTGCTTGCAGAAAATCCCACCACGGGTTTCATGTGGAATGCCACCCTGTCACCCGGTCTTGAACTCCAGTCATCAGATTACCGCCAGGATGACGCACCCGCCGGTATGGTCGGCGTTGGGGGGAAACGTACCTGGGTTATCGTGGCAAAGGATGCTGGAGACCAGAAATTCTCGGCAACTTATCGTCGTTCATGGGAGAATATTACCGGTAACGAAACAACCTACGGTGTGAACATCAGGGTGGTTATGGCTTGAATGAGAGAAAAAAATCATTGAATAATTAAAAAGAACATCAGAATGACCTGGTATTCCGGTCCGTCCACTCCGGAAAATTGTATGATATTTTTATATCATATCCTGGGTTGAATTACCTATGGGGTGTGTTCAGGTTGCTATTCAATTTATATGAGTATGCTATCATCATCTACTTTGCAATTTGATATTATGCACCAGAATATCAGCTTTATTGACCAGCTCATCAGGAATTGTTTCCATATTCATTTCGATGCGAATCTTAAGCTGTTCTACTAATTCTTGGGAAACAATTTTTAATTCTCCAGAAACGAACTGAACGAGATCAGAAGCGTATTTATATGCTTCCACCATTCCGCCCAGTTTCATATTGACTAACAGGAGGTCAGCACAATAGTCTGCCGAACGCCCATAATTCTTGGTAAGCAGACTCTCATTCAATGAATTAGTGTAGTTGATTTTTAAAAATGTCCCAATCTCCTCCTGGAGCTCAAGCACCGACTGGTAACGCTTTGCAGGATCCTTTTCAAGGCACCGCATAACGATTTTGTCGAGTTCTTCGGCTTCTGGATTGATTTTACCTGGCTGGACAGGATCCTGTGTAGCTATGGCAATAATAGTGTCAGTGACCGTCTCACCTTTGAAAGGCAGCGTTCCTGTAGTCAGTTCATAGAAGATGACTCCCAGTTGCCAAAGATCTGTACGGGCATCTTGTTTTCGGTTGTTTACCTGTTCGGGAGCGGCATAATAGAGGGTAAATGAACTGGATGCTGAAGTCGTTGACTGGGATAACATAACACGAGAAAGTCCCCAGTCTGAAATTTTGGGTATACCATTTTTCAGGAGGATATTCTGCGGTTTTAAGTCACGATGGATAATGTTTTGGGAGTGAGCATACTTAAGACCTTCACAAATACTAAATATCAACCAAGCTGCTTTCTCGTTGATCACCGGCTTTTTAAGATGTGCGAGAGATTCATCGCATAATTCCATTTCAAAATAGGGTGGCATGATGTTGTAGTCGTAGACCTTGACAATGTTTTCATGCACCATTTTAGTCCAATTCTGGATCTCCGATACAAATGTCCGTCCGGTTGATGGATCGATTGAGATAGGAACTTTTATTGCGACATTCTTCCCATCACGTTTTGTTGCTTTAAAGACACGTGCGAAACCACCTCTGCCGATATACTGTGAACTGGTAAACATGTGAGAAAGTTCAGAGGGCATCTGCTTTGTGGAGGGGATTGTCGAAGGCGTGGCTTCCGGTGTGTAAGAAGGGGTATGTGGGGTTACACTTTCTGAAACATCAATAAAGAATTCTTCTTGTTTTGAATATTCATTATTCTGGATATCATGGTACGTAATGGATATTTCGAGAGGGACTTCTCCTTTTATGGTTGGTTTAATAGCAATATTTTCAAATGTTTCCGTTTTTCCTGCATTGACTGATTTTGGTTTAATCCATCGGGTTTCGAATTCAGGGGAAAATCTGAAATTCACATCTATTGCATGAGCATTACCCGAATTTTCAATAGCGATATTCACTTTGTGCCAGACATGCACATCCATTTTTTTGCGGTTAAGTGAGAGGGTCAGGTAAGGTCTGGCGGTCTTCTGGAAATTCCTGAGCTCTTCTGATGCATGCGTAATGTCTCCCAAAGCTGACGAATGAATAAGATCATAGACTGATTCTGGTACTCTGCCAATTTTTTCTGCCTGCTCAAGAAGGGCAAAGGCAACTTTTCGTGCCGCTTCCAGTTGATCCTTCTCCTTATCCTGGTTTTGTACACACTGAATAAATTCATTGTACTGTCCTTTGTCGAACAGGACAATCAGATTTGGATCTTTGTTTTTAGTGCGAAGTGCCTTTGCCTGTTCGAATATCTTCTGGAAACGCCCCATTTTTTCAAGGCATTTTTCTGTTGCCAGAATCGCGTCTGAAAAATTTTTTTTCTCAATAAACGCATCCAGAAATCCTGTTGTTTGTGTAAGAAATGCACCTTCTTTGACGATCTGATTAATTTCTGCCTTCAGCTCCCCGATGTTTTGAACCGCAAGGTTACTTAGCATCTTCTCAGCGGCAATAGAATCTTCGGAAGCACATGCTTTTTCTATGGGTATTATCATTTTTTTCGTTGAATCACGAACTGTTGGACTGGATGTAATTTTTTCGATATGCGATCGGATTTTTAGGGACAGTTCTTTTTGCAGGAGTGCTGTTTTTTGCACTTTTTCTTCGAGACGGATAATTTCTTCTTCAACAGAATTCCCCGTATTGGGATCAAGAATTTTCTTTTCAATTTCGGAAAGGGGGGTGAAAAATTCAGGTAAATAAAGAATCTTCTGGTTATTATCTTTCAGGTTTTGAAGCCGGATTTTATTTTTTTGGGTTTTATCAACATTCTGCCCGAATTCGTTGATGGCGATTTTAATAGATTCAAGAGAATTAAAAGAGGAATTCTCGAGTTCGATAGTGGAATATCCCCGCTTCTTCCAGTCTTTTATTTGAATTTCATACTGTTTCAGTTCATTAATTTCAGTTTCAATTTTTTTAAGCATTTCATATGAATTACCCTCGTCACCGGAATCATATTGCAATCCTGCCTGTTCAATGCGCGATTGCATGAATACCCCAAAAATTTCCATTCCCGAAACTTGTAAAGCCAGAGAATCAAGTATTTCGTGGATGGTCTTTACCTGCGTTCTTGTGTTTTCATGCTCAATAGCGAAGCCACGGATTTCATTTAATTCTTCTTTAATCCTGACTGCTTTTTGTGGATCTTTGATATTTTGTCGTATCCATTCAATATTCCGGCAAATTTTTTCTTCTTTTTCGATTTCCTTATGTTCATGAAGTATGTCCGAAAGTTCTTGTTCGAACATCCTGGATTTTACCACACCGCTTTTAAATTCATTAAAAACCGGGATCAAATCCCCAGGATTCCTATTCACCCTCCTGAAAAGATCGGAGAGGTCAAATCCTTCTTTTTTCCATTGCTTGACCGTGATCTCAAGTTGTTCAATTTCATGAATTCTTTTTTCTGCAGCAAAAAGTTCTTTCTCCGCTTCTTTGTATTTTTCCTTGATAATGAAGGCTTCAGATTTTTCATAATCTGGACGGACACAACCTGAAAAGAATTCCAGCGCTGATAACCGTGTTCCAACAGACCTGGATAAATTCTGAAGGCGTTGACGTTCCCGTTCCGGGGGGAGTGATTTCCGTGATTTTTGCCATACGTATATACCGGTGCCAACGACTCCTGTAAACATCAACGGAAGAACGAGATCAATCAGAGAGCGATCCGGCTCACCATTTTTGGGTTCGGTTGTTGAGGAGATTGTTGTGTTCGTATCAGCGCTGGTTCCTTGAATTGCAGTTGATAGGGGAGTAATTTTCGGAGTTCCACTAACCTGTGCGATCGAAGTATCGTACAGACGAACATTATCGATATATCCCTCGATATATGCATTTTCAACCTCTCTAACCGCGAGGATGATTTTGTTCATATTCTGGAATTTGCCAAGTTCATCCCAAATCCCGGAACATACAAAATAGGTTTTTTCGTGAAGATTATCACTTACCTTGGTTTCAATAATATTTTTTTCCTTATCATATTGAACAAGAACATGGTATATCCGGTTCTCCCCAAACGTGGGATTCGTTCTGTCCTCTTCTCTGTTGATACGACAGGCTCCCTGGTACTGTTCGTTTGTAGTGCGTCTCGCATTATCAATTGCAATGATCTGGTATGTTTTATCGCCGTCCTTAATCTCACGGTACGTGCCAGATTTCCAGCTTTTAAACTCGGCAAATATTGCATTCTGTTCATTGTATGTTGAGTTGAATTGTGATAGCCCGATCAAAGCGGTAGTTCCCGGATCTGCATGGAGTATTGTGATATCGAATTCCAGACGGAAGGAAGTTACGTTATACAGGACAGGAATTTCTGCATAACCGGGATTTTCATCACTGAAAAAATAATACACCTCTTTGGTGGAATTCCAGTAATAATCCCGCTGACGATTTGTCTGCCAATGTGGGTCATTGAAAAAATCCGTCTGGTAAATAAGCGTCTCCGCTTGAGTGGATTGGGATTTCTGAACCATGCCAGCCTTGTCAATTGCATCTGCAGCATCCTTGTAATTTCCCAGAGGCCCAAGAATCGACCATGTTTTAACGCTCAGTCCCTGTTGGTTTTCCCAGTCGAGTGAACGGTTGTATTCAGCCACCGCCTCATCATATTTCCCCTGCTTTGCCAGAACCCATGCTTTGTTGTAGTGAGCCGTGAAAAAATCCGGGTCAACCATGATAGCTTTATTAAATGCCTCAATTGCCTCATCATATTTTCCAAGGTTCGCAAAAACCCATCCTTTTACATACCATCCGTCAAGATAATACGTTTTATCAATATGGTAATCCAGGTACAGGGTGGCCTGGTTTAAGGTGGTAAGTGCATCTTCGAACCGCCCAAGGTTTGCAAGTGCAACTCCTTTTCTTTCCATAGCAATATAATTGGAGGGATCATTCACCAGGACCTGATCGAATGCCTGCACCGCATCATCATACTGGTAGCGTGCTAAGAAATCATTCCCCTTTCTCGTTTGGAGGTCAGTAGAGAGACCATAACTATATGTTGGAGTTGGATATACCGGTCGGCTGGGAGAAGAGGTTATGGCAGGTGTCGGAGTTTCCTCTGGATGAGCGATACCTTTTGCGATATCATACGTATTTGCCGCTTCCCGGTAACTTCCCTGAAGCGGAACCCTGCTTCCAAATGATTTCCGTGCATTATCAAATGCTTCTTTTGCTTCAGAATACCTCCCCAATTTTGCCAGCACAAGGCCTTTATTGAATAAGGCGTAGGTGCTCGTGTATATTTCATTGAGGGAATGGTCAAATTCTTCCAGGGCTTCTTCATTTCTTTCGAGCTTGGCAAGAAGGCACCCTTTGTCATAGTAAATAGAATAGTCGTTGACCCAAGAAGGATGATATTTTTCAGATATTTCAAATTCGCCCAGAGCTTCCTCATATCTCCCGAGCTTATTGAGAACCCATCCGATTTCCCCGGATATGCCAACATGTTCATTATAAAAACGTTCATCCATGGAACGAGCAGTTCTGAACGCCTTGAGCGCGTCTTCATACAGACCTTTATCCACAAGTTCATGCCCACAGGCATAATAATCAGAGGCATAGGTCAGATTGGAACGACAGGTCAGATTTCCAGCCTGGACAACACTAATGAGTAGCAGCGAGATGAGAATGCATACAAGAACAAGAGCGCTCCTGTGGAACATAACAAGTTGTGTCCATTTGAAAGAATAATTGTTGCTATTTAATCCCGAGAAGTAAAGATCTTAGGAGTCAACCGCAGGTGGTGCGAACGTGACAATTATCAGTTCGGTTGAATATCAATTATGTATTCGAACCTTTTAAGATGAAAATTCAAGGTTCTGATGAGGGAAAAAGTCCTGACTCGTCAATACAATGTACCACTCGGTAATTTATTTGGATGAAAAAAATTCATTCATTATCCGGAGTTAAGTAAAAAACTTCATATTTACCCTGATTGATTTTACAGTATGGATGCATACGATATCGATGATTTAATCAATAATTATTCAGATTTTGAAAAAAAAATAGATGATAAAATACAGGCATTAAAAAAAATCAAGGATAATCCGGATGGTGCCAGTACTGCATTCATGATACAGCTGATTGAATCTCAGAAGAGATCAGCTGAATATTCAGAAAAAATACTCTGGTTTTCCCGCATCACGGGAGTTTTTGCCGGTGGAGCCTTTATTATCGCCCTGGGAACATTATCTCTGGTCTCTCTTGTCATCGGACCTGAAAAAACATTCTGGGGTAGTGTAACCATTGTTGCTGCAGCTGCGATAATAATGGGATTTCTCCTTGTCGTATGGTCAAGACCGGAAAGAACTACAACCAAAAGAAACCTGTAATACAAAAATACTATCCTTGAAAAGGATTTCACGTCCGTGATTTTATCGATGCAGCCCGGATTTCTGACATTTTAGAGAAAAAGTCAGGATCATGGGCCGGAGTGTCCTTCCTGTGCTGGTCAAAGGACGATGTTACGCAGTTGACGCAGTCTGTCCGCATCCCGAAGGTGACCTTTCATCAGGGACCCCGGGAGGGAACCTTCCTCACCCGCCCGAAGCAAAAGTCATAGTTTGATTTGCGGGAGGGTTTTTGTCCTGCGGTGAACCGACCAGACCGGGATCAGGCTCCGTTTCACTTCCCCGGTTCCTCCCCCCAGACCCTTAAAACAATACTCCTGCGGACCGATGGAGATAAAAACTCATCTCCCGGGAATATCCACCAGACTTATGACCACCTCGCGATACCCGTGTCCAGGGACGTAAATGACCATTGAATCTTATAAAGTATTGCAGGCCGGAAATTGTTTTTCGCTGTGAGGGTCTTTCTTTTCAAGCCATGAGAGGATAACTGGACGAAACGACTTTGCGGGTACACAAAAATTATGATGGACAAGGAACAGATCCTATAGCTGACCGGGGTGGTAACTTGTCATCTGACCAGGAGTGTGTCCAATGTGGCCGCTGTTGTGAGAAATGGGGGTGGGGCCAGAAAGGTGTTATCGAAGATCTCATCCCCTGGATCAAGGAAAACCGGCAGGATATTTTACAACACGTTTCCCTGGTGCTTACCCATAAAAGACAATGCAATGGCAGGGAAATCTCCAACAAGGACCTGACCGATATTATCCGTATCGATTACTGGGTAGATCCGCACGGCAGGCCGTTAACCCATTGTCCGTTCTTCTGGAAGGCGGATGATGGCAAAGTATACTGTAAAATCCATACTACCAAACCGAAAATCTGCGTCGGGTTCACTCCCTGGAATGAAGGAATTCGTGATTATGCGCTGAACTGTCCGGCATGCCGGAACACCGCACCGTAATCGCTGATGACCTTGTGGTCTTTTTTTTTGGGTAATAATGTCTTTTGCTGGTTTTTATGGATAAAAACCACACGGGTCTAAAAAAATTACTGGTTGATGTGGACAACTTTTGCCGGGGGAAAACCATTGAAGTAGGTGGAGGAGGCATGGGAATATGCGCCGATATTTTCAGAATAGACCAAATCCCCGATTTTCAGATCCGGCAGGTCTGCGGAGAGCGTAATGGTATCAAAAGCATCACAGGTAGGTCCGAACACAGCTGATATCTGCGTTTCGCCATCATGAAACGCCAGAACCGGGTAGGTAACATGGTCAAAAACCTGTCCGGAATATGTGTGATAAACACCGTCATTGATATAATAGCAGGGTTTCCCGTCGCGGAACGCTTTCCCGACTACTTTTGCGACCAGAGAACAGGCATTTGCCACGAGGAACCTTCCCGGTTCTGCAAGTATCTCCATATCCGGGGGGAATAATCGTTTAATTTCGGCTTCCAGTTTTTTTGCAAGTGTTCTTACGGATTTTACTTCCGGGTGATATTTTACGGGAAAACCACCACCGATGTCAAGAATCCTGATTTTTCGACCAGTGCGTGTTTCTGTCTCTTTAATAATATCTGCAGACAACTGCAATGCCTGTACATAGTTCTCAAAATTTGTACACTGACTGCCGACATGAAAACTTAATCCTTCTACAACAAGCCCCAGGGAAAATGCCTCGGCAATCAAATCAACTGCTTCACCCGGGTGCGCACCGAACTTGGAGGAAAGTTCAACCATGGATCCCGTGTTGGGGACCCGTATCCGCAGGACAAGACCGGCATGAGGTGCGTGCTGGCTGAGTTTTTTTAATTCTTCGCTGTTATCAAACGTAACCAGGGGATTGTACTGGTCGAGGGCTTCGAGAGTTTCGATTGGCTTGATAGTATTTGCATAGATGATCTTATCCCATATCCATGCCTGGCGTTCTTTTTTTGGCATCTTCCTGATATTTTCATAGACAATCATGAATTCGGGCATGGACGCAACATCGAAGCTGCTTCCCATGTCGTAGAGTGTCTTTACAATCTCGGGATTTGAATTCGCTTTTACCGCGTAGTATACCTGTATTTTTGGCAGGTGTTTTTTAAATTCCCGGTAATTCGAACGGATCTTTTCATGGTCAATCACAAAGATGGGAGTACCGTGCTGTTTTGCCAGTTTTTGCAATAATTCCTTCCTTGCTTTTCCGATATGAGGTACCCCGTCATCATGTTCCTTTGTTGTAGTTTCCTTTTTCATTCGTTTTTCCCCCTTTATCAGTACAAGAGTGATTCATCGCACGAATAAGAAGTTTTTGAATTGCCAGACATCATCATAATCGTAATTATTCTCCGGGTTTTCCTTGAAGTATATCTTCCGGTTTTTCAACGGGGTCCAGTCAGAAGGTCCGGAATAGAATTCTCCCAGATACGGTCGTGCGATGTCCAGCACAAACCTGTGAGGAAGATCATCAGGCAGGCAAAAACCTTTCTTTGGATTTTCTATCATCCACATCACGGCGGTAACCACACCCAGGGCAACCTGGACCGTTGTTGCGTTCTGACCGGGTGCAAGGGTTTTTGCTTCCTCGATGGAAAGAATACTGCCCGTCCACCAGGATTTATAGGGATGACCCATCAGGAGGGCTCCCAGACTATCTGCTCCGGAAATAATCTCCCTGTCGTTCAATATCCGCAATTTTGGTTGCAGTTGGTAATTTCTGCCCCGCAGCTCGTGCAGGGAAGCAATTGTTGCATCACAGGGCAGATAGGCATAGTGCACGGTCGGGCGGTAGATCGCCTTGTCATCCTCCCAGACGGTCCAGCGGTCTGAAATACCAAATGCCTCGCCGTGCCGGATGACCATACCAACAATCTCCTGATCGGGGAGCCAGGAACGCACCCACGTATTAATACCCATCCGGGCCAGCAGAATCTCGTTTTTCGGGCCAAGGGGAGGTATATGTGCCTGATCGGGCAGGTCTTTTTCATGAGTTCCCCATCCAATCTCAGCCGGTGCGGTCCCCTCTTCCTGGAGACCTTCAATGCACCAGGTTCCAACAAATTCGTCGACTTTTTTGGGTGACCGCGAGATCTGGGTGTCCCTCTCTGAACAGTGAATGACTTTTATACCGGTCTCCATGGCAAGCCGGGCAAAATTCTGCTCCCGGATTAGCTCTTCTGTGTGATTGGGATCGGGAGCGATCCCATCTGTAATCATCCTGTGCGCGATGTCAACGAGTCCCTGTCTCGCAAAGTGCGAGATTAAACCTGGATTGGCACCGTGGTCAACAACCGAAGTAGGGCCTTCATGCCAGTCTTTCGTGAGTTCATGAAGTTTCATCTGCCGGTAATACAGGGTCTTTTCATACGGGTTTGCGGTGAATTTTTCTGCATCAGGATCCCAGGCTTCGACTGAGGTATTGACGTACATTACGTTATGATCATGACACCACTGCACCATTTCGCAGCAGTCAATGTTCCAGGCTAAGTCGATTATCATTCCTCCGTCGGCAAGGTTTTCCGAAAGGATCTGGGAAAGGTTATCCGGCGTGATTTTTTTCTTGAAAAACCGGAGACCTCCGGTAGTCCACGCTTTGAGATCCTGTGCTTTATCTTTAAAATCGATTATGGTAATTTTTTCAAGGGGTATATTCACGTGCATAAGCAGGATTGGAAGCGTGCACTTGCCTACCGCACCATACCCGATAATCAAAACCCTGTTATTAAATTCCACTTCAGACACCCGTGTTGTTTGATTTTTTTACTATTCTGTTCTTATTTTTATTAATATTGCATGTAAAAATGATATGAAAAATTTATTGCTGCAGGGGAAAGCATGGGGAGAATCAGAAGATAACCTGAGGTTGATGGTTAAAAAGGCGGTTACTTATTTCATGGCACTCGAAATACTAGTAAGGTGATTTGGTGTCAAAACGGGCAGTTGATATGACCTTCCAGGCAATGTATACCCTCACGGATCTCAGGGTGGTCCTCCGTGAGACAGCACCCTCCCACGAACTTGACCCTGACCAGCGGGTACAGGCACAGCGACTGCTGGACAATCTCGAACGGCAGGTTGCATCATTGAAACAGGAGATGCTCAGATGAGATGCGGGACCGGTATTGAAGCCCGCCAGGTAGATGAGCTCTTTATTAACATTGACCCAATCCAGGCCGGGGGCAGGCTGACCGCTGATGCGATGAAAGCGGTTATTGCCTACGGTGATGGGTATTCGGTCTGTGATAACTGCCGCAAACCCAATCGTCTTGACTATATCATGAAACCCCCGATTGCAGAATTCCATAAGGATTTGGCGGCATGGCTTAACATGGATGCCGTCAGGACGGTACCGGGTGCCCGGCGGGGATTCCAGGCGGTTGCCCATACCTATGTCCGTAAAGGAGACCCGGTGCTGCTCACTTCTCTTTCTCATTATACCGAGTTCCTCGCGGTCGAAGAAGCCGGAGGAATTGCCCGGGAGATCCCGGCCGATGCAGACCATAAGGTTACACCTGAAGCAACAGCAACCAAGATCGAAGAGGTCAAGCGTGAATTCGGCAGGGTGCCCGCTCTTGCGTTTATCGATCATGTGGATTACCAGTATGGTAACCTGCATGATGTGAAGGCTATCGCAAAGGTCGCTCACGAGGCCGATATCCCGGTGCTGTATAACGGGGCATATACCGTCGGGATCCTCCCGGTAGACGGGAAAGATCTCGGTGTCGATTTCGTTGTCGGTTCCGGGCATAAGAGTATGGCAGCTCCTGCCCCATCAGGAGTGCTTGCAACAACAGCGGAACGGGCAACGGAAGTGTTCCGAACCACCGAAATTACCGGGGATGTTACAAACCGGAAATTCGGGATTAAGGAACCTGAAATGATGGGTTGCACGCTGATGGGCGCTACCTTAATCGGCCTGATGGCATCGTTCCCGCACGTTAAAGAACGGGTGAAACATTTCGATCGCGAACTTGAAAACCACACCATTGTCATGAATGCGCTCCTTGCTATAGAGGGTACAAGGTGCCAGTCAGAATACCCCCGGAAGCACACGATGACACGGGTGGATACAACCGCCTCATTTGACAGGGTGGCCGAAGTACACAAGAAACGAGGGTTCTACTTTTCCAGTGCTCTTGGAGAGAGAGGGGTGACCGGCCTCATACCCGGTGCAACAAAAATCTGGAAATTCAATACGTATGGGTCAACCAAAAAACAGGCCATGCATCTCGCTGACGCATTTATTGCCATCGCAAGCGAGAATGGTATACCACTCACGAAATAATTCATTGTCCTTCCACTTTTTGGTTTATTGACCGGCATTTTTTTTTAAAAACTGCACTATTGCATTCTCCAAGAGAGATCCAACCCAAAAATTCCCTAACGGATATGAACGATTTTCAATAGTCCTCCTGTTCATTTGAGATACTACCGGAATAATGAACTCATGTATCATTTTTGGTACATCACCGGAATTATTTGAGAAATACACAAAAACAAAAAAGTTTTTACCTTTTTTTTAAAAACAGGCAGGGTTTATTACCTGTCATGCCCTACGATTCGTTGATTGCCGGGAAATTTTTACCATGTATGGACCAGGGGGCTGAATGTTCGAAAAATATGATCTGACAAAAATTATGGATGATGCTGCATTTGAAAAAGCCATGACGCCGATGAAGGAACGGTTGAGTATCCTGCAGCGGACACTTCGTGATCTCAACATCCCGGTCATCATCGTCATCGAAGGTTGGAACGCAGCTGGTATCACCATGTCCACCAAGGAAATTATCCAGTCCCTTGATCCCCGGGGATTCAGTCTTCATGCAACAGACAAAGCCACGGATGAAGAACGGGCACGCCCGTTTATGTGGAGATTCTGGATAAAAACCCCTTCGAAAGGAAGAATTGCACTGTTTGCACGCAGCTGGTACAGCAGGGCACTTGCAGAAAAACTATCCAGCATTGGCTGGAAAAAAACACTCAAAGATGAGATTCATTCAATTACCGTTTTTGAACGTCAGCTCAGCGACAGCGGTGTGATCATCATCAAGTTCTTTTTACACATCAGTAAGGATGAACAGAAGACCAGACTCCTTGAGCGTGAGAGAAACCCGCTTACTGCATGGCTGGTAACCCCGAGCATCTGGGAATTTCATCATAATTATGAAACCTATTTTCCGTTGATTGACGAGTTTATTGAAAAGACCGATACCGCTTATGCACCCTGGCATATTATAGAAGCAACAGACCGGAAATATACCATATACAAGGTATATTCTTCCCTGGTAAAAAACCTCGAAAAACGCATTGCTGCTGATAGTGAGGAGCGATCCAAAAAAGGAAAACAGAAAAACATTGATAAACCTCCGAAAAATCCCGTCCAGAGAAGATCATCTGCAATAAAATCCTATTCAAAAGAAGAGTGCCAGGACCTGCTGAGTAATCTGCAGATTGAAATGCTCGAGCTCAATTACCTCCTTTTCAAACGAAAGATCCCGTTCATCATCGTATATGAAGGGTGGGATGCTGCAGGAAAAGGAGGGAACATCACACGTCTCGCCCGGTACATAAACCCGCTGGGGTACAATGTTTTACCGGTCTCTGCCCCGAATGATTATGAGAGCCAGCACCACTATCTCTGGCGGTTCATCCGCCATTACCCCAAAGCGGGGCATTTTGCAATTTATGACCGCAGCTGGTATGGGCGCGTAATGGTTGAACGTGTGGAAGGGTTCTGTTCAGAATCCGAGTGGCAAAGGGCCTACCAGGAAATCAATGAAATGGAACAGGACTATGTCGACAGCAGTGGCGGGGGAATTGTCAAGTTCTGGCTGGAGATAAGCAAGGAAGAACAACTCAAGCGGTTTCACCAGAGGGAACATGATCCTCTCAAACAATACAAGATAACCGAGGAAGACTGGAGGAACCGGGAGAAATGGGATCTCTATGACGCAGCGGTCGATGAGATGCTGGCACGGACAAACACCCCTCATGCACCGTGGATTGTCATAGAGTCTGACGATAAATGGTACGCCCGGGTCAAAACCCTCAAAGAAGTCATCCGGCATGTGGAGGAACTGCTCTGATCAGGTTTATTATCGGGAGCGTGAAGGTATTCATGTCTTATGGTATTCCGTGAAACCGGTATTTCCTGATACAATTTTTTTTTTGTTATCTGTGTTTCTGGTTCTGGTATGATGGCATACGATAACGTTTGCTGCCATGAAAAGGAGGCCGGCAGGTTTCAGATTTCATGTCTGCGTTATTCCCCAGTCATAAACGCCAATAGGAAACATTGTTTCAAAAGGGTTATGAACGATTAAAAGAATTCGACAATTATGTCTGAGGAATATTCCAGTTTTTACGTATTTGTTTTTATTATTATTGCGATTGTTGTTCTGGGCGCGATAATTGTGTACGCATTACCTATGCTCCCCTTGGGGGTTACTCCGGATAATCAATCATCTGTTGTATGTACTGCGGGGCAGACCTGTTCACTGCAAAGCACTCCGGATTTTTCCAAAGAAAATCTTACTGATGCCCAGAAAAAAATGTCAACGGATTTGCTGCAGTTAACCGGCAGCATCAGTTTACCCTCAGGAATGACACGGGATGCTTTTGAAGCTCAGATGAAACAAGACCGTCAGCTAACCTGGGTTGATGACAAAGGTGCACCTTCGACCGATACCAAAACCGGGCTCAAGGTTGTGTATATTTACATCAAAACCCGGGAGAATACTCCTCAAAATCTGGTTTATCCCTATGTCTGGAATATTTCAAATGCTGATCCAGCGAATAATATTGTTGTCGCATGGGTCGAACCTGACAATCTCCTGAAACTGGCATCACTCGAATCGGTTCAGTCAATTTGGACCGTGATGCCACCAATGACCAACTGATTGACAGAATTAGTAATATCACGAGGGAAGGGAGACAGAAAGATTGAAGGAGTGTGAATAACTAAATAATCCGCTCTTCCGATCCAGATTACAACAAATAATCATTAAGAGGTAACATTCATCGTCGTTATCTGAACTTCATAATTTGTAAATATTGAATGTCAGGTTTACCTGTTCACCGGAGAGAAAATCCATGAAAGAGAAAATAATTGTTGTTTGTGCCCTGTTTTTTATGTTCTGTATGCTGACTGTCCCCTCCACAGCGAGTCTTCAGGTGGATGACAATACGGATAAAAAAATTGCAACCTCGATTAATTCCGGTGAAATGAATTCATATCGGGCAATAACCATGGACAAACGTAACCTCACAGAAGACCTAAAAAAGCTCTCCCCGGCTCTTCTGATGCAGACCTCTGCGTGCCCATTGGCAACCCCGCAGATCCCAAGCTCTTTTGAATCTTCATTGCAGATTAAAAATATTCCTATGAGTTCCGGATCCAGTGGATCATTATCTGCACCCCGTAACCTGATCTCGGGAAAACTTGCGTATGTGTATGTGTATATGAAACCAGGTTTTTCCACGCACATTATTGATTCGATCGTCTATGATGTACCGAACCGTGATGAAAATTCCAATCTTGCGGTTGCCTGGGTGGATATTCAGAATCTAAAAAACCTTGCCTCTCTAAACGGTGTGAGAACTGTCAGTGAGGTTACTCCGCCCGTGGTAAATACAGGATCAGTTATTACGGCGGGAGATTCAATTCACAAAACAGTCAATATCCGTTCGACCTATGGTTACCGGGGAGCCGGTATGAAAATCGGCATTATTTCAGATGGCGTTGATAATATTGCATCAGCAGTGACGAGTGGTGATCTCCCTGCCAATGTGACCGTGCTCAGCAATGCTCAAGGGGGAGATGAAGGTACCGCTATGCTGGAAATAGTCCACGATATGGTGCCTGATGCAGAATTATATTTCCATGATATGGGTGATAATAATCTTGCATTCAATGCGGCTATTGATGCGCTTGTTGCACAGGGGTGTACGGTTATCTGTGATGATATCAGCTATTATAGCGAACCCTATTTTGAAGATGGGATTATTGCATCCCATATTAATGCGCTTTTATCCGGTAACAAAATTCTTTATCTGTCAGCAGCGGGAAATGCCGGATCACTGGAAAATTTTGCGTCCCGTCATCATTACCAGGGAAATTATTATAATTACCTGTCAGGCTCTTCGAACTGGCATGATTTCAGCCGTGGTACTTCAACCACAAAAGGTCTTTATCTGAATATGCCAACCGGAAGCAGTGTAACAATTTATCTGCAATGGGACGATCTATGGGGATACTCTGATAACGATTACGATTTGTATCTGCATAATATGTCCGGGAGTATTTTATCATTCAAAGCCGGGTCTCAGTCCGGGACTGGAAATCCAATAGAAACATTATCGTATACGAATACAGGGTCTTCGAAGGACGTAGTTATAAATGTATTAAATTTCAGTGCTCTTGAAACAAAAAATCTTGAAATATTCATATTTACTGACGGAAATTCCAGTGTGTATACAAATAATATCGTACAGGAAAATTCTATCACTGGACATAATTCAGTTGTGAACGTAATTACCGTTGCGGCAGTTCCTGCCAGTTCTCCTGCAACCATCGAAGCATATTCTTCACGAGGTCCGGTGACTATTACCTATCCCTCTCCGGAAACCCGCCAGAAACCTGATATTTCCGGTGTTGATTGTGTGTCTGTTACCGGGGTAGGAGGCTTCGGCTCAACTTTTTGTGGTACAAGCGCATCTGCTCCCCATATTGCAGCAATTGTGGCACAATACTGGGGCGCTCATCCAACCATGACTCCAGGTCAGGTACGAACTGCCCTTTACACACATGCAGTTGATCTTGGTTCTTCGGGCAAAGACACTATTTTCGGGTATGGATTAGCTGATGCACTTAAAATGGCAGATGGGGGATCATCAGATTCCCGTCCGGTACCTGGAGACTGGGACGGTGATGGGAAAGACGGTATCGCTATCTTCCGTAACACTACCGGATACTGGTATTTCGATTATGAACTCGATGGTATTGCTAATAAGTACTTCAGGTATGGTGGCAGTACCGACCGGATCATTACCGGAGACTGGGACGGTGACGGAAAAGACGGGATAGCAATCTTCCGGCCTTCAACGGGCTACTGGTATTTCGATTATGAACTCGATGGTATTGCTAATAAGTACTTCAGGTATGGTGGCAGTACTGACCGGATCATTACCGGAGACTGGGATGGTGACGGAAAAGACGGTATCGCAATCTTCCGGCCTTCAACGGGCTACTGGTATTTCGATTACGAACTCGATGGTATTGTCAATAAGTACTTCAGGTATGGTGGCAGTACCGACCGGATCATTACCGGAGACTGGGACGGCGACGGAAAAGACGGGATAGCAATCTTCCGGCCTTCAACGGGCTACTGGTATTTCGATTATGAACTCGACGGTATTGTCAATAAGTCCTTCAGGTATGGCGGCAGTGCCGACCAGATCATCAAGGGAGACTGGGACGGTGATGGGAAAGACGGGATAGCAATCTTTAGGCCTTCAACGGGCTACTGGTATTTCGATTATGAACTCGATGGTATTGTCAATAAGTCCTTCAGGTATGGTGGCAGTACCGACCAGATCATCAAAGGAGACTGGGATGGTGACGGAAAAGACGGGATAGCAATCTTTAGGCCTTCAACGGGCTACTGGTATTTCGATTATGAACTCGATGGTATTGTCAATAAGTCAATCTATCTGAATTAATATTATGCGGTAACAAAAAAGGGAAAGGAAATATACGTTTCATTTTCTTTTCTTATTCGTGAATCTCGGAGCCAGTGTACATCGACACCGGCAAACCTGAGATTTGTGTGGATTCCGGCTCACATCACCGGGGTACATCATCAAGGCTTCGGGGATTGTCTCTTTTGTGAACCGATCGATAAATCCGGGGACAACAAAATACTCATCCACCGGGATAATCACGCCATTCATAGCGCCATGAGATGGTCGGGTGCGATCACTATTCGGGGCCGGGAGCCATTCTTTATAGGGAGCATATTCCCTGGTTCTTTGCCATGCAGTTTTGTTGTGCGCCTGACCAGACCAGGTTCTCATGCAGGTCTCCGCGTCATGTTCCGACACTTCAACAAAACTCCGGAATATTTTAACGAGTTGAGCAATTTCAGATCCCTTCCGTTCAGCAGCTTCGAGTGCAGCGATAACCTGATTTTTATTCTCAACTTTAGCGAGGTTGTCATTCAAAATCTCAACGAAATTACTGACCGCCCGCTCATCAACTTTATAATGAATACTCACAGAAAATTTCGGATCCGGTAATGTCCTGATAATTTTTGCCCCGCAGTGAATACAATAAATAGAATTATCTGGGGTTTTCTTCATACACGAGTTACAAACCACCATAATTCATGATATTATTACAACTTCCTCTTTAGACATTCTAAAGTACATAAGCGCACGTACCATCTCTAACATTTTCCAAATGGATAATTGAGAGATCAAAAACCTCTGTGCAGTCCAGCCGCTTTTGCCCATCGGACCACGTCTTCATACTCCCTTTCGGTTATGGGCCGGAGGAGTGCTTGGTATTCCGGTTTCTTCTTAAAAAGTTCCGGGATTACGATTGATATCGGCCAATGATACTGGTCCATGATATTCACGTAAGCGTCGCGCGATATCTCCTCTGCAATCCAGGGCAGCACGCTGTCACTTCCTGCAAGATTTTCCGGTAACACAAGGTGGCGTATGATCAAACCGCGCACGGCAATACCTTTTTCGATCACAAGATCGCCAACCTGACGATACATTTCTTTTAATGCCGTTTTCATAGAAACGACATAATCCGGAGTATGGGAAAGAATCCGGGCAATCTCATCGCTGCCATATTTTGCATCGGGCATATAAATATCCACAATTCCCTCAAGAAGCCTGAGGGTATCAACTGAATCATATCCTCCGCTATTGTATACAATCGGAATAGTAAGTCCCTGTTTGGCCGCCATCCCGATGCTGTTGAGGATCTGGGGAACTACGTGGGAGGGGCTGACCAGGTTGATGTTGTGACATCCTTGCCGCTGCAGGTCCAGCATCATCCCGGCCAGTGTTTCACAGGAAATGGTTTCACCGGCTCCAGTCTGGCTGATAGTAAAATTCTGGCAATATTCACAGGCAAGATTACAGAAGGTAAAAAAGATAGTACCGGAGCCCTGACAACCAACAAGAGGAGGTTCCTCTCCAAAATGGGGTCCGAAACTCGAAATGACCGGAAGGAGTCCGGTCCGGCAAAATCCCCGTTCATTATTGAGGCGGTTAACCCTGCATTTTCTTGGACAGACCGTGCAGGATGTTAAAAGTGCATATGCCCGTTCGATCCGTTCTGCCAGTTCACCGTATTCGCTGAGCGTAACATATGACGGGTATAATTTTCTGTGTATCCCCGTGCGATCCATGATTGATGCTCACCAACATTTTTTTAAAAGCTGTAAACACACGATTTAGGTTTCTGTGACAATTCTGCAATTTAATGCCGACACGTACCGCATACCGGAAAGAGTTGCTGCAACGATCTCATCAATTGCCATTTTCCGCTCAATTTCCTCTATTATCTCGAGTCCGGCTGCAGTCGCCGGCATACGGGGAACCGCCCGGCACGCAAGATCACCGGGATGTGCATCAAAAGTTCCAATCATGCGGGCAAGGGTGATTGTCTCTTCCTTGTCATAGGTAATGAGCGGGCGTAATACCGGTACATCTGCTGCTTTGGAAATGACTGCAAGGTTGGCCAGCGTCTGGGAAGCCACCTGGCCGAGATTTTCTCCGGTGACTATGGCAAGTGCACCCTCTTTTTGCATGAGTTGTCCTGCCACCCTCATCATGAAGCGTTTACAGATCACGCAGCGGTACCGCGGAGGGATGCGCAGCTGATCCATGCGGTCATATAACGGTTCGCTGTTCGCAATCACCAGAGAAAGTGGAGTTCCGGCACACCAGCGTGAAAGCCGTCGATGGTTCTCAATTGCTGCCCGGGTGACATCCGTTCCTGCCCACCGGCCACCATCCAGATACAGGTTGGTGATATCGCACCCGCGTTTCATCATCAGCCATGCGGCGATTGGCGAATCGATACCCGAAGAAAGCAATGCAAGCACCCTGCCCTGGGTGCCCCAGGGTAATCCTCCTGGTGCTGCGACCCGTGAATCGTACACAAGCCCGCCAAAATCACGGATTTCCACAAAAAGTTCATAATCCGGGTTATCCAGATCAACGTGAAGGCCTGGGATGTGATCATAGATGGCTGAACCGATACGCGTCCCGAGTTCCTGGCTGTTCAGGCCTGTTTTCTGTTGTCGTTTCGCTCGCACCGCAAAACTCATTCCCTCGATAAGATTGCCGGATGCAAGGGAGATTGCTGCTGTACAGATGTCTTCGAGCCGGGTGCTCGTGCGGGTACAGACACTGACATCCACAATTCCGAAAATCCGGGATACCACATCGGCTATCTTGTCAGGGTAATTGCCGTAGATAAGGATGCGGCCGCGGGGGGTTTCGAAGTGATAGGCAAGAGCGGATGCAGTGAGCGCTTTTCCGATGTTCCGGAGCAGCATTCCGATAAAATGATGTTTTACCGATTCGCTTTTCAAGAATAACTCGCCGTATCTCACCATCACGAGCTTATGAGAGCCTGTCGTATCGTTCATTCCCGTTATCAGAAGTATTGAAGGTCAAGAGAGATAACCATTGGTGGTGATGGATCACTGCATTTTTCTGCAATTTACTCTGTGTTTTTTTAAAAATGGTCTACTCACAGTGTTGCACAACGAAATCCTTTAATTTCGCAAACGAGTAGTGTACTGAAATGGTAAAAAAGGCAAGTAAGAAAATTGAAGCTGAACCGCTCAAGTTGTTTTATATTTTTTACAACCAGGAACGCTGGGACAACTGGTTAAAGACTCTCAAAGAATCGAGTTTTGAATCAGATCCCAAGAGCGATGAGCTGCCCGAAGGATTCCGGGTGCTTGACAGTTTCTCGGTAGATATCACCGTGTCTGTATTAAAGATTATAAAACTCTACCAGAACAAACGGTATTCATTTGAGGAAGCCGTTGACAAACTCTCGCAGGTTGAAACGATTGTTATGTCAGCTGCTCCTGAGGGAGATCTCGGAGAGATCGTCGAGATCCTGCAGCTCCCTAAACTTGCGCTTTTTGCCTCCTGCAGACTTTATCTGGCGGGAGGATTTGACAAAGACATTAAAACACTTGTCAAGAAAGGCAGGAACGATATTGATAAGGATATGGAGCAGGCACTTGAAGCAGCAGCAAATATCGGCGCAAGTGTCATTGACGGTGCATCCTGCTGTGGTAAATACGTGAAAGACGATGTTGAACAGACAACCCTTTTTGATGAGTGGTTAATCGAATGCGAACGGATGGGTGAGGCAATGGCCTCATTGAAAAACTTTGATGAAGGAGTAGGAGACGAGGATTGATCGCGGATCGGGCACGGTTTCGTCATGCAAAAAAATTAGAACGGCTTGCAGGCTTTCGCCTCCCCGAACTCGCATTTTCCGGCACCATGCTCGAAACACTCTCGTCGCGCCTTGATTATGATGCGCTCGATTTTGCCGTGAGGGAACAAATCCTCGCATTTTTTAATGATTTCCTCCGTTGTGACTGCAAAGATTCTCCGTTATGCGGTTGCCCGGAGAAAAAATTTGCAAAAAAAGTGATCGAACTGCGGGAAAATGGTCTTGATCACCGACAGATAGCAGCGTTCATGCTGGATGAGTATGGAATAGAGATGTTCCCTACTGATATCCTCTCGTTTCTTGAAGAATCGGTCCATGTACTCGAAGCAATTTCTGATGTTGCCCGTTTACAGGGTCGAGGAGAACTTGCAAAAAAGACTGACGAGCACATTCAGCTTATAGAACGGTAAATTTTTTATCAAAACATACTTCGATAACCGTTTATTGGTCTTTCTTGACGTCAGGACGGTGCCCAAAATAACTCTTATGCAGTCGTTGTAATGCTTGTTCCTATCCTTTGAAGTTTAAATAGTCTGAATACCTATTTCTGGTATGGATTTTAATCCGGTCAAAAAATGGGTGCTTTTTTTTATCGGAATACTCTGTGCGATTATTATTGCAGATACCCTCGCAACGGTACTGGTGTCGTTTGCCGGCATTGAAGGCTGGATAAAATTTTTGGTAAATTTTATACTCTATGCAGTTTTCTTCTTCGCGATTCTTTTCGTCATGGAAAAAACGTTCCATATAAAGTTTTTTGGCTTTGGCAAAGAGTAAAAGAATCTCAGTATAATCGGTACAATCCCTCCTGTCCTTCACGAGAGATAATGCCGTAAAATGCATGAAGGCACGCACAAACCGAATGTAAACACCGAATGTCAGGCAGCGTTGATATACGATGAGTGGTACCCGCATTATCAGGAAAACAATGACAAATCCAGAAAGTGCCCGCGTGGATAAAAAGGGTGGAATAACTCCAGGATGGATAACCCAGGTTCGGTTAGCTGCCACTCGTTTTTATTTTGGGAAATCGTACCAGTTCCTGACATGCTGCGATCCATATCAGGGTCTTGTGGATTTTCGTGTATCGTCCTGATCTGCTATAATTTCATCTGGTTTTAATTTCATAGTAGGATCTTCTCAATGCCTGGTATCATTTGCTGCTTTCGTAGTATCTTCCCTATTCACCGGATTAAGGATAATTTTTTTTTAGAAAAATAAAATGGTATACCGTATGAATTTTGTAGTTGCGACACTAAAAGAACCTCAGGATGCTCGTGCAGATCGTTTATCCTGAAGGCTGATACTGTCATGGACACAAGACTGTCATGTTTCCTTTGGGGCATTACCGGGATTATTTTTGGACTTTTTGTTCTCCTGTTTCCCAATCCGGAAATTATGCTGGCAACTTTTTACAGTATATTCCTTGTGCTGGTTGTCCTGGGTATTGCAGTATTCCTTCTGCTTGCTATTACTTCCAAAAGCGATGAATCATTATTCTGGTTTGGTCTTTCCGCCGGATTACTGATTGTGGCAGTTCTCTCCTTTCTGGCACGGGAAATTGTTGGAATCATTTTCATGCTGATTATGGCGGGAATCGCGTTTTATAATGGTTTTGCTGATATCGCACTGGCACTAACGCACCCAAGGACCAAATATATCCTTATCCCCGGTATGTTCATCACTGGTGCAGTTCTGCTTGCCGGTCTTTTATGGTATTTCCCGGTGTTGTTAGAAAATCTCGTGATTGTGGTTCTTGGCACATTCGCTTTTGTCTTTGGCCTCTTTTCTATCCTGATGGGATATTTTCAGGCCAAAGAACGGTTCCAGGGTGCAGAATGAACATTTTCCTGTTGAATGGACTGGATTCATGAAACTGAAGGTTAAAGCAATTATTCCCGCTCCTTTTTTGTCCCCGTTCAGGATTTCAGGGATGACGTGATTATTCCATGGTGTACGATGTCATTGTCATAGGAGCCGGGCCTGCCGGTAGTGCTGCAGCATCTGAATGTGCAAAGAGCGGACTTGCAACGCTCTGCATTGAGGAGCATGGGACTATTGGCTACCCGGTTCAGTGTGCCGGGCTCCTGTCGAATGCTGCCTTTGCAGAATGCCGGGTATCAGAACGGCCTGTACTCACGAGAGTTTCTGGAGCCCGTGTGGTATCCGGGACGGGAAGCGAGCTTCTCATTGACGCTAAAGTCCAAAAGGCAGTGGTTGTCGACCGGGGATCACTTGATCGTGAGATGGCGGAATCTGCGGCAAACGCCGGGGCAGAATTCCTTCTGAAAACTGCAGCATATGGCATACGGGGAACAGCCCTCATTACAAGGGGTGCACATGGTCATAAGGAGATACCGTTCAGACTGTTAATCGCTGCGGATGGCCCAAGAAGTACCATTGCCCGTATATATGGAATGCCCCGGGCAAAGACATATCTGGCCGGTATCCAGGCAGATACGCTCCATGATTGTGATCCACGATTCGTGGAGCTTTATCCTGATGCATCACCGGATTTTTTTGGCTGGATGATCCCAACCGGCAAAGGCAGGGTGCGAATTGGACTGTGCGGCCAATCTAATATACCGGAACGGTTCAAAGCACTCATAAAAAAATTCAAAACACCGGTAACGCATCTGGTTACGGGAGCTCTTCCTCTTGGCCTTATGCCCAGAACCTACGGACACCGGACATTGTTTGTTGGTGACGCTGCCGGATTTGCCAAACCCACTTCCGGCGGGGGAGTCTATACAGGAATCCGATCAGCGCGTCACGCGGCTGCAATTGCAGCGATCTGTTGTGAAACTGACATATTTACTGATACGGCTCTTGGAGCATATGAACAACGCTGGCAGACTGATATCGGAAGGGACCTCGACCGGGGATTCCGGATTTTCCAGATGCGCCAGAAAATTTCTGCCGGAGATATGGATGCATTAATCCGTTTACTGAATGATCCTGATATAGTCCGCACGATTGTTGAGTATGGGGATATGGATCGCCCGGGGGACCTGGTCAAAAAACTTCTTCTCAAACCTGCGTTTCTCAAGCGTGCAGCTCCACTTATCCGACTGGGACTTCAATCGTTGTTCTGATAATTTGTCGCATGAACGTTCCCCGGATATACTGCATCAGGTCTTCATAAATTTACGTTTCTAAAAAAACGCTGCAATTCCCTCGTATGCAAATCCAACCCTGATCCTTAACGATTTTACACAATAAATTCCGGAGGAGCAGAGAAAATTTAAAAGGATTTAGAAAAACGAATACGGATCTTTCATACCAGCAGATATTTATTTAAAAAAATCAGGATTTGGATCCTGTCCTGGTCATCTTCTTTGAGGGTGTGATAGGGCCAGGAGGATTTGTATGGGGTGGCAGTTCATCACCATGAGGATGGGAATGGGGTGTGTGCTTTTGGGGAAGGGTGGGTTTTTTAATGGTTTTATGCGGGGGATGAGGCAGGGGATGTCCATCAGGATGATGCCGGGCATCTTCCAGGTGACGTTCCCTGTTCTTGCTGGGCCCCGTTTTGAGCGGAGGATTTGTCCCGGATTTCTTTTTTTGTGTTGCTCGTCTCGGTGACATAATCAGTATTATGACCTCCGTATCAGTGAAAGTTTATTTTTTGGCATACTAAATCTCTCCTGTTCTTTGTCAGATTCTTTTTTATGACAGCGAAATGATATATCATTTCATGAAATCGTGTTCCAGGCAATGCCCGAACAATCACGGATCTATGCATCGCTGCCATATTAATTTCACTGAAAACAAAATTAGAAAATGGTTAACAATCCCTTGGCAGTACTGCCCGGAATGCAAAATGATGTTACCCGATTAATCACAATATTGTTGCTCGCATCATTACAAACTTTGGTTCTTTTTGCTGATATTACCACATTGAAAAAAATACGCGAGCCTGAGAGATATGCCAACAGAACGCGTATATGACCGTTGTACAATACTGACCATCGGAACATTTATGCCGATTGAATAAACATACTCCCGCAACTGCTCTGAAGGGGTACAGTGTTTCGGGATGCTGGTCGGCATCTCTTCTTCTTTTCAGTGTTCGGCAGAGCAGGATTAAATTAAATCGGGGGTATGAGCGATGTCAAAATTTTATATTAAGTGGTGGAAGAATCAACACACCATTCCTACGAATCCAGAGGAACAGGCAAAATTGTGGATGACCCTGCTTGCATGGGTCAGAGCGGACTTAAAGGCCGGTATGTTCAGTGAATGGGGGGCATGCTGTGATGCAGGTTCGGGATACTGTATAGCCGAGGGGGACGAAGTCTCACTTCAATCCCATATTCTGAAATATCAGCCGTTTATCATCTTCAGTATTAAACCAGTCCTGTCAGCCGATCAGACCATTGAATCGATTAACAGAGCTGTTGCCGCCGCAAAAGGCAGATGAAGCAGCTCCTACTTTTTCGTCGCTGGGGATCTAATGACCATCATCATTTGCCCATTGAACGCGAATATGGGCTTTTTGTAGTTTATAGAATCAAAGAAAAAAAGATAGATCAAAGGGTGATTGTGAAATAATTATTGCTCATGTCAAAGATCGTGGGTTGACTTATTCTCCGCACCTTGACCTTAAAATCACTACCCGTCCGTCCGTCAAACCCCATTGTTCATGAATAGGAACCTTTTCCGCTACTACCAATTGATGTGCTTACAATAATAGTACCAACATCAGTTGCTCCCTTCACTAGCACGATTTTTACCGTTGAGCCGGGACTGCCCGTATAACTCCGGTTAACAATATGAGAAGTGCCCCGTTTCCAAGTCTCCCCCACTCATTTTCACACTCTTAAACCACTTCACTCATATCCCAATGACCCCGTTTTATTGACGCATGTACCTCCGCAGCAGCGACCGTATCGTATTTACACCCGGACGATTCTCTGTAATAGTCGCTCCAGTCGAAAGCATACTCGCAGGTCTGAACGATAATCCCATTCTCAACAAATTCACGAGCCTCCTCATTGCTGGGAACTTTTCATGGCTCTTGGGGGGGATCAAAAGGACATAATTTCGAGATCCAGCGTGCATTCACCGTGCACCAGCTTCTCACTATCCTCCTGGAGGACGATTATAGTATCGTGATCGTGGAGCACGACCCGACACTTTACGAAAAAAACCTGGATAAAAATGATAAGAGATGAGATTTTTTTATAAGGCGATTTTTTACTACCCTGCAATCAGAGGAGGTCAGACCGGCGGATTCTTTTTTTAAAAAGCATGAGAGCAGATCAATGAATTATCTCCGGTGCTCCGGTTGTTTTTTGATCCGCAATTGTTTGATCGGCTGCATACCGGAACGCACCGTTCGGTACCGTGATCTCAAACCGTGCACCGTTTCCGGGTTCTCCTGTTTCATCGATGAGAATGCCGGTGATAGCCAGGATTTCCCGGATGAGGAATAGTCCGTATCCGGTGTGTTTTCCATATCCCCTTTTGAACAGATGTTTCTTTGTTTCCTGATCGATACCTTCGCCATTATCTTCGCATATAATAGTCAACGTATCTTCATTATCACGGTAGGAAAACTGAATTAAACTGGTGTGTTGTCCATGCCTCACGGAATTTTCCAGGAGATTGTAAAAAACCTTGCTTAACAGGGGATCTGCATAGATCTCGATATTACTAACGGGGATCTGGACATTCACTGAACTCAGGTCAAGGGATGTGGCTGCAGTGGCGATAGTATCATGCACATTCTGCCATTGAGGTGCCTGTACACCGATATCCTGGTAGTGTTTGGTAAAGGTAATCAGCTGATTGATCCGTTCTGTTGCGGTGGCTTCTTTTTTGATAAAATTAATAAGTTTTTCATCTGAGGCAAATTCTTCTGATAAAGCCAGATAACCGGAAAGAACCGTAAGCTGATTAAGGATATCGTGCCGGGTAATACTGGAGAGAAGGTTCATTTTCTGGCAGGCTATAGTCAGGGCATCCTCCGCACGTTTTTGATCTGTAATATCTTGTCCCACTGACTGGTACTCGACAATCGAACCATTCTTATCAAATATTGCCCGGTCAGACCACCGCTGCCAACGGATTGATCCATCCATCATTATGACACGATGGATAACAACCGCAAAAGGTTTCTCTTTTGTCAGTGACGCAAAATGCTCTCTCACCAGACGATGATCTTCTGCCGGGATCCGGGGAAAAAATTTCTTTCCGATAATTTCTTCTGGTGATTTATTAAAATACTGGCAGTAGGCCGGGTTTACGAACAGTTGTGTACCATCGGGAAGGAAACGCGAGATAAGCTCGGTCTGATCCTCAACGACAATCCGATATGATCTCTCACTCCGCCGCAGTTCCTCTTCTGCCCGTTTACGTTCGCTTATATCCCGGACTATTGCCTGAATGAGTGTTTTTCCCCCGATTATTACCTGGTTCATCGTCACTTCAGCAAGAAATGAGGTTCCATCCAGACGTATAAACAACCAGTCAAAAACCTGACGGACGCCACTCAGGGCAGCTGATATATTTCTCTCTGCTTTTTCCTCAGAACTCATCCGATCGGGTTGCAGAACCTGCGAAAAATCTATGAGCGATCTCCCCACAATCTCCTTCTTTTTTGTGCACCCCAATATCGATACTGCCTGGTTATTGCATTTTTTAAACCGGGAGTTTTCAAGAAGGAAGATCGCATCCTGTGAAGATTCAAACAGGGACCGGTATTGAACTTCGCTTTCTTTGAGGGCCAGTTCCGCCCGCTTGTTTTCCGTGATATCCCGGAAGACCTGTATTGCACCTGCAATTGTACCATCTGTGTTATAAAGAGGGGACGCGATCATCCAGAGATAAGCGCCCCTGCCTCCGTTGAGCATCGGATATTCCTTTTCAGAAATAAGATTGTTGCCCTGACGAACGATGAAGGGATATTTTTCGTCAATCTCCTTGTTATCATGGAGGATGAGATCGAGGAGTAATCCCTGCTTTTTTCCATAAAATGGCAGGGAGTAAATATGATCCCCTTCACTCATTATGGTAGATTTTTGTATACCGGTCATTTCTTCCATTGCTTTATTCCAGGCAATGACTCTTCCATCCAGATCGATAGCGAAGGTTGCATCGGGAAGGAAGTTGACGAGATTCGATAACCGCTGTGCAGTGTTTTTATATCCTTCACGTATTTGTCTTCGTTTGACTGCTTTTTTTATGGTACTTGCGAGTTCATCAAACTGGAACCGTGGATCGATCCCTTTTGTGATATAAAAATCCGCACCGTTATTGAGCGCAGCAATAACAACATCTTCCTTTCCTTTCCCGGTGAAAATGATAAAGGGAATATCGCCAAATTCGGTATGGACATATTTGAGGAATGAAATCCCGTCCATCCCCGGCATCTGGTAATCGGAAATGATAGCATCGTACGATTTAAGTTTCTCTGATTGTATGACATCATTTACCGACGTTGTTATATCGATGCTGAATTCCTTGGATTTTTCAAGAAATATCTTAACTATTTCGAGAAGAACAGGTTCATCATCAACATAGAGGACTTTGTACATTCAGGTCTCCGGAGATACATCGATTTTGACTGTTAGTTTATATCCCTCGTTGTCGTTTTCATATTATTTTTTATGATTGTATATACATGTTACGGAAATGATCGCATGAGAATTATTCAATTTTCATGAATAAAACGTATTAATTGACGATATTTTGATACATTCCATGATCTCATTGAAGGAAACGAAATACCCGGTGAAGGGACTTTCGGTCGGGTGATATCTTATACGATCTTCCGCAGATTATAGTTACCTGTGATAAAATAATAAAGACTGGCATTGCATCGATGCAATGCATACTTTTTCAAATGGAAAAAGCGTCCTCCATTACCATAAAAAAAGGAGAATACCTCAGGTAATCTCTTTAAAAAAAATTTAAAAATTGCGGAACTGTTCTCAGGAAAAAATTCACCAGGTTGCCGGCGTAAAGGTTATGCGCCGATTATTCTTCCACCTGAATAGTCGTGAGCTTTACTGATTCAACGCCTTTCTGGGACATGAGCCTCTCGGCAAACGTTTTGATCTCCGCTCCATCACCATGCACGAGAATCACTTCAAGACAGCGATCGTGAGTGACATGCGAGTGCAGTGATGCCTTGATAATGGCATGATATTCATGCTGGATATCGGTGAGGGTGACCAGCAGGCCCCGCTGATCATGATCATATACCATAGTGATGACACCTTCACGTTCGCCTTTGACATCGGACATCCATTTGTAATAGGTGATGTACGTACGGATCGCGTCACGGATACCTTCAGAACGGGACGAGTAACCGCGCTGGTTGATAATATCATCAAATTTGTCAAGCAGGTTACTGGGAAGCGATATTCCGATGCGGGAGAGATCAGTGTCCATGGTCATACAAACCTCAGTGATGTGTACATCATTGCGGATAGTTTTTTAAGGTTTTGAAAAAATTGCATGTTAGTATGAAACAGTCTGAAGATAGAATGCATTTTGGCAGGTAACTTAATAGTTGAAGGTCCATCGAAATAGAGAAGAGTGTATAATAAAAATATAAAATGTTTTAAAAAATCATACTAAAATAAAAAAATTTATTACTAAATGATCCCCAAAGGATTACGGTGATACCCTTATCATTTGGGTGCATTTAAAATTGTAAAAGTTACATCACCTCTGTAACATTGTTCTAAAGTTGTACAACACTCTATGAAATTAATATAATGTTAAGATGATGGTTGTAAAAATTTCGATAAAATATCAAATAGTAACTCTTTTTAACTACTGAGTGTTACAATATTTTGTAAAAGTAATAACAATATTTGGTGAACCCATGCATATTCCTGACGCATTTATTCCAATCTGGCAGGGCTCGATTTACTGGATCATCGCCCTTGTATTCGTAGCGCTCGCCCTCCGCTGGGCACGAAACGAGATGAACGAAGAGAAACTTCCTCTTGTTGCGGTCCTTGCAGCCGGAATCTTTGCCCTCCAGTCCTTCAACCTCCCGGTTTCGATGGGGACCAGCGGACATCTTGTGGGTGGTGCGCTTGCTGCAATTCTTCTCGGCTCCCCGTTTGCCGCAGTATTCATTCTCACGCTCGTGCTGATCGTGCAGGCAGTCCTGTTCGGAGACGGTGGAATCACAACATTGGGTGCCAATATCATTAACATGGGCGTTATCGGTGGCTTTGTTGGTTTTTATACCTTCAAGGGCCTGATGGGAATGACTAAAAACATGCCGATCTCCGGATTTTTAGCCGCATGGCTTGCCTGTCTTATCCCGGCTCTCGCGTGTGCAGGTGAAATGTTTCTTGCCGGTACATTCCCGCTTGCGGAAGGACTTGTTGCCATGGGTATCTATCATGCCATTATCGGTGTGATCGAAGGGTTCGTTACCGTCGCAGCCATCTACCTTATCACCACGGCAAGGCCCGATCTTGTGGATTCAAAAGTGAGTTCACCGGCGGGAGTGTGACCAGCATGATGGACAACAAGACATTCATTATCGCGGGCATAGTCGTAGCCCTCCTCATCGGTGTCGTCGCCGTATTCATGGCTTCCGGTGACCCGGACGGTCTTGAGAGCACAGCACTTGTCGTGCAGGGGCAAAAAGAACTGACCGGATCTACACCCGAAGATGCTGAGATCGAAGAAGACCTGACTGGCAAATTCTCCTATTCATCCCCCATGCCAGACTACTCGCTGGGTGATTCCCTGGGTTCAATCGGAGGCCTGATTGCAATCATTGTCGGCACTTTCCTCGCGTTTGTCGTCGTTTTCGGGATTGCATACGGTCTCAAGGCTCGGAAAACCAGCAAAATAAACCAATAGAACTTTACCCTTTTTCAGCCCATCTTCTCTACTTATGCACCTGATCGAAACCCGCGACCTCTGTTATGTCTATCCCGGGAAAGTCACAGCGCTGGACCATATCAATTTCATTGCCCCGAGGAATGCCCGTATCGCAGTGATCGGATCGAATGGTGCAGGAAAAAGTACCCTGTTCAAGCATTTTAACGGGATCTTCAAACCTACTTCCGGGGCTGTTCTTATACGAGGTGAACCGATCACAAAACAGAACAGCAAGGAGATCCGGAAGTTTGTCGGTATCGTCTTCCAGAACCCGGATGACCAGATCTTCTCTCCCACCGTTGAGCTGGACGTGGCTTTTGGCCCCACCAACCTCGGCCTTGATCCGGAGACTATCCACCACAGGGTACATGAAGCGCTCAGAGTTGTAGGAATTGAGCATCTCGCAGGCAGGGTACCGCATCACCTCAGCGGCGGCGAGAAGAAACGGGTTGCGATTGCCGGNNATCTCAACGCGTTCATCAACTCGCTCTCAAAAAAATATGGTATGACCGTCATCTTCTCAACCCATGATGTCGGGCTCGTACCCGAGGTTGCGGATTACATCTACGTGATGGATAAGGGACGGATTGTTGCCAGCGGGACGGTTGACGAGATCTTTATCCAGCCGGATATGCTAAAAGCTGTGCGGCTTGATGTACCGGTAATTCCCAAACTATTAAAGACACTCAGGGAAAACGGCGTAGAAGTTACCATGGCATATACATACGCGGATGCAGAAGAATCGCTGCTCCGCGCCTTTGGCAAGCGATCATGATCGAAGAACTGTTCCAGATAGAGAGGGATGCTTACAAGGACAGCGTGATCCACCGCCTCGATGCCCGCGTCAAGATAGCCATTGCGTTTGCGGCGATCATCGCCCTCGTTGCAGTACCCTATTCGACGATGATATATACGGTTGGGGCACTATTCTTTCTGTTTTTTAGCATTCTCTGGTGCTGTACCCGGTTATCCCNNGCTCTGGGGTATCATCATCCTGTTCCAGATCTTTTTAAAGAACAAGTATTACACCGAATATCACGTGGTCATGAGCCTGCCATTCGGTATCAGTATCTACGCAGAGTCGATCGAGTTTGCCTTCATTCTCCTTGTGAAATTTGTTATCTGTATCTCGTTCATTATACTGCTCTCCTCCACAACGAAGATGCATGATATGCTTGAGGGTGCTGCCCGGA